>NZ_JACSRD010000055.1 GCF_014879935.1 Prosthecobacter sp.
GCGCTGGCGGGCGCGGTGGGGGGCGGGGGCGGAGTCTCCTGCGCCGGCGGCTTGGGCTGCGGCGTGGTGGAGGGCTTGCTCTGCGTCTTGCTCCTGGACGACGACGAATCACTCACTTTGGGCGGCGAATAGGTGCGCGTGGCGGGCTTGTCCTGCGCCGGCGGTGTCGTGCTCCGGCCTTGTGCCGGCGGCTGAGGAGCGCGGGAGCCGGGCGGCAGTTGCTGTTGCGGTGGGTAGTTGTAGCGAGGCTGTGTCGCGCCCTGCTGCTGCGGATACTGGTATCCCGGCTGCTGGTAGTAGCCAGGAGGGGGCTGTTGTGGATGATTCGGTGCCTGATACGGCTGCTGGCGCGAGTCCAGGCTATATCCGCTGCCTGGCGGCGGGTAATCCCAGCCGGAACGGTCGTTGCTGTCTCCGTAGAACAGCTTGCGGAACATTTCGCCCATGCGCTTGCTGAACTTGGGAAAGAACTCGATCGGGTTCTCATACCGCGTCTGCGGCTGCTGCGGGTAGCCGTAGCCGGCTGGCGGCTGCTGATAGCTTGGCGCCGGTTGGTTGTACTGCGGCTGCTGCGGGTAACCACCCTGGGCTGGAGGGTAATAGCGCTGCGTTTGTGCAGAAACAGCCGAGGCAAAAGCGAAGACAGCGCACAGACTCAGCCAAGGGGCGGTGCAGAACCCCGTGCGAGTGGTTTGAGTGTTCATAGTGATTAATAGTTCTTAAATTTCTGGCTTCTTCAAGTCGCAATTTCCCAGCGCACTGGAGCTTCGCGAAGTGGAAGGAGCGCCAATAGACGAACGCGGCTGAAGTTTGTTCAGCCGCGTTCGCGTTGCGTCACAGAGACGCGTGATGAGTCGTTGGATGAGGCCTTACGAGGCCAGACGTGCGTCGATGTCCTTCTCCAGCCAGGTCCACATGCTGCCAAGGGCGCGAGTGACCTTGGCCTTGGCGGCTTCGAGCTCTTCAGCGCTGAGTTTCTGGCCTGCGGCGGGCACATTGCGGCCGAACATGTAGTATTTGATCTTCGGCTCCGTGCCGGAAGGACGCACAGCAAAGCTGCGACCGTCCGCGAGATCGACGAAGAGCATTTTTTCCTTCGAGACGATGTCGCCTTCCTCGTCCTTGATCTCGTCTTTGCGGAAGTCGCGGACGTTGACCACGGCGGAGCCATCCACCTCCTTCGGCGGATTCGAGCCGTAGCTGTCGGCCAGTTTGGCGATCTGCGCGGCACCGCTGGCGCCTTCGAAGACCTTGCTCTGGTTCACTTCGAGGAAGTAGCCGACATCGCAATACACCTCATCAAGCAAACCGGCCACGGTCAGGCCGCGGCTGGCGGCGTAGGCGGCCAGTTCGGCGAACATGATCACCGCGCCGTTGCCATCCTTGTCACGGCTGAAGTCGTCGCCCATGTAGCCGTAACTTTCCTCGCCACCGAAGACCAGGAAGCGGCTGTGCTGGAGGCGTGCGGCGCGGCTTTCGGCGGCGCTCAGGTCGCGATACTTCGCGCGGATCTCCTCCGGCAGGGCAGACTCATACTTGTTGAGCTTGGCGCTGATCCATTTGAAACCGGTCAGCGTGTTCACGCAGCGGATGCCAAATTTCGCCGCGATGGCGTCCTGCAGCGGGCTGGTGACATAGGTCTTGAGGAAGACCGCGTTATCCTTGTTCGACTCGTTCAGGATGCCGAGATCGAACATCGTCTTGATGCGATACCAGCCCATCAGCGAGCCGGTCTGGTTGCCGGTGAGCAAAACCATCTCGCCCTTCGCATTGCGCACGCCCACGCCCATGCGGTCGCAGTCTGGGTCCGTGCCGATCACGATGTCCGCGCCTTCTTTGTTCGCGAGATCGACTGCCATCTTCAAGGCAGGCGCGTTTTCCGGGTTTGGAGACTTCACGGTGGGGAAACGGCCATCGCGCACATCCTGCTCCGGCACGGTGAGGAAGTTGAAGCCCAGCTTCTTCAGAATCACCGGCACCAGCACACCGCCGGTGCCATGCAGCGCGGTGTAAACGATCATGAGCTTCTTCGCTGCCTCGTTCTTCAGCAGTTCGGGCTGCAGCATCATCGTCTCGACACGCTCGAGATACTGCTGATCCATGTCATCTCCCAGCGTCGTCAGCTTGCCGCGCTGATCCTCCGGCAGGGCCGTGTAGGATTCGCCTTTGATCGCGTTGACCTCCTTGATGATGCCCGTCGCGTGCGGTTCCACGATGCCGGCACCGTCGTTGAAGTTCACCTTGTAGCCGTTGTCATGCGGCGGGTTGTGGCTGGCCGTCAGCATCACACCGGCATCAGCCCGGAGCTGGCGCACGGCAAAGGACATCTCAGGCGTGGCCCGGCAGCCATCGAAGAGGTAAACATCCGCGCCGTGATCCATCGCGATCTGCGCGCAGAACTTCGCGAACTCGGACGAGAAGTGCCGCGTGTCGTGGGCGAAGACGATGCTCGGCTTGCCGCCCAGGCCGGCGTTCGCCCGGTAATTCTGGATGTAGGTCACCAGACCGCGGGTGGCGCGGCTCACGTTGTAGAAGTTCATCGCGTTCGTGCCGACGCAGGGATGATCCGGGCGATGGTCGGCCGGAGCGTTGCCACGTTCCGCCTTCGTCACGTTGCGGCCGATTGTGCGGCCACGCAGGCCGCCGGTGCCAAACTTCAGCGCCTGGAAGAAGCGGTCGTTCAGCTCCTCCCAAAGGTCTGCATTCGCGAGTTCCTCAATGCTCGCGCGATAGAGCGGGTTGTCACTGGCCGCGAGAAGCGCACGAATGTTGTCGAGACTGGCGGAGAGGAGTTTTCCTGAGGCGGTGGCGGCTTGAAGTTGAGCGTCGAGAGACATGGTGCCGGAAAGCTAGCCATCACCGATGAAGGAATCAAACACCAAAGCTCGCACCAGGTGTGAAGGAAGCCTTACGGATTGCGCTTTCAGTGATTCCAGCAGGGAATCCGCCTCCAAACACAGCCAGAACCTCCCATTGGCGCTCACAGACACCGCTTTTTCTTCCGCCTGCCTCGCATCACAGCGAACCCGAACCTCAGATCCATCATGAAACTCACCGATCTCATCTTCACTGGCTTCAACAAACGCGTCGCCGCCCTCCACCGCCTCACCGGCGAGATTGTGTGGCAGTGGACGGCTCCCTCCGGCTCCAGCTACACCAGCCTCCTGCTCGATGGCGACCGCCTCATCGTCAGCGTGGACGGGTATATGTATGCGCTCGACACGCTCAGCGGCACCCAGCTTTGGATGAATGAGATGGCCGGTTTCGGCTACGGCGTCGCCAGCCTCGCCTCCGTGCATGGCAGTTCCAGCGCCCACCTCATCACCGCAGCTGCGGCGGCCGCCTCTCAAACCGCCGCCACGAGCGGCGCCTCCCCCGTGGTCATCACCTGAGCCGCCGACCAACTGCGAACTGCGGACTCCGCACAGCAAAAGATCATTCTGGCCTTTTCCCGGCGTATTGGGCACACTCCACCCATGAATTCGCTCCTTTCCTCCGCTGGTCATCGCAACGTCGGTCGTCGCGAAATCCTCCGTGCGCTCGGCTCCAGCGCCGCCTTCGCCGCCTTCCCGTTCTTGCAGGCCGCTCCCGCCGCAGCGGGGAAAGACTCGCTCGCCATGCAGTTCTACAAGAGCCTCACCGAGGAGCAGCGGGCAAAGGTCGTCCTCCCGCGCGACCACGCCAAACGCGGCTACGTCAGCAACTGGTGGTACATCTGCCCGGAGCAGCGCCTGCACACCTTCTACACCAAGGATCAGCAGGACCTCGTGAAGCAGATCTTCGAGTCCCTCCACCATCCCGAGCATCGTGAGAAGATGAACTGGCAGGTGCAGAAGGACCTCATGGGCCAGATCAAGAACACGCCCTCCGTCGGTTTCTTCGGCACGCCGCAGGACGAGGATTTCGAGTTCATCTACACCGGCCACCACGTCACCCGCCGCACCTTCGTGCATCCCGATCACGCCCCGGGCTTCGGCGGCCGCCCCATCTTCTACGGGAACTTCGCCAAGGCCTTCCGCGAGGAGAAGGACCACGCTGGCAATCCCTTCTGGTATCAGGGCCTGCGCTTCAACGAATTCGTCAGCGCCCTCGATGGCAAACAGCGCGAGAAAATCCTCGTCGCCCGCGAACCTCGCTCCGAAAAGCCCGCCGAAGTCATCGCCCGCCGGGCGAACGACCTCCCCGGCCTCGCCGGTGCCGACCTCACGAAAGACCAGCAGGCAAAGCTGCTCGAAACCATGCGCCGCATGCTCGTCTGCTTCCGTCCGGCCGATGTCGAGGCCACGATGAAGACCCTCGAGTCGCAAAAGATCGTCGAGCGCCTCTTCATCTCCTGCTACGGCGGCGAATACGACATCGGCGGCGACCAGGTGTGGGACACCTGGCAGATCGAAGGCCCCGACCTCGTCTGGTACTTCCGCGGCTTCCCGCACATCCACGGGTATTTCCATCTCGCCGCAGCGTGAGAGGTGAGGGATGAATCGTCCTCGTTCTCCTACTCGAACTCGTCCTCGATGGGTTGGCCTACGGAACACGCGGAAAGTGCGGAATGACAGAGGTCGGAAGTGAGGCTGGCACAGCTGCCGGGGTTCGTCCTCGATCTGGGCGCTTGCAAAGGATCGACGTTGCTCGCGTCCGCATCAGGAGCGGCGACGACTCGTCGCCATTCCTGCACGTGTTCCATTCTTCGTCGGGCAACCCTCTTCCGGCCAATTCAACCCGCATGCGTCGTTCACGCCAGCCAATCCTCGACCGCAAGCCCTGGTACACGGGAAAACTCACTCACGTTGTTCGTCACCATCCGCAACTGTCGTGAAATCGCATGGCCTGCCAGCAGCATGTCATAGGGGCCGCATACCTTGCCGATGCTTTCCAGATGTGCCCGGATCTCGGCGGCTTTTTCGGCCGCGGCTTCATCAAACACCAGCACTCGAATCATGCCGAGCAGGCGAGTCACTTTCTGCCGCTCCCGCGCCGGGTTCTGGCACTTATGCACGCCGGTGAACAGTTCATAACAGGTCAGCGTGGACACCGCGCAGTCAGAGGGACGCAGGCCCGTCAGCCGCCGCATCGCCTTCTCGTGTCCCTTCATCAGGGCGATGCAGGTGTTCGTGTCGAGCAGGATTTTCATGCGTCAAACGCGGCGATGAACGGGACCGAGCCTTGGGCGGGCCGCTCAAACGCGGCATCGTCGATGCGAATGTCCTCATCAAAGCCCTGCGGCCACGACTCAGGCGGGTTCTCCACGTCAAACATGACGATCACACGGCAGTCGCGGGACAATCCATTTGGCACCGGACTGCCCAGAGTCAGGTGCCGGGGGTCCTCCAACACGGCTGTGGATTCGAAGACGCTCATGGGCCGAGTGTAGCGCCGCTTCATTCCTGCTTCAACCTCGTCCTCGATCTGGCCGCTTGGAGTGTTGGAAAGGAGCGCGGACGCTCACGTCCGCATCAGGAGTGGCGACGATTCGTCGCCATGCCCTGGCGCTCTCAATTCGGGGGATAAGCTTCAGACGACAGTGACAACATCTGGCTCGTGCTTCTCCAGGTTTTTGTCATCACATTTGAAGTGATAAGTGACCACGCCTTTCTCCCCGAACGACAAGTGCCTGTCCTTCTCCAGTTGCTGGATGATGGATTCGATCTTTGACGGCTCACTGGACGTCCCGAGATGGCTTTTGACATAGTTTGAGAGCCGCGTCCTGTTCTTGGGCCGGTTCTTCTCCTGCTGCCGCAGGCCTTCCAGCACCTTGGCCGTCAGGTCTTCAGGCACGGAATTTGCCGGGGCGGGCTTCTCGGAGGCGGCAAACGTCAACGTGCTGCCGTCGTCGTGGCGCTTCACGCTGATGTGCCGGGCTTTGAGGTGCTCGATCAGCGGACGGAAGCCCGTGTCCTTGGAAATGATGTGAAAGTGGGCGGTCGGGTCTGACTGGACAGCCCGTCCCAGATAGTAAGCCAGGCTGAAGTCGAGCGAGTTCTTGCCGGATGACTCCAGACGCACCAGCACCGTGGTGGCCGCATGTTTCATCAAGTGCTCCACCTGGTCCAGCGACGTCTTCGTTTGCCGGGATCCGATGAGCAGGGTCAGATGAACGGTCTTGTCTCCAACAAACGAAAGATCCACGTCCGGGACATTCTCATAGTCCACAAAGACGTAGTTGATGGGCTGGCGCGTGTTGAGGGTGGTGGAGGGTGACATGACGGCGCGGGCGGTTCCTCTCACACGGGCATCTCCTCATACGACACCGTCTCGCACAGGCTGCGCAGATGACGGCGCACGAGATCCTCCTGATCTCTCTTGAGGCTGCCTTGAAAGCGCTCGCGGATGAAGTGCGGCAGGCGTTTCGGGTTCTCCACCAGCACAGGAGCCTGTGGCGGACCACCTTTGACATACCATCCCGGCATCGTCAGCGCGGCACGCACTGGCACCTCCAGATTCAGATGCTTCTTCAAATCGTTGCGAAGCCATTCTGCAGCCCGCATCACTTGTTCCAGTTCATCGGTGCTTGTTCCGTCCGGCCAGACCAATTTCTGACCGTCGTAACTCACCTTGTGGGCCTCTCCGTTCACCCCCGCGCGTTTGCGATACGTTTTCGTCTCCACCACGCAGACGGCACCGTTGCCTACGACCACATGATCCAGGTTGAAACGCCCGCCACCGCCGAGGCAGGGAACGTCATGAAACACGGCGTAGCCATGATCCGTGAGGCTCATCAATTGATCCCCCACCAACCGCTCGCCGTAGAGGGCCAGGCGGCTGTCACGGATCCGTTCCGTCGTCTTCAGGAGCTTCTTCACGCCGAAAATCACCGCCGCCAATGGCAGCGCGGCGGCGGCCACCAGCACGCCTGCAGGGTTCGCGGCTTTCCAGGAGGTGGCCAGCAAAAGCGGTGCCGCCAGTCCGAGCACAGGCAGCACCAACAGCATCAGGAAATGGCATTCAAACTTCTCATCCAGCCGTGCCAGGTCCGCGCTCAGTTGTTCTCCGGCGCGGCGCATTGCCAGTGTGTCCTCTGGCACGGGAAACCGGCCCTCCCGCCGCTTCTTCCGTTGGAGAAAAGCAAGCCAGAACAGGCCGGCCATGAAGGCCGCATAAACAAGGAAGCCGAAGACGGTGGATAGGGGAGACATCCAGAAATCTCCGCATCGCTTTTTCAGTCGTCACGAGTTTTCCCTTCCATTGTTTGCGACGCGGTTTTTAGAAATGGGGGCCTCTGCGGAAGGAGGCACCGCTTGGAGGCTCGGCGTTGAATGTCACTCATCGTCCGTGGCAGGATCGTCTGCGTCTCGGCATTCTCATTAGATGCCCAAGCGCGATCCCCTCCTCGTCAAACTCGGCCAAAGCCTCAAGCGGCATCGGGAGGCCGCCGGGCACTCCCAGGAGTACCTCGCGGAGCTGGCGGACATCGACCGGACCTATGTCAGCGACATCGAGCGTGGGAACCGCAATCCAGGCATCAAGAACATCGCCCGCCTTGCAAAGGCGCTCGACATCACCACGGCTGAGCTTTGCGAGGGGGTGGACCTGTGAAGCCTGCGCCCAAGCCCACTTTCATCGACCTCTTCTGTGGTTGCGGGGGCTTCAGTCTCGGCATGGAGAATGCAGAGTTTCAGTGCCTTGCCGCCATCGACTTCAATCCCGAAGCCGTGAAAGTCTTCCGGGCGAATTTCCCGCATGTCCCCCATGCTTTGGAGAAAGACCTCACGCAGTTCACTCCTCAGGATTTGGAGACACTCATCGGCACCCGAAGCGTCGATGTGATCGTCGGTGGCCCGCCCTGCCAGGGCTTCTCCCAGGCACGACAGGTGGACGGGGCGAATCATGGGCCGCGCACCGTCGATGATCCACGCAGACATTTGTATCGCGAGTTCCTCAAGTTCGTCGCTCACTTCAAGCCAAGAGCCTTTGTCATCGAGAACGTCCTCGGCATCCGCAGTGCGGGCAATGGAGACTACTTCACCCGCGTGCAATCGGAGGCGCGGGCGCTCGGCTACCGCGTGGTCCCGCGTATCGAGGATGCCAGCAAGCTGGGAGTGCCCCAGATGCGCCGCCGCCAGCTCTTCTTTGGCATTCGTGAAGATGTGCCCGGCTACCTGCCACCCGAAATTGAAAAGGCCCCGCGCGCCATCCTCGGTGCCACGCTCGGCGATGCCATCATGGATCTGCCTGCCATCGCTGCGAATTCTGGCGCGCAGGAGATGGACTACGATCTCGAACGGCGAGCCCGGCATGTGCAGGGAAACAATCATCACTTCATCCATCGCGTGCTCCAGGTCTGCCGCGCGGCGAAGCTCACCGCCCACGAATCCCGTCCTCACAGTGAGCGGGATCTGCGCGACTTCGCCCTGCTGAAAGAGGGAGACAACAGCCGTGAGGCCATGCGTCGCGGCGTTCAGTTCGAGTTCCCATACGACAAGACCACGTTCAAGGACCGTTACACCCGCCAGCATCGTGATCGCCCGTGCAGCACCATCGTCGCTCACCTGAGCAAGGACGGCCTCATGTTCATCCACCCCACGCAGGCCCGCTCGCTCACCCCGCGTGAGGCCGCTCGTGTGCAGACCTTTCCGGACTGGTTCCAGTTCCCCGTCACCCGGACGCACCAGTTCCGCGTCATTGGCAACGCCGTCCCGCCGCTGGTTGGCGAGGCTGTCGGTCATGCGGTTGCCAATCTGCTGCACAGTGCCGCATCTGTCATTGAAGGCAGTTGCGCAAACATCGTCACTTTCACCACGGCCAGCACCGTTCCGAGTTCGCAGGCCGAGGCTTTCGAAAACCTTGCCGTCATCGCGGCCATGACTGCCACGCAGCTGCGGAAGACGGACAAAGGCACCTTCCTTCGTGGCTGGCACGCATTGCTCTATCTCTTCCCCGGCCTGCATCCTGACAATGCCTTCGATCATGGCGATGATGAAGAGACCGTGGAATCCGCGCCTGCTGCGGCGATTGACCTCTCACGCCGGTATCGGCGCACAGGCTGGCCGGTGAGCCTTGAGCCCCTCGGACGCGAGGCTTGGCGACGATTTGAGGCCAGGAGCATTGATGAAGGCCAGCTCTATTGCTCAGAGGCCCAGCGCGCAGGCATGGTGGCGGCGGAAGGCGGTCAGCCTACCAAAACCATGGCGTGATGGCTCCTGGTCTGAGCCGGGCCTCGCCCTGGGGCTTCAATGGCTCAAGGCTCGAACGGATTGATCACTTCCATCAACGGGAAGTCGGCCGCGTTGCGGGTGATAATCTTCAAACCCCATGCACGTGCGCTCGCGGCCAGCAGGCTGTCCAGGACCGGCGGCTCAAAACCAGCCTTGCGGGCTTCGTTGCAATACCTCGCCCATTCCCAGGCGCAGGACTCATCGAAGTCGAGCCTCTGCTCCATGAAATCCTCCCTCAGAAAGTCCAGTTTGCGGGCCAGTTCCGCTTTTCTTTTCCCTTCTGGCAGAGACTCGATGCCATCGGCCACTTCCGCGATCACCAGCACGCTCAATGCGCAATCATCCTCATGCTGGGCGAGCCAGCTCTCCACCCGTGGATCGGGGGCGGCCTTCATCATCTCGGAAAGCACGTTGGTGTCGGGCAGAAATCTCACAACACAACGGGCTTGGGAATGCGGTCACGACGATGTTGGATTTCCAGTCCTTGCATCCCGCGCAGATGCTCCAGCAGCGACTTCTGACGCTTTCGTTTCGGACGCAGCATGATGTCTCCCGTCGTGGAAACCAGCACATGATACTGCTGGCCGACGGGCAGCGGGGTCTTCTCCTCCACCTCTGGCGGCAGCACGATGTGACGTTGCTCGGCGAGTGTTGCGATCATGGGAGGATGGTAACGGGTTCGCCCGGGTTTCGCAATGCGCAGCTTCCTGGCAGTGACGGCGCGGATCGTGGACTCACACGGGTCTTGCCCGCCATACTTGCAATGTCACTCATCGTCCGTGGCCGCTTCCCGTCCGTCTCGGCATTCTGCCTAGAATGCCTCCTCCCGCCGAAGACATCCCACCCCGCGCCTCCGTGCTCGCGGAGTCTTTGCGGGCCTTCGGCTATGACCTCGGCACCGCCATCGCAGATCTCGTGGACAACAGCATCTCCGCAGGTGCCAAAAAGGTATGGGTGGACTTGGTTTGGGCGGGAAAGGACTCCTGCATCGCCATCACCGATGACGGTCGCGGCATGTCAGAGACTCGGCTGCGGGACGCCATGCGCCTTGGCAGTCAGCATCCGGGCGAAAAGCGAGCTGCGGACGATCTCGGCAGGTTCGGTCTCGGTTTTAAAACCGCCTCCTTCTCGCAGTGCCGTTGCGTCACTGTCTGCACGAAGGAAGCCGGGCAGAAGAGCGTGCTGCGCCGTTGGGATTTGGATCATCTGGCGAAGGTGGATCAATGGCAGGTGTTGTTGGAGGCTCGGCCCGGTGCCACGCCGCATTTTCAGCGGCTCAATGCCCTTACCAGCGGCACCTGCGTTCTCTGGCAGCAGATGGACCGCGTTCTGCGCGGTGTGGAGGAGAATCGGGATGCCTTCATCGCCCGATGTGAAGAGGTGGAGCGCCATCTCGCCCTCGTGTTCCATCGCCTGCTGGAGTCTCCAGCCCGGCTGCGGATCTTCATCAATGACCACGCCGTTCTCCCTTTTGATCCCTTCTTCATCAGCGCTGCCACTCAGGAGCTGCCGGTGAATCACCTTCCCAGCACGGGTGGAACCGTCATCGTGGAGCCCTTCGTCATGCCGCATGAGTCGAAGCTGCTGGATGAAGAGGAACGCCGCCTCGCCGGCGATCCTCGGGACTGGACCGCGCGCCAGGGCTTTTACATCTACCGCCAGGATCGCCTGCTCGTCCCCGGCTCCTGGCTGGGCTATCGAGACTGGCGGAAGGATGAACATCACAAGCTCGCCCGCATGGAGGAACG
>NZ_JACSRD010000089.1 GCF_014879935.1 Prosthecobacter sp.
TGGCCGGCCGTCTCGACCTGCAAATCCCTTCAGCTTTTACCCACCCAGCATAGCGAAGCGCCCTTCTTTGACACCAGCGTGCTGCTGAACTCCCCACTCAAAGAGCCGGGAACAAAGGCAAGTGATGAATGCATCTGCCTGTGTGGCGATGGCATCCATGAAGGCTGGATCGCCTGGCACTCGCTCTCGAACATCCACTATGTGGTTCGCAACCGGACCAAATCGACAACTTACGCGATCAGAACGGTCACCGAATTGCTCGAATGGGCCAAAGTCGCCGAAACCACAAAGTCTGACGCCAACAGAGCCATCGCTTATGGCATGACTGACTTCGAAGACGCACTCCAACTCGTCGCCGCAGAGGCCTGTGGTGCCGACGTGCTCATCACCCGCAACACCAAGGACTTCAAAGCCAGCGCCATCTCCGTGATGACACCCGAGGAATTTCTGGCGGCGTATCCGACGCAGCCCTGAACTTGCGAACCTAGCCGACACCCAATAGCATTCCAACATGTCAGCCGGACTTGCCAGCATTGAGGAGATTTGCCACGCCGACCGCGAGCGTCTGGCACGGATGGTTCGCGAGCAACCGACGGTGACTCGCGAGGCATGGGACGAGCAGGTGAAGCTGTTTGAAAAGGTCGGGCTTCCAACGAATTTCGGACGCTGCGGTCGATTGACGCTCTGGCCGTAGTTCCTTATTTTGAAACCATGAACGCAACCGCCAACCCTTTCATCGATCTGCCCGCTGATCTGTCGGAGAAGGCCCGTGCGGTGCCGGGGCTGCAGGATCGCTTACTTCGCTTCATCAAGATGGAGGTGGCGATGAACGAACGCCGTCAGCAGCGCCACAGCCCGGAGGCACTGGCTTTGGTGAAAAGAGCACGGGCGCTGGCTGAGAAGCGAAAGGCTGCTGGCATCGACCGCGCCGAAGGCATGAAGGCTTTTGAGCGGAACTTTTCTGAGATCACCGAAGCCCTGTAACCTATTTTCCGTGTCGTGCTGAGTCAGCCGATTTTCCTCGGCAAACCGGCCACGAGACAGGAAATCGCGGACTTCATGCTGGAGCGTCGTTTCGTGCTTCATCGGACGAGATTTGGAGATGCTTGGTCTCGGTGTGAGGACGATAAAGCGTGCGTGGGCTGGCATCAGGAACTCATTTCATCAAGAGCGCCTTAAAGGCATCAGCAGCCCCGCATGGATCAAGCGCCTCCAGACAGTCCGCTGTCAGAAGGCGTTTCATGGCGATATGATGCCTCAGCTTCATGTCCTCGACATCGGGTGCCAGCAGATGGTGGGCTTCTTTCAGCCATGTCGAGGCTTTGTCTTCACGAGACAGTTCGAGCAGATGGCCAGAACCTCCAGCCAGTGCGTCATAGAGCACGATGGAACGATAAAGCCCCGTGGCATGATCTGGCACGGGATCCAAGTATCGAATCTCCCGTGGGTCGAGTCCGAGCATTTGACAGCCGGAGAGGCGCAGTGCTTGGCCGATGGTGCGCAAGACGACCTCGTTGGAACCGGAAAGATGGCTGGGAAGGGTGATACTCAGCAAATTGGTGATCTGACGGGCCGCAAAATAGCGTTCTCTCCAGGCATCTCCACCGCACGGACGTTTTTGCTGACCCTTTGTCTCCTTCTTGGCGAATACTGAACGGTGAGTTGAGTATTCGGTTGGATGCCTGTTATAATCTGGATGCCCTCTGGGACGTTCGCTGGCAGAGAACCCGCACCTTTGGCAGACAGCATAACCAGTGCCGTTTGCCCCACCGTTCAGGACCAAGATTTCACCACGATCTTTATATTCAGCCATGACTCCTGAAAGACTCCCAAAGAGACTTCCCAGATTCTCGATATTCTGAGGTGTCTCGAATGCACGGGTGTGGACAGTGACTACTCCGACACGCTCCGGTTCATCATTCTCCGTTGGCTCCTGCCAGCGAGCAGTGACAAACCCGTGTTTTGGGAAGATCATACAACCAATTTCACCCTTCATTCCAGACGGCATTTGGGGTGGCTGGTCGGTGGTGCTGTAGTCGAAATAGTTTCCTGCGCGAACAAACCTTCCATGCAAACCCAGTGTATTGTCGTTTAGCCAGCTTTTCAGAATGCCCTGAGAAGTCAGCACCTTGCCACCGACCACAATTTTTGATTCTGGAACGTATTCTCGCAGGGCAAGAATGGAGTCCCGCTGAAGCCGAGCGGAGGATTCCTCAGCTCCCCTGAAATACGTGTTTGTTTCACCCAAAACTTGAAGCTTGGTGAGACCGATGGGGAAGCCGTAGCGTGGCAAAATGCCGCTGTCCCCCAGTGTCTCGATGACCGTTTTGCTCCAGTAAAAATTGAGTTGTTGCCATATGGCGTTGGCTTTTGAGCGCTCATTGGCATTCGTTCTATCTATGCTGTTCCATGTCTCCAGCAGCGATTTGTAGTCCTGCTTCCACTCTTCCACGCCATCCTGGAATTTCTTCCTGCAAAATCCCACAAAGTTGGGCCACTCGGCTTCATCCGATTGACCGTTTGTCTTGTCTAAAAGTTGGCCGATGCTCCTTCTACATTCATCATTAGTCGAAGCCCATTGGAGAAAGCGGTCGAAGAGATTTTCGATTGAATCTTGGATGCCAGCGCTTGCCCAAGGTTGTTCTTGCCTCATCTGATGCAGAATCGGTGCTTGGAGCGGTGGCTTGATCGACACGGCCTTTTGCCATACCCCCGCCATTTCTACACCGCAAAATCCTCCCATTTTACCATAGGCTGTCATCGCACCGGCTTTCGCGCCAGGTGTCCAAAGCTGGCGGAAAAACTCTCCGAGAAGCCAAGCTTGGGCATGGCGTTGGCACAGCAGCTTCCGGTCGAGGAAGACAGTGGGCGGGCGGAACGGCTGGGTCAGATAAGCATCGAACTCCAGGAAATGCTGGCGCTCATATGGATTGCTTCGGGTAAAGAAGAGTCTCATGGAGCTTCTTTGAAAATTTCATCCGAGGGAATGCAGAGCACATGCTTCTTGAAGAGATATTCGAAGCGCGGGTCCGCATCAAACTCCTCCTGGGTCGGCATCGTCAAGGCCCCGCGCACCGAATCAATGTATCGACGGGCAGCATTTCCGCTCTTGGACACCGTGGAAGGCTGCTTTTCTAACTCAGCCTCCACCGTCACATGCATCTTCCCAGCTTTGAAAAAGCCACGAAACGGCGTGCCGTCCCGCAGAGGGATGTCGGGTATGCCGGTGATGGGAAGCTCAAAGGTGATCGCGCTCATAACATTTGCATTCTAAACTCCCACCCGAAAACCCGCAATGCCTGAATCCCTCACGAAAAACACCTCAATCCTCTCCATCTCCGGCGAATCCGGCGGCGGGCAGTTGCTGCGGTCTTCGTTGTCGCTGGCGCTGGTCACCGGGCGGGCGTTTCGCATGACGAACATCCGTGGGAAGCGACCGAAGCCCGGGCTGATGCGTCAGCACCTCACCTGCGTGAAAGCGGCGGCGGAAGTCTGCGGCGCGGAGGTCGAAGGAGCCGAAATGGGCTCCACGGAGCTCGTTTTCACGCCCGGCAAGATCGCGGCGGGCGACTACCGCTTTGCCATCGGCTCCGGTGGCAGCACCACGCTCGTGTTGCAGACCCTTTTGCCCGCGTTGCTTCATGCCGAAGCCTCCAGCACGCTGCGCATCGAAGGCGGCACGCACAACCCGATGGCTCCGCCCTTTGAATTCATCGAGCAATGCTTCCTGCCCGTGCTCTGGAGCATGGGAGTCGATGCCACGGTCACGCTGGAGCGTCCCGGCTTCATGCAGGCCGGCGGCGGCGTGCTCACGGCTCAAATCACGCCGATCAAAAAGTGGAAGAAGCTCAAGCTCACCGATCGCGGCGAGTTTGTGGAGACTTTTGGCCGCGTCCTGCACGCGCATTTGCCGGGCGAGATCGCGAAACGCGAGATCATCACCGCATCGAAGCTGCTCGAGTGGCCTGAAAACCACATCGACCTTCGTTACGCGAACGACAGCATCGGCCCAGGCAACGCGATCATGCTCGGCGCCCGTTTCGCGAACATCTGCGAGATCACCGCAGGCATCGCGCAGCTTGGAAGATCGGCCGAATCCGTGGCGATTAGCGCGGCGAAGAGTTTGCGTGGTTACCTGGCCTCGCCAGCGCCAGTGGGCACCCATCTGGCGGATCAGTTGCTGCTGCCCATGGCCCTCGCGGGCGGCGGTGTGTTTCACACGCTGGCCATCACGGATCACACGCGCACGAACATCGCTCTCATCGAGCAGTTTTTGCCCGTGAAGTTCGAGGTGGATGAGGTCGGGCCGGGCGTAAGATCCGTGCGTCTGGATTAACGCTCCTCAAAGCGCTGCCAGCGCCGCGGCGGCGACTTCGGCGGTCTGGTCGAGGTCCACTTTGCTGTGGGCCATGCTGATGAAGCCGGTTTCGAACTGGCTTGGCGCGAAGTACACGCCGTTGTCGAGGCAGTGGTGGAAGAATTTGCGGAAGGCGGCCAGATCGCTGGTTTTGGCGTCCTGCAGGCTGTGAACGTCTTTCTCGGTGAAGAAGAGGCAGAACATGCTGCCCTTGCGATACCACTTGTAGCCGAGGCCCTTCTTCTTGAGCACGTCGAGCACGGCGTCTTCCATGGTTTGGCCGAGATTTTCGAGCAACGAGTAGCCGCCGAGTCTTTCGATCTCGCGGAGCTGCGCGAGACCGGCGGCGAGCGCCACCGGATTGCCGCTCAAGGTGCCCGCCTGATACACCGGGCCGATCGGCGCGAGGTAATCCATGACATCCGCACGTCCGCCGAACGCACCGACGGGCAAACCGCCGCCGATGACCTTGCCGAGGCAGGTCAGGTCCGGCGTGATGCCCTCCAGCTCCTGCACGCCGCCTTTGGCGAGGCGGAAGCCGGTCATGACTTCGTCGAAAATGAGCAGCGCGCCGTGTTTGGCGGTGATTTCGCGCAGTTTGGCCAAAAAGCCCGGTTTGGGCAAAATGAGGCCCGCATTGGCCGGATACGGCTCCACAATCACGCAGGCGATTTCGGGGCCTTTTTGCTCAAAAAGCTCCTCCAGGGCCGCTTCGTCGTTGAAAGGCAGCACGCTGGTCAAAGCCGCGAAATCCTTCGGTACACCCGCGCTGTCTGGATTGCCATGCGTGAGCGCCCCGCTGCCCGCAGCGACCAAAAGACTGTCGCTGTGGCCGTGGTAGCACCCGTCGAACTTCACCAGGCGATCACGCTTCGTGAATCCGCGTGCGAGGCGGATGGCACTCATCGTGGCCTCCGTGCCGCTGCTGACCATTCGCACTTTTTGGATGCTCGGCACCCATTCGCAGATCGTTTTGGCCATTTCGACCTCGTAGATGTTGGGGATGCCAAAGCTGACGCCTTCTTTTGCCGCACGATGAATCGCCTCGATGACCGGAATCGGCGCATGGCCGAGGATCGCCGGGCCCCAGGTGCCCACGTAGTCGATCATGCAGCGATCATCCACGTCGTAGATGCGGCAGCCTTTGGCCCGCTTCACGAAAAACGGATCGCCTCCGACATTGCGGAAGGCGCGCACGGGCGAATTCACGCCGCCGGGGATGTACTGCTTGGCGAGATCGAAGAGCTTGGTGGAAAGAGGTCCGTTGGGCATGGCTGGGAATGACTGAATCAGAATGACGAATGTCGAATGAAGCGGGCAGGGATACGCGAAAGCCTTGAGCCGTCGAACAAAAGGTTGCCGTGGGGCGTCGGAGTCGGGTATTCTCAACTCCGAACCCCAAGCGCACCCCATGAAAGCGATCCGTTTGATCCTCCTCACCTTGTTTGTGACTCAAGCGGCCCAGGCGCAGGTGGTCACTCCCTCTCCCCGGAACAAATCCTCCCTCCAGACTCTGGATCCGGGCACCTTTTCCGTGGAAGGCATGACGCCGAAGCCTGTCGTGGTCAAAGTGCAGTTGGAGGCACCGGTTTATCCCAGCAGCAAGCTCCAGGGAGCCCTGGGTTCCTTCGCACCTGGAACCTTGGTCATGCTGATCGCCATGTCGGACACGGCCTACCGTGTTCGTGGCCGTGCCCGCCACGGGGATGTCGCAGGCTGGGTCCGCCAGACCGATGTCATTTCGCCTGATCCGAATCTGGCCACCAACCTCAAAAAGCTCCATGAGCGCACGGCGAAGGTCGAGGAACTCATCCAGAACCATCAGGTGGCTCTCGGAATGACGAGTCAGGAGGTGCAGGCGTCGCTTGGCAAGCCCTCCCGCACCAGCGCGAAGGTCAATGCGCAGGGCAAGGAGGAAAAGCTCGAGTTCAGCATCTATGATCGCGTGCCGCAGACCACCACGGGCCGCGATGCCTTCGGCAATCTGGTGCAGACGGTGGTTTATGTGAAGGTCGAGGTCGGCACCCTGGGCGTCAGTTTCAAAGATGGCGTCGTGTCCGAGATCGAGGAGACGAAGGGGAACCCGCTCGGCGGAGGTGGCGTGCAAATCGTGCCCCCACCGTTCGTGTTTTGATCAAAGCAGCGCCTGTTTCACCTGTGCTGGCGGCCAGCCTGCCGCACGCAGGCTGCGCAAGGAGCGGGCATCATCGCGTTTGGCGAGACGTTTGCCGCTTTCGTCGGTGATGAGGCGATGGTGATGCCATTCCGGCACCGGGAGCCCCAATAGCGCCTGCAACAGACGGTGCAGGTGCGTGGCTTCGAGCAGATCTTCGCCCCGTGTCACCAGCGTGATGCCCTGCAATGCGTCGTCGACCACGACGGCGAGATGATAGCTGGCCGGCGTGTCTTTGCGTGCGAGCACCACATCGCCAAACACACCAGGCTGCGCCTTGAAACGGCCGCGACCGCGATCCTGCCAGACGAGCTCGTCGCTGATCAAAGACGTCGCCTTGGCCACATCCAGCCGCAACGCATACGCCTCGCCTGCTGCGATGTGTTCCGAGCGTTCGTCAGCACTCCGATTTCGACATGTGCCCGGATACAACGGCCCGTCCGGTCCCTGCGGCGCGTTTCCAGCCCTTGCGATCTCCTCCTGGATTTCCCGTCGCGTGCAGAAGCACGGATACAACACGCCCTGGGCCTCCAGCGTTGCCAAAGCTGCGCGATAGTCGTCGAAGTGATCGCTTTGACGGCGCACGGGAGTTTCCCAGGTCAAACCCAGCCAGGCCAGATCCTCGAAGATCGCCTGCTCATACTCCGGCCGCGCCCGAGTGCCGTCGATGTCCTCCAGGCGGATCAAAAACCGGCCACCCCCGGCTTTTTCGTGGGCAAACAGCGCCGCATACGCATGCCCCAGATGCAGCCATCCGGTGGGGCTGGGAGCGAAACGGGTGACTTCAGGCATGCGTGACAGGTTCAGGCGGCGCGCACCTTCGCCACGACATCGCCGTTGTCGAATTTCCCGCGCATGACCTGCTGATAGACATGCAAATCAGGCCGGATCATGCCGTGCGTGAGCCCGCATTTGACCTTTGTCACCGCCAGTCCCGGTGATTCATGCCAACCGCCGCGGGACAGGTTGGCCGCCGGGGCTTGCAGATAAAGTGTGTGGTCAAAGTGCTCCTTCGCATGCACCTCACCGTCGTGGATGTGCAGCGTGGGAAAGAAGACGGTGCCGCTCAAGGCGCTTGGGAACGAAAACGCCATGGGATGCACCTGGGCGTTGCCGGGTTTCAATTTGAAAACTGCGAAGCCGAAATCCGCATAACCCGGCAACTTCGCCCACACGCCCTCCGGCAGCCGGAACCGGGCATCAAGCCGGCTGAAGTCGGCGATGGTCGGCACAAAGCTGGCATCGTAGGCCCCGACGGAGACGACTTTGAGCGAATAGGGGGCGTCCGCAGGTGCAGCGCCGAAGGGATCGGCCGGGCCGCCTCGCGAGACCGGCGGCGGAAACATTTCCCACAGATCCGAGAACACGTTCTCATACTTGGAGAAGTCGAAAAACTTCACCGCATCTTCGGCGGTTCCTTCTTTGACCGGGATGGGCAGGACCATCGCGAGATCAGCATCGGCTTTCAGGGACATCTGGTAAATGATGACCTGATTCCCATGCTCACCCAGCCGCGCAAAGATGCGCGTGTTTTTGACCTCCTCGACTTTTCCTGTGAAGCAGCACATGGTGCGGATGCTATCAAACCGACTCCATCAACGTCCAGCATGAATCTCGCCGACCTCGTACGCTACCTCGACACCGAACTGCGCATCGCGGAGATCCCCGATTACCCGAACGCCTACAACGGCCTGCAGCTCGAAAACGCGGCCGGGAAGGTGACGCGCATCGTCGCCGCCGTGGATGCGACGCTGCCGGTGATGCACAAGGCAGTCGCAGCACGTGCGGATTTGCTCATCGTGCATCACGGCATGTTCTGGAACACCGCGCAGCCTTGGACCGGCCCGGTATTTCAGAAGATGAAGCTCGCCATCGAGGCCGGGCTGGCCGTTTACAGTTGCCATCTGCCGCTCGATTTTCATCCCACGCTCGGAAACGACGCCGGTGTGGCCCGTGCGCTCAGTTTGGAGCCCTGCGGCACGTTCATGAAGACCAAAGGCACCGACAATGGCGCCCGCATCGAGACCGAAATCGATCGTGACGAGCTGGTGAAGCGACTCCACGCCGCCACCGGTTCGCGCGTGCATGTTTGCGCCGCTGGTCCCTCGATCTGCCGCAGAATTGGCATCATGACCGGTGGTGCAGGCAGTGAAGTGGCCACCGTGGCAAAAAACGGCATCGACACTTTCATCACCGGTGAAGGGCCGCACTGGAGTTACACGCTGGCGGAGGAGCTCGGCATCAACCTCATCTACGGCGGCCACTACGCCACGGAGACCTTCGGCGTGAAGGCGCTCTCTGCCCACATCGAGGCCAAGTTCGGCATTCCGTGGGAGTTTGTCGATCACCCGACCGGATTGTGAGCCATGAGCTGGTTGAAACGCGATTTCTTCGAGCGTGACGTTCTCGACGTGGCGCATGATCTCGTCGGCGTCGAACTCGTCTGGAAAGGCTGCTCGGGCATCATCATCGAAACCGAGGCCTACGCGGTCGAGGACGATCCTGCCTGCCACACCGCCTCACGACCGACCGCACGGGAGTTTGTGCGCTCCAAGCCGCCCGGAACGGCCTACGTGTATTTCAATTACGGCATGTACTGGCTCTTCAACCTGCTCGTCAAAGGTGGAGCACGCGACGGACTGATCCTCATCCGTGCTTTGGAGCCGAAACGCGGCATCGAGGCCATGCAGCAGCGACGTCAGCGTGAAAAACTTCACGAACTGTGCTCAGGACCGGGAAAACTGGCTATGGCGCTCGGCATCACCGGCGCTGACCATGGGACGATCCTGTCTGGGCGAGGCCGCCCGGCGGACTGTGGTCTGCGCACGGTGAAAGACGCTTCAACTCACGATGTCGTGACGGACATACGCGTCGGCATCAGCCAGGCGGTGGATTATCCGTGGCGGTTTTTGTCCCGCCACAGTCCGCATCTCAGCGTGAAACACGGGAAGGTGAAACTGCCGGTCGTCACATCACGCCGCCGCCCATCATGAGGCGCACCAAGGCCACGATGCCGACGGCGATGTTGATCGTGAGACCGATCTTCCGTTCAGGGAACACGCCAAAGATGATGCCGACCACGCAGAACACGAGGACCGGCCACTGAATCGCTCCCAGCAGCGGGATGATGCCGATCACCATGCAAAGGGCGGCAAACAGACCGATCAAGACCGAGAGGAGCTGGCAGATGGTTTTCATAGCGGGGCCAAAAACCGCGAGACGGCCCTGAACTCAACTGGAAATGCATGACCTCATTGTAAGCCCGCCTTGCATTCGTCGCCGGACGCGGTACTCTCCGGCCCGCTGAATGACAAGGAGAGGTGGCTGAGTGGTTGAAGGCACCTGACTCGAAATCAGACGTTGTCGAAAGGCAACCGAGGGTTCGAATCCCTCCCTCTCCGCCATTCTTCGCCGACGATAGGAGGCGAAGAATGCCCTCCGTAGCTCGAAGAGCGAAGCAGGGGCCACCCTCATCGCCCGGCTACGAACGGCACGCCATTGCACAGAACGCGACTCCGTCCGAACCAGACCGTCGGTACAGCCTCCAAAACCATTCAGCGCGTCACACCCGGAAACGAGTCCGGGGCATCCAGTGAATAGAACTCGCTCGATTCAGCATCCGGCATGCCGTGGCTGCGGATGCCTTCCAGACGACGGCGGCTGCCGCGTTCGCTGCCGGGGCGGTTGGCGGTGCGTTGCACAAATTCGGCGATGACCGGGGCCGCGATGGCCGTGCTGGCGGCCAGAAGCGTGAGGGCGATCACATTCGACGAGCCGCGGCGCATGCCACGCCCAAACAGGATCCCGAGGGCGCAACCAGCGGCGGCTGGTGCGATCAGGGAGGCGTAGGACTCGTAGCTGGGGGCGGAGGACTTGTCTTGCATGAATCACCATAGTCGCACAGCTCAATTCACCAAAGAGGAATTTGCCCGTTTCCCGCTTTCCAGCTAAGAAAGCCAAGTTATGCCCAAATCCGCCGCATCTCCCACCCGCTACGCGCTCATTCTTGCCGGAGGCAGTGGTCAGCGCTTCTGGCCGATCAGCCGTGACGCACAGCCAAAGCAGCTCTTGAAGCTCTTTGGCGACAAGACACTCCTGGAGCTCACCATTGATCGATTGGAGGGCCTTGTGCCCAAGAAGAACATCCTGATTCTCACCAACAAGCAGCAGGAGGCCAGCGTCCGCGCCATCATCAAGGACCTGCCGCCCGAAAACATCGTGGCCGAGCCTGAGAAACGCGATACTGCTCCTGCCATTGCTCTCGCTGTCGGCTGGGTCGTCGCCCGTGATCCGATGGCCACGATGATCGTGCTGCCGGCCGACCATTTGATCCAAAACAAAGCCGAATTCCAGCGCGTGCTGACGAATGCCGCCATCGCCGCCGAAAACAGCGGCAACCTCGTCACCGTGGGCATCAAACCAACCTGGCCATGCCCCAGCTACGGCTATGTGGAGCGCGGCCGGAAGGCCAGCATCGGCGGCCTGAACGATTTGTCGGCCTGGGAAGTCGTCCGCTTCCGCGAAAAGCCGAACCCCGACCTCGCCGAGCATTTCATCGCGCAGGGCAACTTCCTCTGGAACGCCGGCATGTTCATCTGGACGATCCCGGCCATTTTCAGCGAACTCAGCCGCCACTGTCCGGTGCTCGCCGACTTCGTCTCCGAACTGCGGGGTTCCAAGGACTTCAACGCCACCGTGGCGAAGCAATTCGGCAAGCTGCCGAAGCTTTCCATCGACTACGCGCTCATGGAAAAAGCCTCCCGGGTGCTGAACATCGAATCCACCTTCGATTGGGACGATGTGGGCAACTGGACCAGCGTCGGCCGTTATCTCAACACCGATGGCGACGGCAACCAGTTCAACTGCGCCTTTTCGCAGCAGGATGCCTCGAACAACATCGTCTTCACCCAGACCGGCCAGCACGTGGCGCTCATCGGCGTGCAGGATCTTATTGTCGTCGCCGCCAAGGATGGACTGCTCGTGACCGACCGCGCCCGCGCAGAGACGATCAAGAAGCTCGTCGATGGCCTCCCGCAGGAGCTGCGTTGATCCGTTTCCTCACCTTTTTCAATCATGCCGCGCATTCTCGCCATTGATCACGGCACGGTGCGCATCGGACTCGCACTGAGCGACGAGATGGAGATCGTCGCCAATCCGCTCAAGACGATCGACGCGCATCATGAGCCCGAGCGCACCATCGCCCGCATCGTGCGTGAGAAGCACATCGGGCGGATCGTCATCGGCATGCCTTACCACATGAGCGGCGAGAAAGGTGGCGCGGCCGAACGTGTCGAAAAATTCGCCACCAGCCTCGGCAAGGAGCTGCAGCACTCGATTCCCATCGATTTCGTCGATGAACGGCTCTCTTCCGTCGAAGCCGAGGCCTCGCTGTCGCGTTCCGGCGTCACGAACAAGCGGGAACGCAACGCCATCGTGGACCAGCTCGCCGCCGTGGTGATCCTGCAGGAGTATTTGAACCAGCAGCGCGGTCCGGCGGGCTTTCTGCTGCCGGACGAATCCTACGAACTCGATTGGAGCGATGAGCCGAAGCGACGTCGAAAGTAAGGCCGGCCTGCGCCACGGTCCCGCGCCGGGCTGGAAGCGGCTGCGGCTCACCATCGCTTATTGTGGCACGCCGTGGAAAGGCTGGCAGAGCCAGGACGGCGGCGGCGGTGTGCAGGATGAAATCAATGCCACCATCAAAAAGGCCACCGGCATCGTGACCCAGGTGCAGGGCAGCGGCCGCACCGATGCCGGCGTGCATGCGCTGGCGCAGGTCGCACACGGTGATGTGCCTGACACCGTGCGCATGAACGGTGATGCGTGGGTGAACGCGCTGAATGCCTGCCTGCCGCTCACGATTCGTGTCCTGCAGGTCGAGGACGCTTCTACGCAGTTCCACGCACGCTTTGATGCCGCTGGGAAAGTGTATCGCTACCGCATCTGGCGGCCGCGCATGCTCTCGCCTTTCGAGGCGGACCGCGCATGGCACGTGTACGGCCCGCTCGACATGGACGCGCTCCGCTGGTGCTGCGAAAGACTTGTCGGCACGCACAATTTCATCCGGCTGAGCGCCAATCGCGGCGACATGCCCGAAACCGAACGCCGCATGCTGCCGGACAAAACCACGCGCACCATCCACCGCGCGGAAGTGCGCGAGGAAGGCGACGTTTTGGAGTTCGAATTCGAGGGCGACGGCTTTCTCTACAAAATGGTGCGCCTCATCGTCGGCAGCCTGATCCACGTGGCGCGCAAACGTGAGCCGAAGGAGTGGTTCGCGAGCTTGCTGAATGATCCCACGGGCCGGCAGAGCAATCAGACTGCCCCTGCCTGTGGTTTGTATCTCGTGCGGGTGAAGTATCCGGCCACGTGACGCGGAGAAAATCTGCGCGGAGCTGTAATTTGGCTTTTCTCCGCCCTCTCCAGTCTCCTACGCTCCATCGCCCTCGTGGCTCAATCATCTCAATCCCGCATGTCACTCCTCTCACAACCTCTCCTCGCCGAATACTCGATCTCCCATGGCCTTGTCTTGTTCGCCGTCTTCGGGCTGGCAGGCATTCTCATGGCGATCATCGGTTACAAGCTTTTCGACAAACTGACCCCTGGAGACCTCCATGCGGAGATCTTTGAGAAGAAGAACATCGCCGCCGCGATTCTCGCTGGCAGTGTGATCATCGGCGTGTCGTTGATCCTCGCGGCCGCCATGAACGGCTGATTCAACCCGCGCAGACGATGAAACGGAGCAAGGTTGTCATGCTGACACTCGCGGGTGTCAGCCTCAGTGTCACCGGTTGCCATCGCGAACCGGAGCGGGTGAATCTGCACAGCACGCCGGTGCTGCCGCCGGAGTCCCTCAGCCCTGCCGCACGGGCCAGTTTGCCTGTTTATCGGCCAGGAAGTGATGTCTCGCGCACGCTTCCGCCGCACAATGCCTATGATCCGCAGCTCGGCTACTACCACGAGCCTTGCGCCGCCTGGTTTCCTTACCCCTACGACCACTACGACTCGCGTTGGGGCTACTATCGCTGCGGGCGGTGGTCACGCTATCACAGCACGCAGGCTTATTCGCCTTCCTCGATCTACTTCCGTGGTGGCAACAGTCTTTTCGGCAGCAGCATGCCCCTCGGTGGCGGAACTGGGGCCAGACCGGACCCGAATGTGCCGCGTTCGGGTGATTACGGCCTGCAACCATCGGGAGCGCCGATTCACAACGGCGTCCAGCATGGCAACGCCACCCGAACCATCTCATCCGTGACGAGCCGTGGCGGCTTCGGCACCACCGGCCGTTCATCGGGGTTCTTTTCAGGCTCCTGATCTCATCGTGCAACGCGTCACCGAAAACCCTCGTGCCGACTGGCAGTCGCAGGTGGAGGCCCTCGGCCTGAGCTACCATACCATCGACGGTCAGCTCTATTGGGACGAATCCGCCCACTATCGCTTTTCCAGCAGCGAAATCGCGAAACTCGAAAGCGCCACGGCCGAACTGCAGCGCATGAGCATCGCCGCGGCCGAACGTGCCATCCGCGATGGCTGGCGGGACCGCCTCGCCATCTCGGAAGCGGCATGGAGGGAGATCATCCAGTCCTGGGAGCGCGATGATCTTTCGCTCTACGGCCGCTTTGACCTCATGTGGGATGGATCTGGCGACCCCAAGCTGCTCGAATACAACGCCGACACCCCCACCGGCCTGCTCGAAGCCTCCGTCATCCAGTGGCAGTGGCTGCTGCAGGTGCATCCACAGTCGGATCAGTTCAATTCCATCCACGAGCAGCTGCTCGCCTCCTGGCCGTCATGGCCGGCCAAACAAATCCATTTCTGCGCCCAACGCGATGCCGAAGAGGACTGGCGCACACTGCTTTATCTGATGGATACCTGTCGTCAGGCGGGCAAGAGCACGGTGGACTTCGCGGTGGAGGATCTCGGCTGGCATGCGGGATGGCATCGATTTGTCGATCATGAAGACCGGGCCATCGAGTGCCTCTTCAAGCTCTATCCGTGGGAGTGGATGTGGGCGGAGGACTTCGCCTGTCATCTGCCCGGTCGGTGCAGCCGCTTCATCGAGCCCGTTTGGAAGATGCTCTGGAGCAACAAGGCCTTCCTCGTCCTGCTGTGGGAGATGTTCGATGGTCACCCGAATCTCCTTCGCGCCAGTTTCTCCGCGGATGGATTCAGAAGCGGCCACGTCGAAAAGCCGTTCTTTGGCCGCGAGGGCACGAATGTGCGCATCGTCGAAAACAGCGGCTTGGTGGAGCAAAGCGACGGCCCCTGGGCTTCACAACCCAAGGTCTATCAGGCGCTCCATCCCGAGGTAACCTTCGACGGCAACCACCCCGTCATCGGCTCCTGGATCATCGGCGGCGAGCCAGCGGGCATCGGCATTCGCGAAGACGCCTCACGCATCACCGCCAACAGCAGCCGCTTTGTGCCGCATCGGTTCTAAACTGAATGGATCGGAATTCTGGTTTCGTCATTTGAACCCCCCCTCCCCCTGAGGCATGAACATCGCCCTCTCATGCCCAACGAAGCCCAAATCGCCCGCCGCCGCTCCTTCGCGATCATCTCGCACCCGGACGCCGGTAAAACGACGCTCACCGAAAAGCTCCTGCTCTACGGCGGCGCCGTCGCGCTCGCGGGCTCCGTGACCGCTCGCAAAAATCAGCGGGCGACGACCTCCGACTGGATGGAGCTCGAAAAGCAGCGCGGCATTTCCGTGAGCTCCACCGTGCTGCAGTTTGAATACAAGGACAGCATCGTGAACCTGCTCGACACACCGGGCCACAAGGACTTCTCCGAGGACACCTACCGCGTGCTCACCGCTGTGGATGCCGCGATCATGGTGATCGATGCCGGTAAAGGTATCGAGGCGCAGACGCGGAAGCTCTTCGAGGTCTGCCGCCGCCGCGGCGTGCCGATCTTCACCTTCATGAACAAGCTCGACCGGCCTGCCCGCGAGCCTTTGACGCTGCTCGACGAGCTGGAAACAGTGCTCGGCATCGGCGCCTGCGCCATCAACTGGCCGCTCGGCCTCGGCCAGCAGTTCCGCGGTGTCTATGACCGCATCAGCAAGGATGTGCACCTCTTTGAACGCACCGCCCACGGTGCCTACCGCGCCCCCGAAAAGGTCGGCGGACTCGATGACGACTTTGTCGCCAAACACATCGCCAGTGATGCGCTGGAGCAGGCAAAGATGGAGATCGAGATGCTCGAAGGAGCCGGCCATGCCTACGACCGCAAAAAGATCGACCGTGGCGAGCTCACGCCGGTGTTTTTCGGCAGTGCCAGCAACAACTTTGGCGTCCAGTTGCTCCTAGATGGCTTCCTCGACCTCGCGCCGCCACCCGCACCGCGCATGGCCGTGGGCGACCGCATCATCGAGCCGACTCAGGAAGCCTTTTCCGGCTTCGTTTTCAAAATCCAGGCCAATATGGACCCGCGTCATCGCGACCGCATGAGCTTCATCCGCATCGTCAGCGGCAAATTCGAGCGTGACATGCAGGCCGTGCACACGCGTACCGGCAAAACCGTGCGCCTCGCCAACTCGCAGAAGCTTTTCGCGCAGGATCGCGAGACCGTGAACGAGTCCTACGCTGGCGACGTCGTCGGCATTGTCGGCAATTATGGCTTCGGCATCGGCGACACGCTCTCCACCGATCCGAAGATCAAATTCGACGAGATCCCCCGCTTCGCGCCCGAAGTCTTCGCCTACCTGCACAACCCCAGCACCGCGCACTACAAACGCTTCCGCGAAGGCCTGGAGCAGCTCCTCAGCGAGGGTGTGGTGCAGCAATTCATCCAGCCGCACGCCGGCCAACGCGTGCCGCTGCTTGGCGCTGTGGGTCCGCTGCAGTTCGAAGTCGTGCAATACCGCCTCGAAAGCGAATACAACGCGCAGAGCCGTCTCGAAAACGCCCCTTACACCGTTCTGCGCTGGGTCCGCACGAAGGACGGCAGCAGCATCGAGGAGTTCGACATCCCGAGCGGTGTCACCACGGCGCAAGACGCCGAAAACCGCTGGGTCGTCTTCTTCAGCGACCAGTGGGCCATCAACTACTTCGAGCGCCGCAATCCGAATGCCGAGTTGTCGGAGATTCCGTGGGATGAGGTGAAAGAAGAGACGCCTTCATGAAAACCGTCGTCATCACCGGCTGCACGCGTGGACTTGGTCGCGCCATGGTTCCGCTGTTTGCGGAGGCAGGATGGCGGATCGCCGGTTGCGGGCGGAACGGGGCTCACGTGGCCGAGGTGGGCCGCCAGTTCACGAAGCCGCACTTTTTCAGCGTGTGCGATGTTTCGCGTGAAAACGACGTCGCGGGCTTCTGTGCGGCGATTCTGGAGCAATTTGGCCCGCCGGACCTCGTGTTGAACAATGCGGCGATCATCAACGCGAATGCGCCGCTGTGGGAGACGAGCGCGGAGGACTTCAGCCGCATCGTGGACATCAACATCAAAGGTCCGGCCGCCATGATGCGCCATTTGCTGCCTGCGATGCTGAAACGCGGCGGTGGTGTGATCGTGAACTTCTCCTCCGGCTGGGGACGCTGCACGGCGGCCGATGTCGCGCCATATTGCGCGACGAAGTATGCCATCGAGGGCCTCAGCATGGCCACGGCGCAGGATACCGGTGGCAGGGTGGCTGTCATTCCGATGAATCCGGGCATCATCGACACCGACATGCTCCGCAGCACCTTCGGTGGAGGTGCGGGCGGTTTTCCAGACGCCGATGACTGGGCCAGGCGCGCAGTGCCCTTCTTCATGAAGCTCGGTCCCAAGGACAACGGCAGGCCCATGACCGTGCCCGGCGGCTGACTGCCGCTTGACCATTCATCCCAGACTCTGGACTCTCCGCGATGCGCTTCCTCATCACCGCCGGCCCGACGCGCGAGCCGATTGATCCGGTACGGTTCCTGTCGAACCGCTCCTCCGGCCGCATGGGTTACGCGCTGGCCGAGGCGGCACGCGACGCCGGGCACGAGGTGGTGCTCATTTCCGGCCCGGTGACGATTCCCGCACCTCCAGGCATCACTTTGATCCGCGTCGAAACTGCACGCGAGATGTTCAATGCGGTGCAAAGTCACCTGAATGGCTGCGATGCGGCCATTTTCAGCGCTGCGGTGGCCGATTACCGCCCCGTGCAGATGGCGGGGCAGAAAATGAAAAAGTCCGCTGAGCGCCTCACGCTCGAACTCGAACGCACGGAGGACATTCTCGGCTCAGCTCGGGCCAAACTCGGCTTTTCGGGCTTCCTGGTCGGTTTTGCGGCGGAGACGGAGAACCTGATCGCACACGCACAGGAGAAGCTGGAGCACAAAGGCTGTGACATGATCGTTGCGAACGATGTGTCGCAGGCGGGCATCGGGTTTGACAGTGCGGAAAACGAAGTCACCCTCTGCCTCCCCGGCGGCCGGACGGTCCCCATCCCCAGGCAGTCCAAAGCCGCGCTCGCGCGCGTATTGATCGCGCAAATCACCCAGTTATCAGCCCCTCAAGCCTCCCAGTGAACGAACTCCTCGCCACCGCCACCGAAGCCGCGCACGCCGCGGGCAAGATGATCAAAGAAAACTTCGGCTCAGAGCTGACGGTGAACGAAATGCAGCGCCACGACATCAAGCTGGAGCTCGATGTGCGCAGCCAGAAGCTCATCACCGACATGATCCTGGCCCGCTTTCCCGATCATGCGATCCTCGGCGAGGAAGGCGGCGAAACGGGTGGCAATGGCGATGTCGAATGGATCGTCGATCCGATCGATGGCACGGTGAATTTCTTCTTCGGCATCCCGCATTACTGCGTCTCCATCGCCGCACGGAAGCGTGAGTCGAAGGAGCTGCTCATCGGCGTCATCTTTGACCCGAACCAGAACGAAACCTGGACCGTCGTGCGTGGTGAGAAGCCAAAGCTGAATGGCAAGACGGTTTCCGTGAGTGATCGCGCCACGATGCCCGAAGCGGTCGTCACCGTGGGCTTCTCGAAGAGCAAGGAGGCGCTCGATCTTGGTTTCGAGCGCTACAAGCGCATCGCCTACGAGGTGCGCAAGACGCGCATGCTCGGCAGCGCCGCGCTCGCCATGGCCTACATCGCGTGCGGACGTCTTGATGCTTATGTCGAGGAGCAGATCAGCCTGTGGGACATCGCCGCAGGCCAGCTCATGATCGAGGAAGGCGGCGGCCAGACGATGCTGCGCCCGAGCACGACGAAGCCCGGTACGATGTTCATCTGCGCCTGGAACGGCAAGCTGCCCATCCAGGACTACCTCTGATCGCATGTCCGCCCCCGACACCCGCGAAGTCATTCTCGAAGCCCGTGAACTCACGCGTGAGTTCGATGGCGTGAAGGCACTCGATGCGTTCAGCTTCAAACTGCATCGTGGCGAGGTGCTGGGCCTGCTCGGTGCGAATGGCGCCGGCAAAACCACCGCGATGAACTGCCTGCTCGGCCTCACGCTGCCGACTTCGGGTGAGTTGAATGCCTTCGGCATGTCATTGCATGAGCACCGCATCGACATCCTGCGGCGCTCGAACTTTTCCTCCGCCTACACCGCACTGCCGGGAAACCTGCTCGTGGGGCAGAACCTGCTCGTTTTTGCCAAGATCTACGGTGTGCCCGATCCGAAGAAGAAGATCGCCGAGCTGATGGACCTTCTCGAAATCTCGCACCTGCAAAAGCGCGTCACCGGCCAGCTCTCCGCCGGCGAATCCACGCGGGTGAACCTCGTCAAAGCCTTCCTCAACGACCCCGAGCTGCTGATGCTCGACGAGCCGACCGCCTCGCTCGATCCTGACATCGCGGACAAGGTGCGCAAAGTCGTGCGCAAGGTGCAGCGCGAGCGTAACATCGGCATCCTCTACACCTCCCACAACATGCGGGACATCGAGGAGGTCTGCGACCGTGTCATCTTCCTGCACAAGGGCAAGATCGTGTGCGAAGGCACGCCTGCGGACATCGTCTCGCGCTCCAGCGGCAGCACGCTGGAGGATGTGTTCATCAAGATCGCCCGTGACGGTGAGATCGTGGACTGACGGATAAGTCAGCCAGCCGGGCTGGTCACTTCACCGGCAGCTTCGTCGCCAGCATTTCTTGCGTGAGCACAAAGCCGATGCAGTACCAACTGTTCAGTTGCCGAGGCGTCTTCACCCAGTCGCTTCCGTTCGCATCTGCGGAGATCATGCCCAGTTTCGCGCGTTCGGTCTCTCCGTTCCCATCCGGCTTTGCCAGATCGGGATTCTCCAGGCTGGCCTGGAGCATGGTGGCGGTGATTTTGCGCGGATCGACGGGCTTGGTGATGATCCGCCAGTGCTGCTTTTTGACCGGAATCTGCCCGCCCTTTTTCTCCAGGTCGATCGCCGCCGATATGGCGCGATAGACATAAGGCGAATGCACGTGCAGCACGATCACATCGCCAGCCGCGAAGGTTTTCTCCGGCACCTTCACCCGGAAATGCTGATCAGCATCCGCCTTGTCGCGCAGCGAGATTTTCCGGCCGTTGTGATACACGTTCAGCTCGCCCTTCACCTGCAGCAGGAGGTTGCCGTTGACGGTGTCGGCAGCCAGTCCTGAGGCGGCTGCCAGCAGAGTGATGAAGCCGGCGAACAACCAGGCCGGACAGGCGGGGCGATTGAGAATGCGTGAGTGATGCATGGGAGGTGGAAAGGCTTCACGAAGGCTAGTGAGTCGGCTTCCGCGTTTCAAGCTCCGAATCCACGGGGGGCGTTTCCGGCCCGGGCCGCTGATGAGAGGTTGATGGCGGCGGCTCTCTGTTCATGCTCAACGCCACCCCCATGAATTTCAATGTCATCAGCGCTCTCGTCATGCGCTACCTGTTCCTGTATCAACGGACACCCATGCGTCTGGTCGAACTCGTGTTCTGGCCGCTCGTCGATCTCGTCATCTGGGGGAACGTCACCGTCTTCATCCAGGACAACAGCGATGAAAAGTTCGCCTCCTTCGTGCTCTTCTTCCTGGGGGCGATGATTCTCTGGGATGTTCTTTTCCGCGCCCAGCAAGGCGTGGCGATCTCGTTTCTGGAAGACGTGTGGACGCGCAACCTGCTGAATGTCTTCGTCGCCCCGGTGCGCACCATCGAATACCTGTCCGCCACCTACGTGGTCGGCTTTCTCCGCATCCTGGTGACGTTTGTCGTCATGGGCCTCGTGTCGTGGCTGGGCTACAAGTTCAATGTCTTCCAGCTCAACTGGTGGCTGCTGCCCTTCTTCGTGAACCTGATGATCTTCGGCTGGTCGCTCGGCATGATCTCCACGGCGCTCATCCTGCGCTGGGGTCAGGCGGCCGAATCGCTGGCCTGGGCGGTGCCGTTCTTCATCCAGCCATTCGTCGCCGTGTTTTATCCAGTGGCAAACATGCCCGCGTGGTCGCAGCCCTTCGCCTGGTTCTTCCCAGCCACGCCCATCTTTGAAGGCATGCGTCAGGTCATGGCCACCGGAACCACGAGTTGGAGCCTGCTGGGCCTCTCCTTCGGCCTGAATGTGGTTTATCTGACACTCGCCGGCCTGCTGTTCGGGCGTGTGCTCAACCTCACGCGCAAACGCGGCCTGCTGACGAAGTTCGCGACGCAGTAAGCAGCCTTGTTGCCGTGCAACAAGGCAGCCTGTTCCACAGGAACAGGCCAACTTGGCGCCGGCCGGCCTACTTCCAAACACCCGACGCACGCAGCACCGTCTCATGAACGGCGATGTCATGCGCCGCGTCCCAGGCGAGCTTCTTTTCACCCCGCACCACTTTGGCAAGATCCATGAACTCGCCTGCATACCGATCCTTCGGCACGTCGAGCTGGATCGACTGCGTGCCCTTCTTGTAGGCTCCACACGCCTTCGTGAGTGACAGATTCACCTTCCCGCTCTCCAGCGGCACGATTTCGAAGGTTCCCTCGGTTCCGGTCACATTGAAACGCCGCCGCAGACCGCCAAACGGATCCGTATGATTGCAGCGAATCACCGCAGTCGCCTTCGCGTATTGCAGCACGGCCATTTGATTGTCCTTCACGCCATCGTCCTGGGTTGGCGTTGAAAAGCCGGTCACAGACGCCGGTTTGCCCATGATCGTGAGCGTCGCGTCGATGATGTGGCAGGCGAGCTCAAACATCCCTCCGCCTTCGAGCTTACGAATCGCCCCACGCGTGCTGCCGTTCGCCAGTTTTCCCATTGCTGCATCGATTTCAGTGATCTCGCCGAGCCAGCCTTCACGCACGGCTTGGAAAAGCAGTTCAAACGCTGGGTTGTAGCGCAGCATGTAGCCCATCTGCACCGTGAGGCCTCGTTTTTCGGCCTCAATTCGCATCGACTTGAACTCGTCATGCTTCAGCGCGCCTGGTTTGTCCAGATGCACATGCTTGCCCGCCTGAATGCAACGCAACGCGGTCGCGCAGGAGTCTTCGACACGCGTTTCCACCGCCACCGCCTTCAAGCCGGGCGTTCCCAGCAGTTGCTCCTCCGTCAGCAACGGCACGCCGTCGTATGCTTTGTCCTTCGCGGCCACGCCAACGACCTCCCACAAGTCGGTCAGCGAACGCATCGCCGCCATCTTTCCCGCCGCATGCGCATGCTCCGTGCCGATCTGGCCGATTCGCAGTCGTGATGGTGCACTGGCGGCGAAAGCGGTCGAACCACAAGCGAGGAGGAAGGTGCGTCGTTTCATGAGATGAGGTGAAACGAGCCTGCGGCCATTTTCCTCACTCGGAAATCTTCATGGCGGCGATCACCGGGAGCTGAACCGGCAAGGTGACGAGATCGAAGGCTCCGGCGGCGACTCGTTCACCTGGGGTGACACGGCCTGAAAATGAGTTGCGGAATTCCAGCCCGGCGCTGGCACAACTGGACAGGCACAGGCTGGCAAGAACGAGGGGCAGAAGGACAAGTTTCGTTTTCATCATGAGCGTGCTGGTTTGAGCACGCCGAAGGATGCGCGAGCTCCCGCCCAGAACCGCATTGATGCTCTGCATGATCGAATCGGAACAGTGAATGCCGCCGCAGCCACGCTATGGTTTCTTCACATCCTTCTTCGGCGGTTCCGGCAGCACCTGGGCCATCTGCTCGGGCGTGAGGTCGAACTCGACGATGCCGCGCTCCTCGGCGTGCCAGAGGCTGGCGTCTTGCTGGTCGATCCATTCGTCGAGCGGGCGCTGGAGGATCACCTGCTGCTCGCGTGGATGCCAGAGGCGGACTTCAAAGCCCTGATTTTCCTCATGCAGCCAGAGACCGCTGTGATCCTGCCAGATGGCATACCGTGGCTCGCGGCTGACGAGGCCGATTGTATGAGCTTCATTCTCGCGCAGTTCTTTGTCTTCGAGCACGAGGAAGAAGTCGTCGTCCAGCTCATGTTTCCGCACGGTGGCATTGTGGAAGGCATCGACGGGAAGCACGGCAGAGGCGAGGCGGTGAACACGCCCGTGCATCTCCCACGCATCTCGCAGCCAGGCGAAGGCGTTGAGCTCCAATCTCATGCCGGGACGGATGAGAAAGGCGTTTTCCTGGGTCCAAAGCTGCCGGTAGGGCATGGATGCGATGCGTTTCATCTCATGCACAACGATCCGCAGCCGCCAGGGGCGCTGGATGGCGTCCTCGCGTTTCAGCCGCATGCTTTGCAGCAGCGCGTCGAGTGTTTTGCGGCCATTGTACACCGCATCGTTGCGGATTTGGTCGCGCCAGAGCGTGGTGGCGGGATGGTGCTTGAAAAGCGCCCGCGTGTGGTCGTGGTGCAGCCATGAGCCGTAGCCGCGTTCGGTGCTCGGCGTGTCTGTGTGGCTGCCTTCGGGCGGCCAGGGCTTGTTTTCCAGGATAGGGGCAAATTCGAGGATAGTCGCGACTTCATCCTTGCCGAGGCCGGTGATGCGCAAGGTGGGCCACAGGCCGCGTCCAGGCGTTTTGTCCGCCGGATCGGCCTTGCCGAACTTTAAAGCGAGTTTGGAGGCATTGGCGTATTCCTTCTCGGGAAGCGTGAGCCACTCAGTACTCCATGTCTCGGCGATCCAAGTCGAAACCAGCAGCGCTGCGAGCAGCAAACCCGCCGCGTGGAATCGCCGCCTTGGCACCGTGGCGCACCACCAGGCTGCTGTGAGGCCTGCCAGAGCCAAGATCGCCGCGACGAGACTGCCGCAAAGCTGCACGCGCTGTGTTTCAGCAGTGATGAACTCCGGCACGGACCATCTCTCCTGCATGGCCAGCCACACGCCCGCGCCGACCAGCGAGAGCACTGCCAGGGCGATCACCTGACGCGAGGATGCGGCCAGCGCGGTCACTCCTCCCGCCAGGGCGCAGAGCAGACCACCCGCGAGCAGCACCGCGCCGCTCATGGCCGTCCATTGCGCCGCGCCGAGGTCAAAGCCGCGCCAGCCCTGGCTCAGCACGAGCAGCAGCGGCAGCATCACCGCGGTGAAAACGAAAAGCAGCTTCCCAGACCACAGCGCCGCCTGTCCCACAGGCCGCGTGAGGCTGAAGGTTTCCGTGTTTGAGGGCGAGTCCGCGCTGACGCAACGCCACACGACAGCGGCACCTGTGAGCAGCGGCGCGATCTGCATCCAAAGCTCCAGGTTCACATAGGCGAAGAGCGAAAACGCGCGCTTTGTCTCAATGACGCGATGCCACTGACGCAGAACGAGCACGAGCAGCCACAGCAGCACCATGAAGCGCTGATGCCGCCACTCGACACGGCATTGATGGATGACACGAGTGAAGAATGGCGCGGCAGTCATGGCTTCAAAAATCTCCAGGCTCGTTTTTCAGGCACATACACAAAATCGCTCACCTTCAGGCGGCGGAAGAAGGGACGCCGCTCATGCTCGGGCAGGCGTTTGCGCCAAAAGTCGCTGCCATCCGCATTCAGCAGGTATGGATAGGGAGGGCCGGACACCTCACGGCCTGCGTCGCCATCGAGTCCCTGCCACCGCAGGCAGATCTCGAATGCCTCCGCGGAGCCAAACTCCGCCGCACGCTCCACACGGCGGTTTGATTGCATGGACTGCATGAGCAGCACGGTGCCCTCGAACTCCTTCTTCACCACGGTCTCGATCTGAGGCCGTGTTTCCGGTTGTTTGTCCAGGGTGCGGATGATTTCGCCGTTAAAGTCATGCCGGGCTTCCTTCATGAGTCTTGCGGCCACTTCAGGATCATCTTTCCAGGCCAGCAGCAGCGTTTCCGCGCCTGGCGGCAGCACGGGGGCGGCGAGGAGGTGCGGCTTGTGCCGCTTCGCCGTCTCCGCCCAGCCTTTGCGCAAGACCAGATCGGCCAGCATGGCGTGACTCGGGGCGCGTTCGACCAACGCCTCACGCTGATCCTCGATCACAAAGCGTTCGAGGAGATTGTTCGGCGGCTTGTTGGACCAGCCGGGCCATGCATGAGAGCGCAGCTCCAGCAGCAGCGGCAGATGATTCCGCCCCAGCGGCTCAAACGCCTGCGTGATCTGCGCGTGAGCCGCATTGGTATAAACAGCTCGTGTGGATGAGGCGGTGGAGAAAAGATCATAGACATAGCGTCTTGCCTCCTTCTCGCTGCTGTCAGCGGAGGGCGGTTTCAACGTCGCCATGCGCTCCTGAAAGGCTTTCAACTCACGTCCGCGGTAAAGGACATCGGACTCGCTCCAGTTGAGTTCGTTGCCCCAATTGGAAGGAATGTCCGCCAGCCGAATTTCAGGCGATTTCCAGCTCGTGCGGCTCTGGCCTAGAAACCGGCTACGCAGCATGATGAGCCGTGCGGAGGCAAGATCGACCCCGGTTGGTTCGCCATCGGCATGATTGAGGAGATTGCTCCAAGTCAGCTCCAGCAGCGAATGACGCCAGCCCGTGTGATCGCCGCGCTGGCTCACGATCGTCTGCTTTGTGGGTTCCAGCCTGACGAGACGCTGCGCTGGCAGATGCAGCAGGATCGCCAGCCCGTTTTCCGCATCCCAACGCGTGCGCGATTCCTGATGCAGGAAAAGCGTGAGCGCCCCAGGCTTCGGTCCCTCCGCCGGACTGACGCGCAGGATTTTCCAGTGCACCTCATCACACTGCGCACTGGCACCGCTCACAACGGGCATCTCCAGCGCCCGATCCCGCTGAAACCAGTCCACCATGAATTCGGTCTCGATGCCGAGCGGCTCGTCGAAGCGCGGATGCGGTGCGGAAAATGCGGCCAGCGGAGTGAGCGCCTGGTCGTTCAGCGTCCACTTGGGCATGTACTCATCAGCGGGCATGAGCAGCGTGCTCTTGGGGAAGAAGCTACTCAGCACCTGATTACCGCGATAGACCTCCCACTGTGGCGTGAAGTAGGCGGAAGGGCGATAAGGATGATTCTCCTCACTCTCGACACGTCGCGATGAACCCGCTTGGGTGAAAACACTACTCAGCGGACGAAGCACCACATGCACGTCCTTCATGCCCGTGACCGCTGGCAACTTTCCGCGAAGCGACGGACCAAAACTCCGCTCCGCGCCTTCGAAGCGCGCTTCCGCGAGATCGAATGATGTGTGGAGCTGTGGAGCGAGTTTTTGAACCAATGCCACATCCTGCGAAACCGGTGCTGAATCGCCCCACGATCCGAATCGAGCGGCCAACAAGCCCAGCAGGCCCGCGAGCGATGTCAGCGCGAGGCGTCGCCCAAACGAATAACCATGAACCAGGTGCCGCCAGACCAGAGCACTGCTCAGCAACGCAAACACGCCCCACCCCAGCGCGAGAGCAGGCCAGGTCTGGTAAAAACTGATCGTGCCCGAATCCGCCGTCGCGACATCGAGCAACTTCGACGCGACGAACAGCGTGAGCGCGAGGGTCAGCAGCAGCTTCCACACTTCCTTCCGCTGCCACAAGGCCAGCATGGGCAGCAGCCACGCGGTAAAACCCGCCGCAAAGCAAAGACGCTCTCCCATGCCCCGCACCACATCAGCGAAAAGCCGGGCGGAAAGCGCAAGGTAGAGTCCGTTTTGCAAAACGACCGGCAGCACGATGAGCAGCAGCCAGATCATCACACGGGCGAGCCAGTAGTCGCGCCGCGACATGGGACGAGTGCTGATGAAGCTGCGGTCACTCCCCGGTCGATCTTCAGGACAAGACAGCAGCAGCGAAAGCCCAACCAGCAGCACGACCACGTTCAAATACGCCAGCCAGCCCGGCGATGCCTCCCCCGCCCGCATCGGCAGCAGCCACTCCATGTTCACCGCAAGATCAAAGCCCAGCAGCGCCAGAAACGCGAACCAGCGCAGCCGCAGATACCGGAACTCTTTGCCGAAATGATGAAGGACGAGGTTCATGGGATTGGAATCCTGATTGCTGATTTCGGGCCGGTATGGCAGTCTTCACAGTATGAAGACACTGACTGCAAACAACGCCCCCCTGGCCGAGCAGAACGAAATGATCCTCGAACGCCTGCGCTTGATGGGCGTGCGCATTCCCGAGAAGGATGCCTGGAAGCAAACCGTCGGCTGGGCGAAGAATCATCCGCTCCATGCTGAGGCAGTGAAAGCGGGCGAAGAATGGCGCGATGAAATGAACCGTGCCTCACTCGAAGAAGCATGAGGGACTGTTCATGCTCATTCTGTATACGAATCACTACTCGGTGCTCGAAGGCGATGGGCCGGGCTGCTGGCGTCTGAAAGCACGCTTGGAGAGCAGCGATGACTGGCGGGCTGTTTGTGTCATTACCGAGGCCGAAGTGCTCAAAGGCAGGCTGGCACAGATCCAACGAACCAAGCAGCCAGATCGGGGCATCGAAGCCTACAGTTTCCTCCAGGACTCGGTCACTCACCTGAACTCCTGGCTCATTCTTCCTTGGACAGAACAAGCGGCGGACATCTACGACTCGCTCAAGCATCTGCGGTCCAAGGTGGGAGCCATGGATTTGCGCATTGCTGCTATTGCCCTGTCCATCAACGCAACGGTGCTCACGCGGAACCTCGTGGACTTCACGAAGGTGCCGGGGCTGCGGGTGGAGAACTGGCTGGACTGAGCGCATGGTGTTCACTTTCCTTCGAGACGGTAAGCGCGGGCCAGGGCCACGAAGATCTCACGCAGGCTCATGGGGCGGATTTCGGGCTGCGCGGCGTTTGGAACAACTGCCTGGAGCGCGGCGGCGAAGGAGCCGTCGTTCGTGAAACGGCTGGCGGTGAAACGGAGCGTGCGACCGGCCTGCTCGGCGTGGAGCCAGTCGGCGGGTAGGTTCGTTGGCGCTTTGGCCTGATCGGGAAGCACGACCTCGATGGCGCGGAAGCGGCTTTGCAGGCTGTCGCTGGTTTCATCGAGCGCGAGCTTGCCGCGATTGATGATGGCGATGCGGTCGGCGAGGCGTTGGACTTCTTCGATGTCGTGCGAGGACACGAAAACGGTCCAGCCTTCCTGCTCGGTGAGTTCGAGGAGGCCGCGGATGAATTCATCGCGCACGAGCGGGTCGAGTCCGCTGAAGGGTTCGTCGAGCACGACGAGTTTCGGCCGATATGCGAGGCTGCTGAGCAGCGCGGCCTTCATGCGCATGCCGCGAGAGAGGTCTTTGAGCTTCGTGGTGAGCGGGAGGTCGAATTGCGTGAGTAATTGGGCCTCGAAGGCCTTGTCCCAGTTCGGATACAGCGGGCGGCAGTAGTCGAGGAACTGCTGCACGCTCATCCACAGTGGCAGTTCCATGTTTTCGGAGACATAACCAATCTGCGTGAACTGCGAGGGACCGAGTTTTCGCGAATCCGTGCCCAAAACGCTCGCAGAGCCGGAATCAGGCCGATGGAGGTTCAGCAGGCATTTGATGGTCGTGCTCTTTCCTGCGCCGTTCGGGCCCAAAAAGGCCGTGACCTGCCCTTCTGGCACTTCGAGGCTCAAACCGGCCACGGCTTCGGTTTTGCGGAAGCGTTTATGAAGATCTGAAATCGTGATCATAGGCTTTTGAGGTGGGTGATGACTTGGTTGAGCGTGAGATTGAGCTCGGCGGCCTCTTTGAGCAGCGCACGGCACTCCGGCGTGATCTGCGCGAGGCGCTCGGCGAGTCCGGGCTGGTCTGGCTCCGTGACGACCATGCCGATGCCGGGCCGTGAATTCAGCCATCCGGCGTCTTTGAGCTGCAGGACGACCTTGTGCGCCGTGGTGGGGCTGATTTTGAGCTCCTGGCTCAGCGTGCGCACGCTTGGAAATTCATCCCCCGCCTTCATCTGGCCCGTGAGGAGCGCCTTCCGCACCGCCAGCAGGATCTGGTCGGAGACAGGCGTGCCGTCTTGAAGCTGGATCGAAAAGGGCAGCATGAGCTAAGTGTTTTAGTGTAACAGAACAACTGTTACACCGGCAACATAAATCTCCGTTCCATGTTTGCGAGGTGCTGATCAGCGCCTCTTTCCACCGCGCTTTGGCTTGCCGTATTTGACCTCCTGACGCGGCGGGATGCCACCACTGTCGTCGGTGTTGAGGCCGGCTCGTTTCTTCAGCTCGCGGATCTGGTCTCGCAAAAGCGCCGCGCGCTCGTATTCGAGCTTCATCGCGGCCTCGGCCATCTCTTGCTCGAGTTCGCGGATGGTTTCGGTGATGGCGTAGTCGCCACCGCCTTCCTTCACGACGTTTTCTTCGAGCTCCCTGGCCTTGCCGAGAATTTGCAAGCTCTCTTGCACCGCGCGGCGGACGGTCTGCGGTGTGATGCCATGTTTCTCGTTGTGCTCCGTCTGTACACGGCGGCGATAGGTGCTGATGTTGGTCAGAGCCTGGATGCTTTGCGTCTGAATGTCGGCAAACAGCACGACTTCGCCAGCCACGTGACGCGCGGCGCGGCCTGCGGTCTGGATGAGCGACGTTTCGCTGCGGAGAAAGCCTTCTTTGTCGGCATCGAGGATGCAAACGAGGCTCACTTCGGGCAGATCGAGGCCTTCGCGAAGCAGATTGATGCCAACGAGCACATCGCAATCGCCCGCACGCAGGCTGCGGAGGATTTCCACGCGCTCGATGGCGTCGATGTCGCTGTGCAGGTAGCGAACCTTGAGTTCGAGATTGCGCAGGTAGTCGGTGAGGTCCTCGGCAGTGCGTTTGGTGAGCGTCGTGACCAAAACGCGTTCGCCTTTTTCGATGCGCTGGCGGCAAAGTTCGATTGTTTCGTCGATCTGGCCCTTCAGCGGCTTGATGGTGATGATCGGATCGAGAAGCCCGGTCGGGCGGATGATCTGCTCGACGACGAGCGCTTTGCCCTTGGTCGTCACATTGAAGCTTTCGACGGATTGCGTGTTGCCGCTCACGCGCACAGCTTTGCCAGGCAGCGCGGCGGGAACAGTCTCCTCCAGGCCGATGCGCTCGCGCTGATGCGGGATGTAGTTCGTGTTGCCGACGACGCTGTTTTCCATCTCGAACCGCGCAGGCGTGGCGCTGACATAGACGAGCTGGCCCACCTTGCCCATGAACTCCTCAAAACGCAGCGGGCGGTTATCGAGCGCGCTGGGAAGTCGGAAGCCATGCTCCACGAGCACGGTTTTGCGCGATTTGTCGCCCTCATACATGCCGCCGATCTGCGGAATGGTGGCGTGGCTTTCGTCGATGAAGACCAGCGGCGGCTCCGGGAAGAAATCGAGCAGCGTTCCCGGCGTGGCACCCGGCACCCGGCCGGTGAGATGGCGGCTGTAGTTCTCGATGCCCTGGCAGAAGCCCATCTCCTGCATCATCTCGATGTCATACTGCGTGCGCATCTTGATGCGCTGGGCTTCCAGCAGCTTTCCCTCCTTCTCAAACCACGCCACGCGTTCATCGAGCTCCTCGCGGATCTTCACGATAGCTTTGCGCAGCTTGTCGCCGGGCGTCACGAACTGCTTCGCCGGAAAAATCGTGTAGCTGGTCAGCTTCGTCGTCACCGTGCCGGTGAGCACGTCCACGGCACTGATGCGGTCGATCTCATCGCCGAAGAACTCGATGCGGATGGCCTCGTTTTCGAGATAAGCGGGCACCACCTCGATCACATCGCCGCGAGCGCGGAACTTGCCGCGTTGGAGCTGGTAGTCGTTCCGCTCGTAGAGCATGTCCACCAGCCGGGTGAGCAGTTCCTCGCGCGTCATCTGCTTCCCGGTGTGCAGCGGCACCATCATGCCCTCGTAGTCCTCCGGCGAGCCCAAGCCGTAGATGCAGCTCACGCTGGCGACGACGATGGTGTCCTTTCGCGTGAGCAAAGCGCCCATGCTGGAGAGGCGCAGGCGTTCGATCTCGTCGTTGATGCTCGAATCCTTCTCGATGTAGGTGTCCGTGCGCGGGATGTAGGCCTCCGGCTGGTAGTAGTCGAAGTAGCTGACGAAGTACTCGACCGAGTTCTCCGGGAAGAAGTTTTTGAACTCGGAGTAGAGCTGCGCCGCGAGCGTCTTGTTGTGCGAGAACACGAGAGCCGGACGCCCCATCTCCGCGATGACGTTCGCCATCGTGAACGTCTTGCCCGACCCCGTCACGCCCAGCAGTGTCTGATGCCGGTTTCCTGCCCGCACCGACTTCGTCAGCTTGGCGATGGCCTGCGCCTGGTCACCGCGCGGATGGAATTCGGGGTTGAGCTGGAAGATCGCGGAAGCCACGCGACGAGATTACGCCGCGAGACCGACTTCGGCATCTTTTTGCTCCTGCAGCTTCTTCGCCTCGCGGAAGCTCACGAGCTTGCGGTTCTTCTCGTCCCACAGGCGCAGATTGATGCACTTGAGGCTGGAGAGCAGGGTCAGGGGCTTGACCGAATGGAACATCGGGTGCGAGAAGTGGCAGCGTTCCAGATGGTAGTTCGGGATGCGGGAGCTGAGATGATGGATGTGGTGGAAACCGATGTTCCCGGTGAACCACTGGAGGATGCGGGGCAGCTTGTAGAACGAGCTGCCGGAGATGGCGGCGGTGGTGTAATCCCAATCGTCCCGATGCTCCCAGTAAGTGTCCTCATACTGGTGCTGCACATAGAACATCCAGATGCCGGCGGCCCCTGCCACAAAGGTGACCGGAAGCTGCATCATGAGGTAGGCCTTCCAGCCAAACAGCCAGCACAGTCCGGCGACCATGAGAGTCACCGCCACGTTCATCGACATCACGGAGGAACGATCCTTGCCCTTGGCACGGGGCGAGGGGAAACGCTGATACACCAGGAACAGCACCAAAGGCCCGAGCAAGAAGAGCACGAATGGATTGCGGACGATGCGGTAGAAGATCTGGCGGCTGCGTGGGGCTGCGGCGTATTCGTCCACCGTCATCGTCCAGATGTCGCCATCGCCGCGGCGGTCCAGGTCGCCTGAGGTCGCATGGTGCACATTGTGCTGCCAGCGCCAGTGGCCGTAGGGGGTGAAAGTCAGCATGCCGGTGATGAACCCGAGAATGTCGTTCGCCTTCTTCGATTTGAAGTAGGACCCGTGGCAGCAGTCGTGGAAGATGATGAACACGCGGACGAGCAGCAGGCCGGCCACCGCCGCGATGCCCAGAGTCAGCCAGTAGGAAACCTCAAGGCTGCGCCACATCGCATACCACAGGGCAAAATAGGGCACCAATGTGTTCACGATCTGCCAGGTGGCACGTGGCACGGACGGAGTCTGGAACGGTGCGGTGATCTGTTTCCACTCGGAGATGGAAGCCTGGATGCGGTCTGGTGCGGCTGTCATGTGGCTGGGAAGCCATCCAACTAACACGACATTTCAGGGTTTGCCTGATTTATTTTTGTGTCGAATCTGCGTTTTGGGCATCCTTGGGCGGGGATTTAAGCCGTTTGACGCCTCAATAATCGCGGAACGGGCCCCGGGGCTCGCTGGCGTCCATCTCCCCCCGCCACCGGGCAAACCGGTCGCGCATCATCCGGGCGATCTCGGGTCTCTCATTCGTGAGATCGTTCTTTTCGCCCAGGTCGGTGCTCAGATCGTAAAGGCCGTTGCCCTTGGCCGATTCCAGCCATTTCCAGTTCTCAAAACGGGCCGCCCTGTCACTCCGGCGCTGCCAGAACATTTCCTTCCGTGACGATTTTGTTTCTCCCTGGAGCACCGGCAGCATGTCGAAACCGTCCAGTTTGACGCCCTCGGGGGCCTGGGCTCCGCAGGCGGCAAGCAGCGTCGGCACCAGTTCCAGGGCGGTGAGAAACTCGTCCGTGGCCTTCCCGGCGGGCAGTTTTCCGGGCCAGCGGGCGATGAAGGGCACCCGCAGGCCGCCCTCCCACATGGTGCTTTTGCTGCCTTTGAGCGGGGCATTGCCGCCATTGCCGCTACCGCCGTTGTCGGACATGAAAATGACCAGCGTGTTGTCCCTCTGCCCGGCCTTTTCGACCGCCTCCATCAGGGCACCGATGGCCTCGTCCATGCACGTCACGGCACCGCAGTAGCGGGCCAGCCGCTCGTCCTTCACCGTGTCCCGATACATGGCGACGTACTTTTCCGGAGCCTGCACACCCTCGCCCTTCTTCTTTTCGCCTTCCTTCGTGTCTTCAGGGAAACTGGAGGCCCCATGCGGAGCGTTGAACGGCAGATAGAGGAAGAATGGCTTGTTTCCCGCATGCTGGTTCACGAAGTACAGCGCCTCGCGGCGGAACACACCGGTCACGTATTTGCCTTTGTCCTCCTCCGTGCGCGTGTTGCCGCGGAACAGCGACGGCACGCCGTAGCGCTCGTGCGTGTAGTAGTCGATGCCGTTGTTGCCGTGGCCGTAGAAGAAATCGAAACCGCGCTGCAGCGGCAGGAAGCGCTTCGCCTGCCCCATGTCCCATTTGCCGACGCATCCGGTCGCATATCCGGCCTTCTTGAGCATGTCGCCGATGGTGATCTCGCGCACATCAAGGCCCAGCGTCATCTCCGGCGACACCGCATACTCCTCGGCGGAGAACTTGTGGCCGAAGTTCACCATGTCATTGCGCACCATGTCATAGAGCCCGTTGCGCTGCGGATAGCGCCCGGTCAGGATGCTGCTGCGCGACGGCGTGCAAGCCGGCCACGTCACATAGAAACTCGTCCCGCGCACGCCTTCCGCCGCCAGTTTGTCCAGGTTCGGCGTGATCAGCGGCTTAGACCCGATGCAGCCGAGGTCAGGATAGCCCTGATCATCGCTGACGATCAAAATAACATTCGGCTGCGCACCGAGGCTCGCAGCCGAAAGAAGGAGGAGGGAAAGGAGGACTCTCATGGCCGTCTGAACGACGGCATGCGCCGCTTTACTTCACCTTGAACAGCTCCACGTCGAAAATCAGCGCCTCATTCGGGCCGATGTCGCGACCGGCACCACGGGGGCCGTAGGCGAGGCGGCTGGGGATGAAGAAGCGGAACTTGCTGCCTTCCTTCATGAGCTGGACGCCTTCGGTCCAGCCGGGGATGACGCGGTTGAGCGGGAACTCGATGGTCTGGCCGCGCTTGTAGCTGCTGTCGAAGACCTTGCCGTCGATCAGCGTGCCTTCGTAGTGGACTTCGACGGTGTCGGTGGCCTTCGGGCTCTTGCCGGTGCCTTCGGTGATGACTTTGTATTGGAGGCCGCTGGCGGTGACCTTCACGCCTTCCTTCTTGGCGTTGTCTTCGAGAAATTTCTCTCCTTTGGCGAGTGCGATGTCGGACATGGGATGGTTGGGGTTGTTTGGAGCGTCGAGGCTAGCAGGAGGCGGCGGAATGTCGAATGACGAATGACGAACGGGCGGTTCCTGTTACACTCGCCGCATGAATCGTGAACGCATGCTTTCGCAGCTCGCCGCGCATAGCGGTCCTTTTGACATCGCGATCATCGGCGGCGGGGCGACGGGGCTGGGCGCGGCCGTGGACGCGGCCTCCCGGGGTCACTCCGTGGTGCTGGTGGAGCAGAGCGACTTCGCGAAGGGCACATCGAGCCGCAGCACGAAGCTGGTGCACGGCGGCGTGCGTTATTTGAAGCAAGGCAATGTCTCGCTGGTGCTGGAGGCGCTGCGGGAACGTGGCCTGCTCGTGCGGAATGCGCCGCACCTCGTGCACAGCCTCGCGTTCGTGATCCCGAGCTACCACTGGTGGGAGGGACCGTTTTACGGCATCGGCTTGAAGATGTATGACGCGCTGGCGGGCCAGCTCGGCCTCGAGCCGTCACGCTGGCTCACGCGGGCGGAAATCATGGATCAACTGCCCACCTTGGAGGCGGAGGGGCTCGATGGCGGTATCGTGTATCACGACGGGCAGTTCGATGACGCCCGTCTGGCCATCCACCTCGCCCGCACCGCAGCGAATCACGGCGCGGTGTTGCTGAATCACACCCGCTGCCGTGGTTTGATGAAGGAAAACGGCCACGTCATCGGCATCAAGGCCGAGTGCGTCGAAACCGGGAGGCAGCATGAGATCCGCGCGAAGTGCGTGATCAACGCCACGGGCGTGTTCGTCGATGACGTGCGGCACATGGATGATGCGAAGGCGGACAGAATCGTCGCACCCAGCCAGGGCGTGCACCTGGTGTTGCCGCGCGAGTTTCTGCCGGGTGATTCGGCGATCATGATCCCGAAGACCGACGACGGGCGCGTGCTCTTCGCCGTCCCCTGGCATGGATGCGTCATCATCGGCACCACGGACACGCCGGTGGACCATGCGACGGTCGAACCCCGCGCCTTGCCGGAGGAAACCGACTTCCTCCTCAAACACGCGGCCCGTTATCTGACGCGTGATCCGCGTCCCGGCGACGTGTTGAGCATTTTCGCGGGCCTGCGGCCGCTGGTGGCCATGAAGAACGCCGAATCGACGGCGGCACTCTCCCGCGACCACACCATCCTCGTTTCGGCCTCGGGCCTGATCACGATCACGGGTGGCAAATGGACGACGTATCGCCGCATGGCGGAGGACGTGGTCGATCATGCCGAATTGATCGCAGGAATCGGCGTGAGGCGCTGTGTGACGCACGATTTGATGATCCACGGCAGCGCCACGGTGCTCGATCCGCAGGATCCGCTGGCCGTTTATGGCAGTGACGCGGCGGAGATCCGGGAACTGGCACGCCAGGCGCCGGAATGGGCCGGGAAAGTGCACCCACGGCTGGATCTGACCTGCGCGGAGGTCATTTTCCACGTGCGCCATGAAATGGCCCGCACCGTGGGGGATGTGCTGGCAAGGCGCAGCCGCAGTTTGCTGCTCAATGCCCAAGCCAGCATGTCCGCCGCACCGCGTGTGGCGGCGCTGATGGCGTCTGAACTGGGCTGGGACGCGGAAACGACCGCACACCAAGTGGAACGCTTCCGGCAACTGGCCTGCGGATACATCCTGGAGGGCTGAACCCTCATCGCCGGACGGCCGCTTGCCATGCGGTGAGTTCGTCCGGCTGCGGGGCGTTTTCATCGGCCTTGCGACAGGCATTCCACGAGGTGAGGGCGATCTTGGCCCAGTCAGCCACATACTCGGGCTCCTGTGATGAGGAAGGCTCTGCAAGGATCTGCTTCCAGCCATCACGGGCTTGTTCGAGCGCGTCCGCCGGGCGTTGTTGGCGCAAACGGACATGGATCATCGCCTGGAGATCTTCGAGGCGGTTTTTGTAGCTCGCGTTGTAGGTGGCATGAAGCTCGTAGCGCTCACGGTGAAAGCGCCAGCTTTCGTCAAACTGGCCCGCCGCCTCGTGCGCCTGGGCCAGCGCGAACAAGGCGCGGCTGCGCAGCGTCTGGTTGCCGCCTTGATTGGCGATTTCGAGCGCCTCGCCAGCCGTGGTGACGGCCTCCTGTGGCCGTTTCAGGGCACGAAGGGCCGCAGCCTTGGCCTCCAGCGCCTTCAGCATGTCTTCGTGAAACGTCCCGGCATGATTCGCACCGTCAGAGGTGGCGGCATTGTGGCTGCGGATGAGGTCGAGCGCCTCAGTCGCGTGGGTGACCGCCTCTGCATGCTGGCGGGCGAGGTTTTCGATCTCGGCCAGGACGATGATCTGATGCGGCAGCTCGTGCTGCCTGTCTGGCCGGGATCTGAAACGAGCCACGACGGCTTTTTGGAGATCAGCCGCACGTGCGGGGTTGCCACGATGGGTCTGCAATTCGACGCTCCGCGCACCAAACTCGTCCTCGTGATCTGAAAGGGAGCCGTACGCTTTCGCCAGCTCCACGCATTCGGCGATCTGCTGCTCAGCGCCTTCGAAGTCTTGTGCCGCCTCCAATGCGCCGGCGTGAGTCATGAGGATGATGTGCAAGCGGTTGCCGCTCAGTTGGAGGCGTCTGGCCTCGGCGACGCTTTCGGCGGAAACCCTGGCCGCGTCCTTGCCGCGGTGCAGTTTCGTCCAGAGACGCACCAGCAGCCCCTGGGTGTGGAACCAGGCCTCGCTGCCACGTCCTTCGTGGTCTTCGACCCGCGTCTTCAACTCTTCGAGCAGGGGCACGGCCTCGACGCGGGTGCCGTGATCCACCATCATGATGAGGTGCCTGAAGGCGGTCGCACGTGCGGGGGCGCTGTCGGGCCCGTGGTGGGCGGCGGCCAGTTCCGCACACTGACGCAACGCTGCGATGGAGAGCTTGCGGTCGCTCATCAGGTCGTACAAATCGGCGACCTGTGCCATCAGCGCGATCTGAAGCTCCGGGTCCTGGCTGATCTCGCTGATGCGATTTTGGCTGCTGATGAGGGCCAGACGCAGCGCTTCGGGGTTGCGGCCATTGCGCACTTCCGCCGCGACCTCCCCCAGCAGGCCGTTGAGGAAGTCGGCTGTCTCGCGACTGCGGGCGGATTCTGCCTCCGCATGTCGTTGCGCCTCATACGCGCGTCTGGCCTGCCACAGCGCCACACCGGTGCCGCCCAGGAGCGCCAGCACGCTCACACAGGCCGCGGCGAAGGCCACGCGGTGACGTTTGATCCAGCGGGAGGCCAGATAAGCCGTGCTGGGCGGATGCGCGGAGACGGGCTCGTCATCAAGGAAGCGCTGCAGATCGGCCGCAAACTCCGCCGCGCTCTGGTAGCGGCGCTGCGGCTCTTTTTCGAGCGCCCGGAGCGTGATCCAGTCGAGATCCTGCGGCAGTTGCGATGCGTCCGGCCGCGGGGCATCCGGCACCGGGGCGCCATGCTGGGTGGCGAAGGAGGTGGAAGGACGCCGCGGCAGCTCCTCGCGGATGATGCGCCGGAAAAACTGCGGGCCTTTCTCCTTCAACGTGCGCGGGTCGAACGGCGGGGTGCCAGTGAGCAGCTCATACAGCAGCGTGCCCAGCGCGTAAATGTCGCTGCGGGTGTCCACCGCGCTCACGTCGGAAGTTTGCTCCGGTGACATGTATTGCGGCGTGCCGAGGATGAGCTTTGCCTGCGTCATGTAGGTCACGCCGGGCACCCCGCCGGAATCGATCGCCTTGGCGATGCCGAAGTCGATGATCTTGGGGACCGGCCGCCCGTCCACTTCGATCACCAGCACGTTGGAGGGCTTCAGGTCGCGATGAATGACCCCTTTCTGATGCGCATGCTGCACACCGCCGCACACATCACGGAACAGGGCGATCTTTTCGCGCAGCGGCAGCGCATGCCTCGCGCAATACGTGGTGACCGGCTGCCCGCGCAGCATTTCCATCACGAAGTACGGCCTGCCATCAGGGGAGACGCCCGCGTCGAACATGGTGGCGATGCACGGGTGCTCCATGGCCGCCAGCATGCGCCGCTCCTGCTCGAAGCGGGCAAGGATCTGCCGCGAATCCATGCCGCGCTTCAACAGTTTCAGCGCCACCTCGCGTCTCACCGGCTCCTGCTGCTCCGCCCGCCAAACGATCCCGAATCCGCCCTCGCCGATCGCCTCTTCCAGCCGGTAAGGGCCGATGTGGTCGCCCGGTTTTTCATCACCTGCCTCCAGGGGCTCCATTGCTTCGTCCAGCATCGCTGCTGCGGCGGCATCGGAGAATGGACTGGGTTTCGGAGGCATGGGATCGCGAGTATGGAACAAGACGCTCCCGTGGACCAATTCTACGTGCCAAACTTTGTGCGATTGACCGCATGCATCGCCACCGCTTCACTCCGCGCTCATGACACCCCTTCACCAACTCCGCGCAGGCATCATCGGCACAGGATTCATCGGCCCCGTCCACATCGAGGCGCTCAAACGGCTCGGCGTCACCGTGAACGGCATCTGCGGCTCTTCCAAGAGCGCCCGCAAAACTGGCGAGCTGTGGGGCATTCCCGAGGTGTATGGCGACTACGACTTCGAGGCGATGTATGCGAGCCCGAACATCGACGTGGTGCACATCACCTCGCCAAACAAAGTGCACGTGGAGCAGTGTTTGAAGGCGCTCGACATGGGCAAGCACGTGATCTGCGAGAAGCCGCTGGGCATGACGACGAAGGAAACGCAGCTCGTCGTCGATGCGGTGCGCAAAGGCGGCAGAAAAGGCCCCGTCTTCGCGGTGAACTACATGTGCCGCTTCTTCCCCGCCGTGCTGCAGATGCGCGCGATGGTGGCACGCGGCGATCTCGGCCAGATCATCCACGTGCAGGGCCATTTCTTCCAGGACTGGCTGCTGCATGAGACCGACTACAACTGGCGCGTGCTCGCCAGCGAGGGCGGCAAACTGCGTGCCGTGGGCGACATCGGCACCCACTGGATCGACGCGGTCAGTTTCGTGCTCGGATCGAAGGCGCAGAGTGTTTTTGCGCACGTCGAAACCTTCCACAAGACCCGCAAGCGTCCGAAGGGCGAGGTGCAGACCTTTGCGAAGGTCGATCCGAAGAAGATGGTCGATTACAAGGTCGATACCGAGGATTTCGGCAGCGTGCTGCTGAAGTTCGGCAAGGCGAAACACGGTTTCGCCGACGGTGTGCACGCGAACGCGAGCATCTCACAGGTCGCCGCCGGCTGGAAGTGCAGCCTCAGCTTCGGCATCTACGGTACGAAGGGCAGCGTCCGCTGGGACTTGCAGCAGCCGAACGAAATCATGGTCGGCCGTCGCGATGGGCCGAACCAGATCCTCCAGCGTGCCACGCCTGGCTTCATGGAGGACGTCGCCAACTTCACCGACTATCCCGGCGGCCATGCTGAAGGCTTCAGCGACGCGCACAAGATGCACTACCGCGCCGTGTATGAGCACATCGCCAGCGGGAAGAAGACCGAACCCCTCTTCGCCACCGCCGCCGACGGCCACCACGAGGTCAAACTCTGCGAGGCCATCCTGCAAAGCAGCAAGGAGAAGACCTGGGTGAAGGTGTGAGGCATTGGGCTTACCGGGCAGAATTCAACCTGCTATGAACAAAGCTCTTATCGTGATCGGCTACGTCCTGCTCATGGCGACGTTGCCTGCGGTTCTCGAAAACATGGGGGAGGTGTATTGGGCAACGATTACTGCAGGGCCACAGATGATCGGCTTTGTTCTCGCCCATGCGGATCCCAGTTCAACTTGGGTGCGAGTGATCCGCTATTCTGGCATTGCAGGCATCGCATATCACTTTTTCGGTGCCATCACTGTGGGTCGAATTCTTCTCGGCACCCATCCGAGCCGACATCTGAAGCTGTTCTCATGGATGTTTTTGATTTTCACTGTCCATGGCATCTTCAGCGCACTTTATCCTTTCTGGTCACCATGGTTTGAGCGCACATGAAGTGTGATCTTGAGAAATGCGCTAATGCCGGCGCTTTTAACTCATAAAGAACAAGACCAAAGCGGTCAGCGCCAAGACCCAGGCTCGCAGGTTGATCGACAAACTGCCAGCGACGGCGTCATGGGACGATGTGATGCAGCAGATTTATGTGCGGCAGAAGATCGAGGCCGGGCTTGCTGACTTGAACGCCGGACGCAGGCATTCGCAGGCCAGCGTCAAACGTGAGTTCGGCGTGGCGTGAGTGCTTTCCGGGCCGGTCAGGCCTTGATTGTCACGCGCCAGCGTCTTGGAGTGCGGCGGCAAGCCTTGGCGCGACGCCGCTTTCGAGGCGGGGCAGGATATGAAAAGGCCGGAGAACGCGCGTCCGGCTGACGAAAGCGGTGTCGGCGATGCAGGCTTGCGCCTTGCATCTCTGCCACCGCACTCCA
>NZ_JACSRD010000237.1 GCF_014879935.1 Prosthecobacter sp.
CCGGACAGGTTAAAAACCTGTCCCACTCTCTTTCATACACCCGCGACATCCTCCCCATCCTCACCAAAGCAGGCTGCAACCTCGGCTCCTGCCATGCGAAGTCGAGTGGACAGGCTGGCTTCCGGCTTTCCATCTTCGCTTTCGACACGAAGAGCGATTTCATGGAGTTCGTGAACGATTCGCGTGGCCGTCGCGTGTTTCCCGCGCGGCCGGAGGACAGTCTGATTCTTCAAAAGGCGACCGTGCGTGTGCAGCATGAAGGCGGGCAGCGATTTGAGCCGGATTCCGAATGGGCGAAGACTGTGGCGGAGTGGATTCGCCAGGGCATGCCGTTTGAATTGCCGAATCAGCCGACACTGAATGAGATCGCCATCACGCCGGGCGAGAAAACGTATCGCAAGGGCGAGGAACTCGCGCTGAAGGTCACCGCGAAATACAGCGACGGCTCCACCCGCGATGTGACGGCGTTGGCGGATTACATTTCCTCCGAAAAGGCCATCGCGAGCGTGGACGAGGTCGGCAAAGTCAAAGCCTCGACCGAAAGCGGCGAGACGGTCATCGTGGCGCGTTACATGGGCCAGGTCGCCATCTCGCGCGTGGATGTGCCCGCCGAAAAACTGCTGCCCGCCGAGCGCTACGCGAAGCTGCCGGTGCGCAACGAGATCGACAAGCTCGTCTATGCCCGCCTGCAAAAGGTTGGTTATTTGCCAAGCGACACGTGCAGCGACGCGGAGTTCCTCCGCCGCACCTCGCTCGATGCCATCGGCATGCTGCCGAGCGTGGAGGAAACCCGCACCTTCCTGGCGGACAAAAATCCGTCGAAGTATGAGCAGTGGATCGATCAATTACTCGAACGCCCCGAGTGGGCCGATCACTGGGCCATCAAATGGGGCGATCTCATTCGTCCGAACCCATCGCGAGTCGGCGTGAAGCCGGTCTATTTGCTCGATCAGTGGATCCGGCAGAGTTTTCGCGAAAACAAGCCGTGGAACCGCTTCGTGACCGAACTCCTCACCGCTGAGGGCAACACGCACAAAAATGGCCCCGTGGCGATCTGGCGTGACAAACGCGAGCCCATCGACGCGGCGACCTTCATCGGCCAAATCTTCCTCGGGGTGCGTTTGGAATGCGCGAAGTGCCACCACCATCCGACGGAGAAGTGGGACCAGACGGACTACTACCAGATGGCCGCGTTCTTCACGCAGATGAAACGCAAGGGCCAGGGCATCTCCGCGCCGATCAGCGGCGAGCCGGAGCAGTGGTGGTTCGCGCCCGGCACGGCCAGCATCGAGCATCCCGTCACTAAAGTGTCGCTGAAGCCGCGTCCGCCTGCCGACAAGGAAATCCCCATCGCCGAATCGCAGGACCCGCGTGCCGTGCTGGCCGATTGGATGACGAACCCGAAGAATCCGCACTTTGCGCACGCCATCGTGAACCGCGTGTGGTCCAGCTTCATGGGCCGCGGCATCGTCGATCCGGTGGATGACTTCCGCGCGTCGAATCCGCCCACGAATCCCGCCTTGCTCGACTGGCTGGCCGCCGACTTCGTGCAGCACGGCTACGATTTGAAGCATCTCATGCGCACCATCATGCGCTCGCAGATTTACCGCCTCAGCAGCCTGCCAAACGAGACCAACGCGTCCGATTTGAAAAACTACAGCCGCAGCTACCGCCGCCGACTGCCCGCCGAAACGCTGCTCGATGCCGTCTGCGCCGTCACCGAGGTCAAAGAGACCTTCACCGGCCTGCCGCCCGATGCGCTCGCGAAGCAAACATGGAATCACAAGCTCGAAAGCCAGTTCATGGACGCCTTCGGCCGCCCCAACGCCAGCTCTGAATGCCCCTGCGAACGCGATGCCAAACCGAGCGTCGTGCAAGCCCTGCACCTCATGAACTCCACGAAACTGCAGGACATGCTCGTGAACGCCCAAGGCCGCGCCGCCCGCCTCGCCAAAAGCGACGCGAAGCCCGAGCAGATCGTCGAAGAACTCTACCTCGCCTGCTTCTCACGCCTCCCCGATGCCGAGGAGATGGCGATTGCACGCAAGGCGATTGATATCGGTGTGCAGAACCGGCAAGCAGGCATTGAGGACGTGCTGTGGAGCCTGCTGAACTCGGCGGAGTTTGTGTTTAATCATTGAGCCGGGCTTTTTTTCCGCATTCGCAAGAACCTCGTCCTGCGCTCGTAATTTGCGGGTCTTTTCCCCCGAAAGAATGTCACGCATCACCCACAACTGCGCTGGTCACAGGCGCCGCGATTTCCTGAAGCTCGGTCTGACCGCTGCTGGCGGCGGGCTGGGCTTCACCGATCTGCTCCGAGCTAAGGCGATGGCCGCTTCGGCACCGCAGCCTTCGATCGGCAAGCCGGTGAATTGCATTCTCATCTGGCTCGATGGCGGGCCGTCGCACTACGAGATGTTTGATCCGAAGCCGGACGCTCCCTCCGACATCCGCGGCGAGTACAAGCCGATCAAGACCAGCGTGCCCGGCGTGCATTTTTCCGAGAGTGTTCCTTATCTCGCGAAGGCGGCGGACAAATTCACCGTGCTGCGCAGTGTGACGCACAAGGATCCGAATCACGGCGGTGGCAATCACTACATGATGACCGGTGCGCCGACGCCGGTGCCGGTAGGCTGTGGGGCGTTTGTCACGTTCCATCCATCCTTCGGCAGCGTGGTGAGCTACAAGCGTGGCGTGCAAAACGGTCTCCCTGGCTACATGACGCTGCCGAGCATCACCCGCAGCGGTGGACCGAATTTCCTCGGGGACGAGCACGCTCCGTTCGTCGCTGGAGGCGATCCGAACTCGAAGGGCTTCAAGGTGCGCGATGTGGTGTTGCCTTCCGACATTTCCGAGGCGCGTGGCCTTTCGCGTCGCGAACTTCGCACGTCGCTGGATCGCATGAAGCGCCTGAATGACGCCGTTGTGGACGATCCGGCGGTGAGTTTTGACACCTTCTATGGCAAAGCGGTCGATTTGATCGCCTCGAAGCCCGCCCAAGAAGCCTTCGACATCAATCTGGAGGACGAAAAGACCCGCGACCTCTATGGACGCAACGATCTCGGCCAGCGCATGCTGTTGGCGCGACGTTTGGTCGAGGTGGGCGTGCCGTTTGTCACCGTGAACTACGGCGGGTGGGACCATCACCGTGAGCTCTTCAAGACCTGCAAAAGTGAGTTCATGCAGAAGTTTGACCAAGGACTGGCCGCTCTGATTACTGACCTGGAGCGTCGGGGCCTGCTGGAAAGCACGCTCGTCGTCGCTCTCGGCGAATTCGGCCGCACGCCGAAGATCAACAAGGACGGCGGTCGCGATCACTGGCCTGGCGCGATGAACATCCTCTTCGCGGGCGCAGGCGTGCCGCGTGGAGGCATTGTCGGTGCCACGGACCCCAAAGGTTACTACGCCAGCGAGAACATCTACTCGCCCGAGGACTTTGCGGTCACGCTTTACACAAAGCTGGGCATCGACCCGCACCAGATCCTTCACACCAACACCGGACGGCCTGTCCAGCTCATCAATGGCGGCCGGCCCATCCGTGAGTTGTTCGCGTGAGGCCGGTAGCAATGACGAATACTGAATGTCAAACGACGAGTGGCCGGAGGCTTCTGGCACTCGTCATTTTTCATATCATGGCGGCCATGCCATCGAGAGCTGCACCGCCGGGTTTTGAGAGCATTTTTCCTGCGGGCGGCCAAGCCGGTCAGCGTGTGGATCTCCTCGTTTCGGGCAAAAATCTGGAAAAGGATACCCCGCAGGCCTGGTGCAGCGACCCGAAGGTTGCCGTGCTGGCAGGAGACAAGCCGAAGAAGTTCGTGCTCGGCATCGGCGCTGACGTTCAGCCCGGCCCGTATCTCGTGCGCCTGTTCACGAACGAGGGTGTTTCGCCGCCACGCATCATCGAGATCGGCAAACTGCCCGAGCAGCTCGAAAAGGAGCCGAACGACGCTTTCGCTGCCGTGAAGACTGCCGCGCCCGCGATGAACGTGACGTTCAATGGCGTATTGGAAAAGGCGGGCGACGTGGACACCTACGCGTTGCGGGTTCAGAAGGGCAAAGTGGTGACACTGGAGCTGCATGGTTATGCGCTCGGCTCGCCGATGGACCCGGCGATGCGGCTGCTGAACGATCGCGGTGTCGAAATCGCGGGTGGCCATGACACGCACAATCTCGATCCACGCATCCAGCACACGCCCATCGCCGATGGCACGTTCTTCGTGCAGGTGTTCGCATTCGCGCATCCTCCGGCGGCCGATGTGGCACTCAAAGGCGGTGCCAGTCACGTTTATCGCCTCACAGCCACCGACGGGCCTGCCAAGGCACCACCAGCGGATGAACCAAAGGCATTGACGATTCCGGCGCTGGTGAACGGCTGCATCGCCAAGGCACGCGAAGAGGATGCCTACACCTTCGCCGCGAAGAAAGGCGACGATTGGCAGATCACCGTGCGCGCCCAGGCGCTGCGCAGTCCGCTGGACGCCACGCTGCGCATCGAAGACGCCGATGGGAAAGTGCTGCAGCAGGCCGATGACGGCGAGAAGGAGAACCTTGATCCCACTTTGCGCTGGAAGGCGGCGAAGGATGGCAGCTTCAAGCTCGTCGTGGTCGATCGTTTCCACCAAGGCAGCGCCGATCATGCCTACCAGCTCTCGGTGAAGCCGTTCACGCCATCACTTTCTGGCACGCTCGACACGCACGGCTATGAACTGGCCGCGGGCAAAACGGTCGAGGTGAAGCTCAATGTGAAGGCGACCGGCACCTACGCCGGAAAGATCCAGGCTCGGGCGGTGCAACTGCCTGCGGGTGTGACGGCGGATGCGGTGGATGTGCCTGCGAAGGGCGGCGATGTGAAACTGACACTGAAGGCCGCGCCAGAAGCCGCCGCAAGTCAGGCTCCCTTTGCCGTGGAGATCGTTACCAGCGCACCGGATGCCGTGCAGACCGTGCTGGCAAGTTATGCGATCCCTTTCACGGAACCGCGTGGCGATTTGCTCATTACCACGGACACGCGCCCGTGGCTCACGGTCACGGCGAAGAAGCCGTAGCCAGTCCCCAGCCACCGCCGCCGGGTGTTTCGATGACGACGCGGTCTCCAGCCTGAGCTTCAAAGCTGGTGCAACCGTCGAGCACGATGCTTGTGCCGTTCCTCGCCAACGTCTGGCGTCCCGGCTGGCCGCTTTGACCGCCATTGAGACCGAACGGAGCCTCCACGCGATGCTGGGTAAGCAAACTGACCGTGAGCGGCTTCACGAACTCGAATTCACGCACCACACCATCGCCGCCGTGCCATTGTCCCGCACCACCGGAGCCGCGACGGATCGCAAACCGACGCAACCGCACCGGATAGCGCTGCTCGATGATCTCAGGATCGGTGATGGCCGTGTTCGTCATGTGCGTGTGCAGCGCGGAGGCACCGTCGTGGCCTTCGCCCGCACCGGAGCCGCCTGCGATCGTTTCGTAGTAGCCGAAACTGCCGCCGCCGAAGAGGAAATTGTTCATCGTGCCCTGGCTGCAGGCCTGGAGGCGCAGCGCTTTGATCAAGGTGTCCACCAAGCGCTGGCTGACCTCGACATTGCCACCGACCACCGCAGGGCATTGCGCTGGATCTTCAACGAAGGCGGGGCTCAGTAGCGAAACAGGCGTGATGATCTCGACTGGATCGAGCAGGCCTTCGTTCAGCGGCAGGTCCTCCTGAAGCATGAGCCGCATCACATACAAAACAGCGCTGCGCACGATGGCCTGGGTCGCGTTTAGATTGCGCGGGTGCACGCCGCTTGTGCCGCTGAAGTCGATCACGAGCTTTTCCTCTGCCCGCCGCATCGAAACGACGATCTGCGAGCCATCGTCGAGCTTCTCCGTGGCGCTGATGCCATCCGGCAGCTTTTCGATCTGCCTGCGCATCACCTGGGCGGAGTGATCGAGGATGCTTTGCATCGATTCGAGCAGCGAATCGCCCGCGAGGGCCTGCAAACGCTCCACGCCGTGCAGATTGGCCGCGAGCTGTGCGTGCAGGTCGGCGAGGTTGTCGGCCAGATTGCGCGTGGGATGTGGCGCGGTGGTCAGCAATTCGCGAATCTCGTCGAAACAGGAGCTTCCGCCGCTAATGAGGTGTCGTGGGGCGATGACAACGCCTTCCTCGATCAAGCGCGTGGCATTGGCGGGCATCGAACCCGGTGTAATGCCGCCAATCTCGGCGTGGTGGGCACGATTGGCGATGTAGCCGATCAAGCGGCCGGTTTGATCGTGAACTGGCGTGATCAGCGTGACATCCGGCAGATGAGAACCGCCGAACGCGGGATGATTGGTAATGATCGTGTCGCCTGGCTGCATCGGCACGGCTTTGGCGACCTCACGCACGCACACGCCGAGAGCGCCGAGATGCACGGGAATGTGCGGAGCGCTGGAGAGCAGGCGGCCCTGCGGATCGAGCAGTGCGCAGGAAAAATCGAGTCGCTCGCGGATGTTCGTGGAGATCGCCGTGCGGCAGAGCAGGGCACCCATGTCGCTGACGATGGCGTGAAAACGATGGCGCAGCAGATCGCGTTCGAGAGCTGGTGGCGCGGATGAGGTTTCCGTCGTGCGGCTCAAAACGTGGCCGAAACCTTCGACATGCTCCACCTCCCAACCGGGAGCGACGACGATGGTGCTGAAGGCGTCCTGGATGAGGGATGGTGTTGGGACGATGGATTCGTTGCGTTGGAGAATGGGGGGGACGGGAGTCTCCCCCTCCTTGAGGATCATTCTGACGCTGACGAGTTCGATTTCGCGGCCCGCGGGTGGTGGGTAGCCGAAAAGACGCTGGTAGGCGTCGTGGTAGAGGCGTGGGAGATCGGCGGGATCGTCGAATTCGACCTGGAGCGGCGTGTCCTGGCCTTTGAGGCGCAGTTCGGCGATCTGGGTGGTGTTGTCGGACTGGTCAGACGAGTCCGACAGGTCGGACAAAAATGCGGTCAAAGAAATGCGGTGCTCTTTCTCGATGATGCGTTCGGGCACCGCTTCCTGCAAACCGACGGCGCTGAGGATGCCGGCGTGTTCGGGAACGAGGATGATTTTCATACCCAGCGACTCTGCGACCGCACAGGCATGCTGCGGTCCGGCTCCACCGAAGGCGAGAAGGGCGTGATCAGCCGGATCGTAGCCTTCACCAATGGAGATGCGGCGGATGGCGTCGGTTATGTGCTCGACGGCGAGACGCAGAAGCGCGTGCAGCAGGCCGCTTTCGCTCAGCGTGCCGTCGGTTTGCGCATGGAGTTCGCGCAGACGCTGTTTCGCGGCATCGACATCAAGCGGGATCGGCGCTTTGGCGGGATCGAAGCGACCGAGCAGAAGATTCACGTCCGTGATCGTCAGCGGACCGCCTTTGCCGTAACAGGCGGGGCCGGGATTCGAGCCGGCGCTCTCTGGGCCGACGGCGAGACCGTGATGAGTCATACGGCAGATCGATCCACCACCTGCGGCGACCGTTTCGATGGCGACGCAAGGTGCGAGAAGCTTCATGCCGGCGACATCCTGCCTGAAGCGATAACCCGGTCGGCCGTCGATGCGTGCCACGTCGGTGCTGGTGCCGCCCATGTCGAGCGTGATGATTTTGGTGATGCCAAGTCGGCGTGCTGCGTTCGCGGCACCGATGGCGCCGCCGGCTGGACCGCTGAGCAGCATGTCCTTGGGACGGATGTCTTCCGCTGTCTTGAGACCGCCGGCGCTGGTCATCACGCGCATGTCAGGCGAGACGCGACGGATGCCGTTGAGAAACGACTGCACGGGTGCGTGCAAATAAGCGTCCGCGACGGTGCTCTGCGCACGTGGCAGCAGTTTCGTGAACGCGGCGGTCTGGTGGGAGAGCGTGAGGTGCGTAAAGCCGCACTCACGCAGGATTTCCGCGACGCGAAGCTCATGTTGAGAGTGCGGATGGCCGTGAAGCAGACAAACGGCCGCCGTGGTGATGCCTTGGGCGATGCAATCGAGCGCGGCGACACGAACGGCGGCTTCATCGAGTGCTTCGAGCACGTCTCCCGTGACATCGAGCCGCTCCAGCACCTCGCAGATGACTTCATGGAAGATCGGGCGTGACTCATGTCGGAGAGCGAAGAGATCGGAGCGGCGTTGATCGCCGATTTGCAGCAGATCGCCGAAGCCTTTCGTGATGAAGAGTGCGATGCGGCCGCCTTTGCGTTCGAGCAGCGCATTCGTGGCGCGTGTCGTGGCGATGCGCAGGCTCAGCGGCGGGAAATCGTGACCTGGAGGCGTGTTGGTGAGAATGCGGGCACCGAGAACCGGCGCCTCCTCACCCGTGGTGAGTTCGAGGAGCGTTCCGGGCTGCCAGGTGACGGGTTGATCGAGCGTGATCGTGGATGTGGCGGCATCGAACGAGGTGATGACACGAGAATCTGATTCTGCGACTGCCTTGATGATGAATCCCGTGAGGAATGCGTCGGGAAGGGGAGGGAGACCTGATAGGCGGGCAGGAGTGCCCGCTTCACTCAAAACTGCCCGGAGGTGCCCGGTGGAGAGCACTTTGCACCGCGACTCGTGGCCCTGGGGATCGAGAGCGTGGCAGTCGGTGAAGGTGCCACCTGTGTCGGCCGCGATGCGCCATTTCACGGCTTCTTGGGCTGGTCTTTCGACGGATTCAGATCCATGTCAGGCACCCAGCGGAGTTCCTTGAAGGCGTCGTAGTAAGGCTCGCAATTCGGGCCTTTGAAGACGGCGACACCGCGCTGTACCCACTCGTTCGCCTTCGCTGCATCGCCGAGATCAAAGGCCAGCGCCGCTTTGCTGAAGTAGTAGGCGGGCGTGTCATCCATGAAGGTGAAGTTATCTGCGACGATCTGCTCCGCGGCCGGGCGGTGGCCGAGTTTCAGCTCACACAGAGCCCGTTTGTAGTGCACGAGGTGGCGGATGATCATCGGCAGCTTCGGGAAGTCAGCCGTGATCTTCGTGAAGGCCTGCAATGCGGCGTCGAACTCGTGCTTCACGAAGAAATACTCGGCGAGGTTGAACCTTGGCAGCGGGCTCTGCGGCTCAAGCTCGGCCGCTTTCTGAAACTGGGGCAGGGCGAGGTCGAAATCGCGGCGTCGGGGGGCCAGGTAGATGTCGCCACGCAGAGCGTAGATGTCGGCGAGGTTGGGGGCCAGTTTCTCGGCCTCATCCAGTTTTTCGAGGGCCTCGGAATAGCGATGCTCCAGACGCATCTTGCGGGCCTCCAGCAGGACTTTTTTCACCTCATCCGAGGCCTTCGGGCGCGGGGCTTCGGAGGTCTGGGCCAGGACGATTGAAGTGCCGAGGGTGAGGGAAAGGAACGATTTGAGCAGGCTCATGAGGTTGAAAACTAGTGCGTGTTTCGGTTTCAGGCAAGGCGTGTGCGCATGTCACGTTCGGCGCTGTCGCACATGCTGCGGAGGATTTCGGGGCTGATCCACTCGGCTCCAAGTGACAGAATTGTTTCACGCACCATGCCATCGGCCGAGACGACACGCATGGGGCGCTCGTCGGCGTATTTGGCGACGAGACGCTCGATGATGGTGTCCGCCGTGGTGCCGGGATCGGCGTAGATGATTTGCAGGCCTTCAGGTTCCCGCTCCTCGTTGGTGCCCTGCTTCGCACCGTCAAAAACGGCCACGACCTGCACGCCGGTCATGTCCTGCAGATTGCGCAGCCGTTTGAGCAACTCCGTGCGTGCCAGGTGCCGTCGAGAGGCCACACGGTGCTCCTTGCGCAGTTCCGGCCACGCGTGGATGACGCTGTGGCCGTCGATGAGCAGGTAGGTGGGCGGGGCGGGCATCGGGCGATCAGTTTCAAGTTTCAGGTTCCAAGTTTCAAGTGCGACGAGTGCTGCCCGGTCACTTGAAACTTTAAACATGAAAGTTGGAACTCCAGCTCAAGCCGGAATCGTCCGGGCCTTCTCGTATTCCTCGTTGATGAGGCAAAGATCGCCGAGGGCGGTCTTGAGCGGATCGATCTCCTTTGAGCTGAAGCCGAGGTGCAGGTGGCGGCGCCAGCCTTCGGCGAATTCAAACTTGCCGGAAAGGCGACCGACGGCCTGGGAGGCCTGATCCATGCTGATGAGGTAGGAATCCATGCCCTGTGAGACATCGAGCCAGTGTTTCTGGCTTTCGTGAGCAGCCAGCGCGTCGCGTTTGCGGGCGTGCACGGTCGTGGTGTCCACAAAGGAGCCTGCCATGAGCTTTTGCCGCAGCGGATCGCACAATCCGTGCGGCATGGCGTGATAAACGGTCACGTCGTGCGAGTAGGACGGCAGGTGTGGATCGGTCTGGAAGTTCGGGATGCCGTGCGCGAAGGCGGCGGTGACGGCCAGACGGCTGGCCGCCATGTGATCCTCCATGTAGTCCTGCGGCGAGTGAGTGAGAACGATGTCCGGCTTGGCCATGCGGACGACAGCGGCGACCTGACGTAGGTATTTCACATCGTAGGTCAGCTCCAGGTCATCGCAGATCGGCGGATAAAAAGTCGCTCCGAGGATGCGGGCGGCCTCTTTGCCTTCTTCGAGGCGTTTTTGGGTCGTGGCCGGCCCGTCCATCTGCACGGAGCCGCCGTTGCCGGTGCAGAGGTTGATGTAATGCAGATCCCAGCCGCGTTGCTGAAGCAGCAGCATGGTTCCGGCGGCGACGAACTCGATGTCGTCAGGATGGGCGAAGATGGCGAGGATGGAGGGCATGCGCGGGGATGACGAATGACGAATGACGAATGACGAATGACGAATGACGAATGACGAATGACGAATGACGAATGACG
>NZ_JACSRD010000170.1 GCF_014879935.1 Prosthecobacter sp.
GAGGCCGCGGGTGACGGCGCGGTTGATGAGGATGGCCTTTTGCTCGTCCAGCAGCTCGATCTGCCGCTGCTTCTTCGCGATCAAGGCGTCGATCTGCGTCGTCTTCTCATCCAGGAAGGATGCGATTCGCTGCTGTTCATCAAATGGAACAACGGGAAGGTCCACCATCGAAAAGTTCTCGAATCGAAGGGCTTGGCCGTCTCGAATGAGATTGGAGGTGTTTCCAAGCGCTTCAATGTAGCGAGCTGACTTGAACAGGTGTCTAAAAAAACCGTGATGAGTTCCTTCACGAGGTGTGAGCGGGACATAAGCTGAACTGATCGCTCCATCATATTCTGAAGCTTCGATGCCGCCTTGAAAGCTTCTCATACTAATCACGAAATCACCTTTCTTGACCCGCTTCAGGAGCTCGGGATTCAAAAAGACGGTTGTAACGCGGCGGGCTTCTAGCTCAACGAACTTCGATTGAGGAATAACGCCATACTTTTGGGAGGCTGTTAGCTGTTCATCGCCTGGCTGACAGCGCTCTTTCCCCTGCGAGAAAAGCCACTTACTGCGTTCAATTCCCCAATGCTCCGGCACCTCGCCGAGCCATGCGACGCCAGAATCTTTGTAGGCTGGATATTTTGGGAAGGCGGTCATGGCTCAGGGCTGGGCGAAGCGGAGGATCTGCTCCAGGAGGCCTTCGGTCTCGGTTTCGAGCTGGCGGATCTCCGCCACCACGTCCTCCAGCGGGCGGAGGGGCTGGTGCTGGTAGAAGTATTTGTTGAAGCTGATCTCGCAGCCAATGACGGTCTTGTCCTCGTCCACCCAGGCGTCCGGCACATGCGGAAGGACTTCCTTCTGGAAGTAGGCGACGATGGCCTTCTCCGGCGACAGCGGGCCATCCGGTCCGGCCATGTAGGTCATGGGGACATTCTCGGTGTCCCGCAGCTCGCTGTCTGGCTCGTAATGGTAGATGGTGCCGCCATCGATCTCAGGGACAAAGACGCGGGCGGCGTCAAAGTCGAAGTCCGGGGTGATGTCGAGCAGGGTCTCACCAGCGAGGATGGGCTTCGCCTCGGGATCGCGCCAGGAGACGGCGTCGAGGATGGCCTTTACATCGGCGGGCTTGAGGTCGAGCTTCAGTTTTTTGACGGCCTTGCGTGTGTCTTCGGCGAAAACGTTGAAGTCATGGCTGGTGGCCTCGCCGAGATGCTGGTGCAGTTTCTCGGCGGCGGCAAGGAGGTCGCGCCGGGTGGTCCAGGTGGTGGTGTCGAGGAGCTTCTTCTTGTTCGCCGGGGTGATCTCGATCTGCTCCTTTTCCAGCCAGTGCTCGATGGCTTCCTTTTGCGTCGTGAGGAAGCCTTTCTCATAGACCTTCCCGCCCCACTGCTGCCAGATCCATTCCATCTCGGTGCTGAGGGCGGGGATGAAGCGCAGGGTGGCGATGCGGTCGGCGGTGTATTGGGCGGACTTCCGCAGCGGGCGCTCGACGGTGATCTTCCAGTAGCCGAACTCGTGGTTGGGGAAGGTTTTGCTCTTCAGAAGTGAGGCAGGCACTCCTGCCTGCCCGTTTGCGGGTGAAGTGCAGACAGGAGTGTCTGCATCACATTGAAGGTAAGCCTGGGTGATCTGATCGAGGTGCGCAGCGGTGAAGGCGCAGTTCTTTTCGCCGAGGTTTTTGCGCAGCTTTTCGTAGAGCTGGGAGGCGTCGATGAGCTGGACCTTGCCGCGTCGCTGCGGGGCTTTGTGATTGGACAGCACCCAGATGTAGGTGGTGATGCCGGTGTTGTAGAAGATGTTGTTTGGAAGCTGGATGATGGCCTCCAGGTAGTCGTTCTCGATGAGGTAGCGGCGGATGTTGCTGGCCCCGCCGCCGGCATTGCCGGTGAAGAGGGCGGAGCCGTTGTGAACGGTGGCGATGCGGGTGCCGAGCGGGCTTTCGCTGAGGCGCTTCATCTTGCTGACCATCTCCATGAGGAAGAGGAGCTGGCCGTCATCCACGGCAGGTGCGGCGGAGGCGGTTTCTTTGTCTCCCTTCACATTCGGGAGCGTGACCTCGAAGCGGCCGTCGATGATGACGGTCTCGCTGCCTTTCTTTTCCAGAATCTGGCCCTGATCGGTCTTCCAGCTCTTCCCATACGGGGGATTGGAGAGCATGAAGTCGAAGCGCAGCGTGCTGAACTCATCCGTGGCGAGGGTGGAGCCGTAGCGGATGTTCTCCGGGTTGTTCCCCTTGATCATCATGTCCGACTTGCAGATGGCGTAGGTCTCGGGGTTGACCTCCTTGCCGTAGAGATACACGGCGGCGCTGGAGCGGATGAGGCCCTCGGGGTCGAGGATGTAGTCCTGCGCCTCGGTCAACATGCCGCCGGAGCCGCAGGCGGGATCGTAGATGGTGATGACGGGCGGGAGCTGGTCCTTCACGGGCTCGATGAGCAGGTGGACCATGAGCTGGATGACCTCACGCGGGGTGAAGTGCTCCCCGGCTTCCTCGTTGTTCTCTTCGTTGAACTTGCGGATGAGTTCCTCGAAGACGTAGCCCATGCCAAGATTGCTGAGGCCGGGCAGCTTTTTCCCATCGGGCGCGGTGGTGTCGTTCGGGTTGAGATTGATCTCCGGGGAGACGAACTTCTCGATGACGCCGAAGAGGGCATTCGCCTCGGCCATCTTCCGGATCTGATTGGCGAGGTCGAACTTCTCAATGATCTCGCGGACGTTGTCGCTGAAGCCATCGAGGTAGTGGGTGAGGTTTGCGACGAGCTGGGAGGGATTCCCGAGCAAGGTCTTCAGGGTGAACCTGGAGGTGTTGTAAAACACCTGCCCGGAGGCATGGCGCAGGCCATCGGGATCGAGCAGCGGGAGCCTGGCCTCCTCCTTCTGAAAGCGCACCTCTTCCAGCACGGCAGCCTTCGTGTCCTCCAGCAGGCAATCAATGCGCCGGAGGACGAACATCGGCAGGATGACATCCCGGTATTTCCCCCGCACGAAGACATCCCGCAGGCAGTCGTCGGCGATGGACCAGATGAAGGAGACGAGCTTGTTGTGGGCGGAATGATCCATGCGGTGGTTTTCTTATCCAAGCAGGGGATGATGCGGATGGCAAGTGAAGGAAGGTTTGGACCCGCCGGCCACGTTTTCGAAGCCCACGGCCAACGCGGCGGCGTTGCCCGCGCTACATTCGGCTTTCGGCTTTCGGCTTTCGGCTTTCGGCATTCCGCATTCCGCATTCCGCCACCGATCCCGTCACGGACGCGACGCAGCGCGTCCCTACCCCTCTCGGGAGGGCCTTTCGCAGGACTGCGAGGGATGAAACGCGTGCTCAGGTGCCAAGGCCCTGATTTTCAACGCTTTAACCGCAGTCACCGGTCCGGGTTCCTCGAAAATGACGCTCAAAAACGTGAGGATCTGGGGTCAGATTGTCACGATCTGGGGTCAGATCGCGACGATCTGGGGTCAGATCGTGAGGATCTGGGGTCAGACTGCGACGATCTGGGGTCAGACTGCGACGATCTGAGGGCAGACTGCGACGATCTGGGGTCAGATCGTGACGATCTGGGGTCAGATCGTGACGATCTGGGGTCAGATCGCGACGATCTGAGGGCAGACCGCGACGATCTGAGGGCAGACCGCGACGATCTGAGGTCAGGCTGCGACGATCTGGGGTCAGATCGCGACGATCTGGGGTCAGACCGCGACGATCTGAGGGCAGACTGCGACGATCTGAGGGCAGACTGCGACGATCTGAGGGCAGATCGCGAGGATCTGGGGGCGGACTGCGACGATCTGGGGTCAGACTGCGACGATCTGGGGGCGTGGGCCGGGGACTTGGAGACTGGGAGACTGGGAGACTGGGAGACTGGGAGACGATGAGACGATGAGACGATGAGACGATGAGACGATGAGACCATGAGACCATGAGACCATGAGGCCATGAGACCATGAGACCATGAGACCATGAGACCATGAGACCATGAGACCCTGAGACCCTGAGACGATGAGACCGGAACCTGCTCGTCGATGGTCGCGTCCGGCCTCGTCGTTCACGCTCTGACCATTCTCCCGACTCACTGCACCGTTTGTCAGTGTGAAGTCGCTGTGACGGTTGGGTCGAAAGATCAGGGGTCGAAAGATTCTCAGACACCCTTTTCCTGCCCCCAATTATCTACCCCAAAGGCCTCCATCGCAGGCTCGGAGAACCGAGCGAGGACGACGGCAAACCGCGAACCGCGAACTCACCCCTCAGCGCGGTCCTACCGTCGGAGGCGGGCAGGATTCCCCGCGCTACTTTCCAGCATCCAGCATCGAGCATCCATCAATCCGCCCATCCAGCGGACAAGAGTGTCCACGCTCCCTTCATCCAGCATCAGCGTCTGATCAGCGTCCCATCAGCGGTTCAAAACTCCGGGACTCCAGCGGGCTTTTCTGAATCTGCGGGAGATCCTGTCATCGGCTTTTTCAAGGCGGACAAGAGTGTCCGCGCTCCCTTCATCCAGCATCAGCGTCTGATCAGCGTCCCATCAGCGGTTCAAAACTCCGGTCGGCGATTCCAGAGAGTTGGCCGAAAAGGAGGAAAGAGGGGAAAAAAGGCCAGAGACTGATGATCTCCCACAGATTCAGGCAGGCCCCCAGATTGGTTGTGTGCCGCCTCGTCGTTCACGCCGACAGACAGGAGTGTCCTATTACAAATTAGCTTTTAAGCCCTTTTTTACCTGTATATTTGAGAGTTGCGCCGGTTCTCCTTGCGGTTTTATACACTTGTTTTATACTCGCTCCGCCGCCCCTCTCCGTGGGTAACAGCGGCTTCTTATGAGCGCTTCAAAGACTTGGACTTTCTCCGGCATCCCTCATCTCTACCGCCACCAGAAGGGCACGTATTACGCCCGTCTCTCCATCGGCGGCAAACCGACTTTTCGCAGTCTCAAGACCAAGGTTTTGAGTGTGGCGAAACCCCAACTCAACGAGATCCTTCAAGACAACGCCCATCGTGATGAGCTGGGCAAGGATACTGTCATCACTGAAAAAATGACTGGAGCGGAGGCGCTAGCCATCCGTGAAAGCCAGCTTCAAAACGACCCATCCACCAAGAAAAGCACCAAGCGCTACTGGAAGGAAATTGTCGGACTCATCAAGAAAACTTGGCCCGATTTCGCCGTCTTGGAAATGCGTCGAATCTCTGTTCAGCACTGTGAGCAATGGGCAGGTGAGGCGGTCAAGGTGATGTCAGCTACTCGTTTCAACAATTGCCTCCTCATTTTGAAATCCCTGTTCAAGATCGCCATCAAACAAGGGGTGCGCCGCACCAATCCGGCTCTTGAGGTCAAGCGGGCAAAGGTTCGTCCAAAAGACCTCTCCGGTAAGCTGCCCAGCAAAAGCCACTTCAAGGAGTGGGTGGCGGCACTTCGCGCCGCTCGTGGCCGGACCTCTCAGGACCGAGCCGATTTCGTCGAGTTTCTGGCTTACACGGGAATGCGTCTCGGTGAATCAAAGTTCGTGCTTTGGAAGCACTGTGATTTTTCAAAAGGCGAATTCCTTGTGCTTGGTGATCCCACAGACGGCACCAAGAACGGCTTGTTTCGGCGCATTCCGATGATTGCAGCCGCCAGAGAGTTGCTGGAGAAGATGAAGGCGCGTAGCAAACCCGCTTCGGTCGATGAGCCGGTGATTCGTGTGAAAAGCGCTTATGCCGCCATGGGGCGGGCGGCCAACAAAATTGGCATCGCACCGCTCAGTCATCATGACTTGCGCCATCTTTTTGCGACGATTTGTATCGAGTCAGGCGTTGATATACCGACTGTCTCGCGCTGGCTGGGTCATCGGGATGGAGGGATTTTGGCAATGAAGGTTTATGGACATCTTCGGAACGAGCATTCTCTGGCGGCGGCGACCCGTGTTTCCTTCGCTGCTTGAGCGCAGCAGTCCATTTCTTCGCGCCTTTAGATGAAGGAGTTTTTTTCTTTGCCTTGCGCTTCGCGACCCTTTTTGTGTGCGATGGAGCGCCGAGATAGCGCTCCGCGCCATTGAGCAGTTTATCGACCTCTGACTGTGGGATGAGTGTTTGGCCGAGCTTCGTGATGGCCTTCACTTTTCCCGCGTAAAGCTGCCGATAGCCCCATGTTCGTTCCTTGCCGAATAGGGCGGCGAACTCCGCTGGAGTGTATGTGGCTTTGTCTGTCATCTTCAGAAGAAGGTCTTCACTGAGTCACCTTCCGACCAAAACGATGCTGTTCATCTGGCGGGAAAAGCACTGGCAAAGGTAGTTTCAGAGCGCTCGAAATCTCGACCAGCTCAAGGTCGGTCACGCATCGGATGCCTGACTCGATCTTTGCCAAGGTTTCCCTCGAAACATCCCAGCCGCTTCGTTGACACAGGCCCGCAAACTCTGACTGCGACATCGCCAAGTGCGTGCGGTGCTTGGCGAGTTGTGGACCGATGAGGTTCTTGGCAGTGCGGGACATTTCAATCTCAGAAAATAGATCAGATTCCGTTTGCGGGGGTTCTGATTTCGGAACAATGTTCGGTATTCGGAACAAAAGTTCCGATTTCAGAACAACATCCACTATTATGAACATCATCGTTAAGCGTCGCATCGGTCCCGATCCTCACGAGGGCGGGAGACAATCTTCGAGTTCATCAGGCTGCCCTGACATCCTGGAACTCGACAGTGGCGATTTCGCCATCATCGGCCAGGACATCACCGCAGCAGCCATCCCCGCGCTCCCTTCTTCCGCAGGCTGCGCAGCGGAGGAGCGGGTCATCCGCATTCCACGCGAAATTCTGCTTCGCGCAAAAGGCGACATCGCTCGCCTTGCATGAGATCCCACCCCTCTTGCCTTCGTCCCCACATTCTGTTACAAGGCAGGGTGTGGGGATTTTTGTGGAGTGGTTCGGGGCCAACTGGTTCAACCTGTTGCAGACCGTCGCTATCGTTGCCGGGTTGTTCTTTACCGGACGATCCTTTCTCGTGGATACCAGAATCCGCCGGATTTCCAACTTGCTCAACATCACCGAGCATCATCGCTCCATCTGGCAGCAGGTGATCGACAAGCCAAACCTTCTGCGAGTTCTGAACGCAGAAGCAAAACTCGACATCAAGCCCATCACACTTGAGGAGCGCATCTTTGTGAACCTCATCATTCTGCATCTGACAGCCGTCATGGCTGCCATCAGGGGACGGGTTCACGAGCAACCAGCAGGACAGGATGAGGATTTGCGCGAGTTCTTCAGTTTGCCCATTCCCAACAAGGTTTGGAAGGACTCCAAACGCTTCCGAGAACCTGATGTCATCGCATACATTGAGTCTCTGCTCAAACCAAAGCCCAAGAAGCGTCGTCGAAAGCTGCGCTGGTGGTTCCGCTAATAGCTCACTTTGAAAGTTGGTGAGTCTTCCGGTTTGGTTTTGCGCCTGTCATAGAGCCGCGTGGTCGCGATGCTCGCATGACCCAACCACTCCTGCACCTTCGCAATGTCAGCTTCATGATCCAGTGCATTCGTTGCCGCTGTCGCCCGTAACCCATGCACACAGACGGCGCTTGGATCGAGGCCAAGCACACGCGCATACTTTCTCACCACATCCTTGTAAACTCCGTGTCCGGTCAGCGCTTCATCGAGACTGCCGGATGAGTTCTTGATCGGACGAAAAAGGGCGCTGCCAGGTTTGTCTCCATGCCCCGCGTGCTCCAGGTATTCGCTGATACGCTGCAAGCTGTGCGGATGCACGGGCAGGAAGCGAATCTTGCCACCTTTGCCGTGAACGCGGAAGTGCAACACGCCGCGCCTCGATTGCAAATCACCGACCGCGAGCGAACACAGTTCAGCTCGACGCAAACCATGAAACAGCAGAATGGAAAGAATGGCGCGATCACGCAGCCCTTTGAGAGTGTCAGGTGCGGGTGCTTCGAGCAGAGCTTTCGCCTCAGCATCCCCCAACGCAGGGGATTTGCCTTCGTTCGTGCCTTGATTGGGACGCTTCACGCCATCAGCCGGATTGAACGGAACGGCATTGCACTCGCACAGGTAATCAAACAATGAAGCCACGGCAGAAAGTTTGCGGCGCACCGTGGACGCTTCCAAAGTGCGCGTCTCAAGCTGCTTGCGCCATGCAATGAGATGCGACCGTTTCACCAGGCGAAATTCTTCCGCTTGGTGAATGCCTGCGAACCGCATGAACTCCTGAACGTCGTTCTTGTATGCTCGCCGCGTGTTCGCGTTTTCGATGTTCGCGAACCACTCGACCTCTGGCGGCACGTTCGCCAAATTTTGAAACTCTGATGCCGTCAGCAAACGCTTGCTCGTTTCGACGACCAACCCTGAAGAACCATTAACCATTCCAACCCCCTCACCCTGAACGCATTATAGTAGTGATAAAATACATTATCAATACCATGTGGATCATTTGAAATATTCGCTCCAATTGTGCTCCAAGCGATTCGAATCTGTGCTCTTTTAGCAACAGAATTTTTTGTCGTAAATCGGAACAAACCGGTAATTGTAACCCGCGTTGCTACCACTGACTGACTCGCCAATACAATTGGCAGAAGTCCGTTTCTAATCCTTTGGACACCTGATGGTTCACGCCATCAGGCTTATGGTCTTGCGGAAGCGGGCCAGGGCCACGGAGTAAAAGACCGTGCCGATGGCAAGCAGCAGGACAAACGGCTGCCACACCACTTTGAGGCCCGCGCCGCGATAGAGGATGGCGCGGGATGCTGAGATGAAATGGGTCGTAGGTGCAGCCTGCATGATGTTTTGGACGAATTCCGGCATGCTTTCGCGCGGGGTCATGCCTCCGGAGAGCATTTGCAAGGGCAGCAGGACTAGGATGAGCAGCAGGCCGAACTGCGGCATGGTGCGCGCCAGCGTGGCCATGAAGATTCCCATTGAAGTGGTGGCAAACAAATGCAGCACCGCGCCGGTCAGGAACAGCAGGATGGAACCCTCGATGGGCACATGCAGCAGGCCTTGAACGACGAACAGCAGGGAGAGTGTGGTCGCGACGAGGACGACGAGGGCCATGGACCACACTTTGGAAAGCATGATCTCGGCGGGTTTCACGGGCATGACGAGCAGGTGCTCGATAGTGCCGTGTTCGCGCTCGCGGATCAGCGCCGCGCCGGTCAGGACAATGGAGAGCATGGTGACGAGGTTGATGATTTCCATCAAAGCTCCGAACCAGGCCGGGGTGAGGTTGGGATTGAAGCGGGCGCGTAATGTCAGAGTCACGGGGGCTGCAGGGACGCCGCGATAGCGCTGGAGAAACTCGGTGACCTCGCCATTGATGATCTGCTGGACGTAACCACTGCCCGTGAATGCCTGGCTCATCCGCGTGGCGTCCACATTCAACTGAAGCGTGGGACGCATTCCGGCAAGAACATCGCGCTGGAAATCAGGCGGGATGATGATGGCAAAGGTATAGTCTCCGGCATCCAGCCCCGCATCCACGTCGGCTGCGGAGATCATGGCGGGTGACATGAAGCTGGGTCGCTGAAAACTGGACGCGATTCGGGCTGAGAGCGGCGAAGTGTCCTCATCAGCGATGGCGATTGGGGCATGATGCAGTGCTTCCGGCATCGCCGTGGCAGATATGTAAACCATGGCCGTGAAGGCATAGACGATGAGCCCCATCATCATCGGGTCACGGGCCAGGCTCCAGAGTTCCTTCACCCCCAGGCGATAGATGTTGGCGAGACGGCTCATGATCAGGTGTCTTGCTTGCGGATCAGGGCAATCGCGACTCCCATGATCACAGGGACAGCCAGGATCAAAGGAATGAATGAGGCGTGGAGATCGGAAAAACCAAGCGCCTTGCTGAAGACGCCGCGACTGATCGTCAGGAAGTGCGTGGCCGGGTAGAGCCTTCCGATAACTGCTCCGGCACCTTCCAGTGAGGAGACAGGATTGATCAGGCCCGCGAACTGGGCAGTGGGAATCATGGTGCCAATCATGGTGACAAACATGGCTGCGATCTGGCTGCGGGTGAATGCCGAGGCCAGCAGACCAAAGCCCGTGGCGAACACGACGAAGATGAGCGCGGCGGCAGCAAGTGTGGTGAAACTGCCTTTGACGGGCACGTCAAAGACGGTGACAGCCAGCAGTGTCATCAGCAGGAAATTCAGCATCCCAAGAAAGATATAGGGCGCTTGTTTGCCGATCAGAAACTCGCTGCGCGTCACCGGTGTCACATGGAGGTTGACGATGGAGCCCAGCTCTTTCTCACGCACCACGGAGAGTGCTGTGAGCATGGCCGGAATCATGAGCAGCAGCATGGGAATGACAGCCGGAACCATGGCGGGCCGACTGCGCACATCCGGGTTGTAGCGGAAGCGTGTCTCGATGTTCAGAGCACCCGAAGCGGACTCAAGCCCGGAGCTCCGCGCGGCCATTTGTGCCAGCCAGCCCTGATGCATTCCCGACACATACCCCTGCGCGGTCTCGGCACGCTGCGGCATGGAACCGTCCACCCACGCGCCGATTTGCACGGGGGCTCCACGCTGCGCATCGCGGGCGAAACCGGGCGGGATTTCGATGGCGAGCGCCAGTTCGCCGGAACGCATCCGGCGGTCGAGATCGGCTTCGTCAAGGATGGGAGCCTGCTGCACAAAATAGCGCGAGCCGTTGAGGTTAAGGACATAGTTTTGGCTCAGGGTGGTCTGGTCGTGGTCCAGCACGGCGAAGCTAAGGTTTTCCACGTCCAGGCTGATGCCGTAGCCCATGACGAACATGAGCAGAGCCGTGCCGAAGAGTGACATGCCGGCAAGCACCGGATCGCGGCGCAACTCCAGCGCTTCTTTCCGCATGTAGCTGAATGTCCGGCCAAAGGCGAAGACCCGCTGTACGGGTGGTGCGGAGACACGGCCGGCGTCAGGCATCGGGGACACTGCCAGGGAGGATGCGGCGGGCAGATTGTCGCTGGCCGACGCCTCTTGAAGATGTTTGATGAACACCTCCTCCAGCGAGTGGGCACTGCTGTCCCTCACCAACTCTTCAGGGGGACCGCTGACGAGCACCCGCCCGGAGTGCATCAGCGAGACGCGGTCACACCGCTCCGCCTCGTTCATGAAATGGGTGGAAATGAAAATGGTGACTTTGTCCTGCCGGGCCAGATCGAGCATGAGTTGCCAAAACTGATCACGGGCGATGGGATCGACGCCGGAAGTCGGCTCGTCGAGGATCAGCAAGGTTGGTTTGTGAACCATGGCCACGGCCAGGGACAAGCGTTGCCGCACGCCGAGCGGCAGCGCCTCAGGCATGGATGAGAGCACGCCTTCAAGCCCGAAGCGCTTCGCCATCTCATCCACCCGGGCCGGGATTTCTTCCGCAGGGACCTGGAACAGGCGGGCGTGAAGAACGAGGTTTTGCTCCACCGTCAGTTCCGTGTAGAGGGAGAAGGACTGCGACATGTAGCCGACGCGCCGACGCGTACCGACATCACGCGGATCGACTTCATGGCCCAGCAGCCATGCCTTGCCCTCCGTGGGCGGCAGCAGGCCGGTGAGCATTTTCATGGTCGTGGTTTTGCCGCAGCCGTTGGAGCCAAGGAACCCGAAGATCTCGCCGCGCCGGATGCGCAGATCCACCCGCTCCACGGCAGTGAAGTCGCCGAAACGCATGGTCAGCCCCCGTGCTTCGATGGCGGTCACATCCTTCTCGGAGGGGGCGAAGCGGGAAACCACCACCGGCTGGTGGAGACGCCGTTTTTCCTCCGGCAGCAGGGCGATGAAGGTGGCATCCAGGGAATCCGTCGCGGTGCGTGTGCGCAGTTCGGAGGGAGTGCCGGTGGCCAACACCTTGCCCGCATCCATGGCCACCAGCCAGTCGAAGCGATCTGCCTCCTCCATGTAAGCCGTCGCCACAATCACGCTCATCCCAGGCCGTTCCCGGCGGATGCCGTCCACGAGGCTCCAGAACTGGCTGCGAGAGAGTGGATCAACCCCTGTGGTCGGTTCGTCGAGAATGAGCAGGTCCGGGTCGTGGATGAGCGCGCAGCAGATGCCCAGCTTCTGTTTCATGCCGCCGGATAGCTTACCCACCGGGCGGTCAAGGAAAGGCCGCAGACCGGTGCGCGTCGTCAGTTCGTCGATCCGGCGGCGGCACTCGGCGCGGTCATGCCCGAAGAGACGCCCGAAGAACTGCAGGTTCTCTTCAATGGAAAGGGTGAGATACAAGTTCTTGCCCAATCCCTGCGGCATGTAGGCGATGCGTGAGCACACCGCACGGCGATGTCGGGCGCTGGCCATGTCGCCACCCAGCGTTTCCACCTTGCCCGCCTGCACCTTGTGTGCGCCTGCGATCAGGGAAAGGAGGCTCGATTTGCCAACGCCGTCCGGGCCGATCAAACCCACCAGGCTGCCGCCGGGCAAATCAAGATCAATGCCATCCAACGCAAGCGTGCGTCGATGGCGGAGACGCACTCCGCGCAGACTGGCAACGACGGCGGCGGTGTTCATTGGGGCAGCTTTAATGCCAGATGGGAGGGCCACTCCGCCTGCGCGTCGATCTTCACCCACGCGACTCCCGGCAGCCCCGTCTTCACACGCTCCAGATGTTCTTTCAGCAAGCCACGGTCAATCTGCGCTTTGACGCGAAACATCAACTTCTGGCGTTCGCTCGCGGTCTCCACCGTCTTGGGCGTGAACTGCGCGACGCTCGCCACATACGAGACACGCGCCGGGATCACAAACTGCGGTGCTGCATCCAGGATGAGCCTCACCTCGCTGCCGAGCGCCACCCTGCCCGCCACTGTCTCGGGTAGAAAGAAGGTCAGATACACGTCACCTAGATCCACGAGGTTCAAAACCTTCCCCCCAGCGCCCAGCACCTCTCCTGGTTGCGTGATCAGATACTGCACCCGTCCATCGCGGGGCGCTTTCAGCGTGCAGTCATCGAGTTCGGCCTGCACGCGGCCCACAGTCGCCTGCACTGCCTCCACCATCACCTCTGCATCCTGCACCTGTGCGCTGGCTGCGGCCACAGCACCCCCGGCTGCCGCCACCTGCGCCTTTGCCGCCTTGATCGCCGCCTCTGCGCTTTTCGCGCGGGCACGATCATCGTCGAGGTTTTGTTCGGACACCGCATTCTTTGTCGCAAGCGATTCGGTGCGCACCAGCCGTTGCTGCGCCGCCTGCTCCTCGCTCTCGCGCTGGAGAACCACAGCCTCGGCTGCCAGTTTTTCGCTCTCCCGCGCCGTCACCTGCGCCTGGGCGGTGATGATCGCATTTTTCGCCTGCCGAAGCTTTGCCTGGGCCTCCAGAAACTGGGCATCCAGAATGTCGGTCTGAATCCGGGCGAGCACCTGGCCTTCCTTCACGAAATCGCCTTCACCCACCAGAACCTCCGCCAAACGCCCAGGCACTCGGGCTGCGAGATTGATCTCGGTGGCCTCAATGCGTCCGTTGCCAGATACGACCCCTGGAGCAAGATCGCCCTTCAGGCCATGCCGCCAGAAAAGGACAGCCGCCACGGCTAAGACTAAGGCGAGCACGACGGCTACCGCCAAGATTCGGGATTTCAGCATATTCATCGTGTTAAATAAATCAGCGCAGAAGCGCGTTCATGAGGTGCCCCCCTTCCACTTTGGACCCTTGATCTATGCCAGAGATTCGCCGGTGCCATAGGTGAGGACTTCGGAAACGGAGAGGCGGACTTTGCGGGGCCAGTTGCCCGGAGCTGGATAACCCACCGCCAGGAGCATCACCGGCAGGTAGCGCTCGGAAATTTGGAACTCCCGCTTCACCCCTTCCGGGTCAAACCCGATCATCGGGCCGGAAACCAGCCCTTTCGCTTCGGCGGCGAGCATCAGAGTCATGGCTGCCAGCGAAGCCGACCGGATGGCTTCGTCACGCTGGGCCGCTGGGTTTGCATACATCTGGCCAGCCATGCCGACCATCCCGTCCACCACAGCTTGGTCGATTATGCCAGCCTTGACGGACCGACCTAAAGTTTCGGCTAGCTTCGTGTGGGCCAGCAGGTCGCCCAATACGATGAAGGTGACGGCCGCATCTATCACCTTTTGCTGGCCGTAGGCGACCGCTTTGAGTCGTTCTTTGTCCTGCGGCTCGGTGATGGCAACAAAGCGCCAGTGTTGCTGGTTAAACGAGGATGGTGCCTGTGTGGCGCAAGCGACCAATTCTTCGATTACGGTGTGCGAGAGCGATGTGTCTGGGGCAAACTTGTTGGCCGAGATTCGTTGATTGATGATTCCGAGTGTGTGCATGTCCAAGTGTGGTGAGTATTTGGTGGTGGGTCAAAAAATCGCGCGATCACCACTCACCTCCCAGCGCCTTGATCAGGCGGACGGTGGCGATGTGGCGCTGCGCGGAGATTTGGGCGGTCTGACGTTCCGTAAGGAGGCGGGTGCGCTCGGCGTCGAGGAGTTCGAGATAACTGAGGGTGCCACGCTCATAGGACTCGCGAATGAGGTCAGTGGCTTTGGTGGAGGCGGTGAGGGCATCGCCGATGGCGCTGGCCTGCTCGCGCAGGTAGCGGGTTTGGGCGAGACTGGTCTCCACATCGCGGATGCCGGTGAGGACGGTCTGGCGGTAATTCGCGATGGCTTCTTCGCGGGCGGCTTTGTGACGCTTGACGTTGAAGTGGATGACGGCCCAGCCGGTGAGCGGGAGGCTGACGCTGGGGCCGATGCTCCATACTTTGCTGTTGCCGGTGAGCAGGGTGTCCACTTCTTTGCTCAAGTAGCCGCCGGTGCCGGTGAGACGGACGGCGGGGAAATAGTCGGCGGTTGCGACGCCGATGTCGGCATTGCGGGCTGCGACGATGCGCTCGGCGGCGGCGATGTCCGGACGGCGCTCCAACATGCTGGCGGGGATGCCTGCGGGGATGACGGGCGGGGCTTTGGAGCCGATGGGATGCTCGCGAAGGGTGAAGCTGCTGGCGGGCTGGCCGCACAGGAGGGCGAGAGTGTCGCTGGCTTCCTGACGCTGGCGCTTTACGTCGGCGAGTTCAGCCTTGGCAGTGGCCACTTCGGTCTGGGCTCGGGCGAGATCGGTCTCAGGGATGGCTCCGGCTTTGAACTTGTCGTTGAGAAGGTTCACAAATTTTTCCCGCAGGGCGATGGTGCGGCGCAGGGCGTCGAGTTCGGCATCGGCGGCGCGGAGCAGGAAGTATTGTGCGGCGACATCGCCAGTGAGGGTGAGGATGGCGCTGTGGTAGCTGGCGGAGGTGGAATCGGCGGTGGCGCGGGCGCTCTCGACTTCGCGCCGCACCTTGCCCCAGAAGTCTATCTCGTAGCTGAGGTCGATGATGGTGCTGAAGCTGTTGACGCGCCCACGCGGGATGGCAACGGGCACGGGGGTGGGCAGATTGCCGGAGAACTGCTCGCGCTTGGTGTCGCCTTTGAGGCGGATGTCGGGCGCCCACTCGGAGGCGCTGATGCGGGCGGAGGCGCGAGCCTGATCGACGCGGGCGGCAGCGGACTTCAAGGATGGGCTGGCTTGAAGCGCGAGGGCTTCGAGGCGGTTGAGTTCGCTGTCGCGGAAGACTTTCCACCATTCGCCACGCGCGGTGTCATCGCGCGGGGCAGCGGTCTGCCAGCGCCATTTCGCGGGGGTGATGTCGGCGGTGTCGGGCTGCTTGTAATTCGGGCCGACGGCGCAGGAGGCGAGGCCAAGCGCAAGGGCTGCAAGAAGGGTCTTGGTCATGAGGTGCTAGTGGGTTGGCTGGCCTTGTTCGCGTTCGCGGGTCTTCGTTCCCTTGGCGAGGGCTTTCGCGATGCGCCTCTTTCTGATGCGATCTGGGAACTGAATGAGGTCGTCGAAGATGGAATAGATGACGGGCGTGGCGAGCAGCGTGAGCAGCAAGGATAGGCTCTGGCCGCCGAGAATGACGCCCGCCGTGGCATTGTTATAGGCGGCACCGACGCCCTTCGCAGTCATCATGGGGATCATGCCCGCGACGAAAGCCAGCGTGGTCATGAGGATGGGGCGCAGACGCTCTTTGTTGGCGAGCAGGATGGCATCGAGCCGGTCCATGCCTTTGGCACGAAGCTGGTTGGTGTGGTCGATTTGCAGGATGCCGTTCTTTTTCACCATGCCGAAGAGCACGAGGATGCCGAGCATGGAGAAGATGTTCACCGACTGCTGGAAGAGGATGAGCGAGAGGATGGCAAAGGGCAGCGTGAGCGGCAAGGCGAGCAGAATGGTGAGCGGATGCACCCAGCTCTCAAACTGCGCGGCGAGGATGAGATACATGAAGATGAAGGCCATCAAAAACGCGACCATGAAGGCCTTTCCCGCCTTGGCCATTTCCTTCGAGCGTCCGACGCTGCCACTGGCGTAGTCGGCCGGCAGGTTGAGCATCTTCACGGCGGTGGCGATGCCATCAAGGATTTCGGTTTCACCCACTCCAGGGGCGTTGTTGGCGGTGATGGTGACCTGGCGGCGGCGGTTGAGACGGTTGATCTGCGAGGGGCTGTCCGTGTTTTCCAGCGTGAGCAGATTGGTGATGGCGACGGGTCCGGCCTTGGTGGAGGGCACGGTGAGGAGATTGAGGATTTCGCGGGTGTTGCGGTAGCTCTCCTCAGCCTGGAGATGGATGTCGTATTGCTCGCCGCTGTCGTCGAAGGTGGAGACGTCGAGACCGCCGACGAGCAGGCGCAGCGTGCCGGAGATGTCCTGGATGCTGGCTCCCATCTCGCCTGCTTTGTTGCGGTCCACGCTGCCGGAGATTTCAGGCTTGCCGGGAATGAGAGTGCTGTCGAGGTCGCGGATGCCGGGGAGGTCTTTGACGTCTTTGATCACTGATGCCGTGGCGCGGGTAAGCGTGTCGAGGTCAGGCCCGGCGATGAAATACTGCACGTTGGCGCTGGACTGGCCCGTGTTGAAAGGCGGGACAGAGAGCACGGTGATGCGCCATTCCGTGGGGAAACGCGGTACGATCTCTTTGCGCACGCGGTCCATGAGGGTCTGCTGGTCTTCGCGCAAAGCGGGATCATTCAGGCGCACGAAGATGCCTGCGAGATTCGGCGTGCGCTGGTCATTGTCCCCGATGGTGAGAAGTGTGCCGTCCACGCCGGGCAGCTCGCGGATCGCACGGGCGAAGCGCTCGGCCATGAGATCGGTGGCGGCGAGGCTGGTGCCCTCCGGCGTGCGGATGTTCACCACGAACTCCGCCTCCTCCACCGGCGGCAGGAAGCTCTTTTGCACGATCTTCATCAGCGTGGGCACGGCGGCGAGAATGCCGAAGCAGCCCAGCACGATGATCCAGCGATGCCGCATGGAAAAGCGCAGCAGCACCATGTAAAACGCCTCCACCGGGCGGTAGAAGATGTTTACCAGATGCTCCAGCCAGGCGTCAAACCGCGTGGCGTGGCCTTTGCGGAACATGCGGGCGGAGAGCGTGGGCGTGAGCGTGAAGCTGACCAGCAGCGAAACCGCGATGGCGAAAGCCATGGTGAGGCCGAAACTCTTCAGGAACATGCCCACAATGCCGCTGAGGAAGGCCACGGGCACGAACACCGCGAGCAGCGATAGCGTGGTGGCCAGGACGGCCATGCCGATCTCCTTCGGTCCTTCCACGGACGCGGTGAAGGAGTCCTCGCCCTTCTCTTCCATGTGGCGGAAAATGTTTTCCACCACGATGATGGCATCATCAATGACGATGCCGACCGCCAACGCGAGGGCGACGAGGCTGATGACGTTTAATGTCACTCCCTGCGCCCACATAACGCCGAACGCGGCGATGATGGAGGTGGGAATCGCGAGCGCGGAGATGATGGTGGCGCGTGAGTTGCCAAGGAAAATCAAAACGATCACGGCGGCGAAAATGGCCCCCAGCACCAAGTGCTCCTTCACCGCGTGAACGCTGGTGCGGATGACTTGCGACGTGTCGCGCACCATTTCGACATCGTAGCCTGCGGGCAGCAGTTTTTTAACATCGCCGAGCTTCTCATTCACCGCATCCACCACGGCCACCGTGTTTGTGCCGCTTTGTTTACGGATGGAGAGCACCACAGAGGGCACGCCATTGTTACGGGCCACGGTTTTTTGCTCCTCGGCCCCGTCTTCCACCCGCGCCACGTCACGCACGCGGACCAGACCGCCGTCCGCCTCGCGCAAGACGAGCATGCCGATCTCCTCCACGCTCCGTGCCTTGCCCAGCACGCGGAAGCCCGCCTCGCTGGCCGCATTCTTCACCGTGCCGGCAGGGATTTGCACGTTCTGTGCGCGGAGGCCGCGCTGCACGTCCGCAGCGGTCAGATTGTAGGAGCGCAGCCGCATCGGATCGAGCCACACATTGATCTGCCGCAGTCTTCCGCCCAGCAGCGTGATCTGCCCCACACCACCCACGCTTTCAAGCTGCCGCCGCAACACCTTGTCGGCAAACTCGGTGATCTCGCGCACCGGCTTGTCGGCCACGAGGGCGATGTTCAAAATAGGCGCGGCATCGGGATCGAGCTTCTCGATGATCGGCGCGTCCACCTCCTCCGGCAGATCGGGGATGATACGGGCGATGCGGTCCCGCACTTCCTGTGAGGCCACGTCGATGTTTTTCTCCAGCACAAAAGTCACCAGCACCTGCGAGATGCCCTCGCTTGAAATGGAGCGCAGTTCATCAATGCCTGCGACGGTGTTCACCGCCTCCTCGATCTTGTCCGTGATCTCGGTCTCGATCTCCTTCGGCGTCGCGCCGTCCTGCCGTGTGACGATGCTGACCGTGGGGAAGTCAATCTTTGGAAACCGATCCACCGGCAGCTTCGTGTAGCCCAGCACCCCCACGACCACGAAAACGAGGATGATGACGCTGGCGAAGACCGGGCGGCGGACGGAGATAGCGGCGAGCCATTGCATGAGCGTGTGAAGTGAAAATTAAGCGGCGGGTTCAAAGCGAAGCCCATCGGCGGCCTCTGCGCTGGGTTTAGCCAGCAACGGCTCACCGGCGGCGACTCCACGCCGGATTTCTGTGAAGCCCTCGCGCGTCTCTCCCACCTCCACGAGGCGTTCGGAGATCGTGTTGTCTTTGGTGATGACGAAGACCTTGCGGCGCGAGCCTTCGATGCGCAGCGCCCCCTCCGGCACCGCGACGGCTTTTTCCTCACGAAGCAGGATGCGCGCATCGCAAAAGAAGCCGGGCCGCAATTTGCTTTCCGCGTTGTCCACCGTCGCCTCAATCACCAGATCACGCGAGGCCTCGCGCATCGTCGCGCCAAGGAATTTCAACTTGCCCGTGAAGCGCTGCGCCGGGAACGCCGCCGTGGTGAACTCCACCACCTGACCGATGACCAGAGCGCCAACTTCCGTCTCCGGCACACTCAGCACGAGCCGTAGCGTGGACAGATCCACCACGCGGGCGACAGGGGAATCCGCCTTCACATACTCGCCTGGCTCCACCATGCGCTCCGCCACCACACCGCCAAACAACGCGCGGATCACGCAGTCATCGAGCGTCTTCTGCGCCAAGGCCTGACGTGCCTCCGAGGCCGCCAGTTCCGCCTCGCGCGCGGCGACTTCCGTGAGCAGCTTTTGGTAATCCGCATCCGCCACCGCCTTTTTCTCCGCCAGCGGCTTGTTGCGCTCCTGCTCGTTCTTCGCCAGCGCCAGCCGCGCCTTCGCCAGACCCACGGAGGCCGCAGCCTCCGCCAGAGAGAGCTTGGGCTGGCGCTCGTCGAGCTTCGCCAGCACATCGCCCGTCTTCACCACGGAACCACGTTCAATCGAAGCCGAGACCACTCGCCCCATCGAATCCGCCGCCACCACGGCGTCATTCTGTGCGGCGAGCTGCCCCGTCACACGCAGGAAACGCGGAAAGGCACGTTCAGCGGCCTGCACGGTGGCCCCTTTCACGATCACCGGCGCTACTTTCGGCTTTTCCGCCTGCGGAGCCGGTGCCGGAGCTTTGTTGCAAGCCACCAGCGCAAGCGCGGCAGCGGTTAAGATGCAGAGTAAGGTCGTTTTCATGCTGAAGTGCGTTTCTTGGAAAGGGTTGTCTTTGGCGTCCCGAGTCCCCGGAGCGCCATGTCCGCGATGCTGTCCGCCAGCCGAGCGATACCCGCCTCCGCCTCCGGCACGGCAAATCCAAGCCGCCCGATCACCTCACGGCTGTGGTCAAAGTGGACGCACATCGCAACAATTTGATGCGCCGCCATCTCCCGCCCATCCTTGTCCAGCGAGTCTCCCGCCAAGGCATTCACAATTTTGACGAGGTTCGCGAAATTCGGCTTGATGATCAGCTTCACCAGCTCGCCCAAGGCTGCCGTCGGCTGCCGCATCTCATGCGCCATCAGCCGTCCCAGCACCGGATGCGCCGTGCGTCTCAGCAGCACAAAGCGCAGGCAAAACTGAATCCATTCCCGCAACGACTGCTCAGGTTCCTCCGTCGGCTTCGGCGGCGGCTCCTGCTCCAGCAACTTCCGGTGCGCCGCCAGCAGCACCTCGCGGTAAAGCCCCTCCTTGCTGCTGAAGTAATAATTGATCGACGCCACATTCACCCGCGCCTTCAGGCTGATCTCCCGCACGCTTCCCGCCGCAAACCCCGCCTTCGCAAACACCACCCCCGCCGCCACCAGGATACGCATCTTGCGCGCCTTCGGGTTACGTTCTCGAGTGGGGCGCGTGAGGGTCATGGGCATTGGAGTTAAATGGCTGTTTATGAACGGACGTTCCATTAACCATGCGCAGACTCTTGTCAACGTGTGAGATGAGAATACCCTGCGGGTGGAGACAAGCGGGTCATCTACCAAGTGGCGTGGGCTATATGCACCAATTGGCAACTGGTCATTCAGGCTGCCATGCCTCCATCGCGTGACTGGCTGCTCCGAGCGCACCAGCGTCATCGCCAAGGGTCGAGGGGATGATGTGCGGCGGCATGTCGCGAAGGGCGGGCATGAGCGTAGCAGCATGGTTCGCGATGGCGCTGCAAAAACGCTCACCCAGGGCCACGCTGAGCGCGGACGAGAAACGCCGCCTGCTCGACCTGCAACGCCAGCACGCCGAAGTGCTGGGCATGCTGCCCGAGATCGCCGGATTTCAAGACCGCCCCGAGGAATATGGAAAGTTTTTCCGTAACATGATCCAGCAGTCCGCCGGCCTCACCGAGCCGCAGGGTGACTCCGTGGATGCCTATATGCGTCAGCGCGCGCAGTTGATGAATCAGCAGGGTCTGAACGCCGGTCGTGAGCCGCAGGACGCGCAGCTCGAAGCCGCCTGGGAGGCACGCCGGGATGCCTTCAACACGCAGACGGCCACCGGCCTGCAAAATCTGCTGCCACCCGGCGCAGCGCAAAAGGCGGGCATCTCCCCGGAACTGTTGGAATTCCTGGAGATGGACTTCGACAAGATACTCGCTCCCGGCACAGCCAAGCCTTGAGCCACGGCATTGCGATTGCGGCTTGCGCGTCCGACGCGCACCGCCAGCACGGGGCGGCACCCAATTTCAATTCTCGTGTTTGCCCTTCGTGTAATGGACGCCTCTGCCGCGCCCGTGGCGCGTCAGTAATCCGGCATCTACCAACTCGGACATCTTCGCCTTGAGCGTATTACGGTTTGCGGCGGTGGCTTTGACCGCCTCAGCAAGCGTTATGCTCTCCGCGTCGTCCAGCAGCCTCATGAGGGATGCGGCCAGCGGTGAACTGGCCTCGACACGCCTTTGCTCGACCTGGACCTTCACATTCAGATTGTCCTTCTGGCGCACCAGACAGCGCAGAAAGAACAGCAGCCAGGCATCCCATTCCACGCGCTTCTTCCGCATCGTCGCCTGCGTCTTTCTCAGCGCCTTGTAGTAGAACTCTTTGTTCTCCTCGATCACCGACTCCAGCGAGGCATACGGCACATAGCTGTAGCCGTGCCGAAGCAGCAGTAACGTCGTCAAGACCCGCGACAGCCTGCCATTTCCATCTTGAAAAGGATGGATGGCAAGGAACCACACCACAAAAACTCCCGTGACGAGCAGCGGGTGAAGGTCGCCGTCTCTTTCGGCCTCGATCATCCATTCGACCAGCCGCTTCATGGCAAAGGGCGTCTCAAACGGCGATGCCGTTTCAAAGACGATGCCGAGCTGGTTTCCTTTTGCGTCGAACGCGGCCACATGATTGTCGAGCGTCTTGTAGTCGCCGCGATGCCGCTCGTCTTTGCTCGAAAACTGGAGCAGCGTCCGATGAAGCTGGCGGATGTGATTTTCCGTGACCGGGATGTGCTCGAAGGACTCGAACACCGTGTCCATCGCAGCCGCGTAGCCCGCGACTTCTTCTTCATCCCTGCTTTTGAACTCCTGAATTCTGAGTCCTGACAAAAGCGTGGCGATTTGCTGATCGGTGAGCTTGCTACCCTCAATGCGCGTGGACGAGCCAATGCTTTCAATGGTGGCGATCTTCTTGAGCTGCGAGAGCTGATCCCGTGAGAGGCGCTTGAAGGCACGCCACTGCCCTTTGAACTCATCGAGCGAGGCGATGAGCTTGAGCATTTCTGCGGTTATTGGCGGTTCTGGGGCGAGTTTTTGCAGCATTGCGTATCCATTCAATATCCAATTATATCCATTTCATCTCCAATTTACAAGCCTTCCGTTCATCACTGATTTTCAGGGGGGAAAGGCCTTTCCCTCGCCGCTACTTCGTGGGCGGCTACCCATTCCAACGGGAAGTGTCCCGTAACGCCCTCACCTGCCGCGTGACGCCGTTGACTGTCTCCCGGCGGTTCGTGTTCGTGCATGGCTCCTGATGTTTTCCCGCTGCAAGGGCAGCTTGGTTTTGGCAGAGGCCGTCTGCCCATCAACCCCCGGCCCGCTCCATTCGCTGCCGCTCCCGTGTTGGGGGCATGACTGGCAGCCTCATGACCTCCGCCTTTGCACCAGCGCCCCGCAGCGGGGTAAAAACACAAACCAGGAGCAAAACATGAATCAAAACACACTCACCAAAACCGATCTCCGCCAGTTCACCGGCACGGAGCAATGGCATCGCCACGGCATCGCACGCAACGTGCTCTACACCGACGGCGCACAATACGTCGCCGAAAGCGGCGGAGCCTACTGGCTGCTCGATGAGATCGCCTTCGCCCAATCCATCCGCGAAGTCGCAGCCGAAGCCTTCCAGGTCTGGCGGCTGAAGGTCAATCCTGACCACACCGCCACCCTCGAATGCGAGGATGGGAACTCGAACATCCGCTTCTCCAAGCGGATCGAGTTCACAGACTTCCCTCTCGATGAAGTGGCCTTCTACTTCACCGATCACGTCATCATGCTGCCGAGCGAATACTAGCCCGGCAGCTTGTCCGCCCAAGGCAACTTGGGCGGACATCTCTTTTCATCATGAATACTTGGAGGGGAGTTTCATCTGTCGGGAAAAGCCTTTCCCTCGCGCCTACGATGTGCGGCGCTACCCATTCCAACGGGAGGTGTCCCGTAACGCCCTCAAGAATCCACACCAGGCAACACCGCCACCACGAGCAATCCCGCCATTCGTCGGCGCGGTCGGGACACGCCCTCCACTGCTTCGCCAAACGGCCAGCTTGCTCCCCACCTTCCTCTTGGACCAAACCTCCGCCGGGCAATCCGGTGATTTCCTCAGCCCGCCTTCGCCCTCCTGCGGATCACCCTTCCTTGCCCCGGCTCGGTTCCGTCCGCTCTGATACTCTGAAAGGCGCGGCACGACGCGCCATGCGGAAGGGTGGAATCGAAGCATGGTTTGCTTCCTCGCATGAAGGCTGCGCACGTTGAGTGTGGTTTTGCTGGAAGTCAGGCCATCAGGTTCTCGTCACCGTTTCTTGTGGGCAGTTCTTCATGGCTCCTTGGGTTTCTCACTTGGAATTTTGGAAACGTAGCAGCCGCGCAGGGCAGTCAATGCCCGGCCCGCTCCATTCGCTGCGCTCCCGTGTTGGGCATGACAACGCCCTGCTTCACCGGCTGCTCAGCACGCTCCCAATCCCTTCGGGGAGAAACCACTAAACAAGGAGAACCTATGAATAACAAACCAGCCCACGAAATCAGAAACGGCGGAGTCAAAGTCACCATCTGGCTAAACGAAGACCAGGGCAAAACCCGCTACAGCGCCACCGTGTCCCGCAGCTACAAAGCTGGCGAGGAATGGAAGCAAACCACCAGCTTCCTCAAATCCCACCTGTCGAAGCTGAGCACAGCGCTTGCTCAAGCCGAGCAGTGGATCGCGGAACGCGAACCCGCTGCTACCGAGGCACAAGCTGCCTAAACCATGATGCCGCGCCTTCGGGCGCGGCATTCCTTTTTCACGTCCAACTCTCCAAGGAGAACGATCATGACTTTCATTCAACTCGACTACGACACCTGGTTTGAACAGTTCAAACCCATCACCAAAACTGGCACCGACCACATCGCCTTTGATACCCACGACGACAGCGACTTCCTGCGCACACAACCCAACTCGAAAATCTGGACTCTCATCGATTGCCCAGGCTACAACACGGCGGTCATCGTTAATGGGTCAGCCAAACTGCTCCATTGATACTACTCCACCAGCTTCACCGTCCCACTCGCGGCATCATAAACATAGTTCACGATCTCCCCAGAGATCAGCAGGCGCACGGCAGCTTCGATGGTGGACAGGGGCACGCTGAACCATTCCTTCGGCGTTGAGTAGTTTCCTTCGAGGTCTTTCACCTGAACCTTGGCGGTCGCGTGATCAAAGAAGCGGTGCAGCAGGTTCTCCATCTTGGGCAGATTCACGTTGTAGCACTGGAAGCTGCTCACCAGCGCCACGGGAGCCATGAGATAGGTCGGCTCGTTAGCGGCATTCTGAATGCGGGAGTCGATGCTGCGGCGGGCGAGGCCGATCTTATAGAGGTTTGGCACGGCTTTGATGTCGGGATGCTCGCTCAGAGAGCGCAGCACATAAATGAAGCCCGCGTCTTTGTCCTCGTCGGTGACCAGCATCGCATTGAGCAGCTTTTCATCCAGCTCGGTGACGCGCTTGCCGTCCTTGTAGAGTTCACTCGCAAGCGAGCGTAGCAGCATGTCGGACTCGGTGCCGTTTTCGAAGATCAGGCGCAGGCGGTTGTTCCATTTGCCTTTCTTCTCGAAGCGCTCGCCCACTTCCACCACGAGGAGCAGGATGCCGTTGAGCACATAGAACTTGCCCACCTCGATCTGTTGCTCGTTGGCAAAGGGCAGCAGTCGGCGCTTCTCGGCCTTGAGTTCCTTCTGGCAGTTTTGGAACTGCTCCTCATACACCTTGAAGTCTTTGCACGGCTTCCGCTGCGCCACGTAATCCGGGCTTTCGATGTCCTTCGCCTGCGGGACATGCTTCAGGGTGAAGATGTCAGACACCCCCGATTCCAGGCTGGCGAAGAACGGATCATTCAAGATGTCGTCGATCGTCTCTGGGGGCGGAGGCTCCTTTGGCGGTGCGGTCACGTCTCCTTTCAACAGACCGTATTCATCAAAGGGCAGCAGCCGTTCACGCTGTCCGGCGTTCTCACGGATCGCCTTGAGCCGGGTGAATAGCAGCCGCTCGTTCATTCGGGTGCCTAGCTCCGTGGGTGCTGCCCCCGTGTTTTCCACGAAGCGGATGAGTTCCTGAAAGCCTTCCAGCAGCCGCTCCTCTTCGGACGTTTGCGGTGTGCGCTTGGGTTTGACCGCTAGCAGTCCCAGATCGTCATCCGCGATCAGCTTGGCGAGTTGTTCGTCAGTCATGGCTTACTGGCCGCGTTGCTGGCGTTGCTTCTTGATGAAGATGAGGGCGGAAGCCATTCGCTGCTCCAGCGGGTCCAGCGCGTTGATGTTCGGCTCACGCTGATGGGTCTGCACAAAGGCTTTGATCTTCGGGAAGAGCAAAATGGCTTCATCATCGGTCATCTGAATGCGTGTCGCAGCGATGCAGTCCTGGATGGCTTTCAGCGTCGGCACATCCACTTGCTTCGACAGGATTTCATAGGCCCGCTGGAAGGGGTTGATGGAGTCGATCAAGTCGATGCTCAGATCGTCGATGTTGATGAACTGCCCAGCCATGCGGATGAAGCGCTTGTCGCCTTCATGCACGATCTCGCCTCCTGCGATCACGGAGCCCACCACCACGTGCTGGCGCACTTGCTCCTTCTCCTCGGCCGTGAGCTGCGGGTATTTGGTCTCGATCACCTTTGGGATGAGCACCTTGTTCAGCACCTCGGGGTCGATGGTGCCAGCGATGGCCTTCGTCACGGCGTCATCACCGAGGATGGCCGCCTTCAAATCATTGATGTCTTGCTCGATGATCTTCTTCACGCGGTCGGTCGTCGCGCCTTTCAGCCCCTTGATGCGGATTTCACCCTTTGGCGTGTCTTCACCATCCTGCTTGGGTTTGAACTTGATCACCGGGGCCAGCACTTGCTCCATCAGCAGGGAGCAGGTGATGGCTTTCAGCATGTTGTTCACGGACAGAGCCACGTCCGGCTGCTTGGCGTCGGGCTGGGCGATCAGGTTGGTGAACTGAGCGTGTTTCTTGCCCACGCTGTCACGCGTGCAGCGCCCGATGATCTGGATCACTTCCGTCAATGAACCGCGATAGCCCACCGTCAGAGCGTGCTCGCAGAACTTCCAGTCGAAACCTTCCTTCGCCATACCGAGCGCAATGATGAGGTCCATGTCCTCCGGCTTCTCCAGCTTACGCAGATAACCGATCACTCGGCTTCTGCGCTGCTCGTCATCATCCACGAGATCGGCCACCTTGATCATCTTGCCGTCTGACTTCCGCTTCACGTTCAGGACACCCGTTTCTGGGTCAGCGGAGACGACCTCACCGATGAGATCGAGGATGGCCCCCACCTCCCCATGCTTGTCCTTCGTGGATTCACCCGTGCGGACATGGGGAATGTGCAAGATGGTTTTCTGGTTCGTGTCCAGCACTTCACCAATCGCAGTCATGTAGCGCCCTTGGTAGAAATGGTAGCCGATGCCAAGGGACTTCAGATGTTCGTAACCGTTGAGCTGCTCGTAGTAGTTGTAGGTCACCCCGGTGAACTTCGCTTCATCCTCCGGCAGCAGCACGGGCTGGCTGTCACCACGGAAGTAGCTGCCCGTCATCGCCACCAGATGCGCCGTGCTGTTGGACATGATGCTGCGCACCAGCTCACCCAAGCGGCTGTCCTCATTACCTGAAACATGGTGAAACTCATCCACCGCCAGAAGGCAGCCGTTAAAGGCGGCTGCGTTCAGTTCATCAAAGGCAAAGCGCAGTGTGGCATGAGTGCAGATTAGGATGCGCCCATCACCTTCCAAGAATTTCTTGAAGACACCCACCTTGCCCTTGTCACCGCCGGGGGTGCAGAGGTTGTGCTCCGGTGGCACCGTCCAATCGGTAAAGAAGCCGTGTTTGCTGAGCTGGGTGCTGTCAAAGGAGCCACCGATGCTGCGCTCTGGCACGGCGATGATGGCCTTCTTCAGTCCCTGATGATGGAGCTTGTCTAGCGCGATAAACATCAGCGCCCGCGACTTGCCGGAGGCTGGCGGCGCTTTCAGCAGCAGGTATTGGGCAGCACGGGCGGTATAGGCCCGAGCCTGCATCTCGCGCATCCCCATGGCATCAGTGGAGGTGCTTTCGCCGGTCGTGGCGTATTGAACGTGGATAAGGTCAGGCATGATTCAGAAGTGATTGGTCGGAGGTTACTAGGCGGTTTCTTCGGCGGTCATCTTTTCATAGAGTGCGAAGAGATACTCCAACCGCTCATCATCACTGGTAAAGGGCTTCCCTCGGTAACATTTCTCGACAGCTACATCGAGGGCCTGGTGTGATTCGAGAAGGCCTACAGGCATGTTCTCGGGGTCATACAACCAAGCGGGGCTTTTTGGAAAGTGCTTCTCACGTTCATTCAAAACGTTCTCCGCTAAATGAACCAAGTTGGATTTTTGCTCATCACTAAGCGTGGGGAATGGGAATGTGTTATAGCAGATTGTTGTTGAATAACGGACACCCTCTGCACCGAGACGTCCAGCTACAGTCCGCACCCATACCATGTGCATCCGGCTTGAAATAAGGGCAAGCAGCCACAGGTCAGCGTTGTAAACGGTAAGCGCGAGGTTTGTTATAATCGTATCCGAATCCAGCAACCCGATTGGCAGATATTTGCGCTTCTCCGGGCTAACGGACGGAATAATAAAGCTGTGTCCGTCAACGTGGGCTCTTTGCGCAAACTGGTGCGGAATTGTTGCATACCCATTGGTCGTGTTTGCAGCCGAATCCAATCGGAACTGCTCGACCTTGCGTATGCGCGCAGCGATTGGAGGTATGCTCAAAGCCAATTTGAGCTGCGTGTTCGAAATCCACAGACACCAACGTTTCTTACCATTGAAAAACTCATCTGCACCAGCAAGCGACCGAATCAAAGGTGCAGATTCAGGATAAGCGGACAACAAGTCATCTCGCTCGGCGCGCTCAAGTATCAGGTGCCCGCCATCCCTTGCCATACTTCCCATTACCGCTTCAGGACGGGGACTCACCGGGATTCGGCGTTTCCCCACGATTAGATCGGGTCCATTTGCGAGGTAAGGATTTATATTTTCCACCCGTGTCTTCAGATCGTGTGAATAGAGCCACTTATCTTTGGGGAGCACCTTTCTCAGTCCAATGATGGCACAGGTTACTGCTGCTGCGCCTTTTGCATTATTTGTCCATTTAAAGGAGGGATAAGTGAAGCCGATTTCGACGCCAACGTTGAGTATACGAGGCCAGAGAATCGCAACATGATCGCCTTGGCAGATGGAATTCGTCGTGACGAATGCTAGCTGTGCAGGGCAAGCGGACACGAACAAAGCGCCTTTCAAAAACCAGCAAGAAATTAGATCAGCATCTTTGTGTTCGGGCGCATTGCCAAAACACCGACGAACGCTCTCTTTTTGTTCCGGTGTCTGCTTTCTAGCTCCTGAGTAAGGAGGATTGCCTATGATAAAAATTTCCGACCCTTCAACAGGATTGCACACCTTCTGCCAATCAAGCTGCGTGGCATCACCACGGACAATGTTTGCCCCATCCTTTAATGGTAGTGACGCGGGGGCATTCCCGAACGCCGCTTTGAACTCCAAGTTCATTTGATGCTCTGCTAGCCAAAGGGCGAGAATGGCCACCTCATGAGCGAAGTCGTCCAACTCAATTCCATAGAACTGACTGACATGAATCCCGGGCAGGCGCAGGCTACCCTGCTTATCCAGCGCATCTAGCTCCCGGAAGACGGCCATTTCCAGCCGCCGAAGTTCTTTATACGCGATGATGAGGAAGTTCCCCGAGCCGCAGGCAGGGTCGAAGATGCGGAGCTTGTAAAGCCGAGCGAGTAACTTCTTGAGCTTGGTCTCGCTACCTTTGGCCTTAGACAGTTCCTCATAAAGATCATCCAGAAACAGGGGCTTGATGACCTTCATGATGTTCGGCACGGAGGTGTAGTGCATGCCCAACTCGGCACGCTTCTCGTCATCCACCACGCCCTGGAACATGGAGCCGAAGATGTCGGGATTGATCTCCTTCCAGCTCTTCTTCCCCAACTCGATGAGCTTTTGTCGGGACTTGGCTGAGAACTCGGGAATGGCGGAATGGCGCGTGTCCGTGTCATTAAACAAGCCTCCGTTCACATACTTGAAGTCTTTGAAGTGCTCTTTGGGCTTTGTCTTCGCTCGGGCATGGTCTGTATTCAGATGAAGGAAGAGGTCACGAAGAAACTCCGCCACGTCCGAGCCATCGCCCTGGGTGTAGCCTTCGAGGGCGGAGATGAAGGCTTTTTCCGGGAAGATACCTGTATCCTCAGCGAAGTAACAGAACAGCAGACGGGTGAGGAAGACATTCAACGCATGGCGATCCTCCTTCGTCTTCGGCGGATTGTCGGCGCGAATGAGGTCGTAGAGCTTCGCCATGTGCTCAGCGGCCTTCACATCCGCCTCGGCCTCGGCCTGAAACACGGTCTTCTCCATGCCCGCCAGCGGCAGGAAGAAGGTGTAGTGCTCATGCAGGTCCGCGATGGGGAACTCCTCCGTCTCGCCCTTCTTCGTGTCGAAGGCCGCCAGAGTCTTAAAGTCCGTAGCGATGAGGAAGCGCGGCTTGCTGGCTTTGATCTTCGCGTCCGCCTTCGCCGTAGCCAGCGCCTGCGCGGGTGTCGTGGTTTTGGGCTTCAGCGGCTCAAAGTAAATCTTGTCCTTCAGGAGTGTGCAGCCCGGCTTTTTTGCCATGTTGATGTTGCCGCTTTTTAACCGCGAGATGATCGACTTCGAGATGCCGAAACTGGCAAGGAACTCATAGATGAAGCTCTCAGGAACGAGCTTTCCCGAGAGCGCGGTGAGGGCGTCGATGATTTCGGAGAGGTGGTGGCCTTTGGACATTCGGTATCTTTAACCGCATCCATCGGCCCCTGTCATAATTTTTCCCTTCGTAGGCGATCTTCTCCCGAAAATAACCATTGCCAAAAACCGGGGTGATCCTGCAAAATCCATCCCCATGCCGGAACCGTTGACATGGAACTCAGGAGTGGTGTGGAATTCTTCCACGCCAGGGGCGCTATGGAATGGCACGGCCAACACAAGCCACACCACCATGACTCAAGACCTCATCGCACTGGACATCTCAGACGCGGACTGGACCGCGATTGATGCTGCCCTCACCACCCTCGAAGAAAAACTCGGTGCCAAGCTGCTCGACCTCACCGTGGAGCAGCGCAGCCGACTCACCAAGATGGGCGACAAAAGCGAAGCCTTTTGCCGCCAAGCGCTCGTCACCGGACGCCAGAATGCGGGCAAGCTGCCGACCGATACCGCCGCTGATCTGACTGCCGAGGAGGCCGACCTAGCAGCGCTCGACAAGCTGCGCCCGCGCCTCGCACGTCTCACGGCGCTCACGGAGAAGGCGGATGATTCCGAAGTCGCCACGGGTAGCGACATCATGGTCTTCAGTCTGACGCTGTATGGCATCCTGAAAGCCATCGGAGCCGGTGCAGGTCTGGACGCGCTCAAGGCCCAGATGGGTGCCCGCTTTGCCCGTGGCCCGAAAGCTCCGCCTCCAGCCCCGCCCGCTCCGTAACGCCCCGGCGAGTGCAAGGCTCTGACGGCGGCGTGCAAGGTCCAACCCCTCGCACGCCACCTCTAAACCCTTGCCCGCCAGCCCAAAAGGCTCGTGTGCAAGCCTCGGAGCCTCGCCCGCCAGCCTCAAAACGTCGTAAACCGGCCAAAAACCATCGGATCGCCAGCCTCCGAGCCTTGCGTGCAAGGCAAATACCCTCGCGAACCGCCCTCCGAGCTTTGCGGCCAAGCCCCGGACGGTTGCCCGCCAAGCCTGAACCGTTGCCCGCAAGCCCTACACCCCAAATTCCACCGCTCAGGGACTGAGCGGACCACTTTATGTCATTCGACCCCAATCTCCCCCAGGAAGGCACCCCGCTGGATGCCGTGCAGATGCGCAGCCAGCTCAACGGGCTGAAAGCCATCATTGATGCCATCCTCACCCTCACCGCCGCCCAGGTGGACGGCGTGAACACCGTGGAACCCGGCACCCCCGCGAATGCCTCTGTGAGTGTGACTGGAAACACCCTGCACTTCACCTTCGACATCCCACGCGGGAACGACGGCAGCCAAGGGCAGCCCGGAACCAACGGCAGCGATGGCGGCCCCGGCGCTGATGGTCCACAGGGACCGCCCTTTGCCAACGCCATTGTCGATGCGGTGAACACCCTGAATCCGGGTGAACCTGCCACCGTGAGCGTGAGCTTCGATGGCAGCAACGTCCGCTTCACCATCGGCATCCCACGCGGCAGCGACGGCAGCAGTGGAAGCAACGGCAGCGACGGTGCCCAAGGCCCGCCCGGCGAGGTCAGCCAAGCCCAACTCGACAACGCCATCAGCGGAACGAGTGCGAACACCAACAACGTGAGCACGCTGGACACCGGCTTTGCCGATCCCGACATGGAGGCGCTGCGCCAAAAGGTGAATGAGATGATCCTGAACGGGCGGAGGTAGAGGAAGCCGTGCGACTTCCCACTCGCCTTGACTTTCCATGGTATCCTCGGAGACTCGCGCCGCACGTCCGGCTTTCGCGTGGCTGGATGAGTATCGAAGAAAACTGTGTCCGAATCTGATTCGCCCACAGTTTATTGTGACTGAACAACGTTCGCCCAAGAAATGAAGAAGATTGGAACAACCACCACAGGCAGCGTGATCGTTGAGATGACGACGCAAGAATATGACGCGCTGCAACAGCTTCAGGTCGGAGGATCTGCCCCCTCTGCGAAGGTTGCGACCGATCACGAGGTAGCCCCCCGCATGAATCATTCCGAGAGGTCGTCGTATGTGGCAGACCGATTGAAGAAGCTCAGCCCGAAGAAGAAGGACGGAGTCATTCGGTCCATTGAGGCGATGTTTCAGTTTGGTGGCGGCATCGACTCTTCCGAGGTTGAGAAGGTCATAGCCACGCTGCAGAAGCAGAAGTTTTTCTCCATTGCTCCAGATGGCCGAGTTACCTACACCAAGGGCTAATTTTGACGTGAGCACGCTGGACACTGGCTTTGCCGATCCCGACATGGAGGCGCTAAGGCAGAAGGTGAATGAGATGATTCTCAATGGGCGGCGGTAAGAGGCGCAGAAAACTACTGGTGCCTGAAGGATGCGTTTGAGGGAGTGCAGATTTTGGGAGCGACCGGCTCTGGCAAATCATCAGGGAGTGGGCAAGCCCTCGCCAAGGCGTTCATGGAGTCCAATCTAGGCGGACTGGTTCTGACTGCCAAGAACGACGAAGTGCTCTCGTGGAAGCGCTACGCCAAGGCCGCAGGCCGTGAGTCAGAATTGCTCATTGTCGGCCCCGACTCACCCCACCGGTTCAACTTCCTGCGCTACGAATTGAAGCGGCCAGGAACCGGGGCAGGGCACACCGAAAACCTCGTGAACCTGTTTTGCAGCGTGCTGGAAGCTGCCGAGCGAAAGCAGGGGCAGGGCGGCGGCCAGGACGCTTATTGGCAGCGCACGTTGAAGCAGCTTCTCCGCAATGCGATTGACCTCGCTGTTCTCGCTTTGGACGACATCGACCTGCCGTCCCTCTACCGGATCATCACCTCCGCGCCCCGTTCCACAGATGAGGCCGAGAATCCCGACTGGCAGAAGAAATCGGCCTGCTTTGCATTGCTGGAAGTAGCGACGGCAAAAACCAAAGAGAAGGGCAGGGCGAACGACTTGGAACTGACGCGGGATTTCTGGCTGCGGGAGTTTCCCAGCCTTGCCCCTGAAACCCGCTCCGTGATCGTCTCCACCTTCACCAGCATGGCCGATTGTTTTTTGCGCGGCCTGCTGCGTGACCTGTTCTGCACCGACCTCACCTTCACCCCCGAAGACACATTCAATGGCAAGATCATCATCCTCAATCTGCCGGTGAAGGAGTTCAATGAGCTGGGCCAGTTCGCCCAGGTGCTTTTCAAGTTCATCTGGCAGAGGGCGGTCGAACGGAGGATTTCTGCGGACATGAGCCGCGAAGCAGCCCAGGCCGCAGCTCGCCCCGTTTTCCTTTGGGCGGACGAATCGCAGTTTTTCGTCAATTCCTACGATGCGCTCTTCCAGAGCACGGCGCGAAGCTCCCGCGCCTGCACCGTTTATCTGACTCAGAACCTCCCCAGCTACTTCTCTGCCTTCGGAGGGCAGAACTCCCGCTCCGATGCGGAGAGCTTTCTTGGCAACCTCCAGACCAAGATTTTCCATGCCAACGGCGACCCTACCACGAACAACTGGGCGGCGGACTCCATCGGCAAGACGCGGCAGGCCACGTTCTACGGTGGACTCTCCGAAGCCATGGCACGCGGAGCCGGAGGACTCAGCCAAAACGCCGGAGGCAGCATGGTGGTGGAATACGTCGTGCAGCCGCAGGAGTTTACGATGCTGCGCACGGGCGGCCCGGAATCAGAGTTCCTGGTGGACTCCATCATCTTTCAAGGCGGGCGGCGATGGCTCGCCACCAAGAAGGGCGAGCCGGTCGCTCAGAATTTCATCCGGCATGTCTTCTCGCAAAAGTCATAGGGCAGGGCAACTCATTCGCTCATGAAAGACCGGCAAATTCAATCCACGGGGGCGCAGCCGAGCGTCCCCATCCTCAGTCCCATCCTGCACTGGCTGGCGATGCCGGCCATCGTGTTCCTGCGCTCCCGATTCGGCTTTTCGTTTCTCAGTCCCAAAAGTGTTTTCTTCGCCTTCGTTTGGGCGCACCTCCTGTTCTCGATCTACGCGTGGATAGAGCAGGGCGTTTGGTTCAAGTATTGGGCCGTGGCGAGCTTCGGTCTTGGCGCGGCTGCGTTGTATCTGCTGCACCTTATGCTGGCCTTTTCACGGGAAGTGGGCAGGCAGGGCAAGCACGACTTCTATTCAGGGACATCGCACCTGCTGCTGCTTCCCGGCTTCAGCCAGCTTCGCGGCAACCCGCGCTCCGAGCTGATGGTGCATCTCTGGGTCGAGCCTTTTCTGGCCTTGACCACTGCGGCGATGCTTCGCGCTTTTTTTACAGAACACCGCCTTTCAACATGGCTGATCCTTGTCGCCGTCGCCATGTGGCTGAAGGAGTTCATCAATTTCTGGTATGGCATCCGCTCGGAGAAAAAGCACGAGGACATCATTGAAGACGCCAAGGAGAAGATGCCAGGGAGCGGCGCTGCTGAAGTGCCACTGCCAGCGGCAGGAACCCGCAAACCAAGGGCGAAGCGCCCTCCCCAAATAGCCGAGGATGAGCAGGCAGTGAAGGCATTGGAATTCCGCTCCGCAGAAGTGTTGAGACTGATGCCTCCCCATTCACTGGAGCAGGCCGAGCTGAATTACCGCCATCTCATCAAGACCGTCCATCCCGATCCGAACAACGCGGACGCAGGGGCCACCGAAAAAGCGGCGACTTTGAATGAGGCCATCGAGTATTTCCGCCGAACATTAGGCGGCTGACTAAATATGTTTGTATGACATCAACAACCGTCCCCACTTGCTATTGGTGCGGCGAAGTCGCCACCTCTGAGGATCATGTGCCTCCAAAAAGCTTTTTCCCTCAAGGGAAGAATCTGAATCTCTTCAAAGTGCCTTCATGTGCGAACCACAATGAAATGTTCTCTACACTCGACGAAAGGTTTCGATTCTACATCCAAGGATCGGCCATGAGTGAAGACGCCTTCCAGATGTTTGCCGACAAAACAATCAGGGGCTTGCAAAAGGAGGCGGCGCAGAAATTCACGGCTTCATTGGCCCAATACAGCAAGTGGATCATGGTGGATGGCGAACGCCGACGTATTTTCTCGGTTGAACCTGAAAAGCAAAACCAATTCTTCGAGAAGCTTGTGCGAGGTGCCTACTACCTAGCGTTTCGGGAGCCCGCTTGCGGTCAGATCGTCACCGCATCGCCACAATTCTATTCAGGTCTGGACTACAAGACCCTTGCTGAAAACCTGGGGCCTCTGCTCAACGACAGTTCGGTCATGACCGAGTATGCGTGTCCCAATCCCGACATTTTCCGTTTCCGCTTTGGACGCGAGGGAACACCTCCCAAACAAGCAGCAGCCATTGTCATGCTTTTCTATGGCTCCGTCGAAATACTTGGGCTTGTCACTCCGTCGCCGACGGAACAGTGAAACTAGGCGGCTGATTTTCTGCCTTTCGTTTCGATGCGAACCGAAGTCACCGGATGACCAATCGACTGCCATGCTGCTTCCATCTTGTGTTTGAAATTGGTTTCCACCCAATCAGCCACGAATTTGAGGTTTGCGCGATAGGTGAGGGTGCCATCCACCAGTTCGCCAAGCTGCAACCTTTCCAGCCAAGCTTTCACTTGGTCTGCGCCAACTTGTTTGCGCAACAGTTCCAGCACGTTCTCCCAGGCTTCTTCCAGAGGTGACCGCTCAATGAGCACGAGCTGCGCCTCTTGAGCCGGAGGGTTCTTGGCTTCAATCACTCCCCGCTTTTCTGTGCGCTCCATGAGAAGCATGTCTTTGCCTTGCGCCGAACTCACATGCTCCAGACGGAAACCCGGCAGGTCATTCTTCTTCACCAGCTTTCGCAGTGTGCTCGCATAATGCTTGTATGCCTGCTGCGATGCGGATTTCTGGTAAAGGCTCTTGAACGTCTCTTTCCAGACGCCTGTCGGGCCTCCCGTGGCTTTTCGCGCATAAAGATATAGCCAGCGCTCCACGCTGCCGGAAATATCAAAATACCGTTTGTCGAGAGTCAGCACATGGAAGTCCTGAATGCTTTCAAAGAGCCATTCGGCCAGCACGACTTCAACGCCGCGAATTTCGCCTTTTTCTTCCGTGATCTCCCACTCTGAAATCCACGAGAACTGCCTGATGCGTTTGCGACTACGCTTGCCTTGTTCGGATCGGATGGTGGTTTGAATACTCGTCATCTTGAGGCGGTGCAGGGCATCTTTGAGCCGCTGATATTGCCCGCCGCCGGGTTCACGGTTCATCCACGCGAGGAACTGATACGGGGTGAAGTGAATTCGGCGTGAAGGCTCAAGCCCCTTCCTCTTGGCTTCAATCCATTGCGAAATGGCATAGATGAGCAAATCCTGATCGTGGATCGTGGCAATGCCGTGTTCCCCGCTGCCGGTGATGCGGACTGTTTCAGTTTGGCCCGACCTCGCGTCCACATACTCGTGCTGAATGGCCTCAGTTCTTCCGGGTGTCAGGCTGAACCAGCAACGCGCCATCAGATCAATCTGGTCTTTGGGAGCGATGTCAGCCGAGGACGCTATGAACCTTTCCAAGTTCTGATGTTCTTTGATCCCACCCTCAATCATCCTGCCCATGCCCTTCGGCATACCATGATTGGTTTGAAAAAACAATATCGTCAGAGCAGCGACCTTTGAGCCGGATTTATCCGAACTTTCCAACCATCGTCAGACCGGCAACCCTTTGAATCGTCATGCCAGCGACCGTGCCGTCAGACCACCGACCAACCCACGTCAAGCCAACGACTTTGCTATCGTCACACCAACGACCCGCCATCGTCAGAGCAGCGACCTGAACAGCCCTCAAGCCCAAGCTGGCTGCGCTTCCCCACCTCTCTAAACCTTACTTAAACAGTAAAGAATAAAACCTTTAAACCCCGTCGGCAGCCGACTCGCCTTTTTGAAAAGCTCGTCTGCCTCCGGGTGCCTGGCAGGGAAGGACTAGAAAGCTAGCAAACTAGCTAGCAAGCTGTGTTGCAAGTTTGCAACCCTCCGAAGAAAAATGAAGGCACGCAGCAGCCAAACATTCGAGAGGCTATCGGTGACAGGAGCAAATCACTATTCTGCCAAAAAGAGGCAGACATGATTTACGGACTCACAAATTCAAAAGGCGGTGTTGGCAAAACAACCATCGCAGTTCACTTGGCGGCATGGCTCGTCAAAAAGAAGCGCAGCGTGATCTTCATTGATGCCGACCCGCAATCTTCGGCATCACAATGGATCAAGGAACTGGCACTGCCGATCCAGCTTGAGCAGATCGACTCGCCGGAGGAAATAATTCATCGGCTCGCCAAATTCGCGGGCGGTGCGAATGACATCGTCATTGACGGCCCCGCAGGACTTTCAGCAACGACCAGGGCCATCATGCTCCGTGCTGACCGCGTGTTTTTTCCATGCGGACCGTCAATTCTTGATCTCCGAGCAGCCTCCAAAGCCGTGCAGCTTCTTCGCGAAGCTCAGAAAACACGCAAAGGCAAACCGGAAGGACTTCTCATCCCCAACAAGCTGCAAAAGCGCGGACGCCTCAGCCGTGAAATGATGAACGCCGCCAAAAAACTTGGCGTGGATGTCACCGCTGGAGTGTGCCTTCGTCAAAGCTTCGCGGACTCCGCAGGGCAGGCCAAAGTGGTCTGGCAAATGGGCGCAGGGGCTTTGCTGGCCTCTCTCGAAATGCAGCAGCTCATGAAGGATATGACCCGTGGTTAACCGACGCTCACTCGACGACGCGCTTACCCCTGATGAGCAGAGTTTTCTTGAAACCGGCAAGACTGCCAAGGCAGAGCCGAAACCGAAATCTGAAGCAACCTCAAAGAAGGAGAATACCCCTATGGCAAGAGCAGCACTGAAAGAAAATTTCGCACAACGACCAACCGCCCAGGTGCCACCAAGTTCCGCACTGCCTCAGTTCACGATGGCGGGTGCCGTCTCCCTGAATGTTCGCATCGAACCCGAGATCAGCACCGCACTCCTCAGAGCATCCATGGACCGGAAAATCCAGAGGCTTGACCCGTTCACGCAGCGAGACATTGTTGCCGAGGCACTGGCCGAATGGCTGAAAAAGCACGGCTACCTTGCCTGATCAAGTCGCCGGTTTTATACAGCCATTTTATACAGTCACGGCCTGAAAACGTGCAATTCAGCCCCACTGGATGCAATTGGGCGCAACGCGCAATCATCGCCGAACCCTTGTGCTGCAAGGCTTTGCAAATGAATGCAACACAGTGCAACATCATGGAATACAACAGGAGTGTCCGCGCTCCGTTTATCGAGCATCGAGGTTCCAGAGCGAGGACGAGGACGACGTTAAACCGCGAACTCATCCCTCAGCGCGGTCCTACCGTCGGAGGCGGGCAGGATTGCCCGCGCTACTTTCCAGCATCCAGCATCCAGCATCCATCAATCCACCCATCCAGCGGACAAGAGTGTCCGCGCTCCCTTCATCCAGCATCACCCCAGGCCGACGGCGTCGCGGACGCGGGCGAGGGTCTGGCGGGCGACGGTGCGGGCTTTTTCGGCGCCTTGGGCGAGGACTTTTTCGACGTAGCCTTGGTCGGCGAGGATCTCATCCCGGCGGGCACGATAGGGCGCGAAGTAGTCGGTGACGCCCTGCAGGAGGCGCTTTTTGAAGTCGCCGTAGCCGACGCCGCCGTTGAGGTGATCGTTCACCATCGCATCGTAGTCGGACGGGGAGGCGACAAGCTTGTAGAGGGCGAGGATGCTGCTGCCTTCGATGGCCTTCGGGGCCTCGACGGGGGTGGAGTCGGTCTTGATGCCCATGATCTTCTTTTTGAGCGGACCGGGCTCGTCGAAGAGGGGGATGGTGTTGCCGTAGCTCTTGCTCATCTTCTGGCCGTCGAGGCCGGGAACGACGGCGGTCTCCTCCTTGATGCGCGGATTGGGCAGCTTGAAGAGGCCTTCGCCGTAGAGCTCGTTCATCTTGATGGCGATGTCGCGGGTGACCTCGACATGCTGCTTTTGATCGCGGCCGACGGGGACGACATCGCTGTCGTAGATGAGGATGTCGGCAGCCATGAGCACGGGGTAGGCGAAGAGGCCGTGGGAGGGCTTGATGCCGTTGGCGATCTTGTCCTTGTAGCTGTGGCAGCGCTCGAGCAGGCCCATGGGGGTGACGGTGCTGAGGATCCAGGAGAGCTCGCAGTGCTCCGGCACGTCGCTCTGGCGGAAGAAGACGCATTTGTCGGGATCGAGGCCGCAGGCGAGGAAATCGACGGCGAGTTCACGGACGTATTCGCGCAGCGCCTTGCCATCATGGACGGAGGTGAGCGAGTGATAGTCGGCGATGAAGTAGTAGGCGTCGCCCTCGTGCTGGAGTTTGAGCGCGGGCTCCATCATGCCGAAGAAGTTGCCGATGTGGAGACGTCCGCTGGGTTGGAGGCCGGAAAGGATGCGCATGGAATGACGAAGGAGGCTGGGAGTGGAGGCGGAGTTTGAATGACGAATGTCAGCCGAGCGAAGCGAGACAGACGACCGCAGGGAGCCCGAAGGGTGAGCAGAACGAATCAAATGTCGAATGCCGAATGCGGATGGGCGAAGGGAGTGGTGGATGGTTGGATGGTGGATCGGCCGTCGGCTGGAGTGAATGCGGAATGCGGAGTCCGTTCTCCGTGGCCTCGGGGTGGGTCAGGGTAGGATGATTGGGGGTAGGATAATGGGATTTGGATTTCAGAAGTGGTTCTTCAGACCATCCTACCCAAAATCATCCTACCTCTGAAGTTGGACGCGGTTCAAACGCTGGCTCAACGAGCCAGGCTACAGCGATCCATTCATCGGTACGCGTGGAGTTCCCGGCCACGAGGCGGATCAGGGTAGGATAATTGGGGGGTAGGATGATGGGATTTGGATTTCCGAAGCGGTTCTTTAGACCATCCTACCCAAAATCATCCTACCTCTGAAGTTGGGCGCGGTTTGTAGCTCGGTATTCCGATACCGAG
>NZ_JACSRD010000259.1 GCF_014879935.1 Prosthecobacter sp.
CGCCTCCACCTGTTCCTTCCCGCCGCAGGAGCAACGCAGCACTGTGAGGCCGCCCGCATGCACCGTGGCAGAGACCATCAGCAGCCCCGGCTTCTTCGCCTCGATCTCCGCCTGCCGGGCCGCCTCCTCAGGCGTCAGCACCGGCGCAGCCTTCACCACCGGCGCCGTCACAGGCGGCGGCTCGATCTTCTGAAACGTCACCGTCCCGCCATCCTTCTGCCGCACCACGGTCTGCTCCAGCACCACGCGCCGCTCGACGGCATCTGCAATGACCGACCCGGCCGCCTCTGGTTCTTGTGCCTGAAGCCCTGCGGCAAGCAGGCCGGCAAGTATCATCATTTCTTGTTTCATCGGAAGTTGGGTCGGTTCGCAGCTGGCTGGCTACAAAACTTCAGCGAGGACACAAAAGAGGGCGCAACCTGATGCTCCCTCCCACCGGGCACCGGCAAGCGCCCTTCGACAAGGCGCAGAGCAAGCTGCGCCCCATTCGGGCGCGCTTCCTTTGGCGTTGTCGATGAGGGCTAAAACTTGCCGGTTTTGGTGGGAGCCCCGCTGCCTGTGAGGCAGCACGCAAATTGGTTATGTCAGAGAGAAATCAGTCGAATAGGCAAAAGTTAATTCGGCGCGTTTTACCCGCTGGACGCGATTCAGGCAATGCTTTTCAAACGGGAGCACAAGAAACTCAAGTAGGCGGGGACCCTGTCCCCACAGGGGGACAGAGTCCACCGTTCCTTGGCTCCACGACTTTCTGCACCCATATCTTTTCATTCCTCAATTCTGCCGCAGGGCCAGAATCAGTTCGTTGAGCTTGGACCGTATCAGTTCCAGGTCTCCCAGGGTCGGCGGATCGTTCATGAAGGCGTCATCAAGGGTGCTGACACCGTTGGTGTTGGCACTGGTGCTGTCCTTCATCTGCTGAAGGCTGACCTCGCCTGGAGGTCCGTCGTTGCCAGGGCTGCCGTCGTTGCCGGAGGGCCCATCCGCCCCTCGCGGAATGTCGAAGGTGAAGTGGACAGCGGTCCCATCGAAGCTGACGCTCACGCCAGCGTCCTGGCCGGCATCAATGGTGTTGACGGAATCGATGATGGCCTGCGCAAAAGGCGGCCCAGGCGGACCGTCTCCCCCATCGCTGCCATTTTGACCCGGCGATCCGGGTTCGCCGGGATCGCCCTGATCCCCTTTGGGGATGCTGGTGATGGCCTCGAAGAGGCCCTGAAGCTGCAGGCGCAGGGCATCCGCATCCAGCGGCTGGCCGTTTTGAGGTTGGTTTGGGTCGTAAGGCATGGCGATGGCGGGAAGGCGGTGAGAAGGGTCGTTTCGGGTGAAAATGGGGCCAAATGGCACCCGAAAGAGGACTCGAGGCCGATGGAGGGCCTGTGGAACCCTGATTGAGGGGATAGGGAGGCCGCTTTTCAGCCTCATGAGGCCCGATTTCAGCCTCGGCAACCCCTGCGATAGGGTTCAGGAACTGCCTGTAAGAGGCTGAGGAGGCAGTCTTTCAGCCTCCCCAGCCAAGATTCGAGCCTCGGCACCTCGGATGCAGGAGGTGGGCAGGCACCCTCAACGGGATGAGGAACCCGTCTCTCAGGCTCGTGACACCCGTTTTGATGAGGGACGAAGCCGGTGAGGCGCACCCGGACCGGTCATCAAGGTGCGGGTGGCGGCTCGACCGGCGGCGTTTTCTTGCCGCGTTTGGGGTAGGCTGCCTCCAATTGAGCCAGCGCCGTGTCGGCCCCGGGGATGCTGCCGCGCTTCGCCGCATCACGTGCCGTGTAGAACACGCCGTGGTCAAAGTCGAAGAGGTCCGCACCGAGCAGCAGGTCGAGATCCCGGACCTGTTCGCACAGGGCGCTGGCGGCCAGGAGTATCTCTTTGACGACGGCGCGGCTGGAGCGGTCTTTGACCGCCTCTGCTGCGTCGAGATAGCTGGGCACGATGGCCGGGAACTGCGGCACCGTCATCGCCACCGCGTCATCAAAAGGCTGGAGGCGCGGACCAATGGTGGAGATCTCCTGCCGTTCTTCACTGGAGAGCGTGGGAGCAACTGGCAGCAGGGCCGCCGCCTGGTTGAGAAAAGCAATGAAGGAATCACGAATCGCCGGAGTGATCGTGACGGACACACGGTTGCTGGTAGCCATGGGATATGTAGGTGGTTGGTGGTTGTCGGAAGCAGTGCTTCCACCCCAGACAGCTCCACTTTGGCCCCAAACGAGGCCAGTCATTCCCCAAGTCAAAGGTGTCGTCGCTGCGGCAGGCATCTTATTTGCAAGCTTGCGGCGGATGAAATCAAATTACCAGTGACATGGGAAGAAAAAAATCAGATCGGTCAGGATAAGGCAGTAAGAAAGGGCGACCATCGCGCACCCCAGTGGGTGAAGCAGGCATAGCGCGGCAACGTAATAAGCTAATCGTCAAACTGTCCGGGTAGATTACCACGTCCCCATGTCCAGCACACCATCTCCGGTGATTCGGTTTCCCTTCCTCTTTGGCTTACGCAAAGACACCCTGAATCGGCACCGCTAGACTCCGCCCTGGATTGCCGTAGGGCAGGCACAATGACTTCAGCCGTGAAACTGGTCCTCAACCAAGACACTTACGCAGCGGTGCTGCGTGAGATTGTGCCTTCGGCCAGACGGCTGCTCTGGCTGGTGACGGCGGACATCAAGGATTTGCATGTCGAAGGCGGCCGAAAAAAGTTCGTGCCGTTTCTGGAGGTGCTCGCAGGACTGATCCGCGAAGGCGTCGAGGTGCGACTCGTGCATGCCAAGGAGCCCGGGCCACGCTTCCGCAAGGACTTCGACCGCTTCCCGGAGCTGATCGGCAGTGATCTCTTCACGCGCATCCTCTGCCCGCGCATGCACATGAAGTGCGTCATCGCCGACGAACGCATCGCCTACATCGGCTCCGCGAACCTCACGGGCGCCGGTCTGGGGGCCAAGAGCGACCACCGCCGCAACTTCGAGGCCGGCATCGTCACCGAGGACCGGGCCACCATCCGTGGTCTCATGGACTTCCTCGACGCCTACTTCCTCGGCGACCACTGCCTCAAGTGCCAGCGCCGCGACGTCTGCCCCGATCCCATTGTGTAGCGCCGGTGACATGATTCATCTCATGAACAGACCTCTGATCACCCTTCTTGGCCTTGCCGTGTCGTTGGCAGTCTTGTTGGGCCTGCTGCTATGGATCGGCGTCTGGCTGCCGGATGTGTTCACGCGGGAAGAGCACCTGCTCGCCACGCGGACGACGCCGTGGCGCTGAAAGCGCACAACTCCTCAGCCCAGGCTGCAAGCCTGGGTCAACGCGGTCGAATCACCTCCCAAAACCCGTCGAGCGCTGAAAGCGCGGCACTCGACCCCCGGATCACGCCAGATCCATGCGCAGCGTTGAGTCGAGTCCCGCCCTGTCAGGGCTGCATGTTGCTCAAGGTTGTTCGCGGATTCGAAACCCAGGGCTGCGCCCGTGGGCTGAGGAGTTTCGCACCGTTGGTGCTCCATAGTCGGTCAATGTTCGGGTGAGGCAAACATGGGTCACACCCATTCCTTGGTCCAGAACGTCAGCGTGCGCCATTGAAGTCAGCATTGCCAAAAAGCTGCGGCAGGGGCATCTTGGCCCATGAATCCGCGAATCAGTGCCGCAGTCTCCGCCGAGCCGTCGAAAGGCTTGCTGGTGCAGTCGCTGGCCATGGCAACCAACGCCGACGCAACGGATGAGAGCTGGCTGAGCACTTTCGGCTGGGCCAAGGGCAACCCCGACTACGATGCCGCCGCGCAACTGGGCGAGCAGTGGCGGCAGGATGTGAACCGGAAGTCATTGGAAGAGATGGACCGTCGTGATGGTCGTTCTTGACACCAACCACTACTCCGAGCTGGATCGTGGCTCCCCGGCGGGTGCGTTGCTTCGCGAACGTCTTCTCAGTCGGGGCGAGCAGCCATGGCTCACCGTGATGACTGCCGAGGAAGTCTTGCGCGGTCGGCTGGCCCAGATCGCCGCCGACAGAGAGCGGTTGCTCGTTCATTACGATCTCTTTCTCAACGGCCTGCTCACCCTCGCCAAGTGGCGGTTCCTGTCCTGGACACAAGCAGCGCAAGACACCTTCGACATGCTGCACTTTCAGCGCGTGCGTATCGGCACCGTGGATCTGCGCATCGCCAGCCTCGCCATGACCCACAACACACTCCTGCTATCCCGCAATCTGGTCGATTTCCAAAAGGTTCCGGGATTGCGTGTCGAGAACTGGCTGGACTGATGAGATGGAAACCACCGCCTCTGCTATGACGTGAAAATGCAGTCGGAGCGCGGCAATCTGGCAGTGGCAGGAAGCGATAGGTGATAATCTTCACTCATCACGCCAGGCCTTGGTCCAGAACGTCAGCGTCTTGGGGGATTCCGCCTCTTCGCCAGTCTCCTTCCACACAAAGGTGGCCTGGAGTTCGGGATGCTTCGTGTAGCCCTGGCTGCGCCAGAAGTCGTCGAGCGGGCGATAGCCGGCGGGACGCAGCGGGTGATCGGCGGGCCGGTCCACGGCGCAGAAGGTGCTGAGTTTGAGGCCCAGCCGTTGCACCTGGGCTTCGCGACGGGTGAAGAACTCCTTTCCAATGCCGTGGCCTCGATATTCCGGCAGCAGGATCGATTCGCCGAAGTAGCCGATCGTCGCGAGGTCGTAACCCGCCTTCACAAAGGCCGCCTGGAACTCCGGCCCCTCATCCACCATGGGCAGGCAGGTCGTCGCGCCCACCACACGGTCACCATCGAAGGCGAGGACGACGAGGCTGCCGCTGGAGCGCAGGTAAACGCGCAGGTAGTCACGCTCATACTCCAGGCTGCCGTCGTAGAGATACGGGAATTCGCGGAAGACGGCGATGCGCAGGGCGCCGAGGGCGTCGAGATGCGGTTCGAGCTCGGGGCCGTGGAAGTTTTGGAGACGGAGCATGAGGGGCGGAAATGACGAATGCAGAATGACGAATGTCGAATGAACTCCCAATGACGAACAATCGACCCAACGCAAGACTCCAGCCCCTACCCGACCACGCCGCCCCAAAATTCGTCACTTGATTCGCTTTGCTTCCCCTTCGAATTCCCTGCGGTCGTCTGTCTCGCTTCGCTCGGCTGTCATTCGTCATTCGTCATTTGGCGAAGCCTTCCGCCATCTCGCGAATGCGCTTCCGCATGTTCGCGAGGCCGTTCAAACGGGTGGGGGAAAGCATTTTGGTGAAGGCGCAGGCTTCCCAGAGCCGCGGCTCGATGGCGGCGGCCTCGGCGGGGTCGGTGTTGTCGTAAAGATCGCACAACAGCGTGGCGAGGCCCTTCACCATGGGGGATTCGGCATCGCAGGCGAAGCGGGCGCGGCCCTCCACGAGTTCGCCATGCAGCCAGACGCGCGACACACAGCCGGGGACAAGATTGGCGTCCGTTTGGTGCTCCGGGGCCAGTTTCAGGCCCGTGCCGCGTGACACGACGGCGTTCAGACGCTCGTGCGGGTCGTGAATGATGTTCAGGTCGTCGATCAACGCCTGCTGCTTCTCCGCGAGGGTCATTTGAGCTTGGCGAGGCGGCCTTTGCTCCAGGTCAGGCCGGATTGGATGGCTTCATCGTTGGCGATGGCTCCGGCGAGCTGTTCCCAGATGGCCACGGCGCTGGTGAAGGCGGCCTTGGCCTCGGTTTTCTTGCCCGCGCCTTCGCTGGTGTGGCCGAGGGCACCGTAGAGCTGCGCCAGCTGGCTGGACCACATGCGGCGCTCCGGGGTGAGCTTGTCGGACTGCGGCAGCATCTTGATCAAGCTCTCCATCGATTCCACGGCCTGCTGGGCGATGGGGATGGCGGCGGTGGTCTTGCCGCTGTCGGCCAGCAGCTCGGCGTATTCGCCACGCAGTTTGGCCAGGAGGAAGCCGTAACGGGCGTTGTCCTTGTCATCGGCGAGGATTTCATTCACCAGCTCGATGGCGTCCTGCTTCTTCTTGCTGGCCTCGGAGGGGCTGCCGGCATCCCGCGCGAGGGAGGCCAGGGAGCCGTAGTTGCGGGCGAGCAGGTATTTCACCTCCGCCCACTCAGGCATGAGGCGGTTGAGCTCCAGCAGGATCGGCACGGCCTGGTTGTGCGCCTCCTTGGCATCTGCGCCGCTGAAATGACGGCCGATGAGCTCCGCCAGCTCCGTGTAGGCCTCCGCCAGGAGCAGGGCCTGATCCTGATTGCGAGGGCTGCTGCCGAGCACGAGCTCACCCATGTCCTTCACGGAATCGATCAGGGTGTTGAGCGCCTCCTCCGTCTTGCCGGCCTCACGCTGGCTGATGCCCTTGGCGAATTTGGCCCGGGCGAGGATGAATTTCTCGTCGTTGATCAACTCATGGCCGATGAGCTTCGGATCGAGGATCTCCGGCACACGGGCCAGCGCCTGTTCGGAGACGGCGGTGTCACCATTGCGCAGCGTGCGCAGCCCGTATTCGAGCCAGGCACGGGCACACTCGTTGCGGGCGAGGCGGTTTTTGGGGTCGGCGGCCAGGCCTTTGTCCAGATTTTCGGTGGCGTCCTTCAGCAAGGCCAGCGACTCCGCATGACGGCCCTCGTGGCCGCGGATGTCGGAAAGCAGCAGGCTGTAACGGCCCAGCCACTGCTGGTAGAGCGCGATTTGCGCGGCCTCGCCTTCCCCCTTGTTGATGAGTTCGGCGGCCTGGTCGCGGGCCTTGGTCAGGTAGGACACGGCCTGGGTGCTGTCGCGGAGCTTCAGATGGAGCTGGCCGATGTTCCCATAGGCCCGCAGCCGCTCGACACCGAGGGTCTGCGACTGCTCGAGCGCCGGCAGACCGCGCATGACGTAGTCGAGCGCGTCCGTGAGCTGCTCTTTCTGGAAGCCGGCCTCCATCTCGTTGCCCGTGGGCGTCTGGAGCAATTGCGTGAGGAACTGGTCCACCGCGTTCTGCGAGTTCTGCAGATTCTGATCCGCCACCGCCTTGGCCCCGCGTGCGACATCGCGTTCGCCCGTGAGCGTGGCGATGCGGTTTTCGCGTGCGTCGATCTCGATCTTGTGGTTCGCGCCGAGGTTTTCGATCGTGTCCTCGGCCTTCTGCGCGCGACGCAGCGTGACAAAGGCATACACGAAGCACAGCACAAAGATCGTCAGCAGGGCGATGGCCGTGGTTTGCAGGGTGAGGACCTTCTTCGCCTGCTTCTGGCGCTCGCGGACGGTCTGCTCGCGGGATTCCTCCAGCAGGTAGTCGCTTTCCAGCACCTCGAACTCGCGCACGACCTCGCGCATGTCGGCCCAGCGTGCGGCAGGGTTCAGATCCAGGGCGCGTTCGATGATGTTGCGGCGGCGTTCCTCCCACTTCGACTGCGCCACCTGGGGCCAGAAGACCTTGGGCTGAGCCTTGACGGCGGAAAGCAGCGCGTTGCTGTCGATTTGGGCGGCAAGACCTGCGGCATGCTGCTGGCGGGCGCGTTGCAGCTCGCTCTCCCACATGTCAGCACCACGCGGCAGGGTGCCGTTGAGGAGGCGGTAGGCCAGCACGCCGAAGCTGTAAACATCCCAGGTCGGTCCGTAGCCGGCGAAGACGCCATCCGGATTTTCCGCCTGTTCCGGGCAGAGGTGCACGAAGTGATCCGTCAGCTCCAGGTGATGAATGCCGCCGACCCAGCCCTGCGCGATGTCCGTCAGGCGGATGGATGACTCCGCGTCGTCCTCCAGCAGCACGTTGGATGGGCGCAGATTCCCATGCGGGATGCCGTGCTTGTGCAGCCAGGCCAGGGCATCTGCCACCTCATAAATGTGGCGCCAGGCCTGTTCCGGCGGCAGTCCGGTGCAGACGGACTCCAGCGTGGGCGTCTGCCACTGACGGCGGCCGTGATTGTCCTTCGTCATCACGCCGACCAGCGGCATGACGCAGAAGTACGGCGTCTTGTCGAAGCTGAAATTGTCCACCGGCAGGACGCCGCGGTGGTGCGGCATCTGCTGCAAGGCACGGAAGGCCGTGGCCAGCGCCTTGCGGTTGATCGCCATCGAGCTGAACACCTTCACCGCGCAGGCCTTGCCATTTCCGGAGACCGCCCGGTAAACAGCGCCGCACCGTCCGCTGCCCACCAGGTCCTGCAGTTCGTGTCCGGCGATATCAGGCAGGCTCATGCGCTCTACGGTTGTCTCAAAGGAGGGTGGTGGGGAGCCCGGAAGGCCTCTTCAGACGGCTGGGAGAGGCATTCAGGGCGTGTACGATGATGGCGGAATGCGAAATCTCAAATCCTCAAATGCCGCTTTGCAAAAATCGCGTGCCACAACGGTCAGCACATCCATGCTCACTCCAAAGCGCATGAAAAACCCGAAGGCCGACCCCCACGCCGAGATCAAGGCCATCTACGCCGAGCTGGAGCGGCGGCCCCTGCCCCGCGATTGCGCCATGCGCACCGGTTGCTGCCATTTCCGCCTCGCCGGTCACACCCCCATGCTCACGCGCGGGGAGGCCCTCTTTGCGGCGCAGGGCGTCCGTGCCAGCGGCCGCAAGGCGCTCAAACCGCATCCGGATGGTGCCTGTCCACTGCTCGGCCGTGACGGCCGCTGCACCATCTATGCGCATCGCCCTTTCGGCTGCCGCACCCATTTCTGTGCCGAGGCGGGCGGCATGTATCCCCGCAAACACGTGGCGGATCTCATTCAGCGCCTCGAAGCGCTCGATGAACAACTCGGCGGCGACGGTTCACGCCCCCTGGAGGCCGCTGTCAGCGCTGCCCTCGCCGAGCGATGACGGATCGGAGCGTGGGATTGGTGGAGTGGTGGATGAATGGATTCGGGCAGGCCATCAATCCACGCCGCCCGGCTCCTCACGGTGCCGCACAATCCCGCGCCAGCTTCTGGCTGGCCTCCGACAGCTTCGCCAGCGGGTAGGCCACCTCCTGGGCGTTTGCAGGCATGCGCAGCACCACATTTTCGCCGTCCAGACGCACAAAGCCCGCCTTGATCGTTTTGCCCTCGAGATTCGTCCAGCTCATGATCGGCGGCAGCGCTTTCTTCGGCATGCCTTCCACCGTCGCGGCGGTCTTGGCCACGGTGCCGTCGAAAGTCGCCCCCTCCTTGATCCAGTCGGTCAGCTTGCGGATGTCACCGCTGGAAAGCTGATCATCCGGCGGCATGTGGCGGTCGTGATCGCGGTTGACAATCACCTCCAGGAAGTGGCTTTCGGCCGGTTTGCCCGGCCGGATCTGCGCCACATCATTGTCAGCGATGTCCAGCTTGAAGGTCTCCAGGTCGTCGAACACGAAACCGCCTTTCCGCTTCTTTTTCGCCTCGCTGTGGCACTCGTAGCAGTTCTTTTCCAGGATGGGCTGGATGTCCTTCTTGAAATCCACGGCCGAGGCAGGGATGGCGAGCATGCAGGAGAGCAAAACAGGGCGGGTCAGGATCATGGGGGGCGCGTTGGGGTCCGGGGAAAACGTGCCATCCCGCTTTTCCTTAGCCAGCATCTTTTTCCCGTGGCATGAAGACATATGCCGTCCCCGCGCCCCGTCACCGAGCCGATCGAACTGATGCCCTACCTCCTCGCGAACTGGCCGGACGTGAAGCGCACCCGCGTCAAGCAGTGGCTCAAGTTCGGCAGCGTCCGCGTGAACGGCAAGGCCGTCACCCGTCACGACCACGAGCTGCGTCCCGGCGACAAGATCGAGATCAAAGTCGAACGTGTGCCGCACAAAGTCGCCCCGCCGCTGCCCAAAGGCCTGCAGATCGTCCACGAGGACGATGCCATCATCGTTTTGAACAAAGGCACCGGCTGGCTCACCATCGCGCTCGATTCCGGCAAAGGCCGCACCGCCTACGCCGCCCTCACCGACCACGTCCGCGCCACCAATCCGCGCAACCGCGTGTGGATCGTCCATCGCCTCGACCGCGACACCTCCGGACTCATCGTATTCGCCAAGACCGAGCCCTTCAAACGCATCCTCCAGCAGAACTGGCACAAGTTCGAAAAGACCTACCTCGCCATCGCCGAAGGCGTCATCAAACGCGACTCCGGCACCCTGCGCTGCCATGTGAATGAGGAGTTCTCCCTCCGCGTCCGCAGCGTCCCGCCTGGCGACGACACCCGCGAGGCCATCAGCCACTTCAAAGTGCTCCAGCGCACCGCCGACCGCACGCTCGTCGAATTGAAGATCGAAACCGGCCGCCGCCACCAGATCCGCGTCCATCTTTCCGACATGGGCCACCCCATCGTCGGCGACGCCCCCTACGGCGCCAAGACCGACCCCGCCAAACGCCTCGGCCTCCACGCCGCCAAACTCACCTTCATCCATCCCGCCACCGACAAAAAAATGTCCTTCGAGCAGCCGCTGCCGGACGTTCTTGCGAAGCTGCTTGTCTCGCCGTGAGGGTTACCAGATCACCGGGACACCATAAGCCTGAAGCGCGGCGTCGCAGGTCACAATCGCGCATGCCTTCCGCCTCTGCGTGGCAGGCAAACGGGGGGACCGGTCAGGGTGCAACGGCTTGACAAAAAGGCGACGCTCAGGGGTTCTTGGCATCGGCTTCCTCCAGGAAGTGTTTCATTTCCTCGGGCACTTTCTTGATCGCAGCCTTAACGTCCAGCCGCCGCAACTGCTGGCTCACATTCGCCGCCGACTTCAT
>NZ_JACSRD010000233.1 GCF_014879935.1 Prosthecobacter sp.
CGCCGTCCAGGTCAGCGCCTGATGCGGCGGAAAGCGAACGGCGCATAAAGCACTGAGTAAAACACCACGCCGAGGCCGATGGCGCTGAAATTGTACCACGGCCACCGGCCCAGACGATCGAACAGGCTGGCTTGCGGCGGCTTGGTGCATTGGAAGGCGAAGTTCGTTCCCAGCGCGACGTTCACCACGGCGACCACGGCATACCACGCGATGGAGAAGAGCATCATGCGCGGCACCGCACCGGGCAGCGGCCGGTGTTTCATGGCCGTGACGACATAGAAAGACGTGATCGGCACGCCGCCGTGCAGGGTGAAGAAGTGGAAGAACCGCCCGTCTGGAAAGTCGTAGATCAGCGCTGGAGTGATGAGGCCCTGGAGCGTTCCCGCGATGCCGAAGAAGTACACGATCTCGCAGCAGAACTGCCGGTGCGTCCACAAGGCGATGCCGCCCGCGATCGCGGCGATGTCACAGTATTGCAGCGGCAGCACGGTCTGTGCGGTGAAGGAGCCATTGATCGCGTGTGTCACGAGTCCCGCAGGCCACAGGGCCAGCAGCAGGCTGCCAAGGAGGCGTTCCGCCACGACACCATGCCGTGTGCGTGAGAGCAGGAGCAGGGCGACGAACAAAACCACCGTGATGACCAGCACCACCTGATGGGATGCGCCGTAGGGCTTGAACGCGGGAGGCATGATGCGCGCCATCATACGCGCCTGTTGCGGAAGTCAGCCGGTTTGTGCAAAGCTCCGCGCATGTTGAAGAACATCCGGCCGTCCTCGAAAGTCATGCGTCCTGTGAAACAGCTCGGCGGAGGCTGCGCGGTGTTGTTTGGTCTGCCGTTCATCGCGGGCGGGCTGGCGGTGGCCTGGTTTCTGTATCTTCCAACCATCGGCGGCTGGTGGTCGGCACGTGGCTGGGAGGAGGTAGCCTGCTGGATTGAGAAGACGGAGATCGTCACCGGGTCCGGCAAAGGCGGCTCCACTTACGAAACGAAGGCGGTCTATCGCTACGAGTATCGCGGCCACACGCATCACAGCGAGAGCGTCACCTTCATGAGCGGCGCTGACAACATGGGCGACTTCCAGCAGAAGGCCTACGGACAGATCCAGGCGTTGGAAGGGCGGGAGCAGCCTTTTCGCTGCTACGTGAATCCTGCGATGCCCGACCAGGCCGTGCTGTTTCGCGATCTGCGCTGGGGCGTGGTACTGTTGATGTCGATCTTCCCGACAGCTTTCCCACTGGCTGGGGTGGTGGTCTCGCTTGGCGGCTGGTTGCAGGCCAGAAAGGCCCGGCAGGCGGGCAAACTGCAGGAGCAGCATCCGCAAGAGCCCTGGCGCTGGCGGAAAGAGTGGGCGCAGGGCGACATCCGCACCTCAGGTGACGGACTGCCGTTCATCCTCGCCATCGCGGGCTGGATCCTGCTGGTGCAGGGACCACTGGCGCTGGCGATTGTGATAGGCGGAGATCTGTCAAAATCGCTGCTGGCCGCGCTCGGGCTGCTGCCCTGCCTGCTGGCGCTGATCCCGCTGCGAATGGCCTGGAATCGGATGAAAACACGCCTTGCACTGGGCAGGCCGACGCTGCGGCTGGATCAAGTCCCCGTCACGCCCGGACGTTTGCTTGAGGGTGAATTGAAGCTCTCCCAAGCCCTCTCGCCGCGCGCGATCATTCACGTCCGAGCCCTGTGTCAGCGCCAAATCGTCCGTCGCGCCGGGAAGGGCACCCAAACCTCGACGGAGACAGTTTGGGAACACGGCGAGACACTTTCCGCCAGTGAAGCGCGGCGCGACATCAACGGCGTGGCCTTGCCGCTGCACATCGAGATTCCGCGAGGACTGCCCTGTCAGACCATTGAGGACGCGGAGTCGGCCGCCTTCTACGGCGAACAGCACGTCTGGAGCCTCGAACTGACCTCAGGCAACGGCGGAAAGCCTGCGGTGCTGCCCCTGCCGGTGTTTATGACGCGGGAAGAGGCACGGCTCGCCGCCTACGAAGCACGTCGAGAAATTGAGGCCGTTGTACTGGACACGGAGCAGCTCGTCGAGCGTCTTCAGCTTCGCGGCGTCACCGCCCAGTTCGACAGTTCCGGCGTTCCGACACGGATCGACTGCCCGCCACGCCGGTTTGGCGGCGTCGGCATCTTCTTGCTGCTCTTTGGCATCGTGTGGTCCGTGGCGTTTGTCATCATGATCAACAAGGAGGCACCCTGGATCTTCCGTATCGTCTGGGGCATCAGCTCGCCGGGGCTCCTCATCGCCGCGCTCTGGACGCTGCTGCACCGGCGTGTGGTCGAACTGCGGGCCGATGAACTGCGCATCCAGCACCACGTCGGGCCGTTTTACTCATGGAGCGAAACCTTCGCGCCACGTCACATCGTCCGCTTCACGCACGACTCGAACATGCAGTCCGGCAGCGTGTTCTACTACCGCGTGCGTGCCGAGACGACCTTCGGTAAAACCAAAACACTGGCCGATGGCATCACGGAGTCAGTCACCGCCAAGGCTTTGGAGGAGCGGCTGGAGCAATGGAGCCTAGCCCCCATCCCGCAAGGCCACCGCAGGATCGACACGGGCCGCGAACCAGGCTGGCACCAGCGCGGCGAGGAGGCAGAGGGCGACGGCGGTGGCGCAGATCGTCAGAAGATCACTCGCGTCGGTGTGCGCGGGGATTTGGGAAAGAAAATAAATATCCTGCGGAAAGATGTCGCGGCCGGTGAGGTCGGCGATGAGGTCGCGCAGCTTGTTGCGGATGCTGAGGAAGAAAAAACCACCCGCGAGACCGGCCACGACGCCGACGAGCGCCACGATGCCGGCCTGTGACACGAAGATGGAGATGATCTGCCACGCACGGGTGCCCAGCGCGGTCAGGATGCCGATCTCCCGCCGCTTTTTCACCGTGACGGTGATGGTGGTGTTCATCACGCAGATGGCGGCGACGAGCATGATGAAGAGCAGCAGGAACCACATCATCGTGCGCTGGTTCTCGACTGACTCCAGCATGACCCCATGCTGCTGCATCCAGGTGCGCCAGCCCCAGGTCTCCGGAACAATGCCCGCACGATAGATCATCTCCATGACCGGCTCGGCATTGTCGGGATCTTTGAGCTCCAGTTCGATGCCGCTGACGCTGCCTTCGAGATTGAAGAACTCCTGCGCGACGTGCAGCGGCACGTAGCCGCGTTCTCCGGCCGTGTCGGCACGGAGGGTGGCGACGAGCGTGAGGTCTTTGGACAGGACGGTCACGTTGTCGAGCGCCTCGGCGCGTTTGGTCTCCTCCGCATCTTCCGGAATCTCCCGCACCTGGCGGATGAACTGGTTCACGCTGTCAGCGGCGTGCACCACGAGCGTGTCACCGATTTTGGCACCGAGTTCCTTGGCGAATTTGTCGCTGAGGACAATCGAATCGCCGCTGAGGTCGAATTTGCCCTCCTTGAGGTGCTTGGTGAGCTTTTTGAGCAGTGCATTGTCCGCTTCCTCCGCCATGCCGATGACGCTGACGCCCTGGAGGCTGCCCGCGTTTTCGACGACGACGACGTCTTCGGCCACAGGAATGGCAGAGACGACCTCCGGCCGTGCCGCGAGGGCATCGCGCAGCTTCCGCCAGTCGGTCTGGGGTGCCTCTTCGCGGGAGGTCATGGGCTGCACCATCGCATGCGGTTCAAAGCCGAGGAGCATCTGGCGGAATTCACGCTGCCAGCCGCTGAACACGGACATCACGAATACCAGCACGCCCACGCCGAGCATGACGCCGAGCATCGAAATCACGGTGATGACCGAGATGAACGAACGCGTGGGCCGCAAGTAGCGCAGGGCGAGGAAAAGGGGGGCGCTGGTCATTATTGTTGTTCGCTGTTCTCGGTTGAATCAGTCGCGGAGCGCGACGGCTGGATCGACGCGGGCGGCGAGCCAGGCGGGCGGCAAGGCGGCGAGAAGGCAGAGGCTGATCGAGCCGATGCACGTGACGGCGACGAACCAGGGCTCGATCTGGGCCGGAATCGTGGCCAGAAACATGCCGGAGGCCGAATCGGCGTTGCCACCGCTCAGAACGGCGATGCCCATGCGGATGTCATCGCGGAAGGTGAGCACCAGGCCGCTCAGAACCAGGCCAATGACCGTGCCGAGAGTGCCGACAAATGCCGCCTGCGCGACGAAGATGCTGATGATCTGCCCCTGGCGTGATCCCAGCGCGGTGAGGACGCCGATCTCACGTCGTTTCTGCGTGGTGACGGTGATCGTGGTGTTCATCACGGAGAACGCGGCCACCACGGCGATGATCATGAGCACGATCCACATCATCACGCGCTCGTTGCTCATCGCGGCGAGCCGTGCATCGCCCGCATCGGTCCAAAGAGCTGCGTTCCAGCCGGCCGGGATGATGTTGGCCGCCTCGAAGCGTTTGATCACCTCCTTCACGTCGCCCGGCTGCTTCAATTCGATCAGAATGCCGCTGACTTGATCGCCGAGGCCGAAGATTTGCTGGGCCGTCTCGAGCGTGGTGTAGCCGTAAACGCCAGCGGTCTCAGCCCGGACGCTGCCTTGCAGGATGATCTCCTTGGGATGCAGTTTGATCTCCTTGTAGGCCGCATGGCGTTTTTTCTCGTCCTGCTCATCGGAGGCCACGCGGAAACGTTGAACGGCGGTCGTGACGTTGGTGGCGGCATAGACGCTGATCTTGTCTCCCGGATGCGCGTCGAGCTGCCCGGCGATGTAATCCGCGCACACCAAACCGCCGTGCTTCAGTTCCAAAGAACCTTCGACGCGGTGTTTGGCGATCTTGGCCATGTAGAACGTCGCCCCGTCGGCTGGCAGGCCGATGACATCCATCCCCGACTGCTGTCCTTCACGTTCCGCATACATGGCGCTGCTGATGTAGGTGCTGGCGGCGAGAACCTCCGGCTGTGCCTTCACCTTCGCGAGCACTTCAGCGGCGGCTTGCGGCGATGCGGGTTTTTTGTTCTGCGGATGCAGCAGGACGTGCGGCTCCGACCCGATGAGCACCTTGCGGAACTCGCCCTCGAACCCCTTCATCACCGAACTGACGACGATCATCATCAGCACCCCGACAGCGACGCCAAGGATGGAGACGATCGTGATGACCGAGACGAACGAACGCTTCGCGCGCAGGTAGCGTCGGGCGAGGAAGAGGGTGGCGTTCGAAAGCATGGCCGCGCATCAAAGCGGCGCAGGCATTACTTCGCAACTGCTTCGACGCCGAACAGCGGCAGGGATTTCTGCACCGATTTGGTGACGCCCCAGGCGAGGGGCGCGGCAACGATGATCCAGATGAGGACGGCTTTCATGGCGGTGTGATCAGGCGGAAGGCGCTTCCTTGACGTGGTATTTGGGATCGACCGGACGGACGAGGAGATTGGCGACGAGGCCGACGCCGAGCAGCACGCACATCAGGTAGAAGGTGCCGTTGTAAACCTGGTTCTTGGCCATGCCGGCGGCAACGCGGCTGTCGTAGAGGCCATTGATGAGCGAGGGGCCGATGACGGCAGCCATGCTCCACGCGGTGATCAGACGGCCGTGGATGGCACCGACTTGATAGGTGCCGAACATGTCCTTCAGATAGGCGGGAATGGTGGCAAAACCGCCGCCATACATGCTGATGATGAGGGCGGTGCAGATGACGAAGAGCGTGCGGTTCTGTGTCTCCTGCGTGTAGGGCAGCACGGCGTAAAGCACGGCCCCGAGGATGAAGTAGATGCAGTAAACCGTCTTCCGACCGGTGAAGTCGGAAACCGAGGACCAGACAAAACGCCCGCCCATGTTGAAGATGCTCAACAGGCCGGTGAAGCCCGCGCCGATGGCCACACTGACGCCGAACATGTCCTGGCACATGTCCGCCGCACGTCCCAGCACACCGATTCCGGCGCTCACATTCATGCACAGCACCGTCCACAGCAGCCAGAACTGCGGTGTCTTCCAGGCCGTGTCCACGGACACGCTGGCGGTCGTGATCATGTGATTCGCGGCGGCCACTTTCGGCTCGTAGCCTTCAGGTTTCCAGCCGGCAGCGGGCACACGCACGATGCAGGCCCCGAAGATCATGAAGCAGGCGTAGGCTGCGGCCATGGTGACCAGAGCGCTCGCGGCGCCGGTGTCGGGCGCCTTGGCGTAATGGGTCATCAATTCCTGCGCCAGTGGCGAACCGATGAGCGCCCCGCCGCCGAAGCCCATGATCGCCATGCCAGTGGCCATGCCGGGGCGGTCGGGAAACCACTTCACCAGCGTCGAGACGGGAGCGATGTAGCCGAGTCCGAGTCCGATGCCGCCGACGAAGCCGTATCCGCCGAGGATGAGCCAGAGGAGCTTCAGTTTCACGCCGAGGGCGGTGAGCAGCAATCCGCCGCAGAAACACAAGCAGGAGGCGATCATGGTCTTGCGCGGGCCGGAGCGCTCCACCCATTTGCCAAAGGTGGCCGCGGACAGGCCCAGCATCACCAGCGCGATCATGTAGGCGACGTTCACCTTCGACACCGGCACGCCGAGCTCGGCCCCGAGGGGCTTGTTGAAGACGCTGAAGGCATACACCTGCCCGATGCACATGTGGACGGCGACGGCGGCGGGTGGGACGAGCCAGCGGCTGAATCCGGGCCGGGCGACGGTGGCTTCACGGGAGAGAAAACTCATGGTGGGTCGGGAGGGAGAGTGCGGCTGGCGTTTTAGCGGGACGGCGGCCTGGATGGCAAGGAAAGACTTCGGGCGCACAAGAAACGGGCGGCTTCACGCGTTCACGCAGCGAATCCGGCAATCCCGCCGGCTTCACCGAACGCAAACACACCACATCCATCCATGAAAACTCTGTTCACCCTCCTCACACTCTCCACCGCGGCTTTCGCGGCCGACAAATGCCCGATCAGTGGCAAACCCGCTGATTCCAGCATCACCAGCACCGGAAAAGACGGCAAAACCGTCTCCTTCTGCTGCGAGAAGTGCAAAGCCAAGTTCGACGCCAAGAACAAGTAAGCGTCCAGGCGTCGTCGATCTCCTCGATGTCTCCAAAGGCGGGGCCGGGAAACCGGTTCCGCCTTTTTTCATCTGCACTGGTTCAGCGCCTTGCGGGTTCTGCACGTTCGCGCAGGAACCTCTGGTGGCCGACCTCGACGAAGTCCGCGTCGCGTGCGCGGATCAGGGCGTCATCCAGGCTGATGAAGCCATGATTGGCCAGATGCATGAGGCTGTCATCGATCGTGTGCATGCCATCCACGGCGCCGATCTGGATCAAGTTGGCGAGCTGTGACAAACGACGTGAGCGCACACAGGCGGCGATGCCTGAATTGCCCACCAGCACCTCGGAGGCCATCACGCGGCCGGATTCGTCACGCCGCGTCATGAGTGACTGGCAGATGACGCCCCGGAGCGAGCCGGCAAGCTGGGAGGCGACGAAGTCCTGCTGCTCCTCAGGGAAGGCGTCCAGAATGCGCAGGATCGTGCCCGGGGCGTCCTGCGTGTGGAGCGTGCTGATGACCAGATGGCCGGTTTCGGAGGCGGTGAGGGCCGTGCGGATCGTTTCCAGGTCACGCAGCTCACTGATGACGATCACATCCGCGTCCTGACGCAGGGCGCTTTTGATCGCATTCGCAAAGGTCTGCGTGTCCGCCCCGACCTGGCGCTGGCGCACGAGGCTGTTGTCGTGGGCGAACAGGTATTCGATAGGGTCCTCGATGCTGATGATGTTCGCATGCCGTGTGCGGGCGATGTGCTGCGTCAGCGAGGCCAGCGTGGTCGTTTTTCCGCAGTTGCTGGTGCCGGTGACGAGGATCAGGCCGTCGCGCAACTGGGTGAAGCCCTCCACCGTGGGTCCGTGGCCGAGATCGCGAAGCTCGGGAATGACATTCGGGATGTAGCGGAACGACGCCTCGATGCGGCCGAGGACGTAACAGGCGTTGCCACGGAAGCGGCCGAGGTTTTCCACCTGGATGGCGAAGTCCAGCTCCCACTCGCGCTCCAGCTTCGCACGCTGCGTTTCCTTCAGAACGGCAAAGATCAGCTCCCGCAGGTCGGAGATGTCCAGCACCTCGTCCGTCATCGGTTGCAGGATGCCATTGAGCCGGCCCATGGGCGGGCTGTTGGCGCTGATGTGCAGGTCAGAGCCGCCACGCTCGATGACCATGTAGAGATATTCGATGAGATCGTGGCTGCGCATGGTCTTGAAGAAAAGGGGATCAGGAAATGCCGCGTGCCGCACGGCGGAACTCGGCTTCGTTGCCACAGGCGGCGATGGCGGTCGGCTCGTCGATGATGCCGGCCTCGTAAGCCGCAGCGATGGATTGGAGGAAAGTGCGGCAGTTCGGGTCGTTCGCCCGCGTCATGTAGTCGTAGATGTCCGACACGGAACGCCGCGCGATCCAGTCGCGCACAGCGCCGCCGTTTTGCAGGTGCTCGACGAGCAGCGTGAGCCGGCCGTTCACATCCGGCACCAGTTTCTGGCACAGCACGCCGAGAAGTTGATGCGACAGCAGATGGAGGCCAATCCCCACCTGGTCGGCCGGGAAGAGGTTCACAAAGCGCTCCATCGTGTCCGCCACGGTGGCGGAGTGCATGGAGGCGAGCACCAGGTGGCCCGTTTCGCAGGCCTGCAGTGCAGTGAAGGCCGTGTCGTGGTCGCGAATTTCTCCCACGAAGATCACATCCGGCGCCTGGCGCATCGCGGCACGCAGACCGCGGGGGAAGCTCGGCGTGTCGCGGCCCACCTCACGCTGGGTGAACATCGAGCGCTTGTTGCTGAAGATGTATTCCACCGGGTCCTCGATCGTCACGATGTGGCGTGCCACGTTCATGTTCATCCAGTGCAGCAGGCCGGCCAGCGTGGTGGATTTGCCCTGGCCCGTGGAACCGGTCACCAGCACCATGCCGTGCTCCTGCGTGGCCCAGCGTGACAGCAGCCATTCGGGAGCGCCCAGGTTGGACAGCGCCGGCATGTCCGTGCGGATGCGGCGCAGCGTGGCGGCCAGCCGGCCCAGCACCTTGTGCAGATTCACACGGAAGCGCACGCCGGAGCGCGAGACGGTGCCGGTGTCCACATCGGTGTCCTTCAAGGTGTCCCCGCCGCAGGCCTGCCACAATCCGGCCAGATGGGGCAGCAGCATCGGTTCGTCGCCGAAGATCATGAGCTGCTCGTTGATCTTCATCCGCGGCACTTCGCCTTCCTGGAGGAAAATATCGCTCGCCTGATGCTCTTCAGCGGCTTGGAGGATGTCGTCGATGGAAATGGCCATGCGGGAGGGAAGCTAGCGGTCGCTGCTCACCGGCTCAAGCCTGCTCTCGATCTTTCGTTACGAACTTTTCGCGTCATGCGGCTCATGCTCCAGCAACTGCCAGCAATACCAAAGCATGCGCGGCAGGTGGAAGGGGCCCTTCCACATGTTTCCCTTCAAAGTGACCGACGGCGAGCCATCGCGATGCAGGTAGCCAAACCACTCGCCATGCTGCGGGTCGGGAAAATGCGCGAAGCTCCAGTCATGCACCTGCTGGTGCCATTGCGCGTATTTCACGTCTCCGGTGATGTGCCAGGCCAGTTGCGTCGCGATGATCGCCTCATTGTGCGGCCACCAGAACTTCATGTCGTGCCAGTATTCCTGCACCGGCTTGTGGAAGACATCCCGGAAGTAAAAGATGCCGCCTTTCTCCGCATCCCATCCGCGCTCCCACATGCAATCCAGGATCTCCAGGCCGAGCCGGACGTAGCTCTTCTCACCCCGCCAGCGACCTTCATGCAGGATGAACCACGCGCACTCCAGCGCATGGCCTGGATTCAAGGTGCGGCCGTCGAAGTGGTTGATGACCGACCCGTCCGGCGAAACGACCTCCATCAGCACGCCCATGTCCGGTTTGAAGAAATAGCGCTGAATCTCCAGGATGAAGCGATCCGCCCACTCGGAGCACGAATGACCGGAAATTTTCACGTCGCCGAGGTTCAGCCGCAGCTCCTGGGCCGTGGCGATGCCGATCATCAGGGCACCGATGCCCATCATCGGCCGCGTTTCGGAGTTCACCTTTGGCTGCATGAGGCCCTTCTCGAAGGAATGCCTCAAATAGGTCGCAAAGTCGCGCTTCGCCTTCTCCGCATAGGATTCATCGCCCGTCGCCTTCGCATATGCCGCATGCGCGATGGATGCGAACGCCTCGCTGAACACGTAGCGCCGCATGCGCAGAGGTTTGCCCTCCCGGGTGACGGTGAAGAACAGTTTTCCGTCCGTGGCGTAGCCGTGCTTCTCCAGAAACGCCAGGCATGATCCGGCCGCGTCCGCCCAGTCGCTGCGTTTTTCGACCGTGTTGTAGAGCGTCGAAAACATCCAGGCCGCCCGGCCTTGGAACCAGAGGCTCTTGTCAGTGTCCAGGATTGCCCCATCGCGATCCAGCGACGTGATGATGCCGTCAAACTCCCGATCCATGCCATTCTTCAGCCAGAACGGCATCACGTCATGCAGCAGCGTGTCACGGTAGAGCGTGCGCAAGTGCTCGCGCTGCCGGGCATCGGTCAGATTGGCGTTCATCGCCCATCTGTGAACCACTAGGCCGTGTTTGAAAACCTGTTTGGAAGTCGCGGAGCGACGAACGTGCCGTAGCCCGGCCTTTCAAGGCCGGGAAC
>NZ_JACSRD010000172.1 GCF_014879935.1 Prosthecobacter sp.
ACATGGACTGCGGCAGCCTGCTGCCGCTTTTCCGAGGCAGCCCTGCTGCCGTCAAAGTCTCCCGGCTCATGAAGAACACCCCACGCTGGCGCACTGGCGAAAGCCCCTGAGTCATCGAAGCCCACACGACGTCCGACGGCCAGCAGGCTGGCCTCCCGAAAGCGGCAGCAGGCTGCCGCAGTCCAAGGAGTCCATGGAGTCCAAGGGCTTTGTCCGTTCAAGGATTATCAAACCGCTTCATCGGAGCCGGTTTGCCGTCTTCGATGAGCCAAAGATCCTGCGCGTCGATGAAATGCCAGTCGCCGTAGAGGGCGAAGAGGTTGGCTTGGCGGAACTCGAGCTCCAAACGGACGACTTGGCCGACGAGCGGTTCCAGCGTGGCTTTTTTCCAGGTCAGCGCGTGGTGGAGCGAGTTCGCGTTTCGCATGGGGACGCAATCTTCGAAGCTCAAACCGGGCTGCGGCACGCTTTTGACATCGGTGATTTGAAAACGGACCTCGCCGAAGTCGGCGGCGGCATTCACGGCGAGTTGCGCGGACTTGAGCAGCATCGGTTTCGACTGGATGCGGGCGAAGTCGCCGCGCGAGCGCAGGTGCATGAAGCCGTCTTTGCGCACGGTGTGAAGCAGCACGGCGCTGGTGGGCTCCTTGGTGGCGTTTTTCGCGGCACGCTCGCGACCGTGCGCACCTTTGTGTGATTCGGAGTAGATGCGCACCTCGGTGTCGGTGGCGACGAGGCTGCTGGGGCGGATCTGGGCGCAACCGTGCTGCGGGATGGGATTCAGCGCGATGAAGGGCTTCCGTTGGCCGCGGATGAAGTGATGGCCGTCGTAGCTGAAGGTGAGCTGCGAGTCGAAGTCACCAAAGAACTGGTTGTAGCTGTTCACCGGCACGCTGCTGGAGTTCCGGAAGGTCCACAGCACGCCGACATAGCCCGGGCCGCTGCGGATCACCGGCATGCCGTAAAAGCCCACCGGGCCGTCCACATCAAGCGAGTCGGGTTGCAGATGCAGCGCGGGTTCGCTCCACGTCGTGAAGTCACGCGTCTCACGCAGCGCGAGGCGACGATCTCCCCAACCGGGACGAGCGGTGAGGACATGCGTGCGGTCGCTCTCGCGAAAGAAAGAAAACACGGGCGGCTCGGGTGCCCAGTCGTCAGTGGCCCAATCGCCTTCTTTTTTCACCTGCCAGCGCAGGCCGTCCTTCGAGACGAGCGTGGCGGCCATGCTCATGTAGCGCTTTTTGCCCTCGCGCTTCGCGATGTCGTGCCAGCGATGCTTCGGATCGGCGAGCGCCTGCTCAAACACCGCGTCCGGGTCCTGCCGTCCGAACATTTTGAATGAGAAACCATCCGCCGCGACGGGATCGTGATACACGCCGCTGCCCTGACCGTGCGTGAAAGTAAAAATATGATGCGGCGCGAGCTTTCCGCCCTCCGGCTGCGCATCCGGCACCGGCAGCGGCTTCCACGCGATGCCGTTCTCGCTCTGCGCGGCCATGATCGTGAACGGACTCCATTTGATCGAGTAAATCATGCGCCACTGCCCGCTCGCCGCATCCCGCCACACCGAAGGAAACACCATCGACGCATCCGGGAACTGCGGGTCCGTGTAAGTGCCCAGCGTTACAGCCTCGGGCGCGGTTTGCACCAGCTCCATGTTGTTCCAGGCATCCCAACGCGCGAGATCCCAAAACGGCAGCGCTTTTTCAGCGGCGGCGAGCGACGTAGTGGCGAGAAGAAGAGCGAGATGGCGGAGCATACGGCTTCATAACGAGCAAAGCGGCTCGCTCATGCAGGTTCGAGCTTTTGTGAGCGTAGTTGAGGGTGCCATGAAACCACTGCATCTCGCTCTGCTCTTCACTTTAATCACCTGCGCTTCACGAGCCGCCATTGAGGGTGAGAATGAGCATTTCCAATACCGACTGCCCACACCGGACGAGCCGTATGTGGACACGCAGCGGGACAACCGCATGTTTGCCTTCCTCGGCACGAAGATCATGCTGTCGGAGGATTGCGGGAAGACGTGGCCGCATGTGGCGGAGTTCGCGGAGGCAAAGGACATCACCTTCAGTGTGCTGTTGAAGAATGGGAACGTGCTCTTCGCCACGCGGGAGCGGCTTTTCCTGAGCACGGACAATCTCAAGACACATCGCGAGATCATCGTGAAGCGGCCGGAGGGCGGCGAGTATCGTTCGCACACGCCGGTGGACCCGAAAAACCCCGGCTGGTATTTCCATTCGCTCGATGGCGAGCACTGCTTCGAGGTCGGAGGGAAGGAGATGTTGGTTTGGGGGAACTACTGCAACGTGCTCGGCGGCGCGGTGCCGGTGAACATCTACTATTCCACCGACAACGGCGAGACGGTGAAGCTGGCCTACGCCTTCGGGCAGAACCCGAAGTTCCAGCAGAAGGGCGCGAAGCCGGACGATGCGATGCTCGGCAATCCCGAGAACAAGCTCATCGCCCGCCACATCCACAACGTGACCTACAACCCGACGGAGAACGCCTTCTACGCTGTCACAGGTGACATCGACCGCGGGCACGGGAACGAGGTTCACTGGCTCCGAGGCACCTACGATGCTACGGTGGACAAGTGGGACTGGCAGCATGTCATCAGCGTGAACTCGAACTCGCGCTTCAAGTGCGGCGGCATCAACTTCATCGACGGCAAATGCCATTGGATCGCCGACGCGAACGGCCTCGCGCTCGCCAACCGCTATGACCGCGGCATTTTCATGTGCGATCCGAAGGACATCACGGACACGTCCAAGCACACGATGCTCTTCAATCCCGGCTACGAGTCGGCGAACATGCTTTACGAGGACGGCGTCTTCGTCGCCACGCACTGCGCACCGGCCTCGCCGTATGGCTGCGGCATCATCTGGTCTGGCGACAAAGGCAAAACCTGGGCGCAGTATGACCTGAAGGAGTTCGGCGCTCGCAGCGGCTGCCGCATCAACCGCAAAAACAGTGACGGCTGGTTCCGCATGGACCTGCGCAAAGGCTGGATCGAGCGGGCGGAGGTGCTTTTCCTGAAACCGAAATCATCAAAATGAAGCCAGTCCTTCTGCTCCTCACTTGCACTGCTTTGCACGCGGGCGACCTGTCGTGGGAGGTGATGGTGGTTCCCGGAGCTCCGTGGAAACGCCACACGATCGACAATACCTCAAGCGGCGCGGATGGCGTGAAGCTCGGCGACTTCAACCGCGATGGACTGCAGGACATTGTGACCGGCTGGGAGGAAGGTGGCGTCGTGCGTGTGTATGTGAATCCCGGCACGGACAAAGCGCGTGACGCGTGGCCGCAGATCACCGTGGGCGAGGTGCAGAACGTCGAAGAAGCGATCTTCACCGATCTCGATGGCGACGGAAGGCTGGAAGTCGTCAGCGGCACGGAAGGAAAAACGCGCACGCTTTACTGGCATCGTGAAATCCAAGGGAAGTGGCAGACCGATGTTTTTCCAGCGGCGAAGCAGATGTGGATGCAGGCCGCTGCGCTCGACCTCGATGGCCGGCATGGCATGGATCTGCTGCTCGCCTCGAAGAACGACGGTGCCGCCATCGGCTGGTTGCAGGCGCCCGTGAAGGCGGATGATCTCAACGCATGGTCCTATCAAGAGCTCCGCGACGCTGGCTGGCTCATGTCACTCGCTCCGCGCGACATGGATGACGATGGCGACGCGGATGCCGTCTTCAGCGACCGCAAAGGGGCGCGCACCGGCGTGTTCTGGCTCGAAAATCCCGGCGCGTCGTCGAATCGCCGCCACACGCCATGGCAAGAGCACGCCATCGGAGGCCTCGGCAAGCAGGTCATGTTTCTCGATCTTGGCGACGTGAATGGCGACGGTCGAACGGATGTCGTGGCGGCAGCCAAGCCAGTCGAGATCGTCATCTGCCTGAGCAAGGCTGGTAGCGGCTGGCAGGAGCATGTCTTGAGGCTCGACGGCACAAACCTCGGCGACGCCAAGGCAGTCAAAATCGCCGACGTAAACGGCGACGCCCTTCCCGATCTCTTTTTCACCTGCGAAAATGCCAAGGGGCCACGCGAGGGAATTGTCTGGCTGGAACGGCAACGCGACGGCCCATGGAAGCAGCACACACTCGGCGGGCCGGAAGGTTTGAAGTATGACCTGATGCAAACACTCGACCTGGATGGCGATGGCGATCTTGATGTCATTACCTGCGAGGAGCGGGACCAATTGGGTGTGGTCTGGTATGAGAATCCCTCGCGCTGAGCAAGGCAGCCTTTCGTAGCTCGTATTCTTCGAACTCATGCACGTTCGCCTTCCAGCATTGATCATTTCCACGTTCGCCGCCGCGCACGTCGCCGCAGCTGACATGACGCCGGACCAGCGGGCCTTCTTTGAGCAGAATATCCGCCCGGTGCTCGTGAAGCAGTGCTACGAGTGCCATTCGCAGACCTCGAAGAAGCTCGGCGGCAAGCTCCTGCTCGACGCGCCCTCCGAAATGATCGCCGGTGGCGAATCCGGCCCCGCTGTCATTCCCGGCAAACCCGACGAAAGCCTCATCGTGCAAGCCGTGCGCTACGACGGCCTCGAAATGCCACCAAAGAAGCGTCTTCCCGACAACATCGTGAACGATTTCGTCGAGTGGGTGAAAATGGGCGCACCTGACCCGCGCACCGAACCGCCGAAGATTGTCAAAAAAGCCCCGCAGGAGCCGCTTTGGTCCCTCAAGCCCATTTCCGGCCCCACGCCGCCGAAAGTCCAAAACACCGCCTGGCCACGCCAAAGCCTCGACGCCTTCATTTTGGCCAAGATCGAGCAAAACAGCCTCCAACCCGCCCCCGATGCCGAAAAGGCCATTCTGAAGCGCCGCCTCTCTTTCGATCTCATCGGCCTGCCACCTTCGTCATTCGACATTCCTCATTCGTCATTGGAGGCTTATGTCGATTCGCTCCTCAACTCGCCCCACTTCGGTGAAAAATGGGGCCGCCACTGGCTCGATGTGGCCCGCTACGCCGAATCAAACGGCAACGACGGCCTCTCGCGCAATCCGAGCTTCCCACATGCGTGGCGTTATCGCGATTACGTCATCCGCGCCTTCAATGAAGACCTGCCGTATGATCGCTTCATCGCCGAGCAGATCGCCGGAGACCTGCTTCCGGCCGATTCAGCCGAGCAGCGGGATCGCCAGCTCATTGCCACCGGCCTGCTCGCGCTCGGCGCAAAGCCTGCGAAGGCCATGAACGAGAACTTCGAGATGGATGTCATCGCCGATCAGATCAACGTCATCGGCAGCGGCATCCTCGGACTCAGCGTCGGCTGCGCACGCTGCCACGATCACAAAACCGATCCCATCCCGACACGCGACTACTACGCCCTCGCCGGCATCTTCAAAAGCACCGAGACGATGTGGGGTGCCGCCGCACGCGAGGGCCTCACCGCACCGCAAACGCCGCTGCACGAACTTCAAGCCGCCGCCAAAGTCATGCCGCGTGCTGAGGTGGAGCCGATCATCGCCGCCAACAAGCCGCGCAAAACGCCCGCCAAAGCCTCCTTCAGCTACGCCGCCGATGCACCGCTCGCCATGGGCGTGCGCGACGCCAAAAAGATCGAGGACTGCAAACTCAACATCGACGGCGAATCCAAAAAACTCGGCGCAGCCATCCCACGCGGCTTCCTCAGCGCCTGCGGCGGCGGCACCGTCGCCGATTTGAAGCAAAGCGGACGTCTCGAACTCGCCAAGTGGCTCGCCAGCCCGCAGAACCCGCTCACCGCCCGCGTCGTCGTGAATCGCGTGTGGCTCCAACTCTTCGGCGAAGGCCTCGTCACCACCCCGAACGACTTCGGCCTCTCCGGCGAACGCCCCACGCACCCCGAACTCCTCGACCACCTCGCCACCCGCTTCATGCGTGAAGGCTGGAGCATCAAAAAGCTCATCCGCAGCATCGTCCTGAGCCGCACTTATCAACAATCCAGCTTAGAGCAAAGGGCGAAGGGCATAGAGTCCCAAACCGTCGCTTCCCGCGAAGCGTCTGAACTCTCCGCCCTCCGCTCTTCGCTCTTTGCTATTCATCTTCGCCGTCGTCTCGACGCCGAAACCATTCGCGACACCATGCTCTTCGCCACCGGTGACCTCAATCGCCAGCCCGCGAGTGGTTCACTCATTCAGCATCGCGATGTGCTCATCAATGAGCTGCCCTCGCTGCATCAGCCCAGCTCGCAGCGCAGCGTCTATCTGCTCATGCTGCGCAATTCGATGCCGCCCGAGCTCACGCCCTTCAATTTGCCCGATGCCATCACCGTCGTCGCCCAGCGCGACAATTCCGCACTCGCCACGCAGTCGCTTTATCTGCTGAACAACGTCTTCGTCATCGAGCAATCACGTCGCTTCGCGAAACGACTGCTCCAATCACCCGCCGACTCCGAAAAACGCATCGCTCAGGCCTATCGCCACGCCTTGGGCCGCGACGCCACCGCTGCCGAACTCCAGCGCGGCCTCGATTTCCTTCGCGAAGCCGACTCGATGCTCGTTTCGACGCAAACCGATCACCCACGCCGCGAACTCGACACCTGGGCCGCGTTTTGCCAGGCCCTGCTCGCCAGCAATGAACTGCGCTATGTCGATTGAGCCATGATTCATACCACCATCGATTTCGACAAGCCCGGCAAGCAGCAGGGCTTTCTGCAGGTGCCGTATTCACACAATCTCGGTGGCTGGGCGAATGTGATGATCCCTGTGACCGTCATTGCTCGTGGCAAGGGGCCGACAGTGCTCGTGCTTGGCGGCAATCATGGTGATGAATATCAGGGTCAGATCGCCATCATGAAGCTCGCCCGCGAGCTGGAGGCGGAGAAGGTGGGCGGGCGGCTCATTTTGATTCCATCGCTGAATTTTCCTGCCGCGCGCACTAGCACACGGCTCTCACCGATCGACGGCATGAACATGAATCGTGCCTTCCCCGGCGAGGCTGAGGGGCCCGTGACGAGCCAGATCGCGCATTACCTGCGCACGGTGCTGTTTCCGCTCAGCGATGCAGTCATCGACATCCATAGCGGTGGTCGCAGCATGGAGTTCGTGCCCTGCTCTCACATGCATCTCGTCTCAGATCGCGAGCAACGCCGCCGCATGTATGACGCGATGCTCGCCTGGGGCACGGGGTTCTGCTTCATCTACGCGGACATCGCCGGCACAGGCTTGCTGCCCGTCGAAGCCGAGAACCAGGGCAAGACTGTTGTCACGACTGAGCTCGGCGGCGGTGAGTGCATCCCCGCCAGCGTGCATCGTATTGCGCAAAGCGGATTGAAAAACGTGCTCGTGCATCTGGGTGTGCTCAAAGGCCGTGTCGCACCGCGTGGGAAGCCGCCGATCCTCACACAGGCGCTCAATCGTGAGGACTACATCCTCGCGCCGGAGTCCGGCATCTTCGAGATCACTCTCGACCTCGGCTCCAAAGTTAAAAAGGGCCAGACCGTCGGCTACATTCACCATCTGGAGCGGCCCGATCGCGCACCGGAGCGCATTGTGGCCGCGAGCGGCGGCTACCTCATTACCATGCGTGCTCCATGTTTGACGCAGCAGGGCGATTGCATCGCTGTCATCGCCAGACAGGTCTCGGAACGTGAGGTGCTGACCGCATGAGCCGTGCACGCTCAGCCGGCGCGCTCGTCGCCTTCATGTGGGTCGCGTATTTCCTCAATTATTGCGACCGACAGGCGGTCTTCTCGATGTTTCCCTCGCTGAAGGCGGACTTGAAGATGAGCGACGAGCAACTCGGCCTCGTCGGCGCGATGTTTCTTTGGGTGTATGCCTTTGGCTGCCCGATCTCCGGCTATCTAGGTGATCGCTATTCGAAGCGGCTGCTCGTGGTGCTCAGTCTCATTGTCTGGAGCGTCGTAACGATCGGCACCGGGCTCGTGGCAGGTGGGGCGATGCTGCTCGCGATGCGTGCGGCGATGGGGGTGTCCGAGTCGCTCTACATGTCGAGCGCGGTCGCTTTGACGGCCAACGCCTACGCGGCGGACAAGCGATCGCGTGCTGTCTCGGTGCTCATGACCGGACAAATCGCGGGCACGGTTGCGGGGAGCTGGTTCGGCGGTTGGATGGCGGACCGCGGCCAGTGGCGCGGTGCCTTCTTCATCCTCGGAGCGGTGGGCGTGCTGTATGCACTGCCGTATTTCGCGTTTCTGCGGAAAGTCGGTGAGCCAGCCGCGGAGCCCGGTGCGCGGCTGTCGTTTGGCTCGCTGGGTCGTTCGCGCATGTTCGTAATGCTTTGCGTCGTCTTTCCAGTCTTCGTTTTCGGCCTTTGGTTGCTCTACGGCTGGCTGCCGGCCTTCCTGCATGACAAATTTGCGCTCAACCAGTCCGATGCGGCCTTCAATGCCACCGTCTTCCTGCAAACAGCCACCTTCATGGGCATCCTCTTCGGCGGCATGATCGCCGACAGGCTCCACAAACGGGGGAAGGCGGCGCGCTTCTGGCTCATCGCCGTCGGCCTCGTGCTCTCCGCCCCCTGCATCCATCTTCTCGGCAACAGCGACACACTTCTCGTCACACGCATCGCCGCCACGGGTTTTGGGCTGTTCAGCGGCCTTTTCATCGCAAACATTTTCCCCGCCGCTTTTGATGTCGTCGGCACCGAGGCCCGCGCGACGGCCGTGGGCCTGCTGAATTTCTGCGGGGCGATCATGTCCGGCTTCGCCACCCTCTTCGGCGGCCTGTGGAAGCAGTCGCTGGGCATCGACCGCCTGCTCAGCTTCACGGCCCTGGGCTACCTCGTGGCCGCGGTAGTGGTCGTCACCTGCATCAGATCGTTTTTTGATGAGGAGTGGCGGAAGGCGGAGCTGGTTCGTCCGTAGAAGAGTGCCCATGCCACGCATCCTCATCGCCGAATGCAAACAGGAGGTCTCGACCTTCAACCCGCACCTGAGCGGGTATGACGACTTTGGCATCCGTCGCGGTCAGGAACTGCTCGATTATCATCGCACGGTGCGAAACGAGGTCGGCGGAGCGCTGAGCGTGTTTGATGCGGTTGCCGATGTGGAGCTCGCGCCGGCCTACAGCGCGTTTTTCATCACGTCGGGCGGCACGCTGGCGAAAGGCGCGTGGGAACGCATCGCTAGCGAACTGCTGGAGAGCATCAAATCGGCTCCTGTGGTCGATGGCGTCTATTTCTGCATGCATGGCGCGATGGCGAGCGAGTCGGAACTCGATCCCGAAGGCTGGCTGCTGGCCGAAACGCGCAAAATCGTCGGCGAGAAGGTGCCCATCGTCGTTTCGCTCGATCTGCACGGCATTCTGACGGATCGCATGATCGAGCAGAGCGACGCCGTCGTGGCCTACCACACCTATCCGCACGTCGATTTCTTCGAAACCGGCCAACGCGCCGCCAAATTGCTCCTCCGCATCGTTTCCGGCGAAGTGAAGCCCGTGACGGCCAAGGTCACGGTTCCAGCGCTCGTGCGTGGCGATGAACTGATCACCGCCAGCGGCTCGATTCGTCATGCGGTGAATGCAGCGAAGGAGATCGAGCAAAGTCCACGCGGTCTCTCTGCGGCGATGATGTGGGGCAATCCGTTCACGGATGTGCCCGAACTCGCCTCGTGGGCCTTTGTGGTGACAGACAACGATCCTGAAATGGCCAAGCGCGAGGCGTTGCGCATCGCGAACCTGTTTTGGGAGCATCACGAGAAGATGCGCGTGCCTCTGAAGAGCCTAGACGAGACGGCGGCGATTGTGAAGGTCCACACGAGCGGCACGCTCGGCCTTGTCGATGCCGCGGACGCCACCAGTTCCGGCGCATCAGGCGATAGCAACGCGATCCTACGCAAGCTTATTGAAGCCGGCTGCGAGGCGCGTGTGCTTCTTCCCATTGTCGATGAACCAGTGGTGAAGATGGCTTTCGCAACTGGAATCGGCTCCACGATCACCACGAACATCGGTGGCACGCTCGATCCGCAGCGCTTCACACCGATCGAAATCACCGCGAAGGTCCGATTGCTCTCTGATGGCCGTTTCCGCAGCGAATCGTTCGGCGAAGAATGGCTCGCGGGCCCAACGGCAGTGCTGGAAGCCGTAAACTTCACGCTCGTGGTTAGCAGCCGTGCCGTGAATCTCTACGACCGTTCGTTCTTTTACGCACACGGGCAGAATCCGGCGCGTTTCGATGCCGTGGTGATCAAATCGCCCCACTGCCAGCCGCACATGTTTGCCGACTGGTGCACGCAAATGGTGCATGTCGATGCGCCTGGTTCCTCCAGCGCGAATCTGCCATACCTTGGCCACACGCGCTGCGCCCGGCCGATGTTCCCGCTCGACGCGGATGTGCCATTTCAACCTCAAGCCAAACTTTTCCAACGACACTCATGAAGATCACTGAAATCCGCTGCGCAGGTCTGCGCGGCGCCACTCCTGAAGGCGGCTGGAGCAATGAACTCCGGCCTGAAGATTGCGTTCACACGCTCGTCACCGTGCACACCGATGAAGGACTCGTCGGGCTTGGCAGCGTGTTCACGAACGATGCGCTGGTGAAGGCCGCGCTCGCGGTGCTGGAGCCGCTTTATCGTGGTGAGAACGCGCTGGAGCCGGAACGCGTGAGCGAGAAGCTGCATCAGCACATGTTCTGGCTGGGGCGCGGTGGCGCGATCACGCACGCGATCAGCGGCATCGACATCGCGCTGTGGGATTTGCTTGGCAAGGCGACGGGACAACCAGTGGGCCGCTTGCTCGGCGGTCGTTATCGCGAGCGGGTGCAACCGTATGCGTCCCTGCTGATGGATGAACCGGCGAAGATAAAGGATCATCTGCTCAAGGTGAAGTCGCAGGGCTTTCGCGCGTTCAAGATCGGCTGGGGGCCGTTCGGTCGTCGCAATGCGAAGACCGATGAAGCCATCGTCAAAGCCGCACGCGAAGCCGTCGGCGCGGAGAACAAGCTCATGGTCGATGCGGGCGGCAGTGACGCGCATTGGACGAATGGCTACAAGTGGGCGCTGAACACGGCGAAGATGCTCGCCGACTACGACGTGCATTGGTTCGAGGAAGCGCTCGTGCCGGATGCGCTCGAAGACTTCGCGAAGCTGCGTGAACACTCTCCCGTGCCGATCAGCGGTGGCGAGGTGCTGACACGGCGTCAGGCGTTCCAGCCATTCCTCGAAGCACGCGCGTTCGACATCATCCAGCCGGACGTGACGAAGGTCGGTGGCATCAGCGAGGAGCGGCGCATCGCGTGGATGGCTCAAGAGCACGGCGTGCAGTTCATTCCGCATGGTTGGAACACTGCGGTGGGCCTCGCTGCCGATTTGCACCTCGCGTCCGCGTTTCCGGGCACCGATCTGGTCGAGTATCTCACCGGATCGCCGTTCATTGATGAGATCACGCTTGGCGGCTGGAAGCTGGATTCCGACGGTATGCTGGAAATCCCAACCAAGCCCGGCCTTGGCCTCGAACTCGATCCCGACGCGGTGGCGAAATACACGCGCGGGGAGAAGCTCCTGTGATGATCATGGAATGGCGTGTTCCATTGCTGCTCTGTCTGATGTCCGTTGGCGCACACGCCGTGGACTTCACGCGCGACGTGCGCCCCATCCTCGCGTCCAAATGCTACGCCTGCCATGGCCCCGACGAGGAAAGCCGCGAGGCCGATCTGCGCCTCGATATGCCCGCGAAGGATTTCGACACGAAAACCTTCCTCCACCGCATCATCACCACCGATCCCGACGACGTGATGCCGCCGCCGAAGTCCCCCAAACCGCTCACCGCCGCTGAAAAAGACGTTTTGCGCCAATGGATCGCGTCTGGTGCGAACTACGAGCCGCACTGGGCCTTCCAGCCGATTCGGAATCCGAAGTCTCATCACGATATCGATGGCTTCGTTCGCGCCGAATTGACCAAACACGGCCTCCAGTCCGCCCCGCGTGCGAATGCGAGCACGCTCATCCGCAGGCTCTACCTCGATCTCATCGGCCTACCACCACCGTCCGATACGTCGGACTCGTCTGACCTGTCCGACGAAAGCTACGCCGCGCTCGTGGACCGCCTTCTCGCCGATCCCCGCTTCGGCGAACGCTGGGGCCGCCACTGGCTCGACATGGCCCGCTACGCCGACTCAAACGGCTTCCTCGGAGACGGCCTCCGCCCCAATGCCTACCGTTATCGTGACTGGGTCATCCAGGCCTTCAACAACGACATGCCGTATGATGAGTTCACGATCTCTCAAATCGCCGGAGACCTTCTGGACAACCGGGAACCGGGAACGGAGAACCGAGAACTCTCCCCCGGCACCGGCTTCCATCGAAACGCCGCGCTGAACACCGAAGCCGGTGTCGATAAAGAAGAAGCCCGCTACCAAAACCTCGTCGATCGCGTCAACACCATCGGCCGTGTGTGGATGGGGCTCACCATCGGCTGCGCTCAGTGCCACACGCACAAATACGATCCGATCACCATCCGCGATTACTACAGCTTCTACGCCTTCTTCGACAACACCGAGGATCGCGACGACGCCAAAACGAAAGCCCCTCTTCTCGCTGAAGTCAGCAAAGACCGCCGCCAGACCTACGTCCACCTCGCCGGCGACTACACCCGCCGCGGCCCCGATGTGATGCCCGCCACGCTTTCCGCATTGCCCGCTCAAGCTGGCAACACACGCCTCGAACTGGCGAAGTGGCTCGTTTCACCGCAAAACCCGCTCACCGCCCGCGTCGCCGTGAATCACATCTGGAGCAAGTTTTTCGGCCACGGCCTCGTGCGTACACCGGACGACTTCGGCACCAGCGGTGAAGCCCCCAGCCACCCCGAACTCCTCGACTGGCTCGCCACCGACTTCATGCGCAACGGCTGGAGCCGCAAACAGCTCATCAAGCGCATCGTGATGAGCGAAACCTACCGGCAAGCCTCCCATCATCCGTCAGATCGGTCCGATCAGACCGATCCTCTGAATCGGATGCTCTCCCGCCAAAACCGCATCCGCCTCGACGCCGAAATCCTGCGCGATTCCGCCCTCGCCGTGAGCGGCCTTCTCAAGCCAAACATCGGCGGACCCAGTTTTCGTCCACCGTTGCCCGAAGACGTCTTCGATGTCGGCCGCTCCTCCAACTGGCAGGCCAGCCCCGGCGACGAAATCTACCGCCGCAGCCTTTACATTATCACGCTGCGCAGCGTGCTCTATCCCACGCTCACCACCTTCGACGCGCCCGACGCCGCCGATGCCTGCGTGCGCCGCGAACGCTCCAACACCCCGCTGCAAGCCCTCACGATGATGAACGACGGCGTCTTCGTCGAAGCCGCCCAATCCCTCGCCCTCCGCGCTATGCACGAAGGCCCAAATCCCCTCGAAAAACTCTTCCGCCTCGTCTTGAGCCGCTCTCCGCGTGCCGAAGAGCTCGCCCGACTCCAAACCTTCCACGCCGAGCAAAAAGCCCGCGTCATGAAAAGCGGCCCCGCAGCCCTCCAAGTGCTCGGAGCACATCAAAACGCCCTTTCACCCGCTCAAGCCACCGAAGCGGCCACGTTCGTCGCCATGGCTCGCGTGCTGTTGAATCTCGATGAGTTCATCAATCGCGAGTGAACCCGCCTCTCATGCTCCAGCGCCTCTTTTGCCTCCTCATCCTCGCGACGGCTTGTCTGGCAGCCACGCCGGACAAAACGCGCCGACTCCTCACCGACGCCAAGGAACCCGTGCGCATCGTCTGCATCGGCGACAGCATCACGGGCGTCTATTATCACAGTGGCGGCATGCGGGCCTATCCGGAGATGCTTCAAATTGCGCTGCAAAAGCTCCATCCGAAGGCCAAAGTCACCGTGCGAAATGCGGGCATCAGCGGCGATACGAGCAAAGGCGGCCTCGCACGAATGGAGCGCGATGTTTTGGCTCACAAGCCGCATCTGGTGACGATCATGTTCGGCATGAACGACCTCGTGCGCGTGCCAGTGGCCGATTTCGTCGCGAACCTGCGGCAGATCATCCAGCGCTGCCGCGATGCAGGCGCGGAAGTCGTGCTGTGCACGCAAAACAGCATCGTGAACTCGCCGCAACGACCTGTGGCGAAGCTCGCCGAGTATTCGCAGGCCATCCGCGATCTCGCGAAAGCCGAATCGCTCGGCCTCGCGGACTGCTTCGCGGCTTTTGAGGCCGTGCGGTCGCAGGACGCGGTCGCGTGGAACTTCCTGCTCAGCGACGCGATCCACCCGAACATGGACGGCCACAAACTCTTCGCCGAAACCATCGCGAAGACGATCACGGGCCAGAAAGTCTCGCTGCGCGATGAACCACCACCGCCAAATCCACTCGCACATACCTTCAAACTGCTCGGCGAGGGCAAACCGGTCACTGTGCTCGCCATGCCGCCTTACGATCAGCAAATCGAGCCCGCGTTGAAGAAGCTGCATCCCGACGCGCAGATCACCGTGAAGCCATGGCCCACAGCAGGCAAAACACTCGCGGAACTCGAAACCGCCGCCAAAGCCGTGCGTGCGATGAAGCCGAACCTCGTGCTCATCGCCGTGCCTGGTCATCTCACCGAAAAAACGCCGCAGGCCTTCCACCAGCGTTACGCGTGGATCATGAACTGGTCGCTCAGCTTTGGCCCGCAGGAGTGGGATGTGGTCGTCGCGTTGCCTGAAAAGGCCGAAACGAGCCACGCCGACCTCGCGCGGCGTTTGGTGCGTGCGCAGGACTTGAGCTTCATCGAGCCCGCTTCGGGCGATTCGCTCGAAAAGTGGCTCTGGGCTCAAAAAGTCGTGAATCCGCAAGACATCGTCTTTCGCGCTTCACTCGACCAAACCGAGCAACGCTACGTCGAGGGCCTTCCTCCCGGTTTTGAGCCCGAAAAACCGCACGACGTGCTCATCGCGCTCCACGGCCATGGTTCGGATCGCTGGCAGTTCATCGATGACATGCGCGGCGAGTGTCGCGGTCTGCGCGATGTCGCCGCGAAGCACGGTGTGACCCTCGTTTCGCCCGATTACCGCGCCAAAACGTCCTGGATGGGTCCTGCGGCTGAGGCGGACATGCTTCAAATCATCGCGGAAGTGAAAACGCGGCATCGCGTGAACCGCGTCTTCATCGCCGGTGGCTCCATGGGCGGCACATCGGCACTCATTTTCGCCACTTTGCACCCCGAACTCATCGCGGGCGTCTGCGCTCTGAATCCCACTGCCAACCTCGTCGAGTATGCTGGCTTCAAAGACGCCATCGACACCTCCTACGGCAGCGCAGACGAACGTCAGAAGCGCAGCCCTGAACTCCACGCCGAACGCCTCACCATGCCCGTCGCCCTCACCACCGGCGGCAAAGACACTGTCGTGCCGCCCGCGAGCACCCTGCGCCTCGCGAAGAAGCTCCCACGCGTGCTTTCACTCCACCGCGAGGCCGTGGCGCACTCAACGAGCTACGACGACACCGTGAAAGCGATGGAGTTTGTGTTGAGAGAAGTCGCCAAGCAGTAAATGTCTTGTTTTTGCCACTCAGTCGATTATTATTCGACATAGTGGCAAATTTAGAGCCAATTTCAGATCTCCCGCACGACCACCCCTTCGACTACCAACTCGCGATGGACCGGTTGCGGGACTACCGCGCTCCGAGGGACCGGTTGGGGCTGCTTTGTGAAAACGGAGAGGTCATTCGCGTGCGAAAGGGCCTGTATGTGCCGGGCATCCGTCGTGGCGAGGAGCCGCCCGTGGACCCGCTGGTGCTTTCGGGGCTCGTTTATGGGCCAGCGTATGTGAGTCTGGAAACGGCGCTCGTGCATCACGGCTTGATCCCGGAGCGCGTGGAGGAGATCACCTGCATCACGTCAAAGCGGGCCAAGCACTTCGAGACTCCCGTGGGGCGTTTTCGCTACGAGCCGGTAAATGAGCGTGTTTTTGGCATCGGCATTCGATTGGAGCCGACTCGCGGTGGCTCCTATTTTTTGGCGGAGCCGGAAAAGGCGCTGTGTGACCGGTTGGCGATGATCTCCGGCCTTTCGGCGGCCCGGGACATGCAGACGACTCTGAAAGACGATCTGCGTGTCGATGTGGACACCGTCGTCAGCACCTTTCGCCTGCCGCTCGTGGAGGAAATCGCAGACTCCTATCGCAAGAGAAGCGTGTCGGCCTTTCATCGCTGGCTCTCAAAGCAACAAAAGAAGACCTCCTCATGAATGCCGCGCTCCAAACTCTCATCGACCGCTATCAGCCTGTGACCTCGCAGGACTGGGAAAACGCCCTGCGCGAGATCGTGCAGGAGCTGGCGCTGCTCGGGCTGTGGCGGTCGAAGTTCTTCGAGCACGCCGCCTTCTACGGCGGCACGGCATTGCGCATTTTCCACGGCCTGCCGCGCTTCTCGGAGGATATGGATTTCTCGTTGCTGCGGCCTGATGCGGATTTCCAGCTCGCCCCTTATCTGGAGGCCATCCGCGCGGAACTCAGTGCCCTCGGTTTCACCTTCGAGGTGGATCGCAAAGCCAAGCAAACAACCACCGCCATCGACTCCGCCTTCATCAAAGGCAGCACACGCATCAACCTCTTGGAGATCGGCGCACCGCCTGGCTTGTCAGCCCGTTTTGCGCCCACCCAGCGGCTCAAAATCAAGCTGGAGGTGGACACTGATCCGCCCGCTGGCGCTCATGACGAAGTGCGCACGCTGCTCATCCCCATTCCGTTCCAAACACGCCTCTACAAACTGCCCAGCCTCTTCGCGGGAAAACTGCACGCCATCCTTTGCCGCAACTGGAAAACCCGCGTGAAGGGCCGCGACTTTTTCGATTTCATCTGGTATCTCGGCAAAGGCGTGCCCTGCCATCTCGCGCATCTCCAGAGCCGAATGGAGCAAACCGGCCACTGGACCGCAGGCACATCACTCGATGAAAACACGCTGAAGCAACGTCTCATCCAGCGCTTCAACGAAGTGGACTTCGACCAAGCCCGCGACGACGTGCGCCCCTTCGTGCGCGATGCCGATGCGCTTGCACTTTGGAGCCGCGACTTCTTTTTGAGCTTGGTGGATCAAGTGAAGGGAAACTGAGCGTATCCACCCCATGCCCCCCATCGAGCAATACATAACGCAAACGCGCCGCGATTTCCTCGCGACGAGTTCGTGCGGGCTGGGGACGCTGGCTTTGGCGTCGTTGTTGAAGCAGGACGGGCTGCTGGCGGAGGAAGCGAGCATCCCAGCGAATCCGCTCGCCACTCGCGTGTCGCATTTCGCGCCGAAGGCGGAGCGCTGCATCTTCATCTTTCTCGAAGGCGGGCCGTCGCAGATGGACCTCTTCGATCCGAAGCCGCTGCTCAACAAATACGACGGCCAGCCGCTGCCCGGCTCCATCGTGGGCGATGCGAAGTTTGCGTTTTTGCAAAAGGACACGGCCACCGTGATGGGAACAAAGCGCGTCTTCAAAAAGCACGGGCAGTGCGGCATGGACATCAGCGATCTGCTGCCACACATCGCGACGTGCGCGGATGACATCGCTTTAATTCGCTCGATGCACACGACGCAGTTCAATCACCTGCCCGGCCAGCTCATGCTGAACTGCGGCGCGGCGCTGCTCGGGCGTCCGAGTGTCGGTTCGTGGGTCACGTATGGCCTCGGCAATGCCTCGCAGGAGCTGCCATCGTATGTCGTGATGGTCAGCAAGGGCCGCGGGCTGCCCGGCGGCAGCTCCACGTGGTCGAGCGGCTTTTTGCCGTCGTCGTATGGCGGCGTGATGTTTCGCAATGGAGCCTCACCCATTTTGAACCTGAACAATCCCGACGGCATCACGCCGGAGATGCAGTCCGCCAGCGTTCGGGCGCTGAACGACCTCAACCGTCTGCAGCACAAGCACATCGGCGATCCCGAAATCGCCGCGCGCATCAGCAGCTATGAGCTGGCCTTTCGCATGCAAAGCGCCGCGCCGGAGCTGGTCGATCTCAGCGGCGAATCGCAGACCACGCTCGACGCCTACGGCATCAACCGCATCGAGCCGCCGATTAAGAGCAATCTCGGCGGCATCGGCAACTTCCAGACCTTCTCGCGCCACTGCCTGAACGCTCGCCGCATGGTGGAGCGCGGCGTGCGCTTCGTGAACGTCATTCACGCCTCCTGGGATCATCACAGCAGCCTCGATGCACAGCTCGCGCACAACTGCCAGATGGTCGATCAGCCCATCGCCGCGCTGCTGAAAGACCTCAAACAACGCGGACTGCTCGACACCACGCTCGTCGTCTGGGGCAGCGAGTTCGGACGCACCGCGCTGGGTGAGAACCGCAAGGGCTCCACGAAAGTCACCGGGCGCGATCATCATCCGTATGCCTTCAGCCTCTGGATGGCCGGCGGCGGCATCAAAGGCGGCCAGGTCCATGGCGAGACCGACGACTTCGCCTGGCACGTCGCCCGCGACCCCGTGTCCATCCACGACTTCCACGCGACGACCCTGCACCTCTTCGGCCTCGACCACCACAAGCTCAGCTACCGCTTCCAAGGCCTCGACTTCCGCCTCACGGGCGTGAACCCGGCCAAGGTGGTGAAGGGGCTGCTGGCGTAGCTGCGAGTGGGATTTCACAGTGCGTCGGCAAATCCCATGAATGTGATGGTGTGGGCATCCGATCAAAACCTGGGCGATGAATTGACGAAGCTTGCCTCTCATTCTGTGCTGGCATAACTGTTAAATTTGCTAGACTAAAACAAATGCCCCCACCCACCGCCAAGTTCACTACCCGAGCCCGTGTTGTGGATTTGCTTGGTCGCGAGCAAATCGCAGACGCTCCGACGGCGATGGGCGAGTTGTTCAAGAACGCCGTTGATGCCTTGGCGTCGAAAGTGCGGGTTGAATACTGGCAAAAGGAGAAGTGCTTGGTAGTGGCAGACGACGGTCTGGGGATGCGCCCAGACGAGGATTTGTTGGCAAAGTGGCTTGTTCTGGCCACGGATTCGAAGCAACCTGGCGCTGCCCAGTCGGAAGACTGGATGAAGTTCGCTTCGGAGGAGCAACGCCGGAAGAAGCGCGAAGGCAAGACCTTCGGGCAAAAAGGAATTGGCCGCTTGGCGATGGCACTGCTGGGCACGGGCACCCTGGTTTGGACTCGTTGGGGCGTCGGTGCGGAGGCTCAGCGCACACTGCTGCTCGTGCCTTGGAGCGTATTCAGGCATCCAAAGCTGACGTTGGATCAAATCGAACTCCCTATACTGCACCTTGATCGGGCGGCGACTAAAGAGGATGCCATTTCACTTGTGAAACAGTGTCAGGACTGGGTGATGGCTTCTGATTTGGTCCAGTCGAATTCGTTCACTCAGTTGCCTTTGCTCACGAGAGATTTGGAAGCTGAGTTTCTCCGATCATTGGCTGCACCACTGGTGTTTGATGACTCCCCAGGCACCACTTTTTTTGTGTTGAACACGGATGACGTGGTTGCCAATCACTTCGAGGGATGGCTCGGCAAGGATGACTTGTTTGGCGAGGATGATTCGTTCAGCGCCGAAGGCCCGAAAGCCTACCTTGCCTTCAATAATCCCTTCGCCGCGAGCGGCCCTCGTCTGAATATCGAGCTTTGGTGCGATGGCAGGCTGTCCAAAGGCAATTCAAGGGACTTCTGGCAAAGGGATGATTTCACTGTTGTGGATCACTATGTGCGAGTGACGATAGACGAATCAGGTTTTGCCCGTGGGATCGTTCGTCGGTTCAGTGAAGAAATAGCTTTTGAACAGCAACTGAAGCGACTGCCGCCCAGAGCATCTAGTCCCGGCACTTTGGAGGTTGAGGTAGGCGAGGTAGAAGGCGATCCAAAGACGACATTCATGCCTGCCGAAGCTTGGTCCCGATACTATAAAAGGGCGGAGCGATATGGCGGATTTTACGTTTATGTAGATGACGTTCGCGTTTGTCCATATGGTCGGGATGATGCCGATTTCTTGGGTTTCGAAAAGCGACGCACCCTCAGCGCTGGGCGCCACTTCTGGTCACATCGGCGTATGTTCGGTGGAGTCTTCTTGCGTAGCGACGGCAACCCTGATCTGACCGAGAAGGCAGGGCGAGAGGGTTTTCAGCAGAATGGGGCTTATCGAGGTCTCGTTCATTACCTCCAAGCTCTCTTCATCGAACTCGCAGATTCGTATTTTGGTTCGAAAGCCAAGCGCCCGGACAAAGAGGCGAAGCGCGAGGAAAAGGCCCGTATCGAGCGTGAAACTCGGCAGGAAAGGGAGCGCACAGAGTTCTTGGAGAGGTTTGCTGTGAGCAAGCGGCACATCGAGTCGGTAGCGACTGATTTCGAGAAGGCTTGTGCCGAGGTTGAACAATCCATCGCGAAAGCTGAATCAGGCTTGGCGGGGATGCTCGTGGATGGCTGCAAGGAGGGTCTGGGGCAGCTTCGACTGTCCTATCAGCGTCTTTGGGATACGATGGTCACCCAGTTTCCCACGGGCTTCTCGTTGTCGGTGGAGGATGCGGAAGCGATTGATCGTTATCTGCATCGCCGCGTGGAAATCGATCAAACAGCGCAGCAGCGATTGAAGCAGCTTGCCTCCCGCCTCGATCGTCTTTCGGCCCAGACAGAAGATAATTCAGCGAGAAGTTCCCGCGTGCGATCTGAGATAGCGCAGAATCGTCAACGGTTGGAGGTCACGCTGCGCAGCAAAGAGAAGGAAGTGCTCGAGGCAGGAGATGGCGTTCGCTCATCCATCAGAGACAGCATCAAAGAGGATATGGCCCGCGTAGATCAACTCGCCGAGGTCATTCACCAATCGGAAGCTCAACTGCCGGAAGGTGATGTGGTGGAAGAAGTGATCGCTCAGCAGACAAGGTTCGTGCAAGAGGAGCGATTGCCTTACTACGAGGCGGTGAAGAAACAGCTCGTCCAACTTGTGGTGGGTGATGGCGGGATGATCGAAGCCGCAGACTTGCGTGAAGAGCTGCGTGTGATGCGCGACCGAGAGCGTAATTTTCTTGAGCTTGCTCAACTTGGATTGGTCATGGAGTCCGCCGACCACGACTATCGCTCAATGCTGACAGATGCCGACAAGGCTATGGATGAACTGGCGCGGGCGATACCCGAATCCTCCAAGCAAACCCTCCAAAACCTGCGGGATGCCTTGCAGCACATCGACATCCAACTGCAAGCCTTTGACCCACTGGTGCGCAGGGTGCGTGGTCGCGTGTCCGAAGTGAGTGGCGAAGATATTCGCCAATTCATCCAGACTGCTTTTGATAAGGTGCGACGGCCAACAGTCGCTTTCGAATACACCCCTAACTTCTTGAAGTCGGTGTTCGCGGAAGTGAAACGCCCAGTGTTTCTGGGTGCTGTCCACAATTTGGTAATGAATGCTGGGTATTGGGCGACCAAATCAAAACCCAAAGGCCGCGTGCGGTTTTCAATGACTGCTAACGGCTTCGTGATCTCTGACTCGGGCAATGGCGTGCATGAACGAGACAGAGATCGCCTTTTTGAGCCTGGTTTCTCTCGCCGGCCTGCTGGACGCGGTCTCGGCCTGTATATTGCACGTTCCTGTTTTCAAACCTTCGGGTATCAGTTGGAACTGCTCCCAGCACCAGCCTCTGGCGCTTTGCCTGGTGCAAACTTCCTCGTTTCGCGTCCTCAATCCACCGATCATGACCTGGACTGAACTGCAAGACAACATCGCACAACGCTATTGCGGCACAGTGCTTGTACTGGACGACGAGATCTGCCGTATATCTGAGCGAGGAGAGGTCATTCTCGACCCGCTCTTTCTCAACGCCAAAACTGCATTTGAGGCCCAAGGCATGCTCTGCGACTTGCGCCAAGTGAACGATGACTTTGACGATGTAAAGAAGGTCGCGGCAATTGAACGGCAACTCAGCCGCTGTGACACCGTTGTGCTAGACTGGTATCTTGGTGCGGGTAAAGACACGACAAAGGATCCAAGCAACGCGCTGCGAATTTTGGAACAAATGTCGAGCCTCGGTGGATTCCGATTCGCGGTGATTCAGTCCAAAGAGAAGGACCAGACGATTGTTGACAGGCTCAAGACGAAGTTTGAGTCGCAATTTGCTGTCGTCACGCCGAATTTCACGCAACAAGTCGCTGACCCTGATAGGCCTGAAATCATTAGCGAAGACGAGGCCATGGAGGAGCCACAAGCGACTCCATCTGCAAGTCCAACGACTTATCGTTTGGCACCAGCTTTGTATGTGAGCGTTGTCAGCAAGGAGCGTGATCGGTCGTCCTTTGTTGACATTCCGTTGTTCTTTCTTAGCGGACTCAAAGCAGCTTATCCTGATCATCTCCATTGGGTGGGTTTTGACTTCGCCTCTCGAGTTCGGGAATTGTTGCCACAGCTCCTCGAATCTCTCCCCAAGGGCACCGACGTTGCACTGGTTTTCCAAGCGCTACTTCAGGGTGATGGAGAACTGGGCGATTCGCTCGTAGAAGCACTGGCTGAGGAGATTGTCGAAATGCTTCGAGCGGCCCCGCTACTGGCGGCCAAGGACGAAACCCTGATTGATCGGATTATGGTAGGGATAAGCGGAGCAACCCACGACAAACTCAAGTCAATCACTGCTGATTTCCTGCATGCATCCAAGGGCAAGACTGCATTTATTGAGCGATTTGGCCCGTTGGTCCCTGCAAGCGGTGAAAGCGAGAAGCGCGCTGCTCAGCGCCTCGTATGCGAGTTCGCTGCTAGATCTCTGAATGGCCCAACGACCGAAGCGCATGTGATGACCTCACATGGCGGTTATGCATCGCTAAGGGAACACTTCCAAACGCAGTCATCCGTTAAAAGGCTATATCCGGGCGTTGTCCTGCGTGCAAATCAACCCTCGGCCAACAAGCGGGACTGGCTGCTCTGCCTGAGTCCTGCTTGTGATTGCGCCCGCGGAGGCCACGAGCGGGAATATCTCTTCGTTCACGGGCAGACGATTACAGACGTGGAACAAGATTCAGACAGTGCCTTGCAGACCTGCATCGCCACAGAGGATACCTACTGCCATGTGAAATGGTCCAGCAAGTGGTTCACCACCAAGTCGGCCACGCCGTCGGCGGTGGAGGGCTACACCTTCCACACTCGGTTGCGTGATGATTTCGTCCGACTGTTGACCCAGAAAGTCTTCGGCTGGCAATCACGCGCAGGGGTGAACTCCTCCGAATACCTTCGAATCATGCGAAACCGGACATGAAGAAACCTATTGCCATCGATTTATTTAGCGGCTGTGGCGGCCTTACCGAAGGACTCGTTCAAGCGGGTTTTCGAGTCATCGCTGGTGCGGAGATACGCCCTGAGGCCCGTTCTGCCTACCAAGCCAATCACCCTAGAGTCAGGCTTTTTGACGATGTGAGGGTAGTGAGTTTGTGTAGCATCCAGGCACGTCATAAGATTGAACGAGGGCAACTTGACTTGCTTGCCGCCTGCCCACCCTGTCAGGGCTTTTCATCACTGCGCACAAAAAACCACACAAACCCAGTGCGTGATCAGCGCAACAATTTGATCTTTGAAGTCCTCCGTATCGTTGGGGAACTACTACCCAAAGCGATCCTGATAGAAAACGTGCCAGGGCTGCTCACGAATTGGCGCATTGATGACTTTCGCCGTGCTCTCAAAAAGTTTGGCTACAAAACCAATCAGGGAGTTCTAGATGCGGCAGACTTTGGCGTTCCCCAAAGGAGAAAAAGGATGATCTTCATCGGACTGTTGGGTGAAGTGGAACCATCAATTCCTGAGGCCACTCATGCTGTGCCCGTTACGGTCCGGGACGTATTGCAGCACCTGCCGAGCTGGGATGCGAACGACGCGCCTGTATTGCACCGGATGCGTCAGCGATTCTCACCGGAGGTTCAAAATAGGATAAACTGCATTCCTAAAAATGGTGGTAGCAGGCGACATCTTGGAACCGAAGCCCAACTCGATTGCCACAAACGGCAGCAGGGATTCAACGACGTTTACGGACGTTTGAGTTGGGACAAAGTGTCCGTTACCATCACTCGCTCGTGCCACAACCCCTCCAAGGGCCGCTACCTGCACCCCGAGGAGAACCGAGCCCTAACGCTCCATGAAGCGATGCTGCTGCAGGGCTTTCCTCCCGATTACATTCTTCCCACAGATCGAGGAATCGAAAAGACTGCGTCGCTCATCGGCGAGGCGTTTCCACCACCGTTCGCTAGCGCACAAGCTAGGCACATTAGACGCCTATTGAAGGATAGAGTTTGATGCTACTGGCTCGAACCTCGTAAATCCTCCATGGCTTGGAAGAATTGCGAGGTTTGTAGGCGATAACGTCACTTTCACTGTTTTGACCGTTTTCAACGCATGTTGAAAACCGCCAAAGCAGTGAAATCCACGCGCCCTGCACGAGTGATCGTGAGGAGCCCGTTTGTCCCACATGCGCATTCTTTGTCTTGCACTCCTCTTCGCCTTCACCTGCCTCCACTTCGCCTCGCCGTCTTCACAGCAGATGCCACGCCGGAGATCGGGATGCCGGTGGCGTATGTGACGGCGCGGTCGATCACGGACCCGTTGAGTGCGCGGGGGGTGGTGTTGATGGGGGAAGGCAAGCCGGTGGTGCTTTGTGCGGTGGACTGGATCGGCATCGGCAATGGCGGGCATGATGAGTGGCGGCGGGGGCTGGCGGAGGCGGCGGGGACCACGATGGACCGCGTGACGGTGCACACGCTGCATCAGCACGATGGCGTGCGCTGCGATCTCACGGCGGAGGAGCTTCTCGCAAAGCACGGACTCGGCGGCACACGCATGGATGCGGCGTTTTGCCGACGCGTGATCGCCAGCACGGCGACGGCGGTTCGGGTGGCGATAAAGACTGCGAAGCCTGTGACGCAGCTCGGCATCGGCGAGGCGATAGTCGAGAAAGTGGCCTCGAACCGACGCATCCTCGGTCCGAATGGCCGCGTGATCCTCGGACGCATGAGCGCCTCGCGCGATCCAAAGGCCAAGGAGGCCGACGAAGGCACCATCGACCCGATGTTGAAGCTCGTGAGCTTCTGGGACGGCGAAACGCCGCTCGTCTGCCTCACCTACTACGCCACGCATCCGCAGAGCTTCTACGGCAAGGGCGATGTCACCGCCGAGTTCGTCGGACTCGCACGTACGCAGCGTGAAACGGCGCTCAACATCCCTCACATCCATTTCAACGGCGCGAGCGGCAACGTGGCCGCCGGCAAATACAACGACGGCACTCCCGAAGCCCGCGTGCAGCTCACGCAACGAATGGCCGACGGCATGAAACACGCCTGGGAGGCCACGAAAAAGTCTCCGATCACCGCCCGCGATCTCGACTGGCGAATCGAGCGTGTGAGACTGCCTCTCGCGGCCAGTTTGAATCGAGAAACACTCGAAAAGACGCTCGCGGATGACAAAGCCGATGCGCGAGATCGCCTGAATGCGTCCACGAAGCTCGCGCTGCTTTATCGCACGGAAGCAGGGCATGAGTTTGAGCTCACTCGACTGCGTCTTGGCAGCGTGAACGTGCTGCACATGCCTGGCGAGCTCTTCGTCGAGTATCAACTCGCTGCGCAGCAGATGAAGCCGGACGCCACCGTCTGCATGGCCGCGTATGGCGACTACGCGACCGGCTACATCGGCACCGAGATCGCCTACACGCAGGGCGGCTACGAAGTGCAAACCAGCAGTTCCAACACCGCGCCGCAGGTCGAAAAGGTGCTCATGGACGCGATGCGGCGTCTGCTGGAATGAGCAGACGAAAGGTGACGAAGCCTGCCAGCGTAGTTTGCAGGCCGTGACCGCTCTTTCCCGCCGCCAAATGCTCAATACCGCCTCGTGCGGTTTTGGTTATCTGGCATTGTCCGGCCTCCAGGCGGCTGCCACGACGGGTTTGGATGCCCGGCCGCCTCGGCTGCGTGCAAGGGCGCAACGCGTGATCTTCCTGAACATGGCAGGCGGCCCGGCGCAGCTCGACACGTTTGATTACAAGCCGCAGGCCGGTCAGAAGCCGCACGCGGGATCCATCGCGAACTTCAAACAACGCGGCAGCAGCGGGCTGTGGGTGTCGGATTTGCTCCCAAACCTCGCGCGGCATGCGGACAGGCTTTGCGTGATCAAATCGATGACGGCGGACACCAGCATCCATGCGCAGTCCGCGCTGCAGCTCCACACAGGTGATCGTCTGCGCCCATGTCCGAGCATGGGTGCGTGGGTGGCGTATGGTCTGGGCACGGACAATCAAAACCTGCCGGGCTTCATCAGCTTCAACACCTCCAAGCCGTCGCAATACGCGGCCATGCAGCTCCCGTCCGTGTTTGGCGGCACGCCCATCGGCGTGAATGGCGAGGACATGTCGCAGGCGACCATCAATGACATTTCGAGCACGCATCTGCCGCTGAGTTTGAAGCGCCGGCAGCTCGATCTCATCCAGGCGATGAACCGTGACCATGCCGGTCTGCGTGGCGATGATTCGCAGCTCGAAGGGGTCATTCAGACGATGGAGCTCGGCTTCCGCATGCAGGCGCAGGCGCCGGAGCTGCTCGACATCAGCCAGGAGTCCAAAGCGACGCTCGAACGCTACGCCGTCGGCAAAAACTACCACGTAGGCACCTGCAAAGGCAGCGACTTCGGCCGCCAGTGCCTGCTGGCGCGGCGGTTTTGCGAAGCGGGTGTGCGCTTCATCGAGATCACGCATGGCAGTTGGGACCAGCACACGGATCATCGTCGTGATCTGACCGCGAATTGTGCCACGACCGACGCGCCGATCGCCGCGTTGCTCGATGATTTGGACGAGCGTGGGCTTCTGGAAGACACGCTGGTCGTGTGGGGTGGTGAGTTTGGCCGTCCGGGCCTCACGCCGGGCGCGGACAAGGATCAAACCGGGCACCAGCATCGCGCATTCACGTTCTGGATGGCCGGTGGTGGTGTGAAGGCCGGCCATGCGCATGGCGAGACGAGTCACGATGGCAGCACCGTCGTCGATGGCGCGGTGCATTTCCGCGATCTGCATGCCACGATCCTTCACCTGCTCGGCCTCGATCATGAAAATCTCGCCGTCGTCAGCGGCGGTCGCCGCATCCGTCTCACCGGTCTGCAAGGCGGCAAGGTGGTGAAGGAGATCCTGGCATGAGCCAGGGCCGCGTGGCCGCGATCGTTGTGCTGATGGCTTTGGGCATCGTTTCGGCCGATGAGATCGTGATTGAGCCACGCACGCTCCACCTGGGACGGCCGGGACAGTTCGAATGGGAGGCCTTCAAAGATCGCAAAGTGGACGCGGAGCGGCTGGAACTGCGTTTTGAGGCCAAAACGAGCGCCACCGAGCAGACGCTGCGCATCTGGCAGCGGGATGTGAAGCTCGCCTGGCCCGTGCTGCTGAATGGCCGCAGGCTCGGAACACTGACCACGGCGGAGACGCCGCAGGAAGCCGTGTTCACAGTTCCTCCCGCTGCTTTGAAGGCCGGCGAGAATGTGCTGACGATCCAGGCACCATCGGGACTGGATGACATCGAGGCCGGCCCGGTCATTCTTGATTCGAGACCGCCCGGCGAGGTCGTCGGTGGCGCACTCTTGCAGGTAACCGTGACGGACGCGGATGGAGACGGGGCGCTGCCCTGCCGGATCACCCTGACGCGGAAGGATGGCACCTTGCAGCCGCTGCGTGCGGAGCCTGCGGGGGAGGTCGTGGCCAGAACGGGGGTGGTTTACACACGAGACGGCCGCGCCTCAATCCATGTGCCCCCTGGAGACTATGTTCTGCATGCAGGACGTGGATTTGAGTGGGGCGTGACAAGAACCGAGCTCTCCCTGCGGTCCGGCGATGTCAAAGAGACGCGTTTGAAACTCACCCGCGAAGTGGACACACGTGGATGGATCGCCGCGGACAGCCACATCCACACGCTGACGCACAGCGGTCATGGCGATGCGAAGATCGAGGAACGCATGCTGACGATCGCGGGTGAGGGCATCGAACTCGCCATCTCGACGGATCACAATCACCACACCGATTACGCGCCAGTGGCGGCCAGCATGGGGGTGGCGGAGCGCTTCACGCCGGTCATTGGAAACGAGGTGACCACGAAGCATGGGCATTTCAACGCCTTCCCGGTCGGTGCCGGAGCAAAGGTGGTCGATTTCAACGAACAGGACTGGGCGAAGCTCATTCCAGCCATCCGTGCGACGCCCGGCGTGCAGGTGATCACGCTGAATCATCCGCGTGACCTGCACAGTGGCTTCGTTCCGCTCGGCGGGGTTCAATTCAATCCCGCGACTGGCAAACACCGGCAGGCAGACGCCTTGAAGATCGACGCCATGGAGGTGGTGACCTCGGCGGCGATGCAGTCGGACATTCATCTGCTGTTCCGGGACTGGTTCGCGCTGCTGAACCGTGGCCACCGCATCACGGCGGTGGCTTCCAGCGACTCGCACGATGTGAATCGCTTCATCCTTGGCCAGGGACGGACCTATGTGGCGGCGAAGGACCAGAATCCCGCGCAGCTCGATCTCGACGAAGTGTGGCGCAGTTACCACGAGGGCCGCCTTCTGGTGAGCCTTGGCCTCCTGACGACGATGAAGGTGAATGGGCGGTCAGGCGTCGGCGACACAGCCTACGGCCTGGGGAATGGAATGGAGGTCGAAATCACGGTCAGCGGGCCTTCCTGGGTCAAGACAGACCGGCTGGAGCTGTTCGCAAATGGCATCCTGATCCGGGAACAGGCTCTCGCAGACCCCGGCCGCGCTGGAGAAAAGGCCAGGGTCATGTGGAAGGTGCCCAAACCGGCGCATGACATTCATTTGGTGGCCATCGCTACCGGCCCCGGAGTGACAGAGGCGTTTTGGGAGATCCCACGGCCGTATCAGCCCAGCAGCAAGCTCTTCACGCCTCGCGTCATCGGTGCCACGAACCCGATCTGGGTCGATGCGGATGACAATGGCCGCTTTGACTCTGCGTTCGCCATCGCTCAGGCACTGGTGGGCCGGCTGGGCCATGATCCCGCCAGACTGCGGGCAGCCCTGGCCGCGCATGACTCCGCTGTGGGCGTTCAGGTGGAATCAATCACGGGCAAAGGTCCGCAGGAATAACTGTCGGCGGGCTCAGAGGGCTGTTCTGGGGCCGAAAATTCTAAAGAGACCCTCATTCCGACAGGAAAATATTTAAAATTTACAAAATAAATGATCTGCTTTATAGTTAATCAGGTTAAATTTTTTAAACCCAACGCCGCGCCTTATGACCAAGCTTGCCTTCGTCCTCGACAATGGTCGTGAATTGCAGGTTCCACTGGCCTCCGAACTTCCCCTGGGGCGCCTCGCGGAGGTCACAGCCGCAGTGCGTGACGCCGAACTTCAGCACGAGGAGCGCCTGCAGAGCCTGGGGCTCATTTCCGCGCATCACGACCGGGTTTCCACCGAACTGCAACGTGTCACCAGTCATCATCAGCAGATGGCCTCCGAGGTGCACCGCCTCCAGACCATGGAATCGGCGCTGCGCCAGGAACTGCATGCGCTGGCCATCCGGAAGGAGCAGGCGCTGAACGCCCTGCAGGACCTCAGCGGACGCCGGGCTGTCGAGGAGGCGCACCTCCAGACGCTGGGCGAGAAGACGACGGCTGCGCGGGAGCTTTTGAGCCGGACATCGGATTCAGCGAACGTCGCGCTCGCAGAACTCGATGCCGCGGGAGAAATGCTGGCGGAGGCGCAACAGCAGCGGGCGCAGATCCAAACGGAGCTGGCCGCCCGCACCCAGGAACTCCTGCTTTCAGAAGCCCGCCTCACCCAGGCCTGCGAGCGGCATGTGCGCGTGTCCGACCAGCATGCGGCGCTCGTCACCGCCTGCGAAGACCTCGCTTTGAGCCGTGATGGCCTGGAACAAACCCAGTCCGCGCTCGAAACAGAGATCACCCGGCTCAAACGTGAGGAGCAGACGGCCCGCCAGGCCACCGCCGAGGCATGCCAAGCCCAGGGTGAGGCCGCCCGCCTGTTGGGCGAGACCGAGTCGCGCTTGGTCCTTTCCCGGGACGAATCTCAAAGCTTGGATGAACGAATCGTCACCGCCCGGCGATCGCTGGACGAGCTGGAAGCCTTCCAGCGCAGTCTCGCGCCCGTCGTGGCAGCTCAGCAGGAAAAGCAGTCGCAGTTGCAGACCACCATCCGCTGCCTGGAGGATCTGTTTGGCAGCCGCCAGGCGGCCCTGCACACCACGGAGGCTGCGCTGGCACAGGCGGCCCGTGAACTGGCCGGGACACGCACCTCATTGGATGACGTGCGTCTGGCACTCAGGGAGCATGAGGGGCTCCTTCGTGCGCGGCAGGAAGAGCTCGATGGCCGCTGCCATGAAATCACCGACCGCGAGCAGGAACTCACCCGTCTTGCGGAAGTGATTGCCAGTCAGCTTGCGGTGGAACGGGAGGCTGACGCACGCATCGCCGCCTTGAACGGGCAGATCCAGCGCTGTCAGGAACAACTCGGCCTCGAAGAATCGAAGCGGAGTGCCCTCGCGCGGCAAATCGCGACACTCACCGAAAACGCCACCGCCGCACAGGCTGAACTGGCCGATCTCGAGCACAAGCTGCAGGCCACCATTTACCGCGCCGCTGTGGTCTCCACCCGCCTCGAAACGACCCTGGGTGAGGAGGCACTGGCCGCAAGCATTCTGGCGGAAACCCAGGAAAAGCTGGCCGCTGTGGAAGGCAGCTTTGCAGACCTGTCACCCAGACTCGATCTCACCCGCGAGCAACTGACCGAGACCTCGGCCCAACTGGCCACAACGCGTGAACAGCACGCAAAACTGGCCCAGGAGGTCATCGCCAGTCGTGAGACGCTGGAAGTCCAGCAGCGCACCCGGGATGCGGCCTTGCAGGAAAAACAGGAGCTGGAGAGCCTGCTCGTCGCCCTGCATCAGCAGGAACGTGACACGAAAGCACGCATCGAGGTGCTCGTGGCGGCGGAGAAAAACCGCCGCGACCGCTACGACGAACTGCATTCGCTGGTGGATGCGGTGGAAAAGGACCACGCCTCGCAACGGCAGGTGCACGAGGAGCGCCTCGCCAGCGTCCTCCAGGAGCTCGTCGGCACGGAGAGCCGTCTCGCGGCGCTCCTCGCCTGGAATGAACGCATGAGCGAGTGCCAGTCGCGTCTGGCCGGTCTTCCGGAGGATTCGCTGGAAGCACGGAACATCCGCAATGACATCCAGGTCTCGATGGCGGGGCTTCGCCACCTGCTCTCACCACGAGCGCGTGCCGTGATGCCGCCGCCCCTTTCGCACCGTGCAGCAGGGACGGCGGACCACGCGGACGATCTCCCAGCGCCGCTCGCGGCAGCCCAGGCGGAATCGCTTCATGCACGCCCCGGTCTCACGACACTCCGTTCACGCGGTGTCTCGCCGGCCAATGCCGCGCTCAAAGAACAGGACAAGGCTCTCGAAGACAAGATCCGCCAGAACGAAGCCCGCCTGGAGCTCCTCGAAGCACGCTTGAAGCGCGGAGAGCTGGAGGAACGCAGCCAGCGTGAGAAAGTCACCACACTGAAGCAGCAGCTCGTCACACTGGCCGACCAGATCTCGGCAAAAGCCCACGTGGTGAGCTGACCAGGCACACTCCCGGGAACTTTGCCCCGGATGCGATTGAAAACGGGGCATGTGCTTCCGTTTGAGAGACATGAGATTTCTCCTGCCCGCCCTTGCTGCCGTTTTTTCCCTCCCGACCGCCTCTCTTCCCGCACAAACGGCCCCGTTGCGGGCTGGCGCCTCAGCAGTGGACATCACACCGCAGCAGTTCCCGCTGAACATGCCCGGCGGCTTCAGCGCGAACATGGCCGAAAAGGCGCACGATCCGCTGCATGCGCGCGCCCTGGTGCTCGCGGACGGCAGGACTACGCTCGCCATGGTCGTCGTCGATAATCTCGGCGCAGGACCGGACGTGCTGGATGAGGCGAAGAGCATCGCCTCCGCCCAAACCGGCATTCCCACGGAGAAGATGCTCATCAGTTCCACCCACACGCACAGCGGCTCCTCGCTGAACACACGCACCCCTGCCGCGGCGGCCTATCGACAGCGTTTTGTCGAAGGCGTGGCACAATCCATCATCCAGGCCCATGCGGAGCTGAAACCTGCCAGTGTCGGTGCTGCGGCTCATCCACTGCCGGATGAGGTCTTCAACCGCCGCTGGTTTCTGAAACCGGGCAAGATGCCGCTGAATCCCTTCGGCAAAATGGACCAGGTGAAAATGAATCCCGGCACGAACCCGGACGTGCTCGACCATCCCGCCGGCCCGACCGACCCTGACATCACCGTGATCTCCGTGCAGGACGCGAAGCGCATGCAAATGGCCGTGTTTGCGAACTACTCCCTCCACTACGTCGGGGGTGCCCCGTCGGGCGAGGTCTCCGCGGACTACTACGGCGAGTTCGCCCGCCTCATGCCCTCACGCGTGCGTGGGAATGGCAAGTTGGTCGCCATGATGTCGAACGGCACCTCGGGCGACATCAACAACGTCCCCTTCACCGTCACGCGACCGCCGCGTGAGCCCTTTGAGCAGATCCGCATCGTGGCGCAGAAGGCCGCCGACACTACGTGGTTCGCCATGAGAAAGATCGACAAGCACCGCAATGACGTGCCGCTGGGAATGCTGCAACGCGAGGTGACCTTGAAGTATCGACGGCCCGCCGAGAACGACGTGAAGGAAGCCTGGGCTGTGCTGGCCATCAAAGACAAGGCAGAGATCGAAAAACTGCCGCGTCTCGCGCAAAACTACGCCGGCAGCGTGGTCAGTGCCGCCCAGAGGCCTGAAGAAACCATCACCGTGAAGATCCAGGCCATCCGCATCGGCGATCTCGCTGTCTGCGCCATTCCGTTCGAGACCTTCGTCGAAATCGGGCTCGATCTGAAGAAGCGCAGCCCGTTTCCGCAGACGATGGTCATCGGCCTCGCCAACGGACGCCACGGTTACCTGCCCACGCCCGAGCATCACAAGCTCGGTGGGTACGAGACTTGGATCGGCACGAACGTCGTGCAGGAGGATGCCAGTGTGATTCTGACAGAACAATTGCTGCAGATGCTGGCCAAGTTGAAAGACGCCAAGTGACGAACTCCCATCACCGGCAGTCAGTCGGAAAATCCACCGTCACCACAAGCCCGCCGCTTTCGCGATTTCGTGCGGTCACCGTGCCGCCACAGGCTTCGATGCAGCATTTGGTGATGGCGAGGCCGAGGCCGCTGCCGCCGGTGGTGCGGCCGCGGGCGGCTTCGGGGCGGTAGAAGGGTTCGAAGAGGCGTGTTAGTGTTTCTTCAGGCACACCGGGGCCGCGGTCGGCGATTTGGATGAGGACGCGGCGGTTTTCGGCTTTGCCGGTGATTTCGATGTCTTTGGCGTAGCGGATGGCGTTGCGGACGATGTTGCCAATACCGCGGTCGAGGGCGTTTCGGAGGCTGTGGAGCTGGATGTCGCCGATTTCGAGTTTGAGGCCGTTTTCGGGGGCTTCGCGGGCAAGGATGTTTTGGAGTAATTCGCGCAAATCGATGGCCTCAGGCCTTTCGCGGTCGGGGATGGTTTCGGCTTTGGAGAAGGCGAGGACCTCTTCGACGAGCTTGGCCATGTGCTGGAGCTCGCGGTCGAGTTTTTGCAGGTAATTGGCCTGCTCGGGGGTGCCTCGCTGCTCGACGACGCCGAGGGCCATCTGCATTCTCGCGATGGGGCTGCACAGCTCGTGCGCGACATCGGCAGTGATGCGTTTTTGCTCGCGCATGTAGTCGCCGAGCTGCGCGGCCATGGCGTTCACGGAGGTGGAGAGTTCGCCGAGTTCGTCGCTGCGTCCTTTTTCGATGCGTTCGTTGAATTTGCCATGCGCGATGCGGCCAGCAGCAGTGTTGAGCGTGCCGATAAAGCCGGTGATGCCGCGAACGAAGGGCATCCAGAGCAACGCGGAAACGACGAGCGCGGCTCCGGCGAGTCCGAGCCAGGGCCAGAGGTCGAAAAAGAGGCCGCCGCCGCTGATGGTGTCGGAAACCATGACGAGCGAGAGCGAGCTGCCATCCTGCGTGACCAGATCGAGATGAACGCCGGCCCAGTAACGTGCGGGATCGCCTGCACGCATCATGAAGCGCGGCTTTGGCGGTGCATCGGCGGGACGTTTGGAAACAGGTCGCTGAGGGCGGCGTGGCTGTTGCTCGCCCGGCGGACGGCGGTCGATGAGGCGCGGCATGACCTCGGGCGGAGGCGTGATGCTTTGGCCAAAGACCTGCTCTCCGCGGCTGTTGAAGAGGCCGAAGGTGACGCCGTGTTTTTGATCGTAGTCGGTCAATCGGGCGGGCCACTCGGACTCCGGCACACGCGAGAACTCCTCGCTGACGGTGTCGCCGATGGCGGCGATGCGGTCGCCGGGCTCGCCGGAGAGCATCCAATCGAGACCGAGGCGGAACTGTGCTTTGAGGAAGAAAAAGAAGAGCAGCGCCAGCACGGCGAGGTTCAGGGCGAACCACGAGAGGATCTTGCCGTAGAGCGGGAGTTTGAGGCGGCTCATAAAGTATTCGGGGCATTCCTGCCCCGTCATTGAGCCGGGCCAGGAATGGCCCGGTTACTGGGAGTCACGAGTTGGTAGCCGTAACCACGCACGGTTTTGATGAAGCGCGGATCTTTCGGGTCATCGCCGAGTTTTTTGCGCAGCGTGGAGATGTGCATGTCGATGGCGCGGTCGAAGACGTCCCATTCGCGGTCGGCGACTTCTTCAATGAGCTGCTCGCGGGTTTTGACGCGGCCGTGGGCCTTCGCGAGTGACAAAAGCAGGCCGAACTCGGCAGGCGTGAGCTGCACGGGCTGGTCGCCGAGGACAACGTCGTGCGTTTCGGGATTGATGCGCAGCTCGCCGATGACGAGTTCCTTGATGGGAGCCTGCGGGGAGCTTTCGGCGATCCAACCGGTGCGCCGCAACACCGCACGGAGGCGGGCGAGGAGCTCGCGGGAGGAAAAAGTCTTCGGCAGGTAGTCGTCGGCACCGAGTTCGAGACCGACGATGCGGTCCACCTCCTCACCGCGGCCTGTGAGCATCATGACGGGCACTTTGGACTTCGCGCGGATGCGGCGGAGGACCTCAAAGCCATCGCAGCCGGGCATCATGACATCGAGAATGATGGCGGCCCATGGCTCGGAGGTGGCGCGATCAGCTCCGCGCTCGCCATCGTGCTCCATTTCGACCTCGAAGCCCATGGGCTTGAGGTAATCGGCCACGAGCTGGCAGAGCTCGGTGTCGTCGTCGATGATGAGGAGGCGCATGGAGCCCAAGGTGGTTCAGTTAGCCTGTCCTGCATTCCCATTTACACAATCCCGACAATAATGCCTCAGTTGGGAAGTATTGAGATTCCCCCGACTCCTTTCCACCATGCCGAAGCCCTTTTTCTCCGTCCTCGCGCTCGCATTCCTGCTTTCTCCTCTCCACGCCGCTGACACCTTCCTCGTCGAAAACGGCCAACCGCTGGCAGAGATCGTCATCGCCGAAAAACCGGCGCGGATGACCAAACTGGCCGCCAAGGAGCTGCAAAGCACCGTCGCGAAAATGTCAGGCGCGACGCTGCCAGTCGTCACGGAGCGCACGGCGGGCAAAACGGCGATTTTTGTTGGGATGAGCCGTTTCACCGACGAACTGGGCCTTTCCACCCAAAGCCTCAAGCACAGCGCGTTTCGCATGGCATCGGGCAAGGACTGGCTGGCGCTGCTGGGCGCGGACAAGGACTTTGTGCCGATCGAACCGTGGGGACGAAAGCGCGACAAGAACGAAGCGGCTCGCGTGAATGCCGAATGGGACAAAATCACCGGCGACACGTTTTGGAACACGGCGAGCGAGCTGTATCAGCTCTACCATCCGGAGCTCGATGTGTGGATGACCGATGACGCGGGCACCTTCAATGCGGTGAACGAGTTCCTGCGCGGTCTTGGTTGCCGGTGGTTCGCGCCGGGGGAGATCGGCGAGGTGGTGCCGAAGGTGTCGACCATCGCGCTGCCGAAGGTGGAGCGCACGGTGACGCCGGACTTCGGGCTGCGGCGCTTTGTTTACTACACGCAGCACACGGGCATCGGCGACCGGGCGCTGTGGAATCTGCGGCTCGGCGTGAACTTCGGCGCGGAGATCGCGGGCTTTCCGCAGCTTTGCCATGGGATGAAGTTTGTCATCAAGCGCGAGGAAATGAAGAAAGCGCATCCCGAGATGTATCTGAGCATCGACGGCAAGCGTGACACCACCCACAAAGGCGATGGCGTGCCGAACCTGCTCTCGCCGATGCTCTTTGAGAAACAGGTGAAGCATGTTCGCGCGATGTTTGATCACTTCCACGAGCCGATGCACAACATCGACCTCGTGGATGGCTACGGCGGTCTCGAAGGCGATGATCCCGCGTGGAAGGCACAGCTCACACCGCAGCGCGGATGGAGCGGCACGATGTCGGATCATGTGTTCGGCTACTTGAACCGCGTGGCGCAGGAAGTGCATCGCAGCCATCCCGACCGGCTCGTGAGCGCCCTCGCCTACAGTTCCTACAGGCAAGCTCCGGAGAAGATCGAGAAACTGAGCCCCAACCTGGTTTTGATCGACGTGCATCATCGGCAGGAGTTTTGGGATGAAGCCAAATGGAATGAGCGCAGGCAATGGCGGGCCGATTGGCTCAAAAAGCTGTCACCGGGCAACTACATCACGTGGGACTTCAGCACGAATGCACGCCCGGAGCAGGCCGGACGCCCGGTTTACTACACGAAGCAGATCAGCCGCGATCTGCGCGAGCTCAAAGGCGTCAGCCTCGGCGAGCAGGTCGAAATTTACGCGCATCCCGCAGGCCAGGAGCAGTCGTTCGGCTACCACGACCTCGCCATCGAGCACTTCAATCTCTACGTCACCGCGCGGCTCTACTGGGATGCGAATCAGGACGTGAATGCGATGCTCGCGGACTATTGCACGAGCTACTACGGCCCCGCCGCCGAGGAGATGAAGGCTTTCATCTCCCACGCGGAGGCCAACTGGATGCACATGAGCACCGACGCGGTCAAAATCGGCGAGTCGTTCGATCTTCTGGCCAAAGCGAAGGCCGCCGCTGATCACGCGAGCCTTCCTGGTCGTCGCATTCAGCAGATCGCCGACACCATGAAGCCGCTGGAGGCTCTGCGTGTGCAACTCAGCCGCAAGCGCGAGACCGATCTCGACTACCGCATGCTCGAAACCGTCAACACGGGCGCCAAACCGCTCGGCAGCAAGCCGCTCGATGGCAACGTGGACAAAGCCTACTGGGGCACCGTGCGCATCGCGCCGCTCATCAAGCTACGTCCACAGGACCCGCAGCCGAAGGCGGGTAGCAGCTTCCAGATTCAACGCGATGGCAGCACTTTGCACATCGGCATCGTTTGTCAGGAGCCGGACATGAAGGGCCTGCAAAGCAGCACCACGAAAAACGACGATCCCAAGCTGCTGGAAGGCGATCACGTCACGCTGCTCATCGAGACGACCTCGCGCAGCTACTACGAGATCTCCATCAATCCCGCTGGGGCCGTCTATGACCTCGACCGCGCTCCCGGCGGCAAAGGCGTGAACTGGACCAGCGGGGCGCAAGTCGCCGTGCATCGCGGCACTGACCACTGGAGCATCGAAATGCGCCTCCCCATCGTCGGCGCGGAGGCCTTCACCCTCGATCCCACCAAAGGCATCGACGGCGCACAGCCGAAAGACCTCTTCCCCTGGCACTTCAACCTCGGCCGCACCCGCCTCCGCGGTGGCAAAGCCGAGCGCACCGCCTTCTCGCCCACCGGCAAAGACGACTTCCACGTCACCGAGAAGTTCGCGAAGCTGTGGGGCAAGTGAAGGAGTAGCTAAGCGTTCCGAGTTCGTGATACAGCCCTTGTCAGAAAGCCACGCTTCCGCCTAACCTCCGCTCATGAAACGTTTGATCCTACTGCTTGGTCTTTTGGCCGTCCAAGTCGCGAGCGCGGCGGATGCGGTGCCTTTGCCGGTGGGAAAGAGTCGTGTGGAGTGTGAGGCGGGTGGTGTGGCCATCCAGGTCTTCACTTACAAGCCGGCGAAGTATCGCGATGGGCCGCTGCTGGTGGTTTTTCATGGGAAGAATCGCAACGCGGAGGATTACCGCGACTGGGCGGTGCCGCTGGCGGATGCGCAGGGCTATGTGGTGGCTGCGCCGTTGTTTGATGAGAAGCGTTTTCCCGGTGATGCCTATCTGCGCGGCAATGTGGTGTCGAAGGACGGCACGCTGAAGCCCAAGTCGGAGTGGACCTTTCCGAAGGTGCTGAAGGTGATCGAGATGCTGCGAGCGGCCGAGAAGAAGCCCGCGTGGCCTTACCTGTGCATCGGGCACTCGGCGGGCGGGCAGTTTGCAGAGCGGTTCGCGGCGTTTCAGCCAAATGAGGCGCTGCGCATCGTGGCGGCGAATCCGGGCACGCATCTGTTTCCGAACGAGCAGATGAGCGGCGGCTACGGCTTTGGTGGTCTGCCTGCCAGTCTGGGCGGTGATGAGGGATTGAAACGCTATCTCGCCGCGCCGTTGACGATCTACCTCGGCACGGCGGACAACGATCCGAAGCATCAAAGCCTCGACAACTCTTCTGCGGCGAAGCTGCAAGGTCCGCATCGGCTCGCGCGAGGTCGGGCGTGCTTCGAGGCATCTGAAAAGCTCGCCAAAGAGCGCGGCTGGCCCTTTGCGTGGCGGAAAGTCGAGACACCCGGCATCGCCCACGAAGGCGGTCGCATGCTCGCCGCGCCAGAGGCCGTGCAGGCGCTGCGGCCTTGAGCAGATGCTGAATGAAGCGCGTGCAGCGCAATGAGTGGCACCACCGCAAACGAGGCGATGGAATGTTTCGTCGCATTACTCACTCCTTCACCAGCGCATTCGCCTTCCGCCACTTCACGCGGGCGAGGTTGAGTTCGCTGGTGTTGGTTTTGGGGCACCAGGAGCCGTCGGTGACCCAGTATTCTGTGAAGGGAAAGGCAAAGCGAGTAAGGCTAAGCCTATGGATTCAGCGGATTCCAGACCTTGCGGAAGCCAAGCCCTTGAAAGTCTTTCACGTTGGCAGTGGCGAAGTCGGTGACTCCTTGAGCCGTCATGCTCATCGCGCTGCGGGCATCGTAGAGGCGGCGGAAGGCGAAGGTCTTGTCGGCGGCGCGCTGCCAGAGCATATCGTGCAGGCTCCGGCTTTCGGTGGGATAGCCGATCAGCCGCCAGCGCGGATGTTGTCGATAGGTCTGGATGACTTCGACGGCATCCTTGCCTGACAGCGGCTGTTTCAAGATGGCAGGATTTCTCAGCAGGCCATACAACTCGGCGAGAATGAACTCGGAGATGGCCACGTCATCGACGTTTTGGATGGAGGTGATCCATGCAAGTGCGACCGCGTGACTTGGAGAGTCCGCATTGAAGGCATGAAACAAAATGTTGGTGTCGATGGACAACATGGCCGTCAGCGTTTCCGCAGCGCAAGCTCTGCCGTGCTAAGTTGCACCTCCGCTTTGAGCTGTTCATCCGTGAGACCGTTCCAGCCAAGTTTGCGGGGCTTGGGAGGCTGCCACTCGGCTTGGCCTTTTGCAGGCACGGAATAGACCGTGAGGATGTATTCAATGCCACGACGGGCAAGCTCAGCCATGGAAATCTCCCGGGCATCGCACAGCTTCTTGGCCCGGGCAAAGACTTCATCTGGCAGTTGGATCTGAGTTCGTATCATGCCGACAAATTGCCAACAAAACGGATGCCGTCAATGTGCCGTCGCTGCCAGTCGCGTGCTCGCAAATCCCTCACCCCTTCACCAACCCATTCGCCTTGCGCCACTTCACGCGGGCGAGGTTGAGTTCGC
>NZ_JACSRD010000175.1 GCF_014879935.1 Prosthecobacter sp.
CCGGCGATCTGCGGCTGCTCGTCGGTGTTCACTTTGACGAAAAGAGCCTCGCCAGCGGCTTGTGCGGCCGCTTTGGCAAACTCCGGTGCCATCATCTGGCAGGGACCGCACCACGGTGCCCAGAAGTCGATCACCACAGGGATGGGGCTCTGGCTGACGAGGGCGGCGAAGGCCTCGATGTCGCTGATTTCGACCGGCGAGGAAACGAAGGGTAGATCGGCCTTGCAGGTGCCGCATCGGCCCTGTGAGGCGGCTTTGGCGTAGGCGATGCGGTTCGCGGTGCCACAGGCGGGACAGGGCAGGATGATGCCGCGGGCGTCGGATTCGAGAGAGGCGCTCATGGATGACAAAATCGGGTTGGAGTTAAATCTTGCATATACGCATACGCTCATATAGTCGTCTTGCAAGACAACCTTTCCACAACCATGAGCAAACACCTCCTCATCCTCGGCGGCGGCACCGCGGGCACCATGATGGCCAACCATCTTCGCCGTCGCCTGCCCGCATCGGATTGGCGCATGACGGTGGTGGATCGCTCTGACAAGCACCTCTACCAGCCGGGCTTTCTCTTCCTGCCCTTCGGCATCTACGACGAAAGCCAGATCGTGCGCCTGACGCGGGACTTCATGCCAAGCGGCGTCGATTTCGTGCAGGCGGAGGTGGACCAAATCACGCCGCAGGACCATGCGGTGACGCTGAAGGATGGTCGAAAGGTGAAGTATGACGTGCTCATCGTCGCCACCGGCTGCCGCACGGCACCGGAGGAGACCGAGGGCATGCTGGGTCCGAAGTGGCGCGTGAACGTGCATGACTTCTACACGCTCGATGGTGCCAAGGCGCTGCGGGAGAAGCTCCAAAACTTCACCGGCGGCCGCGTGGTGGTGCACATCAATGAGATGCCGATCAAGTGCCCGGTGGCTCCGCTGGAGTTCACTTTCCTCGCTGACACCTTTTTCCGCGAACGCGGCATCCGCGAGAAGGTCACGCTCACCTATGTGACGCCGCTCTCCGGGGCCTTTACCAAACCGAAAGCCTCGAAAAAGCTCGGCCACCTGCTCACAGACAAGCGCATCGAGCTCGTCACCGACTTCGTGGCGGAGCGTGTGGATCAGGAAAACGACAAACTGGTGTGCTTTGACGGTCGCGAGGTGCCTTACGACCTGCTGGTGACGACGCCGACAAACATGGGCGACGAGGCCGTGCGCCGCAGCGCCCTCGGTGACGACCTCGACTTCGTCCCGACGCACAAACACACGCTGCAATCGCTCCAACACCCGGATGTCTTTGTGATCGGCGACGCGACGAACGTCCCCGCATCGAAAGCGGGCTCTGTGGCGCACTTTGAGAGCGAAACACTCGCCGACAACGTCATGCGCCACATCCAAGGCGAGCCGCTGAAGGAGGAATTCGACGGTCACTCGAATTGCTTCATCGAATCCGGCAACGGCAAGGCGCTGCTCATCGACTTCAATTACGAGCATGAGCCGCACGAGGGGAATTTCCCCTTCGCCTTCGGCCCCATGAAGCTGCTGGAGGAGTCCCGCCTCAACCACCTCGGCAAGCTCGCCTTCCGTCATATGTATTGGAATGTGCTTCTCAAAGCCTGGCCGATGCCGGGAATCAGCCGCCAGAAGAAAAAGCCCGCTGCGTGATGCGTGACGAGTGATTCGTGAACCTCTTTTTGAACCCTATAGACCAACCACCATGAAAAAAAACATCGCAGGAACAGAAATCGACGTGAACGAAGAAGGCTATCTCACGGACATGTCGCAATGGAACGAGCAAATCGCCGCCGCCATCGCGGTGGAGGAGGGCATCGGCGCACTCGGCGACGGCCACATGAAGGTCGTGCGTTATTTGCGTGAGCAGCAGGCCAAAGGCGCGGCGCTGACCATTCGAAGCATGGGCAAGAGCGGCGTCGTGACCACGAAGGAGCTCTATGATCTCTTCCCCGGGGGCCCGCTGAAGAAGTCCTCCAAAATCGCCGGCATCCCGAAGCCGGTGGGATGCATTTGAAACCGTTCGCGGTTCTCTGTTCCCGGTTCCCGGTTAAGCAGCCTCCGCGATCGCCCCAACTGAGAACTGAGAACCCCAAACCGAGAACAAAAGTATGACCGACGACAAACAACCCGTGAAAAAGATGTCCATCATCGTGAGCCGAGGCTCGCTGGATGGGATTTACCCCGCGCTGATCATGGCGAATGGCGCCCGCATGGAGGGCATCGAGGCCTCGCTGTTCTTCACCTTCTTTGGCCTGAATGCGCTGGCGAACAAAACGCTCGACAGCCTCAAGGTGTCCACCGTGGGCAATTCCGCGTTGAACATGGCCATGCCCATGCTCGGCCTGCCCATGACGATGCCGTTTCCCACCTGGATGGGCGCGATTCCCGGCGTGTCGGCCTTTGCCACGCACCTCATGAACAAGGAGATGGAGAAGCTCGACATCCCGCCAGTGCGTGAGTTTTTGGAGCTCATCTCCGACTCCGGCGGCAAGATCTTCGCCTGCAAGCTGGCGATGGATATGTTCAAGCTGAAGAAGGAGGACCTCATGGACCGCGTCGATGGCGTGCTGACCGTGGGTGATTTCTACAACGAGTCCGCCGGAGCCGGCACGCACATCCTTTTCACCTGAGCCATGCCCGTGATCTGCAATGACGCCGCCCGCTGTGAGGTGATGAACCTCGCCTGGGGCCCAGGTGGCCACGGACCGTATCTCGTGCGGCAGGAAGGCTACGCTCCCGGCAGCAGCACCTTCAAGATGCAGCGCTTCATCCTGCAAAAAGACGGCCGCTGGCTGCTCAATCTAGCTTTCGTCATGCTACCAGAGGCCGAGCAGGAGGCGCAGTTGTTTCACAGCCTCACGGAGGTGCTGCAAATGTTCGAGGGCCTCAGTTCCAAGCCCGTGAGTGCCCACGCCCACCTCCCCGCCGGTGCCAACGCGGACGAGATCCTCGCCCACTTCGAGCAGTGCACCCACCGCATCCTGCGCGGCATGCGGACATGCTCCACGGTGCCGCTGAAATGAATTTCTCATGAAAACATCCCCCAAAGTCATCATCGTCGGCGGCGTGGCCGGTGGAGCCTCCTGCGCGGCACGACTGCGCCGTCTCGACGAGCACGCGAGCATCACCGTGTATGATCGCGGCCCCTTCGTGAGCTTTGCCAACTGCGGGCTGCCCTACCATGTCGGCGGCGTGATCCCGGAGGAGGCGAGCTTGCTGCTCGCCTCGCCACAGCTCTTCCACAGCCGTTTTCGCATCGGTGTGAAGGTGCATCATGAGGTTTCGGCCATCCATCGTGAGGCCAAAACGGTCATGGTGAAGAATCTGCTCACCGGCGAACAGTTTGAAGACGCCTACGATGTGCTCGTGCTCTCGCCTGGAGCAACTCCGATCAGGCCAGAGCTGCCGGGGCTCGATTTGCCGGGTGTTTTCAGCGTGCGCAGCATTCCCGACACGCGGGAGATTCGCGGCTGGATCACGCAAAAAAGTGCCAAGCATGCCGTCGTGGCTGGTGGAGGCTTTATCGGGCTCGAAATGGCCGAAAACCTCCGCCACCTCGGTTTGGAGGTCGTTGTGGTCGAGGCTGGACCGCAGCTCATGCCCGCGATGGACACGGAAATGACCGCGCCGCTGAAAAAGCACCTGCAAAAGCACGGGATCGACATCCGGCTGAATACACCGCTGACCGGCATCGCCGCGAAAAACGGCCAACTCGTCGTCAATGATGCCATCGAGACCGATCTCGTCATCCTCGGCCTCGGCGTGCGACCGGAAACAACACTCGCCAAGGCCGCCGGGCTTACTCTCGGCCAGCGCGGTGGTATTTCCGTCGATGCGCAGATGCGCACGAGTGATCCCGCCATCCTCGCCATCGGCGATGCCGTGGAGGTGCACGACGTCGTTACTGACACCGAAATTCTGCTCGCCCTCGCAGGTCCCGCGAGCCGCCAGGGCCGGATCGCCGCTGATGTCATCGCTGGACGGGACAGCGCCTTCCGTGGCGTGCAGGGCACGGCGATCTGCGGCTTGTTTGACCTCGCCGTGGCTCAGACTGGTGCCACCGAGAAGTCACTGCGCCGCGCCGGGATCACCGACTACGAAAAGGTGTATCTGCACCCGAAGCACCACGTCGCCTACTACCCCGGCGCACAGACGCTGCACCTGAAGGTGCTCTTTGCGAAGCCCGATGGCCGCCTTCTAGGCTTGCAAGCCGTCGGCATGGCCGATGCGGCGCGGAAGGTGGATGTCGTCTCCGCTTTGATCCAGAAAGGCGGCACGGTCTTCGACTTGGAGGAACTCGAACTCTGCTACGCCCCGCAATTCGGCGGTGCCAAGGACGCGCTGAACTACGCGGGCTTCATCGCCGCAAATCATCTGCGTGGCGATCTGCCGCTCTCACATTGGAACGCGCTGCCGGAAGGTACCTTCCTGCTCGATGTGCGTGACGAGGATGAATTCGCCGAAGGCCACCCGGACGGCGCGGTGCTCATTCCGCTGCCCCAGCTCCGTGACCGCCTCAGCGAACTGCCGAAGGACAGGCCCCTGCACGTCTATTGCGGCGTCGGCCAGCGTGCCTACTACGCGGTGCGCCTGCTCCAGCAGCACGGCTTTGATGCGCGGGACATCAGCGGCGGCATGATCACGGCAGGGATGGTGGAATAAAAAATGGCGCTCTGATCACAGAGCGCCACAGGGAAACCGATGGAGTGATTGATCAATAGCGGTCGCGACCGCCGCCGCCACCACCACCGCCGTAGCCGCCACGGCCACCGCCTTTGCCGCCGTATCCACCGCGGCCGCCGCCGCCACCACCACCGTAGCCGCCGGAAGGACGCTCTTCCTTCGGACGGGCTTCGTTGATGCTGAGATTGCGCCCACCGAACTCCTTGCCGTTCAAGCCACGGATAGCCGCGTCCATTGCGTTGCTGGAGTCCATGGTCACGAAGGCAAAGCCGCGAGGACGTCCGGAGTCGCGGTCAATGGGGAGGAAGACATCGGTCACGCCGCCGTATTCGGAGAACAGGCTGGTGATATCCTCGGAGGTTGCGCTGAAGGGCAGGTTGCCCACATACATTTTGGTGTTCATATCGTTTGAGGCCCGTGCTGCCTGCGTCGTGCCATCGGCAAGCTCCGTTGTCGGATTTAGAACACCAAAGATTCAACCTGATGAGCAACTTGGTTTGGCCTTTATCAGGTTAACGTGCGGCCGTGCTGTCGTCTGTTTCGACGGAATAGCAACCGATAGTTTCTCCTCACGACGAACCAGCGGGGCCATGGCTGCCGCAGCCGCCGCCTGTGCCGCTGTTCCTGCCGGGCATGAAACCAGGATCAGTGCATCTCCACCTCGCAGTGGCCCAGACCGCCGCGGAAGTAGTTGAACTGCACATTCGGGTGATCGGCGAGCAGCGACATGGGCACAGAGCTGTCCGCCAGGCGCTTCGAGATCATGAGCGCGGTAAGTCGCTGCCCCAGCGGATTGTCATGCATGCCAGCGTGCCAGATGCTCACCTTCTCGGCCATCCACGTTTCTTTGGGACCGACCGTGATCGCCATCTTCGGCACCATGGTGATGTTGCCTCCGCCGGAGGTGCGGGCGTTCTGCGCCAGTGTCACCGGATGCAGATCCACAATACGCGTGCCCAGCTTGCGATACTCCGCAGGCGGTGGCGGATCGTTCTTCCATTTGCCGGTCCGTTTGGGCGGATCATTGAAGGCCCAATGCTTGATGTCGCCCTGGCCGCCCTGCATCACCACGCAGCGCACGCCGCTCTGCCAGCTCTTCACATACTCACTCACATCGGCCTTCGGGAAATGCAGGTGGGAGTCCGGCATGCAGAGTTTTTTCTGCATGCGGTCAAAGCAGAGCTCGCGATCCGCCCGCTCGAAGGACAGCGGGTGCTCCATGCTGACCTCCTTCTTCGTGTTCTCGTCATACCACTCGTCCATGCCCCAGAAATGGCCGTCCTTGATGGAAATGCCGAGGTCGTTGATCAGTCGGGCCACAAGCGGCAGTTGCTCCGTGGGGCCGATCGGGCCGCAGATGCCGGTGGGATTGTCCGCCGTCGCCTGACGCCAGGCATGGATGTACTCCAGCGCCTCGGCCAGATAGAACTCCTCCAGCGTGTCATACATCACCACCTTGAAGCCGGGACGTGAGAGCTGGCGGAGGTCGCGCTCCGTGAGCCGTGCGGCATCGTTGATGAGATCGAAGTCCAGGGTGGTGTAGTCCCACCAATCCGGGGCGATGTGGCTGAGTTTGCGCGGCATGGCTGGTATTGGGTTGTCGTGTGGCGTGATGTTCGGAGAAAACGGGCCGTTTGCCAAGAACTCATCTCAAAAAGGACCGGAAAACGGGTGTCATGGCCACAGCGTCATGCGTTGTGCATGGGGGGCCGTGGCGTCCTTCGCAAGCCCCGGCAGCCGCCGCAGCCTTGACCTCTCGCTCCGGCCCAACTACCTCCGCCCATGCACGATGACGCCACCATGCTCCACCACCCCGACGCCCTCACACGCCTGCGCTATGTGGTGCACCGGTTGCGTGCGCCGGGCGGTTGCCCTTGGGACATGGAGCAGACGCACGAGTCGCTGATCCCGCATGTCATTGAGGAAGCCTACGAGGTCGCTGAGGCCATCCGCGGCGGCGATCCGGCCCAGATTTGCGACGAACTCGGCGACATCCTTCTTCAGCCCGTGCTGCATGCCGAGATCGCGAGCGAGACCGGTGCCTTCGATCTCGATCAAATGGCCCACGGTTTGTGCGACAAGCTCATCCGCCGCCATCCGCACGTCTTTGGCGACACCACCGCCGCCACGAGCGATGCCGTGCTCACCCAGTGGGACGCGATCAAGCGTCAGGAAAAAGGCACGCAGCATGAAGGCATGCTCCACGGCGTCGGCGGCGGTCTGCCAGCGCTGATGCGCGGCCAAAAGCTGCAAAAGAAGGCCGCGAGAGTCGGCTTCGACTGGCCGGACGCCGCGCCGGTCTTCGACAAAATACGCGAGGAGACCGCCGAACTCGAAGCCGCCGTGCAAAGCGGCGATAAGAAGCACATCGAGGAGGAAATCGGCGATCTCTTCTTCAGCGTCGTCAATCTCGCCCGCAAACTCGGTATCGAGTCCGAGTCCGCCCTCGCCGCCGCGAACGACAAGTTCGTGAAACGCTTCCACGCGATGGAAACCCACCTCCGCGAGCACGGCAAGGAACTCGGCAAGCTCAGCCTCGCCGAGATGGACGAGGCATGGGATGCGGTGAAGAAGCAAGCAGACTGATCGGATGGATCTCAGCGGTTTCCCATTTCCCAAACTCTGGGCGCAGGTGCGTTCGAAGTCATGGCTGTGGCTCTTCCGCCGCCAGCAAATCGATGAAGGCGGTCGTTTGCTGAAGCATGGCGATATCGGCCTCGCGGGCGTGCATGTGTGCTCGGAGAGTGAGCTGGAGATCATTGCGGGCGTGGGCACGGGTTTGTTCAACACAGCCTCGGTCACCGTTCATCTGCGGCTGAGGGAAGATGGCTCGATGGCGATGACTTCGCACTGCACTTGCGTGCAGGGATCGCTCTGCCCGCATGCGGCGGCGGTGATGCTGATGCTCGACATCGAAGAAGGTCGTCAACGCATCGAGAAGATGGCCCGCGTGCAGGAGAAGGCCTCGCCATCACCACAAAGCGAGAGCGTGGAGCTCGAGATCAAAGAGGAGTTGCCGCCAGCGGAGCCGAAACCGGTGCTCGTGGTGCGTCGCATCGCCGCGCAGGTGCCGCAGATCACCGCAAAGCGCGGCATCGGCGGCTGGGTGCCGCGCAGCATCGCCATCGCGCAACCGTTTGCGGAGTATGATGGCTGTCCGCGTCGATTTGAGATGCTGGTGCGCAGCCCGGCGCATCAGTGGACGGACGAAGACGGCACAAAACACACCGTCGTGCGCAATCTGCGCTCCGAGCGCTTGCTGCTGACCGATTTGTCATCGCTGGGCCTCAAACCCTTCGCCGAGGCGATGCCGGGCGCGAAGGCGGAGGAGTCCACGCTGGGCTTCATGGCCATTCATGGCGATCAGGCCTTGTTTTGGGCGCAGTTCCTTCAAGAGCAGACGAAGAAGCTCGGCGAAAGCGGCTGGCGTGTCGAAGTGGCGGAGGACATCGGCTTCCAAATTCACGAGGCAGGCGAAGACGAGTGGTTCAGCGACCTGCAAGGCGACAAAGGCGGCAAGGACTGGTTTTCGCTCGATCTCGGCGTGGACATCGAAGGCCGCCGCATCTCGCTGGTGCCGCTGTTGGTCGATTGCATCGATCAAGGGCTCACTGCGGCCGTTTTGGAGAAGAATCTCGACCAGCGTTTCCTGCTCTCGCTCGGCGGCGATCGCGATGATGTGCTCTCCGTGCCTGCGGAGCGGCTTTTGGTGCTGCTGCGCTTCTTTGATGAGCTGCTTTCGACCCGTCCGGTGCGCAAAGACGGCAAACTGCAGCTCGACAAGCTCCGCGCCGCCCAGCTCGCCACACTCGATGGATTGCCAATTCGTGCTCCGGCGGAACTTTCGGCGCTTTCTCAGCAGTTGGAGAACTTTCAGCGCATCACGCTCATCGAGCCGCCGAAGTCGCTGAAGGCCAGTTTGCGCGATTATCAGCGCGAAGGGGCCTCGTGGATGCAGTTCCTGCGCGAGTTCGGCCTGCACGGCATTTTGGCCGATGACATGGGCCTGGGCAAAACGCTGCAAACGCTCACGCACATCCTCATCGAGAAGGAAAGCGGCCGCATGGAGCACCCGTGCCTCATCGTGGCCCCGACGAGCGTTTTGCGGAACTGGATCAACGAATCGATCAAGTTCACGCCGACGCTGAGCTTGCTGCTGATGCACGGACAGAGCCGGAAGAGCGATTTCAAGTTCCTGAAGCAGTATGATCTCGTCGTGACGAGCTTTCCGCTGCTCGTGCGCGATGCCGAGGTGATGCGCGAGCAGGAGTGGCACATCGTCGCGCTCGATGAGGCGCAGAACATCAAGAACCCGAAGAGCCTCGCCGCTCAGGTGTGCGGCAGTTTGAAGGCGAAACACCGCCTCTGCCTCACCGGCACGCCGATGGAAAACCATCTCGGCGAGTTGTGGAGCCTCTTCCATTTCCTCATGCCCGGTTTGTTGAGCGATGCGGACACTTTTCGTCAGCACTATCGCAATCCGATTGAGCGCGATGCCGATGCAGACCGCCAAAAGCAGCTGAGCACGCGTCTTCAGCCGCTCATGCTGCGTCGCACGAAAGACGCGGTGGCGAAGGAACTGCCGCCGAAGACGGAAATCCTGCACAACATCACGCTCGGCAAGGAACAGACCGATTTGTATGAGACGATCCGTGCCGCGATGGACAAACGCGTGCGCGAAGCCATCGCCGTGAACGGATTGGATCGCTCGCAGATCGTCGTGCTCGATGCGCTGCTGAAACTCCGCCAGGTCTGCTGCCATCCAAAGCTGCTGAAACAGGAAACCGCGCAAAACGTCGAGGAATCGGCCAAGACGGCCTACTTGATGGACGAGATGCTGCCCGAGTTGATCGAGGAAGGCCGCCGCATCCTGATCTTCTCGCAGTTCACCGAGATGCTGGCGCTCATCGAGGCCCGCTTGAAGAAAGACGGCACTCAATTCGTGAAACTCACCGGCAGCACGAAGGATCGCGAGACACCGATCCGCGAGTTCCAGACAGGCAACGTGCCCGTTTTCCTCATCAGCCTCAAAGCCGGCGGCGCAGGCCTCAACCTCACCGCTGCGGACACCGTCATTCATTACGATCCGTGGTGGAATCCCGCCGCCGAAGCCCAAGCGAGCGACCGCGCCTACCGCATCGGCCAGACGAAGCCCGTCTTCGTCCACAAACTCATCTGCGAAGGCACCATCGAGGAACGCGTCGTAGCGATGCAGCAAAAGAAGGCCGCCCTCGTCGAAGGCCTGCTCACCGGCCGCACCGACAAGCTCCAGCTCACGCAATCGGACATCCAGGCGCTTTTTGCGGTGGAGTGAGGGCTGATTCTGGCGATTGCCATCAATGGGCTGGTGTAGCACACTTCACCATGACATTGACGCTCAACATTCCTGATCTGCTGGCTCATCGGATCGATGCTGCCGCCTCCAGTCTGGCACGCCGTGTGATGGAGGGCTTTGCCGCCCAATCATATCGTGAAGGTGTGCTGTCCGCGGCGGAGGTTCGTTCGTTGCTGGGTTTTGAGTCCCGATGGGCGACGGAGGAGTTTCTTTCTGCCGCGGGGTCTTCCCGGACACCTCAAAGGACGAGGTTGTTGGTGGTGCCAAGGCATTGAGTGGATGCGCTCATGTTTGTAGTTCGGCCTTCAGGCCGTGATTGGTAGCAAACAGCCTGGGTTCATGAACAGACTGTTGAGGCAGCGCTAGAAGGTGTGAGAAACGCGGGCTAGCCCGGGCTAGCCCCAATGCCGTTAAGCTATAATTTCTGTACTTTCTGTTTTGGTGGTTAACTGACAATGGATGCCC
>NZ_JACSRD010000177.1 GCF_014879935.1 Prosthecobacter sp.
AATGCAGCCCACTGCGGCACCGACTGGCAGTTCACCACCCAGGACGCCCGCATCAAGCTCAAGCGGCTTTACCCTTCAACTTTAATGACATGAGCCACTAGTCGTGGGCGCTGTTTCGGTTTCATTCGCCGGGGGCTGGATTTGGTCTTCATCGAAGGACAGCCCTCCTTGGCTTGGGGGGCAGCCTCGGTTGGGCGGGCGATCCCAGGAAACCGAGGAATAGGCAGGCCGCATTTACCGGGCGGACGGTCAGTCTCGCCTTGATTTCGTCCCCTGTTCAATCCGCTATGGGTCGTTGGCTGCCAACGAGATACCGGCCCCGACTGACGGCCCAGGCCGCCCCGCTCCTCACTCATACCGCCGCAACCGCAGGCTGTTCAGGATCACCGACACGCTGCTGAGGGACATGGCGGCGCTGGCGATCATGGGATTGAGCAGCCAGCCGGTCATGGGATAGAGCAGGCCGGCGGCCAGCGGGATGCCGAGGCCGTTGTAGAGGAAGGCGAACCAGAGATTCTGCCGGATGATCTTCATCGTCTCGCGGCTGAGCGCGAAGGCCTGCCGCAGGGAGCGCAGATCGCCTTTCACCAGCGTGATGGAGGCGCTCTGGATCGCCACATCGGTGCCGGTGCCCATGGCGATGCCGACATCGGCGGCGGCGAGCGCGGGGGCGTCGTTGATGCCATCGCCGGCGAAGGCCACGTGGCGGTCCTTGCCGCGGGCTTGATACACGTGCAGCAGCTTTTCCTTGGGCGAGACTTCGGCGGCGACTTCGTCGATGCCGAGGTCCTGCGCCACGCGCTGGGCGGTGGCGAGCGCGTCGCCGGTGATCATCTGCAGCTTCAAGCCGAGCGCGTGCAGGGACGCGATGGCCTGGGGGGTGGTTTCCTTGATCTTGTCCTTGATGGCGATGAGGCCCAGCGGCTTCTCATTGAGCACGACCACGACGACGGTGCAGCCCGCCGCCTGCAACTGGCTGGAGCGCGAAAGGCACTCGGCATCCAGGAGGACGCCGTTCTTCTTCAAGAACGAGGCCTGGCCGACAAAGACCTCGTTTTCGCCGATGTTCCCCAGCACGCCGCCGCCGGTGATGGCCTGGAAGTCCGTCACGGTGGCGAGCGGGATGTCGCGCTCCTTCGCGGCGTTCACGATGGCGGTGGCGATGGGGTGCTCGCTGAGGGCCTCGATGGCGGCGGCGCAGGCCAGCAGATCGCGCGCGGAAAGGCCGGGCAGCGGCACCACCTCGATCACCGAGGGCCGGCCTTCGGTCAGCGTGCCGGTTTTGTCGAGCATGACGATGTCGATCTGCTGCAGCCGCTCGAGCGTCTCGGCATTCTTGATGAGAACCCCGAGCTGTGCTCCACGACCCAGACCGACGGTGACGGCCATCGGGGTGGCCAGGCCGAGCGCACAGGGGCAGGCGATGATCAAAACGGCCACTGCATTGACGACCGCGAAGCCGAGCGAGGGCTCGGGACCGAATTTCCACCACAGCAGGAAGGTCAGCACGGCCACACCGACCACCGCAGGGACAAACCAGGCCGCGACACGATCCGCGATGCGTTGCACCGGCGCCCGGCTGGCTTGCGCCTTGGCGGTCATTTCGACGATCTGGCTCAGCATCGTGTCCGCACCGACGCGCTCGGCCCGCATGAGGAAGGTGCCGTTGCCATTCACCGTGCCGCCGGTGACAGCGGACTTCGTTTCCTTCGTCTGCGGCATCGATTCGCCGGTGAGCATGGACTCGTCCACGCTGGAGCTGCCTTCCATCACGACCCCATCGACGGGAATGCGCGTCCCTGGCTTGATGCGGATGACATCGCCCACCTGGATCTCTTCGACGGGAGTCTCGACCTCGCTGCCATCACGCACGACCAGCGCCGTTTTTGGCGTGAGGTTCATCAAGGCGCGGATCGCTGAGCCGGTGGCCTTGCGGGCCCGCAGTTCGAGCAACTGGCCGACCAGGACGAGCACGGTGATGACGGCGGCGCTTTCAAAATAGTAGGCCATGCCACCGTGGCCGGCTTGATGAGGCAGCGTTCCTGGAGCGAACAATGCCAGCGTGCTGTAAAGCCACGCGGCCAGGACGCCGAGGCCGATCAGCGTGAACATGTTGAAGCGCAAGGTGCGCAGCGACTTCAGGAAACGCGCGAGAAGCGGCCAGCCCACCCAGAACACGACCGGCGTGGCCCACACGAACTGCATCCACGCCGAGGCGTCGTGCGGAATGCTGCGGATGACCGGCAGATCCATGCCCATCGACAGCAAGACGACCGGGATGGTCATCGCCGCGCTCCAGCGCACCCGCCACCAGAGGTCCTTCACCTCGTCATCACCGCCATCGCCACAGCATTCGGGCTCGTTGCGCTTCGCGAGCGGGTTTTTCTCCAACGCCATGCCGCATTGCGGGCAGGAGCCCGGCTTGTCGGAACCGACGCCCGCGCACATCGGGCAGATGTAGGTGGTCTGAGACTTCAAGGACGCCGTGGGCGCAGGCTTCTCCTCGTGGGAGGAGCAATGCGGGCAGGATTTCGGCGCGTCAGACGGCATGGGCCAGAATAGCGGCACAAATCACGCCATCACCAGCCGATTCTTGGCGAATGACACCACTTGCTTGGTAGGGGGCGTTCGCCAGAACGCCGCATTCTGGCGAATGCGCCTACGATGCCACGCTCGCTTGGTAGGGGCGTTCGCCAGAACGCCGCATTCTGGCGAATGCACCTACGATGCCACGCTCGCCTGGTAGGGGCGCTCGCCAGAGCGCCGCATTCTGGCGAATGCGCCTACGATGCCACACTCGCCTGGTAGGGGCGTTCGCCGGAACGCCGCATTCTGGCGAATGCGCCTACGATGCGACGTTCATCCTTTCGTGATGCACTCGTCGAGATTCAGGATCGCGCTGGCCACGGCATACCAAGCGGCGAATTCGGGCACGGGGAGGTTTTTCGGGAGTTCGAAGCCGCTGGCGAGCTCGTCCGCGGCCTTCGTGTCGGCTTTGGCGGATTCAAACTGCGTTTCCCACAGCGATTTGAGCACGGCGAGCTCCTGCGGCTGCGGTTTGCGGGCCAGGGCGATGCGGAAGGCGTACTGAAGGCGCGAATCGAGGTCGTGGCTGGGCGATTCGCTGACGATGCGGCGGGCAAAGGCCTTCGTGGCTTCGACATAGACGGGATCGTTGAGCAGGGTGAGCGCCTGGAGCGGCGTGTTGCTGCGTGAACGGCGCACGACGCAGGCCATGCGGGCGCTGGCGTCGAAATTGACGAAGCTCGGATAAGGTGAGCCTCGCTTGAGCACGACGTAGAGGCCGCGGCGGTACTTTTCGTCGCCGGGACTGACGACGTAGCTGTACTGCTGTCCGCCGACCTTCTGCCAGAGCCCATCCGGCTGCGGCGGACGAATCGGCGCGCCGCCCTGCTTCAAACTGAGAAGACCGGCGATGGCGAGAGCGTTGTCGCGGATCGATTCGGCATCGAGGCGGAAACGCGGGCCGTGCCAGAGGAGGGTGTTGGAGGGATCGACCGAATGCGGATTGCGGAATGCGGATTGCGGAATGGCGGATTCCGAATTCCGCACTCCGAATTCCGCACTCTGTCGATAAGCGGCGCTCATGACGATCTTCTTCAGCACGTGCTTCATGTCCCAGCCGCTGTCCATGAACTCGACGGCGAGCCAGTCGAGCAATTCAGGGTGTGAAGGTGCCGCGCCTTTGATGCCGAAGTCTTCCAAGGTGGTGACGATGCCCTGGCCGAAGATCTCGGCCCACCAGCGGTTCACGGTGACGCGTGCAGCGAGCGGGTTGTCACGGCTGGCGAGCCATTTGCCGAGCGTGATGCGATTCGACGGGCCGTTGAGCTTGGCATTGAAGATCGCGGGAACGGCAGGTGTGACTTTCTCGGTCGGGTCGGTGTAAACGCCGCGCTTGAAGATGGAGGTCATGCGCGGCTCGGTCATTTCACGCATGACTTCCGTGGTGGGATTGGCGAGCGCGGTGATCTGCTTCTGCAACGCGGTCTTTTGCTTCTCCAGTTGGGCGAGCTGCTTGTCCTTGGGCTTCGCCGCCGTCGTGGCGTCGCTTTCTTCGACTTCGGGCAAGCAGGAGGCGACGTCGCCGGTGATGCTGGAGATGCGCAGGCAGCCCATGACGAGGCCGTTGCCAAAGTTTTGCTCCATGTGGATGCTGAGCTTCGACCCGGCGGGAATGGCGAGCGGTTTGGCGAGCTCAAACGCGGCCCAGTGCGGTTCGCCGAAGCGACGGCCGATGGCCCAGCCTTTTTTCTCGCCCTTGGTGATGAGGCTGGTGACCGCGTAGTTGCCCTGGGAGTAGTCGGCGAAGGCGGTTTTGAATTGCAGCGGCTGTTTTTTGCCGTCGGGCGTGGTGAGCGTGCAATCGAAGGTGTGGAGCACGAAATTCGGGCGGTTCGCGCCGCCACGGCCAGGCCCGTCGCCAGGAATGGAGGGATGCGTGAGCGCCTCGAGCATGATCCCATTCAATTCGCCCGCACTGAGGTCGGTTTCGAAGGTGTAGGTGTCCTTTTCCGGCACAGGGCCGGTGAGAAGCACGCTGCCATCGGCCTGCAGCTCGGATTCCGCATCGCTCTCGGTGATGAACGAGGTCGGTTTGAGAGCCTGGATGGGTTTCGCGGGGTCGATCTGGCCCGAACCTGCGGCGGCGGGTTTGCCGCGTCGTTCAGCGCCGGAGCCGACGATCTGCTTTTGTCGTGCGGCGATCTGGGCGTCGAGAGCTTTCATTTGCGCGACGAGCTGCTGGCGCTGCTCCTCGCGGCTGCGGTCCTTGATTTGATACGGGCTGCCGTTGAAACGGATCGACCCGGGCACCTTCGGATTGGAACGGTCGGCTTCCTTCTCGGTGTTGTTGTAGAAGGCGAGGAGCGAGTAGAAATCGCGCTGCGAGAAGGGATCGTATTTGTGATTGTGGCACTGCGCGCATTCGAGCGTGGTGCCGAGCCAGACGGCGCCCGTGGTGTTCACGCGGTCGATGACCTGATTGATGCGGCTTTCCTCCGGTTCGGTGCCGGCTTCGACGTTCGTGGGTGTGCAGCGATGGAAGCCGGTGGCGATGATTTGCTCGGGGGTGGCGTTGGGCAGCAGGTCGCCGGCGATTTGTTCGAGGGTGAACTGGTTGAACGGCATGTTCGCGTTGAGCGCGTTCACGACCCAGTCGCGCCAGGCCCAGATCTCGCGCAGGTCATCGCGCTGAAAGCCGTGGGAGTCGGCGTAGCGGGCGAGGTCGAGCCAGGGACGCGCCCAGCGAACGCCGAATTGTTTCGAGGCGAGAAGGCGGTCAACGAGATGCTCGATGCTGGATACTGGATGCTGGATGTGTTCCTTCACGAACACCTCAACCTCCTGCGGCGTGGGGGGCAGGCCGGTGAGATCGAAGGAGAGACGGCGGATGAGGATTTCGGGCGCGGCTTCGGGGGAGGGCGTGAGTTGGCTGGCTTCGAGCTTCGCGAGGATGAAGCGGTCGATCTCGGTTTGCGGCCAGGCTTTGTTCCGAACCTCGGGAAGCGGCGGGCGTACGGGCGGGATGTAGCTCCAGTGCTTGAGGGTTTCGATCTTGTCGGGCCACTGTGCACCGGCTGCGATCCAATCGCGCAGATGGCCGATCTGGGCCGGGGAGAGACGCTCGCCGCGTTTCGGCATGGCGTCCTTGTCCTCCTTCGGCAGGGCGACACGGCGGAGCAGCTCCGTGCCAATCTCAGCGTGCTTTGGCGATGCGATGTCGAGACGGAGGCGGCCTTTTTGTGTCTCGCTGCCGTGGCATTCGAAGCAGGCCCGCTGAAGCACGGGAAAGACGTCTTTCGCAAAATCCGCCGGCGCTGCCTGGGCGGCCGCGGCGGTGAGAACGAGGATGGGCACGAAGCGTGACATGCGTGCAGTGAACGACGGGCGGGGGCGGGACTTGCCTGCCGGAGTCGAAAACTCTTGCTACAACAGGCGGCGGGCATTGCGCAGGCCATCGGCGGTGATGACGGCGTGATTGCGGGCGGCGACCATGAAATCGAGGTGGTTCTGCCACTGCATGGGCCGTAGCGAGGCGATTCCGGTGCTGCGGCGGCTGAAGCCGTAGTCGGCGATCTCCCAGCCGTATTCGGAATGGCGGTTCCGGTAGTCGGCGCGGTGAATCCACGCGCCGAACTCGTCCTTCCGCCAGACTTCGGGATCATTGCCCGGAATGGTCTGCGCGAGTGCCCAGACGCGGCGGATGATCTCGGCGTCGTAGCCTTCGACGGAGTCTGGGACGGAGGAGGAATCGGGCATGGCGGGAAGAGAACAAACGTGGCGGGCGGCAGCAAGCAACTGTGTCAGTGCGGGAGCGAAAACTCAGACCCCGGCCCGGCTCTCCGAGGGCTGACGAGGCGAGGCAACGCGGTTCCGCCGGCGGTCACTTCTTCCCGGCGTCAGACCTGCCACCTTGAAGCTTTTTGAGCGCGTCCTCGATGCGTTTGCGGGCCTTGGGGTCGGGTGTGTTGAGCGTGTTCGCACGTTCGAGGTAGTCCAGCGCCTTCGCCTTGTCGCCGAGCGCCTGATGCGTGAGGCCGAGGTGCTCGAGAATCTCCGCGTCTTCGGGCGCCATCGGCTCCAGCAGCGATTCAGCATGTTCCAGGGCCTTCAAAGCGGCGGCGTAGTTGCCCTTCTTGTAGTGGAACCAGCCGAGGCTGTCGATGTAGGCCGGCTGCTCAGGCATCAGCTCGTTTGCCTTGGCGATCAATTCGCCCGCCTTGTCGAGCCGGGCGCCCTGCTCCAGCCACATGTAGCCGAGGAAGTTCATGGTGTTTGCCGCAGCCTTCGCCTCCTCCCGTGGCGTGAGCGTGATCGACTTTTCCAGCATGCGGGAGGCGTCCTCAAAACGCGCCATGCGCTCCAGCGTGACGCCGAATTGATAATAGAACAGGTGATCCAGCAGCTCTGCTTGCGTGGAGCCGGCATGCTGTTCCGCCGCGGCGAAGTGTTTCACTGACGCGGCCCATTCCTCACGCGAACGATGCGCGATCGCGAGCTGGTAGTGTACCAAGGGATGATCCGGGAACAACCGCACGCTGCGCTGGCCGACGCGCACCATGTCATCGTATTTCTGCGTCTGGTAGAGCCCCCAACCGAGCTTCACATAGTCACCGATCTCGCCGCCGCCGTTCTGGATGGCCGCCTCAAGGTGCGGGATGGCTTTTTCAGGCTGTTTGAGCTTGTCGTATTCGTTGGCGAGCAGTCGCTGGTGCTCGGCATCGTCAGGCGCTTGTTTGACGATCTCCTGCAGCGTGGCGAGCGCCTTGTCCTTCTGCTCCGTGGCACCGTAGAGGCGGTAGAGCAGCTTGCGGGCGTCGAGGCTGTTGTGCTTGGCGGCCACCTCCTCGCAAAGCTCCCGTGCGCGGTCGGGGTTGTTCGTCAGGAGATAATGACGGGCGACTTCCAGCGTGATCGCCTCGGCATTTGATTTGGAGGCATGCTTCAGCGCATTCTCAAAGAAGGGTTCGACGCGCTGGCGATATTCCAGGCCAAACTCTGTCTGTCCCAGCGGCCAGACCCGCTCTGCCGTGCGGCCGGTGGCCAGCCAGTAGTTCGGATCACGGCTGGGCTGGTTCGCGGCCTGATCCATGACGGCGATGGCCTTTTCCCGCTCGTTCTGCGTGAGGTAAAACAGCACCGCCGCCTCATAAACCTCCGCGTGCCGGGGAAACTGCTCCAGCGCCTGCGTGATGGCCTTGAGCGCCCGGTTGTCTTTCTCGAACAGGTCCTCCGGCGGATAAGTGCTGGCAAAGCGGGCCAGATTCAGCAGCGGAGCCGGGGAATTCGGGTTCGCGGTGACCGCGTCCTCCAGGATCTTCATCGCGGCCGGCCGCCCCTGGAACTGCATGGCGATTCCGGCCGTGTGATCAGCCAGCTCGGCATTCGTGGGATCGGCTTTGAAGACCGCCAGGTAGTGGTCCAGCGCCTGGCGCAGCTTTCCAGACGCCTCAAACTGCAAGGCGGCACTGTAATGCGCCAGCACATCCGCAGTGATCGCTCCACCGGGCTTGAGCCCGAGGTCGGAGGAATCAACGGCGGTGTTTCCGAGCGAAAGATCCGCCTTCACCACGGCCTGCACAGGTTCCACGGCGAAAATCGCCGCGGAAACCAATGCCGCGCAGACCGGACCGCGCCAATGCACGACACAGCGCCCGGCGCCTCGATCCCATCGATTCGCACTGCGGAGACAAGCCATGCCGTGAGGCTAACGGTTACGCCTTGTAGCGCAAACGCTTCTTGTGGCGGTTGGCGCGCATGCGCTTCTTGCGCTTGTGCTTGTTGATCTTCGTTTTTCTCCGCTTTTTGAGCGATCCCATGGTTCGTGTTCTCCTGTTGTGTTGGCTTGATCTTAGTGGACGACCTTGTTCAAGGGGTATTCCACGATGCCCTCGGCACCCAGCGATTTCAGCCGCGGGATGATCGTGCGCACGGTGGTCTCGTCAATGACCGTTTCCACGGCCACCCATTCCGGGCTGGCGAGCTGTGAAACCGTCGGCGACCGCTGCGAAGGCAGGGTGGCGACGACTTCCTCGAGCTTTGCCGTCGGCACGTTCATCTTGAGCCCCACCTTGTCGCGGGCCTCCAGAGCGCCTTTCAGCAGCAGCACGAGCGTCTCCATCTTCTGCCGCTTCCATTCATCACGGGCGGCGGGTTTGCTGGAGACAAATTGCGGGTAGCTTTCCATCAGCGTGTCCACGATGCGCAGCTTGTTCGCGCGCAGGGACGAGCCTGTTTCGGTGATGTCGACGATGGCATCGACGAGTTCCGGTACCTTCACTTCCGTGGCACCCCAGCTGAACTCGACCTCGGCCTTCACGCCGTGCTGCTCGAGATAGCGCTGCGTCAATCCCACGGCTTCCGTGGCGATGCGCTTGCCCTCCAGATCCTTCACGCTCTTCACCGGGGAGTTTTCCGGCACCACGAGCACCCAGCGCGTGGGCCAGGAGGTGGCCTTGCTGTAGCGCAGGTCGGTGATCACCTCGACATCCGCGCCGTTTTCCACGATCCAGTCGCGTCCTGTGATGCCGCAGTCGAGGAAGCCATGATCGACATACCGGCCGATCTCCTGGGCGCGCAGCAGGCGGATTTCCAGCTCCGCGTCATCGACCGCCGGGCGGTAGGAGCGGGAGGAGACGACCACGTTGAACCCCGCGCGCTTGAACAGCTCAAGCGTCGGCTCCTGCAGGCTGCCTTTGGGCAGGCCCAGGCGGAGGATGTTCTTCGTTTCGGACATGGTTCGGGGGAAAGGGGCGCGCATCCTAGCGGCATTCTTCCGGCTGGCTAGGGGAAAATCAGGCCGAATGCCGCCGCCGTCGGCCGGGCGTCATTTCCCCTTCTTCCGGGCCGGCGGGGGCGGCAGCGCATCGGGGCCGAAACTGGTCGGATCGCTCAAAAGCCGCGGTTTTTCGAAGACGGAAAGCTGGTCGCCCTGCTGTTTCAGCCAGACGTCGAGCTTTTCGCGCAACCGAGCCAGTTCGGCGGCTTTGGCCGGATCAGCCGCCAGATTCTGCTGCTCGTGCGGATCGGTTTGGAGGTCGTATAGCTCCTCGGCTGGTCGTTCGTGGTAGCGTTTCAGGATGGCGGCGGCTTGTGGGTCGGTTTTGGCCTTTTCCTCCCAGGTGGCGAAGAAATCGCGCTGCCCCAGCTTCACTGGCAGGTCGATGTGCGTGGTGAAGGCGAACTCGGGATGCAGGTTCCGGATGTATTTCCAGCGTTCGTCACGCACGGCACGGGTGGGATACACGTTGAAGCGGTTGTCATTGCTGTGCGTGGTGAAGATCAGATCGCGATGCGTGGTCGTTTCACCACGCAGGACGGCCAGAAACGACTTTCCGTCGATCTCAGCGGGCGGCTGGCCCCCGGCAGCGTCGATCAGCGTGGGCAGAAAGTCCGTCCACTGCACCATCGCCCGGCTGCGGCTGCCGGGTTTCACGATTCCGGGCCAGGAGACGATCAACGGCACGCAGACGCCGCTTTCGTAGCAGTTCCACTTCCCAAACGGCCACTGCGCCCCGTGATCGGCGCTGAACAGGACCATTCCGTCCGACCCGAAGGCCGTCAGCAATGCGCCGAGGTCGTCGTCCGCCTTGGTGACCGCCGCCGCATACTTCGCACGCCATTCGCGTGTCTTCGGCGTGTCGATGCTGCCCGCAGGCAGCGTGAGAGACTTGCCATCGTAACCCAGGTCCTTTTCCGGCCACGGCACGTGCGGCCAGTTCGTCCCGACCATGAGGCAAAGCGGCTTCGCACCCTCCTTCGACCGCTTTTTCAGCCAATCGACCGCATGGGCGATGCTTTCATGCTGATGAAAGCCATCGTCGGAGAAATGATCGAAGCCGTAGTCAACCGTGTGCTTGTAGTGCGATACCTTGCCAAACGCGACGACCTCATAGCCGATCTCCTGAAAATACGCGGGCCACTTTTTGATTTCTGCCCGGGGCTTCGAGTGATTCGCCTCCGCGCCGTTGCGGGCGGGCATCAAACCGGTGAGCAAGGCCGCCCGGCTCGGCGCACAGCTCGGAGAAGCCACATAGGCCCGCTCAAATGTCATCCCAGCGTCTGCCAGCCGCTGCATGTTCGGTGTGCGGATGTTCTTTTCGCCATACGGCGAGCAATCGAGCTGGCTTTGATCGTCGGTGAGGAAGACGAGGATGTCCGGCTGCTTCCCCGCGAGGGACGAAACGAGCATGAGGAACGATGATGCGAGCAGGGCGGTGGCCTTCATGGGAAACGGGAACGCGAATGGCTGCGGTGCGTTGCAGCCTTCGATGCGCGGATGGCTATCTCAAACGCACATCCATCTCCTGCCGCTGAGTCGGCTATTCTCGTCCTTTCGCCCTTTTGCCCTTCGGTTTGGGCATCTGGGCACCAAGCGCAGGGCCGTTGTCCTGCGGCATGGATTGATGCCAGGCGAGCACGTCCTGCTTCATCCGGGCGACGATCTCGGGGTTTTGGCCGGCAAGGTTGGTGACCTCGGACCTGTCGTAGGCCAGATCATAGAGCTGGGGCTTCGTGCCGTCGTATTCACAGAGGAATTTCCACGTGCCTTCGCGCATGGCGAGGTCCGGCAGGCGTTCAGGCAGCGTGGGCGACACGGTTTTGCGGTCCGGCGGCCGCCGCCAGAAAATGGGCGCTTTGCGTGAGACTTCTTCTTGGCCCAGAAGGGCTGGCGAGATGTCTTCGCCATCAAACGCAACGCCCTTGGCGTCGATGTTGAGGATCGCCAGCAGCGAAGGCGCGAGATCGAAGGCGGCGAAGACCGACTTCTCGTTCTGCGTGCCCGCCTTGCTCTTGTCGATCAATCCCGGGCCCCATACGACGAGCGGCGAGCGCGTGCCGCCTTCATAGAGCGTGGTCTTTGAGCCGCGGAACGGTCCCGCGCTCCCGGCTCCCGGTTCGGGGCCGTTGTCCGAGCAGATGAGCACGAGCGTGTTGTCACGCAGTTCGGGTGTTTCGCGGATGTGATCGAAGAGCTTGCCGAACTGGCGGTCCATTTCTTCCAAGACGGAGAGGTAGAGCCCGCGTTTGCCCTCCGCCCATTTGTCCACCGGCGGCCACCACGGCCCATGCACGTCATCGGGCCACAGATTGACGAAAAACGGCTTCTTCGCCGCGGCAGCCTTGTCGATGAAGGGAATCGCGGCGTCGATGAACCCGCCGGTGATCTTCGAGCGCAGCATCCACGTCACCGGTTCGCCGAGGCGCACGGCGTCCGCCCAGATCTGCTTCGGTTCGGTGTCGCCGGGCTTGAGGGTCAGCGGCAGCAGCTTGGCGCCCATGCCTTCAAAGTTCGTGAGCGACTTGTCGAAGCCGTAGGCAGTGATCGGCGGGGCGTCATCCACATCACGTTGACCGCCCAGATGCCATTTGCCGAAATGCCCGGTGGCGTAGCCGCGATCATGCAGAATCCGTGCGAAGGTCGGTGCCTTCAGGTCGAGCCACTGGGCCACGCCGCGGCGTTCATTGTCGGCACGGTTGTTCAGATACGAGGTGACCTTCCACCGCTGTGGATACTGCCCGGTCGTCAAAGCACAACGCGAGGGCGAGCAGATGGGCGAGTTCACGTAGAACTGGGTGAAACGGATGCCCTCGGCGGCCATGCGATCCACGTTGGGAGTTTTGGCCTCCTGATTGCCGAAACAGGAGAAATCGCCCCAGCCCATGTCATCGATGAGCACCATGACGACGTTCGGCTTGTCGGCGGCGAGACTGGTGCAGGCGAGAATCAGGGAGAGAAGCAGTTGGAGGCGCATGACAGGTGCTCAAACGCCACCGGGCAGGAGCCTTATCGGGGCGCAATCCTCCAGAAGCTATCAAGTCCCCACCTTTGGGGTTCGAAATCCGCGTTGACGCTTCCGCATTGGGGAATACTCTCCGCGCCTTCCGGACGCATCAACAAATCATGATTCGTCCATGTAACCCATAAGATCACCATCATGTCCCGTAGTTTCATCTTCTCCTCCGAGTCCGTCGGCGAAGGCCATCCTGACAAAGTTTGCGACACCATCTCCGATGCCATCCTCGACGCCTGCCTCGCCGTGGACAAGACCAGCCGCGTGGCCTGCGAAACCTTCGCGAAGAGCAACATCGTCGTCGTCGGCGGGGAGATCACCATCCCGAAGCTCCAGAACAAGAAGCTCGGCACCACCAAGCCGATCGACCAGGTCATCAACGTCGGCCAGGTCATCCGTGATGCCGTCCGTGGCATCGGCTACACCAACGACGACGACGTCTTCCACGCCGACAAGCTCTTCATCAACAACTACCTCACCATCCAGAGCCCCGACATCGCCCAGGGCGTGGACGCCGCTGCTGCTGAAGGCAAAAAGACCGCCGAACAGGGCGCTGGCGACCAGGGCATCATGTTTGGTTATGCTTGCGATGAAACGCCGGAGCTCATGCCCGCGCCGATCATGTACGCGCACCGCCTCGGCCGTGAATTGACCCGCATCCGCAAAGCTGGCAAAGCCGCCAAGTGGCTGCGTCCGGACGCGAAGTCCCAGGTCTCCGTCGAATACGTCGATGGCAAGCCCACCCGCATCGTGAACGTCGTCATCTCCACCCAGCATGCCGAAAGCGCCACGCACGCGGAGATCGAGAAGTTCTGCATCGAGCAGGTCGTCAAGAAGGTGCTGCCGAAGAACATGCTCACGAAGGACACCGAGTATCTCATTAACCCGACCGGCAAGTTCGTCGTCGGCGGCCCTCAAGGCGACAGCGGTCTCACCGGCCGCAAGATCATCGTTGATACCTACGGCGGCATGGGCCGTCACGGTGGTGGCGCCTTCTCCGGCAAGGACCCGTCCAAAGTGGACCGCAGCGCCGCCTACATGGGCCGCTGGGTCGCCAAGAACGTCGTCGCCGCCGGCCTCGCCTCGAAGTGCGAGGTACAGTTTGCCTACGCCATCGGTCATCCGCAGCCGGTCAGCGTTCACATCGATACCTTCGGCACCGGCGTCATCGGTGACGATGCGATCCTCGACGCGGTGCTCAAGGTCTTCTCCTTCAAGCCCGCTGACATCGTGAAGCAGCTCAACCTGCTCCGCCCGATCTACAGCAAGAGCACCAACTACGGCCACTTCGGCAAGTCCGACGCCGACCTCACCTGGGAATCCACCAGCAAGGCCGACGCCCTCAAGAAGGCCGCGAAGTAATTTGCCCCGAAAACATCTCGAAAGCCGCGCAGCGACCCTGCGCGGCTTTTTTGTGCGATCCTCCAGTGACAGGCTCGGTAGTTTTAATTGGTCACAGCGCTTTTTTTATCTTCGAGGGGATGATTGCTGCCAGATTTTTGAATCCGCCCTCACGCCCCAGACGCATAAGAGCGCGTGAATCGAGCAGGAACGAAGTCATCCACATCTTCATGGAATCGGGCGGCGGCCCAAATGCTGCTCATGCTCCGGCAGTGGTTCGACTCGGATTTCAGGCCGGAAGGCTGGAACGCTGAGAAGGATTTGAAGGAGGGTGTCGATTGGAAGCGCTGCATCCCGTTCATCGTGCTCCATCTCGGTTGTTTCGCGGTGCTGTGGGTAGGTTTTAGCTGGGCGGCACTCATCGCGGCTCTGTTGCTCTATGCCGTGCGCATGTTTGCGATCACTGCGTTCTATCACCGCTATTTTTCGCATCGCAGCTACCGCACCTCGCGTGGGATGCAGTTTCTCTTCGCTGTGCTGGGCAACAGCTCCTGCCAGCGTGGCCCGTTGTGGTGGGCTTCCGTGCATCGGCATCATCACCAGCACTCCGATGATGATCCAGACGTGCATTCGCCGGTGAAGCGCGGCTTCATGTGGTCGCACATCGGCTGGCTGACGAGCGCGAAGAACTTCCCGACGGACTACAGCCGCGTGCGTGACTTGCAGCAATTCCCGGAGCTCGTCTTTCTCAACCGCCACGACCAGATCGTGCCCATTCTCTACGGTGTGGCACTTTGGTTCACAGGTTCGCTGCTGGAACGCCACGCGCCCGGCCTCGGCACGAATGGAGCGCAGATGTTCGTGTGGGGCTTCTTCATCAGCACCGTGCTGCTGCTGCACGCGACCTTCTTCATCAACTCACTCGCGCACGTGTTTGGCAGCCGTCGCTTCAAAACCTCCGATGACAGCCGCAACAGCCTGCTGCTCGCGTTGCTCACGCTCGGCGAAGGCTGGCACAACAACCACCATCGCTACGCCGCCTCGGCACGGCAGGGCTTTTACTGGTGGGAGATCGATGTGTCCTACTACCTGCTGAAGATGATGTCCTGGGCCGGGCTGATCTGGGACCTCAAAGCGGTGCCTGCCAGCGTGTATCGCGAGGCACGTGAGCTCGAAACCTCCCAATCGTCCGCCGCATGAACCGTCCACGTCTCGCCATCATCGGCACCGGCGTCGCCGGGCTTGGCTGTGCGCACTTTCTGCAGCACGAATTCGATCTGACGCTCTTCGAGCAGAACGACTATGCCGGCGGCCACACGAACACGGTGAACGTCTTCGAAAGCGGTCGCGAACTGCCGGTGGACACGGGTTTCATGGTCTTCAACCACGTGACCTACCCGCTGCTCACGCGGTTGTTCAAAGAACTCGACGTGGAGACGAAGCCGACGTCGATGTCCTTCAGCGTCTCGCACCTCGAAAGCGGCATTGAGTACAACGGCACCTCGCTCGGCCATCTGTTCGGCCAGCGGCGCAATCTGCTGCGGCCACGCTTCTGGAAGTTTCTGACGCGCATCAACCGTTTCAACGCCGAGGCCATCGCGGCGCTCGATGATCCGACGTATGCGCGCATGACTCTGGGCGAGTACGTCGTCGCCCGCGACTACGGTGAGGATTTCCTCAATCTCTACATCGTGCCGATGTCCTCCGCAGTCTGGTCCACGCCGCCGGAGCTCATGCTGTCCTTCCCGGCGCTCACGCTGCTGCGCTTCTGGCACAACCACGGCTTTCTCGGCCTGCACACGCAGCACCCGTGGTGGACGGTGACGAATGGCGCGAAGTCATACGTCAAAAAACTCACCGCGCCCTTCAAAGAGCGCATCCGCCTCGGTTCACCGGTGGTTCGCGTCGAGCGCACTTCCTCCGGTGTGCGCGTCACCCCTCGAGACGGAGCGGCGGAAGTCTTCGACAAAGTCATCTTCGCCAGTCATGCCGATCAGACGCTGCGCATGATCGCCGATCCGACCGAGCTGGAGTGCGAATTGCTCGGCTGCTTCCACTACCAGCCGAACAAGGCCACGCTGCACACCGATGAGAGCTTCATGCCGAAAACGAAGCGCTGCTGGGCTTCGTGGAACTACCGCATCAAGCCCACGAAGGATGGCGCGGTCGAGCCGAGCACGCATTACTGGATGAACAGCCTCCAGGGCGTCTCCGACACGACGAACTACTTCGTTTCGATCAACGCCGCTGATGAGATCGCCGAGGACAAGGTTATCAAGCGCATCGCCTACGAGCATCCGCTCTTCGACATGGCCGCCATCGACGCGCAGAAGCGCCTGCCGGAGCTGAACCGCCTTTCGCGCGATCAGACGACCTACTTTTGCGGCAGCTACTTCCGTTACGGCTTCCACGAGGACGCCTTCGGCTCGGCGGCGGCCTTGTGCCGCGATTTGCTTGGGAAGGAGCCCTGGTGATGCCTGATTCATCGCACATCTACGAATGCACGGTGATGCACCAGCGCCTGCGGCCAAAGCGCCACGGCTTCTCCTACCGCGTGTTCTATTTGTGGCTCGATCTCGATGAGATCGACGCGCTGGACGCCGATCTGGCTTTGTTCAGTCGCAACCGCTTCAATCTCTTCTCCTTCCACGATCGCGATCATCTCGGTGGCGGGCATGAAAACGTCAAAACCGGGCTGCTGGCCGAATTGGCGGCTCGTGGCATCGACACCAGCCGGATCGCCTCGATCAAGATGCTCGCGTTTCCACGTGTGCTTGGCTACGTCTTCAATCCAGTCACGTTCTTCTACGCGTTCGCGGCCGACGACACGCCGCTGTGCGCGCTGGCACAGGTCACGAACACCTTCCGCGAGCAAAAATTCTACCTGATGCCCGAACCGGGTGCGGACGGCTTCACGCTCGTCACACCGAAGCTGTTCTACGTCTCGCCCTTTTCGGCCCTGGACCTTAAGTTCGACTTCCACCTGCGCATTCCGTCCGAAAAGCTGCACATCACCGTCGATGACGCCGATGACGACGGCAAAACGCTCGTCAGTGCGCTCACCGGAACGCGGCGTGAACTCACCAACGCCGCGCTGCTGGCCTGCGCGGTGAAATACCCGCTGCTGACGCTGAAGGTCATCTTCCTCATCCACTGGCATGCTTTGCTGCTGTGGCTCAAGCGCGTGCCGTGGTTCGCCAAAAGCGCGAACCACGAGCTCCAGCAGGCGGTTCTGCGTCCGCATCATTCCATCCTCCCCGCCAAATCATGAACACCACCCTGACTCTCGACGAAACTCCCGCCATTCCGCAGGCCAGCGCTGCCAAAACCGGTTTCTACGAGTGGCTCGTGCTGCAGAGCTTCAAACCCTTCGTGCATGGCGGCATGCGCATGATCTGGCCAGACGGCCGCACACGCGTGTTTGGCGCTCCGGGGGCCAAAGTGACGGCGGAGATGCGCATCCGCAGCATGGACTTCTTCAAGCGCTGCGCCCTTTACGGCAACGTCGGCTTTGGCGAGGCCTACGTCGATGGCGATTGGGACACCGACAGCATCGCGGACGTGATCTCGTGGTTCATTCTGAACCTGTCGAAGACCCAGGGCTCGCGCACCTCGTCGGGCAAGGTGGCGTTCGTGAACTTCCTCAACGTCGTGAATCGCATCCAGCACCTGCTGCGGCCGAACAGCGTCACCACGAGCCGCCGGAACATCGCGGAGCACTACGACCTCGGAAACGACTTCTACTCCCTCTGGCTCGACGAGACCATGACCTACTCTGCCGCGCGGTTTGAATATGCCGGGCAGCCGCTCGCGGAGGCGCAGGCGTCGAAATACGAGGCGCTGTGCCAGAAGCTCCAGCTCAAACCGGGCGATCACGTGCTCGAAATCGGCGGTGGCTGGGGCGGATTCTCCTGCCACGCGGCGAAACACCACGGCGTGCGCGTCACCGCCGTCACCATCTCGCAGGAGCAGCACAAATTCGCCACCGAGCGCGTCGCGCGTGAAGGTTTGTCGGATCAAATCGAGATACGCCTTCAAGATTACCGCCACATCACCGGCCAGTTCGACAAGATCGCCTCGATCGAGATGCTGGAGGCTGTTGGCGACCAATTTTTGGAGACCTACTTCGCGAAATGCGCCGAGGTGTTAAAGCCGGAAGGCCTGCTGGCCTTCCAGATGATCACCGTGGCCGACTGCCAGCACCAGGACCTGCGCAAAGGCGTGGATTGGATTCAAAAGCACATCTTCCCCGGCTCGCTGCTGCTCAGCGTTGGCCGTGTGAACCAGGCCATCAACCGCACGAGCGATCTCTTCATGCATGGCCTCGAAGACCTCGGCGCTTCGTATGCCAAAACGCTGCGGCTGTGGTTTGAGCGCTTCAACGCGAAGCTCGCGGAAGTGAAGGCGCAGGGTTTTGACGAGTGCTTCATCCGCAAGTGGAACTACTACCTGCAGTACTGCGAGGCGGCCTTTGCCACGCGGAACATCAGCGTCGTGCAGGCGGTGTACACGCGGCCGAACAACGCCACGCTCCATCAAGCCTTCTAAACGTCATGATCTGGTTCCTGCGCTGCTTTTTCATCGTCGTGCTGGTGTCGATGCTCGCGGTCACGAGCTGGGCCTCGATGAATTGCGCCCTGTGGGACATTCCTGGCAGTGTCGGCGGTCATCCGTGGTTCATCGCCACGTTGTTCGACACTTACTGGGCGTTTTTGACCTTCTACTGCTGGGTCGCTTACAAGGAGCGCACGTGGCTGGCACGCGTCGGCTGGCTTTTGGGCATCCTGCTGCTCGGAAACATCGTCATGGCCGCCTACATGCTCATCGAGCTCTTCCGCGTGCGGCCTGATGCGCGGATGGAGGATCTGCTTTTGCGCCAGTCATGACGGAAGCCGTCCAGCATGAATCTCTCTGGCGGCGCTGGGTGCTGAACCCTGTGATCACGCAGCTCACCCAGGGTATCACGGCTGCCAAAATCGCGCAGGCCATCGCTTTTGGCGTGACGATCGGCGTGTTCCCGCTGCTCGGCACGCCGACCTTGCTCTCGCTGGCGATTGGTGTGCCGCTGAAGCTGAACCAGCCGGTGCTGCAGGTGTTTCGCGAGCTGAGTTATCCGCTGCAACTCGCCACGGTGCTCCTGTTCATGCGCGCCGGCGAGTCGCTGTTCGGCGCCGAGCATGTGCCGTTGTCGATACCGATGCTCATGGAGCGGTTTTTTGCCGCGCCGGGCCAGTTTCTCGCTGACTTCGGCATGATCGGTCTTTATGCCGTGGTGGTGTGGCTGCTCATCGCGCCGATTTTGTTTGGCGTGATCTATTTCATCAGCCGGCCGGTCATTGAGCGGCTTTCGCAACGTCTTCCCCGCACCCGCCATGCCTCCTGATTTCTGGTTTCTCATCGCTCTCGGCACGGCCATCGCAGTGCTGCTGTTTGGCCTTACCTGGCTGCTCAGCCTGCGGCTGAACAACTTCAGCTTCGTCGATGTGACATGGTCCTACGCGCTCGCGGTGATCGCTCCGGTGTATGCGTGGCTCGGCGGTGGTCTGCCGCCGCGCAGGCATCTTGCGCTAGCCATGGCGACGGTGTGGAGCCTGCGTTTGGGCACCTACCTCTTCTTCCGCGTCAAAAAACACCATCCGCACGAAGACGTGCGCTACGAGGTGCTGCGGGAGAAGTGGAAGGGCAGCCTGGCGCGCAGTTTCTTCTTTTTCTTCCAGGCGCAGGCCGTGCTGATCGTGCTGCTGTCGGTGCCCGTGCTGCTCGCATGTGTGAATCCAGCGGCGGAGTTATCAGGTTTCGAAATCATCGGTTTTGTCGTTTGGGCGGTTGGCGTGGGGGGTGAAGCGCTCAGCGATGCGCAGATGAAGCGATTCAAAGCCGATCCGGCCAGCAAGGGCAAAGTCTGTCAGATCGGCCTGTGGCGCTATTCGCGGCATCCAAACTACTTTTTCGAGTCGGTCGTGTGGTGGGGCTTCTGGCTCTTTGCCTGCGGTTCACCGTGGGGCTGGGCCACGATCTACGCGCCGGCGATGATTCTGTATTTTCTGCTTCGTGTCACAGGCATCCCGCTCACGGAGGAATGCGCGGTGCAGTCGAAGGGCGACGCCTACCGCGAGTATCAACGCACCACGAGCGCCTTCGTGCCGTGGTTTCCGAAAAACTGAATCCACCCGCCGATCCCAAGCGAACTCCGCACCGTCATGAGCACCATCAACGCCATCCTCGCCAAGAACATCCTCCCTGATGCCATGATCCGGCTCGGCATCCGCCAGCGCCTCGCGGAGACGCTGCGAGAGAACAAACAGCCCACCGTCGAGGCCCAGCGCGCAGCCTTGCTGCGCTACGTGCAGGAGCTGAAGCAGATGCCCGTCGCCATCGCGACCGACGAGGCCAACCAGCAACACTACGAGGTGCCGACGCGCTTCTACCAGCTCGTGCTCGGCAAGCGTTTGAAGTACAGCAGCGGCTACTGGCCGGATGAATCGACCACGTTTGATGAATCCGAGGCGGCGATGCTCCAACTGACCTGTGAGCGTGCCGAATTGCAGGACGGACAGCGCATACTTGAGCTCGGCTGCGGCTGGGGCTCGCTGTCGCTCTGGATGGCGGAGCATTATCCGAATGCGCAGATCACCAGCGTCTCGAATTCACGCACGCAGAAGCAGTTCATCGACGCCGAGGCGGCCAAACGCGGCCTGAAGAACCTCACCATCATCACCGCGAACATGATCCACTTTGAAGGCGTGGGCGAAGGCGTCTTCGACCGCTGCGTGTCGGTGGAGATGTTCGAGCACATGAAAAACTACCAGGAGCTGCTGCGCCGCATCTCCACGTGGTTGAAGCCGGGTGGGAAGCTCTTCGTGCACATCTTCACGCACCGCGAATACGCCTACCACTACGAGGTGCGCAGCGATGACGACTGGATGGCGAAATACTTCTTCACCGGCGGCCAGATGCCCAGCGACGACCTGCTGCTCTACTTCCAGGACCATCTGCGCATCGAGGACCACTGGTGTGTCTGCGGTCAGCATTACAGCCGCACCAGCGAGGCCTGGCTGGCGAACATGGACGCGCACAAGGCCGAAATCCTGCCGCTGTTCGCCGAAACCTACGGCAAAGAAAATGTCACGCGCTGGTGGGTGTGGTGGCGTCTGTTCTTTCTCGCTTGCGCCGAGCTGTGGGGCTATCGCGGCGGCGAGGAGTGGATCGTTTCGCACTATCGCTTCGTGAAGCCATGAAGATCCCGCCTGTCATCTGCAGTTTGATTCTGAGCGCAGCTTCTGCCTTTGGAAACTTTGCGGAGCTGGTGAGACAGGGCGACGAATACGATGCCCAGTTCAAAGCGGAGGCGGCGCTGCAATACTACCTGCCAGCGGAAAAGTTGAAGCCGGATGATGCCGCACTGCTGGTGAAGATCGCGCGGCAGTATGTTTATCGGATGTCGGAGCTGTCGTCGAAGGCCGACCAGTTGAAGTCAGGCCGCACGGCGCTCGACTATGCCGAGCGTGCGGTGAAGCTGGCTCCGAACGAGTGCGACTCGCATCTCGCGCTGGCAATCTGCCTCGGCAAGCTGACGCCGCTGATGAGCAACAAGGAAGGCATCGAGGCCTCACGCCGGATCAAGTCCGCCGCTGAGACGGCGGTGAAGCTCAATCCCAAAAACGACTACGCCTGGCATCTGCTCGGCCGCTGGCATCAGGAACTGGCCCAGATCGGCGGTGTCACGCGTGCGGTGGCCTTGATCGTGTATGGCGGGCTTCCTTCGGCTTCGTATGACGAGGCCGTGCGTTGTTTTCAAAAGGCGAACTCGCTGAATCCTGCCCGGCTGCTGCATGTGATTGAGCTTGGCCGCACCTATGCGCTCATGGGGCGTGAGGAAGAAGCTCGAAACTGGATCCATCGCGGTCTGGCGATGCCTGATCGCGAAAAGGACGATGCTGAGACCAAGCAACGAGGCCGGAAGACACTGAAGACGCTCGGTTGAGCGGACATCTGCCTCACAGGCCTTTCGGTTCCTGCAACGGGATGTCCACCACGCAGGGCGCATGATCGGAAAGACGGTGATCCACGTCGTCGAGAAATCCGCTCAGCGTCTCGCCAAAGTGCGGGGCGAGGCGATACGAGTGGTGGTCTGGCTGCGCCGAGGGCGGGGCTTTGACAAAGATCCAGTCCAGACGGCCGAGGCCGAAGGGGCCGATGGGGCGCTTCACCCGGAAACTCGGCGTCTGGCCCTTGATGGCCTTCTCGTTGGAGTTCGCCAGGGTGGCCGTGGAGCCGTTGATCGAGCGGTCACGGTCGCCCCGGAAGTCAAACCGGCCGCCATCGGCGAAGCGGAAGTCGCGCACACGGTTGAACAGGCTGCGGCTCCGGTTTGGCAGGATCACGGGAATGTGCGGCGCCATGGGGCTGTGGAGGTTTTTGACGTTGTTCAGCAAAATGCGGCCGGAGTTCACCACCACCGGCACGGTCATGAGCACGTTCATGCCGACGCCGAGCCAGGTCTCCGAATCCATGGTGGTGCGGGCCAGCACACGTCTGGCGGAGGTGGGACTGAGATCGACTTTTGACGTGTTGTGATCGCCCGCCATGACCACGGTGTGGGGGATGTCCTTGATGTAGCCGAGGATCTCCGCCATCTGCGCATCCCGGTCCTGCGGCTGTGCTTTGATCTCCAGGTGGTTGTGGATGACCGTCAGTGTGTTGTCAGGCATGCCGGGCACATCGAGATCGACGCGGAAGAAGATGCGGCCGCCGATCTTCATCTCCCGCACGGCCTTGTTCTCAAACACAATTTCGGCCGCGAATCGACGCGTGTCCTCCGTCAGCGCCGTCTCTGCTTTTTCTCCCTCAAACCAGTCGTATGGCTGGGTACGCAACTGGAAGCAGGTGGCGCTTTTGATCGGGTAACGCGACAGCACCGCGAGACCGAAGACGCCCTTGTAGCGGGCAGGATCAGGCTCCGCCGTGCCACTGTGGGCGGAAGAGGTCTCAAGGCCGAGCAGCACCGGGTCGATCTCGAGCTGCTGCGGCGCATAGGCGTAGTTCATTCCCAAAGCCTGGGCGATCTCACGCGCAGCGTCACGATAGCCGGACCGGGTCACGCCGAGGTCCATCTCCTGCAGCAAAATGACGTCAGCTGACGCCAGACGTTCCCGTTCGCGCAGCAATTCCTCACGCCGTTTGCCGTCGATGCCCGTGCCGAGCAGCTTTTCATAGGCTTCGGGTGAGCGCAGGGCCTGGGCAGCCTCGCGGACACGTAGAGACTTTTCAATGTTCCAGGTGGCCACCCGGATGAACTCGCCCAGCGAATCGTTTTGTGCGCGTGTGGGTCGTGCTCCGCGATGCCAGGCCTCGTTTGAGATGATCGGCTGGTTGAAGAAACGCTGCAGCTTGCCTTCCAGTGCCCCATCGGGTTTGGGCTGCCTTGCCAGGCTCTTGAGTTCTTCCAGCGTGAGAAAATCTGTTCCCTGATGACGCGGGCCGCTTCTGGCAAACCCGCGCACCGGCTCACGTGTGGCGACCTGGGTGTGCTTGATGTTCGTCTTTGGCAGCGTCCCGCAGGCGGCCAGCAGCAGCGGGAATGAGAGCAGCGATTTCAGCAGGCAATGGTTCATGAGCGCCGCCGATCTTATCCGCGATTGTGCGGCGTGTCCCCTGAATCGAGCCAAAGAAAAAGGGAGGCTGTCGCCAGCCTCCCTTCGTGAGTCTTGAGCCTCGTTTCGATCAACCCAACGCAGCAGCCACAGCGTCGCCGGTGATGCCGAGCTTCTTGAACACCTGATCGCCCGGGGCGCTGAGGCCGAAGCGGTCGATGGCGATGATCTGGCCCTGCGTGCCGACGTATTTCCACCACAGACCAGACACGCCGGCCTCGATGGAGATGCGCTTGGTGCAGGAAGGCGGCAGCACTTCGTCGCGATAGGACTGCGGCTGACGGTCGAAGATCTCGAAGCATGGAAGGCTGACGACACGGACGCCTGGCTTGCCCTTGGCACCGGCGACCGCGTGCTGCACTTCGGACCCCGTGGCGATGACGATGGCTTCGAGCGGAGCGGTTTCCTTCACCAGGACGTAACCACCTTTCAGCGTGCCTTCGCGACGAGCGGCGGCGCTGGCACTGCCCTGATGCGGCAGGTCCTGGCGGCTGAGAGCCAGCAGGGTGGGGCCGTCAGCACGGCTGAAGGCGGCGGCGAACGCTGCTGCGCACTCCTCAGCGTCGCCGGGACGGATGACATCGAGATTCGGAATCACGCGCAGACCGCTGACGGTTTCCACCGGCTGATGCGTCGGGCCGTCCTCACCCACGCCGACGGAGTCATGCGTGAAGATGTAGGTGACTGGCAGCTTCGACAGCGCGGCCAGACGGATGCTGGGGCGGCAGTAGTCAGCGAAGACGAGGAAGGTGGCTCCGCTGGCAAGGAACAGGCCGTCGTAGGCCATGCCATTGCAGATCGCGGCCATCGCGTGCTCACGGATGCCGAACCAGATGTTGCGGCCCTTCGGATTGGCAGCGCTGAAGTCGCCACCGTCCTTGATGTAGTTCTTCGTGGAGCCGAAAAGGTCGGCGCTGCCAGTGGTGAGGTAAGGGATGGCCTTGGCGATGTGATTCAGGATCTCGCCGCCGCTGTTGCGGGTGGCGGCCTTGCCTTCGGCCGGATATTCCGGGATGAGCTTCAGCAGATCGGCGGCGCTCTGTTGGTGAGCGCGTGCGGCTTCGAGCTGCTTCGCCAGTTCCGGGTTCGCAGCCTCCCAGGCGTCGAATTTCTTCGTCCACTCAGCCTTGGCGGCACCACGCTTGGCCTTGAGATCGGCGAAATAGGCCCTGACCTCGTCGCTGACGTAGAAATGTGTGCCCTCAGGCAGGCCGAGGCCTTTCTTGGCCGCATCGATGAACTTCGCACCGCCTTCGCCGTGCGCCTTCGCGGTTCCGGCCACCTCGGGGATGCCTTTGCCGATCAACGTCTTGGCGATGATGATCTTCGGCTTGCCGTTGTGGTTGTTCTTGGCCGTTTCGACCGCGCCGAGGATCGCGTCGAAGTCGTGACCGTCGATGGTCACGGCGTCCCAACCCATCGCGGTATAAAGCGCCTGAGCGTCCTCGCTTTGCGTCACCTTCGCCATGGCGTCGAGCGTGACGTCGTTGGAATCATAGATGACGATCAGATTGTCGAGGCCGTTGTGGGCGGCGAAGGCCACCGCTTCACGCGCCACGCCTTCCTGCAAGCAGCCGTCACCAGCCAGGGCGATGATGTGATTGTCCAGGATCGTGTGCTCCGCCGTGTTGTAGGTGGCAGCGGCCATCTTGCCGCTCAGGGCGAAACCGACCGCATTGCCGATGCCCTGGCCGAGCGGGCCGGTGGTGCACTCCACGCCGACGGTTTCAAACGACTCCGGGTGACCCGGCGTGTGGCTGCCCATCACGCGGAACTTGGTCAGCTCCTCCAGGGAAAGGTCATAGCCGCTGAGGTGCAGCCAGGAGTAGATGAACATCGAGCCATGGCCCGCGCTGAGGATGAAGCGGTCACGGTTCAGCCATTTCGGGTCGGCGGGATCGCACTGGAGGTTCTGGCCGAAGAGGACGGCACCGATTTCCGCCGTGCCGAGCGGCAGGCCGAGGTGGCCGGAGGAACACTTGTGGACCGCGTCCATGGCGAGGCCACGGGCTTGATTGGCAGCTTGGGCGAGCAGGGCTTTGTTCATAAAGCAGAGAGCGAAGGGCTAAGGGCGTGGGTTTTGAGAAAGCGCCAGATGCGGCCGGGCGCGCGGGCGTGTTCCTTACTGGCACAAGGGGCGGTTTCAAGGTCGAAAAGTAGGGCGAATCGGACGTTTGAAAGGCATGCTGAACCATCACTCACGCCGCCGCTTTCTCGCGGCCGCCGCTTTGGCTTTCGGCTCGTCTTTGCTCGGCCAGAAAGCCGGCCATCGCCCGAACGCGATGCCGCCGGGAAAGTGCTCAATCCACGTGCCCGGATGCTGGTGAACATCAGCGCCAAGTCCGCCGACCTGCCTGCCCCATGGCCGCGCATGCTCACTCCCATCTCACCTCAGGGCTTCGCGAAGCACCGGCTCGAACACATCCGCCTGGCGCATAAACCCGAGGTCGGTGGCGTGGGAGGCATCATTCGCGCCTTCGGCGTCGGTGCCGTACAGCGCGTCGCCGCCGATGTAGTGCAGATGGGCGACTTTCTCGGCCTTGAGCTGCTCGTACGCGGCTTTGAGTGCGGCGTGATTGTCGTCATGAAACTTCGCCTTGGCCGGTGTGATCCATGAATTGGTGAATCGGCGGTCTTCGACGAGGATGATCGGAGTCGTGGCGTGTTTGGAGCGCAGTTGCTTGATCAATGGCACGCATTTGGCCGTGATGTCGGCCGGTCCCATGTTCGGGCAGCAGTCGATCACGATGGCGGCGGGGTCGAGTTCGTTGAGGAGCTCACCGACGGCAGCGTCCATGCGGCCGTTGCCGGAGAAGCCGAGATTCATCACCGGGCGGTCGAACCGGCGCCCGAGAATGGCGGTGTGAACCATGCCTGGACGGGAGGCGTTCGCTCCGTGCGTGATGGAGGTGCCGTAAAAAACGATCGGTTTCTCGCGCGGTTTCAGTCCTTCGAACTTCGCATCCTTCGGAACGCCGATCTCGAGTTTGTCGATGCCGTTGTAGAGGGGAAGGTAGGCGGCGAATTCATGCTCTCCCGGGGCCAGATCACTGATCATGACTGCCTCGACGTGTTGCTTGTCCGGCTTCGGGCAGGCCACCCAACGCCACGCGCCTTTGTCATCCCTCGCATAAAGATCGAGGCCACTCACTCCGGTGGCCGGCATCGCAGGCATGGCGATTCCAGAGTCCATGAGATCATATCGGCAGTAGATCGCCTTCGCGTCTGTTTTGAATCGCACCACCATGCCGGCGCTGTCACGACTGAGGCCCCAGACGGCAGGGGTGACGGTCTTTTCAGCCTTCGCGGGAAACCGGTCAAACCAACGCTTCCGGTCCTGATCTTCCCACCCACGGCCTTCCACGCCCCACGTGGTCACATCATGCCATTGGGCATCCGCCGGAATGGTGGGGCCTTTGGGCTTGACGGGAGCCTTGGGAGCGACTGTTTGTGCCAGCAGGGATACGCTGGCGAGGAGAGAGAGCAGGATGGCTGGTTTCATGGTTCACGAATCGGTTTCAAAGCCGACGTAAACTCATTACAAACAGAGCGGACGCAAAGCTCAACAACTTTCGTTGAGCGTGCGTCCGCATGACAAACGTCGGGGTGACAAAGGACCGCTCTCTTTCTCAATGCCCGTCGTATTTGAGACGTGCCGGTGCCCGGCACGTTTTGGACCGACGGCCCGGTCAGCGCACAGGGGTGCGGCTCTTCTTGTAAATCCAGTGCTCGACACGGCCGTTGCGCACACAAGCGATCGCCTCAGTCATGACCATGCCGTAGCCGCGGGAGTAAAAGTCCCTCGCCGGTGGCACAAGTTTGCCGTACTCGACGGGCACCATCCAATAAAGCCTGTTGTTGTAGGCTCCGATATAGGCGGAACCGTACCGGGTGACATTGTGAGGATTGATAGTGGTCACCTCACCACTATGCATGCTGTTGATGAGCAGGGGATAACGGCCTCGGAAATCTCTCGCTGGGCGGAGTCCGGCGGCGCTGTTGTATCCTGCTGAAGAATACGGAGATTCTGCCTGCGCAACAGCTGCCATTGACGCAAACGTGACGAGAACAAGAGGAAGGAAGTAGGTTCTGAAGTTCATAGTGGTGAAGTTGGACCTGTGACGTGACTGTGATCAAGTTAGGTAACGTGACCCAGCCAATGGGGAATATGTGGGATGGAACGGACCTAAGTCAACGAATCACTTATGACAGTGGCGTTTCCCAACCTCGTGATCGCTGGTCAACACCACAGTGCTCCCCAACACCTGATGATGTGAGGCGTCACCATCTTTCCCGACTTTTTTCGGCGGCAAGCTTCGACCACACGTACCCTGACGCTTTTTCCAACTGCGCAAGACTTATGCGGCAAATCGCCGCTCCACATCAAAACGGAATATCGTCGTCCTCCATGCCGTCCGTGATCGGACCTTCGCCAAAGTCGTCGTTCTGCTGGGCCGGAGCGGGACGCTGCTGCGGGCGTTGCTGTGGAGCTGGACGCTGTTGAGGGCGCTGCTGCGGGCGATTGTAACCGCCACCTCCTCCGCCTCCGCCACCAGAGTAGCCGCCTTCATCATCACCGCCTCCGCCGCCGGAGCGTTCACCGCCCTGCGGACTGCCGAGGAACTGCATCTGTTCGCCGACCACACGCAGACGCGTGCGTTTCTGGCCGGTCTGCTTGTCTTCCCAGGAATCCATCTGCAGGCGGCCTTCAATGAACACCGGACGGCCTTTGTGGAGATACTTGCCGGCGAGCTCGGCCAGCTTTGACCACAGCACGACATCGACAAAGGTCACTTCCTCCACCTTTTCGCCGCTCTCCGAGCTGTACACGCGGTTCACAGCGAGGCCGATGTCGCAGACGGCGCTGCCCTTGGGCGTGTAACGCACTTCCGGGTCGCGGGTGAGATTGCCGATGAGCATGACTTTGTTGAAGGAGGCCATAAACGAGGAGTGGTGGAGTGCTGGGGCGAAGTGTTACGGCATCTTTGCCGGGGGCCGTGCATCGGGGCAATGTATTTTTTGGCATCCCGGGCGGCCGCGTGCATTCTGCCATGTGCAGGAACACATCGACGGCTTCATCCTCCATCTGGCGACCGAGCGCGGCCTGTCGGTGAACTACCAACTGCTCGTGCGCCGGTTTCTGGAGGCCTTCGCGTCATGGTTCAAGATGCGGCATCAGTCCGAAAAGCCCGGGGAGGTCACGACCGATCACATCGCGGGTTTCCTGGCCCAGCGGAAGAAGGACGGCATCGCCGCGTCGTCGGCACGGATCGAATTGATTGCGCTGAAGATCTTCTTCCGCTGGCTGGTGGCACGCAAATATATCCCCATCGATCCGGCGGATGCCATTCTGCCGCCACGGCAGGAAAAACGGCTGCCGGATTCGCTCAATGAGGACGAGGTGCGAAGGCTCATCGAGTCTGTGGACGGCACTGCGCCGCTGGACCGCCGTGACCGGGCGATCCTGGAGTTGTTTTACGCCAGCGGCGTTCGTTTATCCGAGCTGGCGGATGCGAGGCTGGAGAATCTGAGCCTGGAGGAGGGCTGGATTCGTGTGACGGGCAAAGGATCAAAAACCCGGCTGTCACCGGTCGGCATGGCGGCCCGGGAATCGCTGGCGGCGTGGCTGGAGTTCGGCCGTCCGGCGTTGGTGAAGCCGAAGACGCAAAGCCACATCTTCATTTCAAAGCTCGGCACGAAACTCACCACGGCACGCATCCAGCAGATCGTGAAGGAACGTGCCGCGATGTGCGGGCTCGATCCCGCGCGTATTCATCCGCACCTGCTGCGGCACAGCTTTGCCACGCATCTGCTGAACAACGGCGCTGATCTGCGCGTGATTCAGGAGATGCTGGGCCACGCGGACATCTCCACGACGCAGATCTACACGCATGTCGATCAGGCCCGGCTGAAAGAGGTCCACCGCCGCTTTCACCCGAGGGCCTGAGCGCACACATCGCCCATGCGGGCATAGACTTCGCGGCCGGCATGGCTGTGTTCGATCAGATCATCGGCGAAGCGGATGCGGCCCGGCTCGAAAATCGTGATGCAGCAGGAGCCGCCGAAGCGAAAACAGCCCTTCTCAGCGCCCTTCCTGATTGGAGCATCGGGTGCAAAGGTCTGGACGATGGACCCCACGCAGGTGGCACCAATTTCGAGCAGCAGGACATCGCCGAGGTCTGGCGTGCGCAGGACGGTGATCTCGCGTTTGTTCTCCCACAGGATCGAAGGGCGTTTGCGCAGCGCGATGGGACTTACGGAATAAAGAGGCCCGTTGATCAGGCGTGACCTGCCCGGTGTGCCGTCGCACGGAAAATGGAAGCGGTGGTAGTCCACTGGGCACAGACGGGAGATGAGCATGCTGCCGTTGGCGAAGCGTCTGGCGGTCTCGGGCTCATTCAGCAACGCGGGGAGGTCGAACCGCGTGCCTTTGACGAAAAAGTCGCCACATGCGGCGATGTCCGGCAGCACCAGATGCCTGCCATCCGCAGGGAAAACGATGTCTCCGGTCCCTGTGGCGATGGGACGGGCCTGCGGCTTGAGTTTGCGATAAAAGAACTCGTTGAAGGTGCGGAACGAGTCCGGCGGATCGGCAAATTCGGCCGTGTCCAGGCCATACGTCGCGAGGAAAGGGGCGATCTTCGCACGGCTGGCTGGATCATCCATCCGGCGGCCATACCACTGGGAAAAGAAGGCCCGTTTCACCAGCGCGTTCAGTGGCAGCGTGCCGAGCGGACTTTCATAGGTGAAGCGCAGAAAGCCTTCGCCATAGACCGCCTCGGTCTCGATGCGGCCGGTCAGGCGGTTGAAGAAGGTGATGGGTTCGGCTGGCATGGGACTTGTTCACATAACGCCACACCAAGAAAACGCCACACGAACAAAGCTGGCGACAAACCCGATTCCGGGCATAGTCGCGCCCCCTGACCGACCTCATGAGCGAAACTGAAGCCAGCACCGAGAACCAGCCGGAGATCTCCTCCGGACTGGTGGACCTTTCTGATCTGAAACTGATGCCCACGTGGGTGAGCGACATCGGCAAGGAAGAAAAGATCAAGCAACGCTACGCGGACCGCGACGATGACCGGCCTCAACGTGGCGGACGTGATGACCGCCGTGGTGGTGGCGGACCAGGCTTTGGCAATCGTGACCGCCGTGGCGGACCTCCACCTCGTCGCGATGGCCCTGGTGGCGCTCCACGTCGTGATGGACCTGGCGGCCCCCGTCGCGATGGCCCCGGCGGCGGATTTCGTCCGCGGGGTGAAGGCGGACCGCGTCGCGATGGCGATGACCGCCGTGGCCCGCGCCGTTTCGGCGACCGGGATCGTGGCGGACCGCCGCAGCGCGAGTGGGTGGAGATTCCGAAGGATGTGCAGGTCACGATTTACCCTGAGGACAAGGCGATCGACGCCCTGGCTTCGCATGTCCGGCAGACAGGGCACGCTTTCAGCATGTTTGACGCCTCGCGTCTCGTGCTCGCAGGCGGGGATCGTTTCATGGTGCGCTATCGCTGTGCCGAGGAGCGCCCCGCCGGCTTGTTCAACGTGACGACCGACGGCAGCCTCTTCCTCACGCGTGATGAGGCGCTCGCCCATGTGCTGCGCAGCGCCGCGCTGGATGAGTTTTATCGTGTGGAAGATGTCGAGCTCGAAGCTCCGAAGGGGGACTTCAAGTCGGTGGCCGTCTGCGGCATGAGCGGAGAGATCATCGCCCCGCCGAGCCATCACAGCTATCAAACCGGCCTCATCCGCCTGCATCGCGAACGCTTTGCCAACATGCCGTTTGAGGACTTCAAACGCCGCGTGCGAGTGGAGGCGAATCCTGAACTCGTCGAGAAATGGAAGGAAAGCGTCAGCAAAGGCCACCGCTGGGTGTGTCTTAAAGGCGAGGTGGCCGAAGGTGCCGAGCCGGTGTCCTTCAGCTCCCGTTCCGACATGGAGGCGCACTTCCGCCGCACGTTCGGGAATGACGCGGTCATCGAGCTGCGCGAGGTCAGCGTACATGGCAACATCGACAAGCAGAAGCTTTCGCCCGTGCTGTTCATCATGCTGCGCCAGGCCGTGGATGCCGCGCGGAAGCATCTGTTCGAGATTTCCCAGAAACTCGGCTCCGGCCTCGAGCGTCGTGGCCTGCGCCTCTTCAAACGCCGTGCGGGCAAGCAGTATGTCTGCCGCGTGAAGCCGCGTGCGATCGAGAACGGCATGGTCTTCTCCGACCGTCTGGCCGACATCGTCGAGATCTTGAAGAAGAATCACGGCATGACGATGCAGGCGCTCGTCGAGGCCATCATGCCTTCGCCACCACCCATGGATGGCGTGGATCCGAATGCTCCAAAACACCCCACCGAGGGTCAGGTCGGCGTCATCAAGGACATCCGCTGGCTCGCGAACGAAGGCTACGTCATCGAATACAGCGACGGCATGGTCTTCCTCGGCGTGCAGGGGGAAGCAACCGCTCCGAAAAAGGAAGGGCCGGCAGACAAGGCGGCTCCGCAATCGGCCGCTCATGCATCGGAACCGGCTGAACCAGCGTTGCATGAAGCTCCAGTGGAGGAGTCCATGGCGGAGACAGCGCTGGCCGAACAGGCCGAAACGGCCCTGGCTGAAGCTTCATCTGTGGAAGCCTCTGCCACCCCAGAAGCCGAACCTGCGCTCGAAGAAGCCCCGGTGGAAGAGTCCATCGCGGAAGAAGCCATGGCCGAGGCGGCTGAAACGTCGCTGGCGGAATCCTCCGTGGAAAAACCTGCGGCTGAGGAAAAAGGCGCCGCCTGATTTTGGCTTCAGCGGCCCTCTTGAACAGCCCACAGCATCTTCACGGCCTGCACAGCGGCTCTGACATTGTGCACGCGGAAAATCTGCGCACCGCGGGTCATTCCAGCGGCGATGCAGGCGATCGTGCCGGCGTCACGTTCCAGCGCAGGCACGCCCAGCACGTCGCCAATGACCGTTTTGCGTGAGACGGGCAGCAGGACGGGCCGTTCAAAGCGATGCAGACGCTCCAGATCGCGATAGATGGTCAGATTGTCATCCCGCTGCTTCGCGAAGTCGATTCCGGGGTCCAGGACGATGTTCTCACGCGGCAGGCCGACGCTTTGCGCCATGACGATGCGCTGCTCGAAGAATTGATCCAGCGTGGCCATGATGTCCTCATGCTGGACGTGCGTGTGCGGTACCTTCGGCTGGCCGATGCTGTGCATGATGAGCAGTCCGGCCTGGTGTTCGGCACAGAGCTTCGCGTTGAACGCGTCCGGGAGCCCGCTGATGTCGTTGATGAGGTCGCCGCCGTGCGGCAGCACCTCCGCGATGACATCGGAGCGCCAGGTGTTAATGGAAAGCAGCGGCGTGTTGAAGCGAGCCTTCAGTTCCGGCCACTTCGCCAGAAAAGGCCGCAGACGGTCGATCTCCTCGTCCACGCTGATCGCCTCGCGATTCGTCCGCGCACTTTCAGCGCCGATGTCAATGATGTCCGCCCCATCGCGAAGCTGCTGCTCCGCCTGTGCCAATGCGGCGGCGGGATCGAGTGTGCCATCACCACAGAACGAGTCGTCGTTGATGTTCACGATGCCCATCACCAGCGGGCGGCGGGGGAACTCGATCGTATGCTGGCGGGCGCGGAAAATCATGCGACAGACCACTTTTCGGGCAGCGGGACGATTTTGCGCTCCCGTTTTTCAAACCGCACGGTGGTCGTGTAGCCGACGCTGCGGACAAGTTCGAGCGCCTGGTTGAAATCCACACCGACATCGGTGGGCACGTGGGCGTCGGAATTGATCACGATGGGCACCTTGGCGCTGAAAGCCATCTCCAGCATCTCACGGGCGGGGTAGATCTCGCGCACGTCCTTGCGCAGGCCGGCGGTGCTGACTTCCAGAATGCCGTTCGTATCGACGAGCGCCTGGATGACCGGCTCGTAGTAATGGCGCAGATCACCGGACGGCCGAAGGCCGAAGCGTTTGGCCAGGTCCGGGTGCGCGTGGAAGTCGAACTGCTTCGTGCGGATCATCTGCTCGTAGAGTTTCCAATACATGCCCCACATGTGCTCGACGTCGGCGGCTGTTTTCCAGCGCGAGACGTGCTTCGGGTCGTCCACGGCGATGCCGTCGTGGATGTAGTGGACGCTGCCGATGAGATAATCCCAGCCGGCCATGCCCGCCGTCTCGTCGATCCACTTCTGATAGCCTTCAATGTGATCGCATTCGAGGGCGAGGCGGATCGGGAAGCCCGGCAGCGCCTCCTGAGCCTCCTGCACCAGTTCAAAGTAACGCGGCAGGTCGGACAGCGGCATGCGCCAGTCGTCGTAGTGCTCCGGCATCGGGTTGTGATCCGACAAACCGATCTCCGCGAGGCCGGTCCGCTGCGCATGTCGCGCATAATCGACCGGATTTCCCTCCGCGTGCAGGCAAAGCGGCGTGTGCGTGTGATAGTCGGTGAGCATGCGCTTCCGAAGCACGGGGGAGGCTGCGGCGCAAAGACGTTTTCGGGTTCCAGGAGAAAGTCGGTGCGCACGGTGCGTGCTGACCTTTGGTTGAAATTCTTGCCAGCACTCTGTAAAGACACCCGATGGCCGTGCCGAATGACCCCGCGACCACCGCGTCCCGTGCTCGTTTTGACACGACGCGGTGGAGCCTCGTCGCCGCCGCTGACAGCAAGCACTCGGACGTGGCCGGTGAGGCACTGAACGATCTCTGCCGCGCCTATTGGCGGCCGATTTATGCTGAGATTCGTCGGCGGGGTCATGCGGCGGATGCTTCGCAGGATCTGACGCAGGATTTTTTTGCGCGGCTGCTGCGGCATGAGGCTTTTGGCAGGGCGGATCGGGAGAAGGGGCGCTTCCGCACCTTCCTGCTCGGCGCACTGGATTTCTTCCTCATTGATCATTTGAGGAGCAAACAAGCGCTGAGGCGCGGTGGGGGTGAGATCCTGCTGCCGTTCTCCACGCAGGAAGGTGAGAGCTGGTTTCGTGAACAGCCGGCGTATGGAAGCACGCCTGCGGAGGCCTTTGATCAACAGTGGGCTGTGGTCCTGATGGATCGCGCACTGGAGGCGCTGCGGGATGAGTATCGAGCCACGGGGCGTGAGAATGTCTTTACGGCGGTGGAGCCGTTTCTGACCGCCGACTCAGGCGCGGACGGCTACGAGGAGGTTTGCGGGCAAATCAGTCTGACCCCCCAGGCATTTGCCGTCGCCGTGCATCGGGTGCGGCGGCGTTTTCGTGCCTGTGTGCGGGAGCAGGTCGAGAGGACGGTGCGCGATCCCGCCGAGGCGGCTTTGGAGATGAAACATTTGTTCGGCCTTTGACCGCGTGAACGCCGACACCTCCAACTGCCTCTCTTGCGGCACGCCGATCACGGCGGAGGTGCTCGGTGGTAAATGCCCGGCGTGCTTGAGAAGGATCGCCCTTTTTGAGCCCAGCTTGCCGGAGGACACGCTATTGGATACGCCTATGCCACGGCGGCAGACCGGCTGGGAGCCGCCCACGGTGCAGGAGGTGGCGGCGCTGCTGCCGAAGGGATTTTACTCGGTGGAGACCTTCATCGGACGCGGTGGCATGGGCGCGGTTTACAAAGGCACCCAGACGGTGCTGAAGCGGCCGGTGGCGATCAAGATCATGCGCCAGGACCAGGCGGTGGATGCGGAGTTTCGCCTGCGCTTTCTGCGGGAGGCGCAGACGCTGGCGCGGATGAGCCATCCGGGCATCGTGAATGTGATCGACTGCGGTGAGGCGGGGCCGGACATGCTTTTCATCGCGATGGAGTATGTGGAGGGCACCGATCTGATGGAGGTGCTGGCCGCGAATCCGATGACCGAAGACATGGCTTTGGAAATCCTGCCGCAGATCTGCGAGGCGCTGCAATTTGCGCACGAGAACGACATCGTGCATCGCGACATCAAACCCTCCAACATCCTGATCACAAGCGATGGGCGGGTGAAGCTGGCCGACTTTGGTTTGGCGAAGCTGATGGACCCTGGCAGCACGCTGCTGACGCGCTCGAACGTGGGCATGGGCACACCGGACTACGCCGCGCCGGAGCAGTTCATGCCGGGGGCCGCGGTGGACCTGCGGGCGGACATTTATGCGCTGGGCGTGCTCATTTACCGCATGATCACGGGTGATTTGCCGCGCGGCGCCTGGAAGCCGCCGTCCCACAGCGCGGCGGTGCATCCGAAGTGGGACGAGGTGGTGCGTCAGGCCATGCAGCCCCGCCCGGAGGAGCGCCACAGCAGCGCCAGCCTGGTGGGCGCGGACCTGGTGAAGATCAGCACGCTGCGGAAGCTGTCCTCCGGTGTTTCCCCACACAAGCAGCCCCGCCGCAGCGGTCTCCGCTGGATCGCCAGTGCTGCCGTCATCGTGCTCGCTATCGTTGGCTGGCTCACGAAGGACAGTTGGAGTCCCAAACCATCCTTATCAGGAGGTCAAGGCACCTCCAGCGACCCCATTTCTTCCGCGCCCGGCACATCCGTTGATTTGATTGCCGAGACACGCGCCGATGTGCCTGCGGTGAAAGGAGACGCCTCGGCACTGACGGCAGTGGATTTCCAGGAGGACCAGTGGACCGATCTGCTCCCGCACATCGATCCCGCGCGGGATGCCATCAGGGGAGCCTGGGAGAAAACGGAGGCAGGTCTTGCCTGCACGATGCCCTCGCAGTGGGCGCTGTGCTCGTTCCCGTTGCAGGAGCCGAAGGGGGATTACGATCTGCGCTTCCGCGTGACGCGCGGTGATGGCTCGCACCTCGCGATGTTTTTCCTGTTCTGCAAAAACGGCGCCGGTGGTTATGCGCCCGTGGATTACATTGACAGTGCTAGGTCCGAGTTTGCCGATGGTCGGCGCGGTGCGGGCATCGAGAGCATCGGGCCGCCCATGTATGCGCCGGGCGGAGTGATGGCCCGCCGCGCGGAGTGGCTGCCGAAGGGGAAAACGGCAACGGTGCTGCTGCAGGTGCGTGAGGCGGTGGTGCGTCTCCTCGTGGACGGCACGGAGGCGTGTCGCTGGCCGGCAGAGTGGGCCAAACTCCGGCAACCGGGCGGCACGGGCGGGCCACTTTTCAAATCGCTGCCGCCGCAGCCCTTCTTCGGTGTCGGGATTTTCAACTGCGCCGCCGTCTTCCATAAGATCGAGATGCGGCGCGTCCTGGCCACCGCGCCTGCGCTGGAAGCCACCCTGTCCGTGAACAACACCCCGCCGCCACCGCCCGCCTACCCCGAGCCAAAGCAGTGGGTGGATGCCACCAAAGAGGTGCGCGCGACTGTGCTGGCCGAAGACCGCGGCGAGGTGAATGGGGAGTGGCTGCATGTGGCGAAAGCGGGCAAGGTCATTCTCGAAGACGAGCGCTCCTTCCAGGATGTGGCCCTGCGCGCCACTTACAAAGGACGGCTCTTTCTTGTGCTACGAGATAACCGGCTGAGGCACTATGTCGCCAATCTGAACCTTCAAACGGCCACAGTATGGTTTTGGTCTGCGGACGAAAAGGAGACTCCCGGCTTCACCCGGCAGCGGATTGACCTGGGGAGTGATTACGACCCAAAGCAGGAGCATGTGGCCACCTTTGTGGCGCGTGGGCCAAACCTGGAGTTCTGGATCGACGGGAAGCTCGTGGCCTCTCAACTCGATGAATCCCTTCCCGCCGGCTCCATGCATGTTCAAGTTTACAACCCGAATGAAGCTGCCGAGCCGTTGTGGATTAAAAAGGTCGAATACGGCGTGCTCGATGACGCGGCAAAGCCGTGATTTGCACCCCGGCCTTTCCAAGCGGCACTTTCTGCGCCTTTCTTTGGCGCATCCACGATGCCGTCCTCCCCGTCCAGTCCCGCAGCCTCTCCACATGATTGGGAGCCGCCCGCGATTTCCACCGTGGCCGCCATGCTGCCCGCAGGTGCCTACACGGTGGAGTCCCTCATCGGTCACGGCGGCATGGGAGCCGTCTATAGAGGCACGCAGCTCCGGCTCAAGCGGCCCGTCGCCATCAAGATCATGCGTCAGGATGTGGAGGCGGACGCGGACTTCAGCGCCCGCTTTCTGCGCGAGGCGCACACGCTCGCGCGGCTGAGCCATCCGGGCATCGTCAATGTCATTGATTGCGGCAAGGACGGCGCGGACCTCAGCTATATCATCATGGAGTTTGTGGATGGCACGGACCTCGCCGAACTCATGCGCTCCGGCCCGCTGACCGAGGAGCGTGTGCTGGAGCTGCTGCCGCAGATGTGTGACGCGCTCCAGTTCGCCCATGACAACGGCATCATCCATCGTGACATCAAGCCCTCGAACATCCTCATCGGGCGCAACGGGCGGGTGAAGCTGGTGGACTTCGGCCTCGCACGGCCCGTGGAGCCGGGTAGCACGCTCCAGTCAGGCTCGCACGTCAGCTCAGGCACCCCTTTTTACGCCGCGCCGGAGCAGCTCACTCCTAGCGCTGCGCTGGACCATCGCGCGGACATCTTCGCGCTTGGCGTGCTGCTCTATCAGATGCTCACAGGCCAGCTACCTCGCGGCGCATGGCAGCTCCCCTCGCAGATCGCCGCCGTGAGCCGCAAATGGGACGCCATCGTGGAGCGCGCCATGCAGCAGCGTGCGGAGGACCGCCATGCCAGTGCCAGCCTGCTCCGTGCCGATGCGCTGGCGATCAGCACAGCAAGTGCATCCGCGAGCGAGGCCTGCGCTTCATCGCGCAGAAGTCTTCGCCTTCCCTTGATGGCGTGCGCTGCGTTTGTTGCGCTTGTCATCGCTGGCTGGTTCACCCAAGACCTATGGAAGACCGGGGCCGCTGCGGGAGGAGTTGCGACCACGCAACCACCACCCTCCATTCCGCTGCCAGACCCCATCCGCATCTGGGATGCAGCGGACAAGATTCCCAAACAGCCCGGCGTGGCGTGGGAAGACGATGCGCTGCGGCTGGACAATACCTCCGTGAGCCAATCATTCCCTGCCGCCCATGAAATCGCAGTCAGGGCATCCATTCGCTTCAATCCAGACACTGCGGGCGTCAATATCAGCCTGCGGACGGCATTGGGCGATACCGGGCTTTATTTGCTGAGCGTGGACTTTGCGCAATCCGCGCTCGTTCTCCAAGTAATCGAGAAGCTGCACACCCAGCAGCGCTTTTTGAAGAAATGGGACCTGCCGCGGCAGTATCGCCCGGGCGAGTGGCTGCCCGTGGAGCTGCGGGCGGACGGCGGAGAGATCAGTGTCTCGCTCGAAGGCAGGCTGATGGGCAGCGTCCGCGATGATACCCACACCGCTTTCACCGTCTATACCCTCTGGAGCAAGCCCTACGCCCACTTCCGCGACATCGGGTATGTGCCGCTGGGGCCAGAGCAGCAGGCACCGGACTCGGCCACGCCCACGCCCGTCTTCCTGAAGGAACCACCGCCGCAGCAACCCGTGCCCGCGCCCGCCGCCTGGGTGGATGTCACCTCCGCCGTGCAGACAGCCGTGGTAAGTGCAGGCGCGGGCACCGTCCGTGATGGACGGCTCCAGTTCACCCAGAAACACTACCTGACTCTTCCGGACGGACTCATTCATGAAGATGTCGCCGTGCGCATGAAGCTCCGTGGCAGCGGCGGGATCGCCCTGCGTGCCATTCCAGGCTACCGCAGCTATCAGTCCGGCGTGGATCAGTATGGAGCTTCCTTGTGGTGCTGGGATGGTGGGTTGAACAAGCGAGTGCTGTTCGACCAGAAACTGCCCCTGACGCCAGACTTCGATCCCGCGCAGGACTACGAGCTGCTCATGGCCGTGCGCGGCGACCTCATCCAAGCCTGGGTCAACGGCAGGCTCATCGCCAGCCACCGGGACAGCGACCTCAAGCAAGGCCGCATCCTCCTCTCCTTCACCGCCGCAGATGTCGGCTCCCCGCTGATGCCGAACCTCCAGAAGGTGGAATACGCCGTGCTGAAGCAGCAGCCGTAGGCAGCGCGGCAAATCCTCCAGGATTCCGGCTTGTGAAAAAAAACTTCACGCGGCCTGTAATCGGCCCGCAGTGTTTCCGAAAAGCGGCGGTGAATCATGTCATCGCGTTCCCATCTCGGCGGTTCCTGCGTCCCGTGCCCCACCCATTCGGGTAATTGGCCTTCCACGGCCCCGTCTAATGGCCTGGATGGAAATCAGCGCGGATGGAGATGCCCCCAGTGACCA
>NZ_JACSRD010000122.1 GCF_014879935.1 Prosthecobacter sp.
GTTGGCCAACAACGAGGTTTCCGACGACGACGAACTGCGCGAGCACTTCATCGCCAACGGCCTGAGCGAGGAACAGGCGTGGCAGGCACTGACCTACCGCTCGCTGTACCTGCAGCACATCTTCCTCGAAGGCTTCACGCCAATTCTCAAAGGCCAGGAAGCGCTTTGCTTCAACCCGAACAGCCGCGGCTGGGAGCCGGTGCCGAATCCATAGGCCGGCCTTCACGCGGCGCGCTTCTTCATTCCTCCCACCAGGCCCTGTTCAGCAGGGCTTTTCTTCGTCCCATGCAATCGCGCGCATCCGGCCTCGGCCGCTGGATGTCGATTGCTCCATTCCGCAAGGAGATCATCATGCAACTCGCATCCCGCTTCGCCCCTCGTTCCCCTGTGCTGCGCTCTGACCAGCCGCTGTCGGACGAACAGATTCGCACCGTGGCCCCATCCATCTTCGCGGACACGCCGCACGAAAGCCGCTCTGAACGGTACAGCTACATCCCCACGGCGGCTGTGCTGACCGAACTACGCAAGGAAGGCTTCCAGCCGTTCATGGTGTGCCAGACCCGCGTGCGACACGAGGACCGCCGCGCCTACACCAAGCACATGCTGCGCCTTCGCCACGCCAGCCAGATCAACGGCGCCGAAGCCAACGAGATCATCCTGCTCAACTCGCACGATGGCAGCAGCAGCTACCAGATGTTGGCGGGCATGTTCCGATTCGTTTGCCACAACGGCCTGGTGTGCGGGGACACCTTCGCCGATGTGCGCGTGCCCCACAAGGGCAACGTCACCGATCATGTGATCGAAGGCGCTTATGAAGTGCTGCACGGCTTCGACCGTGTGCAGGACTCTCGTGACGCCATGCGGGTCATCACGCTGGACGATGGCGAGGCCGAAGTCTTCGCCCGATCGGCGCTGACCTTGAAGTACGACGACTCCGGCAAGGCCTTGCCGATCACGGAGACTCAAATTCTGCGGCCCCGTCGTTTCGACGACAACCGCGGCGATCTGTGGTCGGTCTTCAACCGCGTCCAGGAGAACCTGGTCAAGGGTGGCCTGAGCGGCCGCGCCGCCAATGGGCGTCATCAGCGCACCCGACCCGTGCAGGGCATCGACCAGAACGTCCGGCTCAACCGGGCGCTGTGGCTGCTCGCCGATGGCCTGCGTCAGCTCAAAGCCTGAGCCAACAGCCGATCACGTCGAAAGACGCGATCGGCTTTCTTTTCAGCTCTCGGGCCTGCAACCGACTTTGGAAACTCCGCGTCAATGCATAACTGCTTTTCGATTTCACCGCGTCGGCGACAATCGATTCAAGACTGCATCCTCCCTGGCTTCACCTCCCTGAGCCACGCAGTCTTTTTCCGCCCCGGTGTCCCCGGGGCGGTTTTCTTTCGGCGCCCGGAAGACGCTGCAGTCGTTGCTATGGGGTTTGTCCTTAACTCCCTCTCCGCGGAAACCGGGTGCAGCGCCGGGTCGGTTTTTCGCTCCCGCATCACACGCGTCCGGCGCAGGCTATGGCCCATGTCCGTCGGCGTTGCCGACAACATGCCCAGGTAGTCCAGACCTTCAAGGCTACGGTGCGTTGCGACGCACGGTCTGATTCTTCACCACGACGTTCACCGCGTCTTCTTCCATCCCCCTGGGGCAGTGACTGCCCTCGCGGGTGGTGCTGTCTCCGCTCACTTCGAGGACATCACCATGCCT
>NZ_JACSRD010000225.1 GCF_014879935.1 Prosthecobacter sp.
ACCCAAAGGACGATGCCGAGCCCAGCGAGTGGCATCTGCGGCTGGACACGCTGCTTCCCGCCCTGGAACGCTGCCGCGACAAGTGGGGCGACCTTCCCGGCGAAATCGAGCAGCTTTCAGCAGCGTCCCCCTCTGAACTTTCTGCCACCGCATGAAACCCGATCTCGAACCGCAGGACTCGCAAACACGCGCCCCGTTGCTCGTCGGTGACGAATACGCGGCCGACTCCGGCCCCGTGTTGCTGCCGGGGAGCGGGGACGAAGCCCCCCCAGCAGGCGAGGATGATGTTGAGGACAGCCAGCGGGAGGAGAGCAGTTACGATCTTCCCGGGCCAGCCTGGAAGGGTATGTGGTTTGCCGTGGTGCCGCTGCTGATGTGCCTCGCGGGCAGCGGACCCGAGGCTTGGTCAAAAGGCTTCGGCGCCGTGCTGCTCGGTGTGACCATGCTGGTTTTCCCGCTGCAGCGGCAATTGCCGCGGCTCGCGCGTGGCGGCATCCTGGCCGCGCTGCTGGCACCGCTCACAGCCTTTCTGCCGGCCAGTTGGTTTCCGCTGCCCGAGTGGCGGACGCTGCTGGTGAATGACTGGGATCTCGCGTTCTCCGACACCTTGACGCCCCAGTTTCACGTCAGCCTGGAAGGGTGGGTGTTCATGGCGGTCTGCGGCGTCTGGCTTGTGTGGTGCCTGGCGCGTGGCTTTTCGAGTGATCAGCGCCGTTCGATGGTGCAGGTCCTGAGCATCGGAGGAAGCATCCTGTGCCTGCTGTCGCTGCTGGAATACTGGGGCGCGGTCAGCATCCCCTGGTGGCCGCGTAGTCCGAGCTGGGGCGCGGGATTTGGCCCGTTCGCCAACCGCAACCACATCAGCAGCCTGGCAGCGATCACCGCCGTGCTGTGCGCGACGTGCGCTTACGACTCCCACAAGCGGAAATCGCGTGCGTGGAGCCTGTTTGTGCTGGGAGTCATGCCTCCGCTGACGCTGATCTTTGTGAACACGTCACGGGCAGGACTGATTTTGTTTTTCGTGGGGATCACGGCCTGGCTGGGCACCTCCGCCATGGGCCGCGGCTTCTTCAAGAAGATGACGGTCACCACCTCCCTGGTGCTCCTCATTTCGGCTCTTCTGGTGTTGTCGTCAGGCGGGCTCACGGCCCGCTTGAACGACACCGGGGTCGATGGCTTCGCCAGTTCGGAGGGGCGGGTGAAGATCTACCTGCAGACCCTGGAGATGTCCTTGTCCGCCCCATGGCTGGGATTCGGCTTGAACAACTTCGCGGGCGTGTTCGCGCAGTTCTCACAGGTTTACAATCTTCGTGAACGGCCCGTGCACCCCGAGAGCGATCTGCTCTGGCTGTTGGTGGACGGCGGTCTGCTGACGGTGATTCCCGTCGTCCTGGTGGCCTTGTGGTGGTTCAATTCCACCGGCCCCTGGTTTGGCAGGAAACGGAAGCAACGCTCCCGCCAGAACGACCGGCGTCTGCGCAACGGCACGGCGATCGCCTGTGGTCTCGGCATGCTGCACGGGGTGTTCGATGTGCCCAACCACGGTCAGACCTATTTCGCTTTCATGGCATTGCTGGCAGGGATCGCCCTGCGTCCGCGCAGACTCCCGCTGCCGGCGACCTTGGTCTCGGCAGGACTCCTTCGATTCGCCGCCGTCGGGGTGGTCGTGGCAGGGGGCTTGTGGCTGGCGGCCAGCCAGGGGAAGAACGTGCCGCTCGGCACCAGCCGGGCGCAGTTCCTGACACACCAGGCGGGTCAACTGGCGGATGATGGCGCGTCTTCCCAGTCGCTGGCACTTTTCAGTGAGGCCATCCGGATGGCCCCCATGCAGCACCGGCTCTATTTCGCCCGTGCCCAGATCCGTCTCAGACTGAATGGCTCCAGCAGCGACGTATTGGCGGACTTCTCCCGCGCCCGTGCCCTGGAGCCCAATGACACCGACATGTGCTACCGGGAGGGCCTCCTCTGGCTCAATCACCGGCCTGAGTTTGCCATCATTCCCTGGCGCGAAATCGTGATCCGCGCGCCGGGCTACTACTACCCCACGCTGATCCAGCAAAGCCTGAACCACCCGCGCCTCAAAGAGCAACTCTGGGATCTCGCGACCACAGCGGAGCTCAAATTGACGTATCTCGACGGGGTGAACACGCGCGAGGAGTTTGACCGCTGCCTCCGCAGCCTCCTCGCTCTCCAGCCAGATCTTTCGGGGCTGGAAGCGAGCCAGCGGGAGCGCATTTTCCGCCAGTGGTATCAGATGGGCGATCAAAAGGCCCTCCTTTCCGCCCTCGAAACCAACCGCAAATGGCGGGACGTGGGCTGGCGCATCCTGGCCGGGCACTACGCGAGCAATTCGGACTTCAAACGTGCCTGCGAGACCGTGGTGCCCTACCTGCCCTCGATCGTCCGCACCGCCCCCGGCACCAGCACCGACATCCCCACCCTTGAGCGGGCGCTGCTTTACAGCCCCACAGATGCCCGGCGTGGCATCGACCTCTTCCAAGCCCAAAAGACCCAAGGAGACATCGATGGGGCGCTCCGCACGCTGGAAAAAGTCGCCACCCTTCCGAACGCACCCCCCTACGTTCACCAGGAAGTCGCGGCTCTTTACGTTCTGAAGCAGGATTTCCGCCGGGCGTGGGAGCACCTGAGGGAGGCGATGGAGAAGCGCTGAAGGATGCCCGCCGCCGGGATTCTCTTTTTTGAGAATCGGCATTTGACGCAATCCTGCGATCCGTTTAGCTTATTTAACAATCAACCGTGCCTCTCATTTGGCAAAAACAGTATGGCTAAATTAGTAATCATAGACGACGAGGCAGCAATTCTGGAGCTCATGACAAAGCTCTGCAAGGCTGCCGGTCATCAAGTCTTCGGCTGCACCACCGGCATCGACGGCATCGCCGCCATCCGTGCCAACCAACCCGAACTCGTCATCGTCGATCTGCGCATCGGGGACGTCAACGGCCTCGATCTCGTCAGTATGTGCCGGGATCAGTTCCCGAACACCGCCGTCATCATGGTCACGGGCCACGGCAGTGTCGAAACGGCGGTGGAGGCCATGCGCCTCGGCGCTTTCGACTACCTGACCAAGCCCTTCGACCTGGGCGACCTGATCAAGACGGTCAACCAGGCGCTCCAGCGCAATGGCGGCTCCGCTTCCACCTCATCTCCGCCGGTCGCCCTGCCCACGGGTTCGACGCTCAGATCCGGTTCATCCTCAAAGTTGATCGGCCACAGCGATGTCTTGCAGCGCATTTTTGACATCGTTCGCCGCGTCGCCAACAACGACAGCCCCGTCCTGCTCGAAGGCGAGTTCGGTGTGGGCAAGCACATCGTGGCCCGCTCCCTGCACGAGGCCAGCCGCCGCAGCAACGCCTCCTACAAGGAGCTCCAATGCAGCGCCATGCCGGAGGACGCCCTGGAAACCGAGCTTTTCGGCCCGAATTCCATCTTCGTCCGTGTTGCCGGCGGCACCGTGCACCTGACCGAGGTCACGCAGCTTCCCGCACGCATCCAGTCGCAGTTGAACACGTTCCTGGATGAATCCCAAGCCAAGAAGAGCTGGAACGCCGCCTCCGGGGCCGATTTCCGCGTCGTGGTCTCCACCACCGTCCCTCTCGAAGACGCCGTGAAGGCCGGCAAGTTCCGCGAGGACCTGTATTACAAGCTCTCCGTCGTCCCGCTGAAGATCCCGCCGCTCCGTGAGCGCCGGGAGGACATCAAGCCCATCGTCGAGCACTTCCTCAAGGACCTCGCCGAACGCACCGACAGCAAGGTCAAGACCATCGACTCCGCCGCTGTTGAGTTCCTGGAGAAATACAACTGGCCCGGCAACCTCTCCGAGCTGCGCAACGCCATCGAGCGCGCCTGCGCGTTTGCCGAGGGCGACCGCATCAAGCCCGCCGACCTGCCCACCAAAGTCACGCAGCAGATCGAGGTGCCCACCCCTTCCGTCGCCACAGGCATCACGAAGCTGCCCATCGGCTCCACCTTGGACGACTTCATCAAGGCCCAGGAGCGCGTTTTCATCCAGGAGACCCTCAAATACAACAGCGGCTCCCGCGAAAAGACCGCCAGCATGCTCGGCGTCTCCATCGCCACGCTGTATCGCAAGATGGGCCTCAACGTCGAGCGCAAGACCACCGTCTGAGGCCAGACGGCAGGGGTTCAAGTTTCCGGATTCCCGTTTCACGCCTCGCGGCATGGAACTTGAAACCTGAAACTTGAAACTTCCCCAGCCCGTTCCACCTCGTGCCGCCCCCAACCTCACCAACACGAGTGCCTGATTCCCCCACGATCCTTTATTGCCGTTGCGCCTACGCCCAGGTCGTTCCCACGGGCGTCAAAAACGAAGTCCTGCAGCAACTCTGTGCCAGCGACGCCAGCTTTGAGACGGTCTCCGACCTTTGCGAGATGGCCGCGCACCGCGATCCACGCCTCCAGGCCATCGCCGGGTGCGGGAAGCTCCGCATCGCGGCCTGCTATCCCCGTGCGGTGAAAGGTCTCTTCCAGCAGGCCGGTTCTCCCCTCCCTGACGACACCGAGATCCTCAATATGCGCACTCAAACCGCAACCGAGGTCACTGAGGCTCTGCTGAAATCATAAATCAAAAATCGTAAGCCATCAATGATCACGCACACCCACCGCCCGCTCCGCGTCGTCCTCTACGAAGGCACCGGCAGCATCCAGCTTCCCGCCGACGCCCGCGCCAAGGTGATGATGGCCCTGCTCGACAAAGGCTACACCGTCACCCGCAGCGGCCACGGGGCCAGCGCCATGCCGCACGATGACCGCAGCCTGCTCGTCCTGGGCGCGTTTGAAGGCAAAGCCCCCTCCTTGGAGGACGCCACCGGCCAGGTCAGCATCGACACCCGCGACATCACCGGCCTCGACGCCGATTCCATCGTCTCCCTGGTCGAAAAGACCCGCGGCGACAAACCGATGAACGAACCCGGCAAATGGAAGCCCTGGTTCCCGGTCATCGACTACGACCGCTGCACCAACTGCATGCAGTGCCTCAGCTTCTGCCTCTTTGATGTCTATGGCGTCAGCGAGGACAACAAGATCCAGGTCCAGAACAACGACAACTGCAAGACCAACTGCCCCGCCTGCTCCCGCGTCTGCCCTGAGGTGGCGATCATGTTCCCGAAATACCAGGGCATCCCCATCAATGGCGATGAAGTGAACGAGGCCGACGCCAAACGCGAAAAGATCAAGGTGGACATCTCCTCGCTCCTTGGCGGCGACATCTACTCCACCCTCAAAGACCGCAGCACCGCCTTCAAATCCCGCTTCAGCAAGGAACGCAGCGCCGACAAGGCCCTCGACGAACGCAAAAAGTGCCTCACCAAGCTCGTCGGCGATGGATTCATCCCCGCCGACGTGCTCGCCAACCTCCCCAGCACCGACGAGATCCTGAAAAAAGCCGAAGCGGCCAAAGCCAAGGCCGCCGCAGCGCTGGCCGCGCAGTAAACGGCACGCTTGGCCGTGGCACGCCACAGGCCGTCTCATGCCAGCCCTTCGCCCCTCGTTCAGGCGTTGAGCAAGGATGCCTTGCCATCTCATTTCCGTTCCGCTTTGATGTGAGGTCTCTGCGGTCTCACCAAGAGACTGTCATGTCGGACAACTTGTCATCGGGACCATGAACGATTCGGAAAATTCCCCTCTGCGCACCTGCGACATCGTGATGAAAGGCGGCATCACCAGCGGTGTCGTCTATCCCAAAGCCATCGTCGCCCTCGCACGGCGCTACCGTTTCGTCAATTTAGGAGGCACCTCTGCCGGAGCCATCGCAGCCGCAGCGGCCGCCGCAGCGGAATACCGCCGCAGCGTTCATGGCAGCCTGGAGGGATTCGCGCAAATTGACACCCTGGGCGATGAGCTGGCGAGCAAACCCGCGGGCTCCAAGCAGACGCGGCTCTTCCTGCTGTTTCAGCCGAACAGCGGCACGCGGCGGCTCTTCGCAGTACTCAGCAGTGCCCTGGGAAAAAAGAAGGCGGCAGCCGTGGTCGCGCTCCTGGGCAGCATGTTCACCCATTATGCCGGGGCTGCCTTTCTCGGTGGCCTGCCGGGACTTTTGCTGGCCCTTGTCAGCGCCTTCCAGGCCCCCCAGGCCGGACTCGGTCTCCTGTGGATGGTGATCGGCTGCCTGCTCGCCTTGTTCGGCTCCATCATCGCGGCCGCATCGGTGGTGGCGCTCAGTTTGATTCGGGAACTGCCCCGGAACAGCTTTGGTCTCTGCCCCGGCATGCCTGACGCAGCGACCAGGCCCGCCCCTGCCGAACCGCTCACGCCCTGGCTCACGAGCTACCTCAATCAAGTGGCCGGACTCGAGCCCGGTGGCGACCCGCTGACCTTTGGTCACCTCTGGGGACCCAACAGGAACCCGGACTCGAAAGGCCCGCGTGAACGACTCGTGAGCCTGGAGATGATGACGACAAACCTCACCCATGGCCGGCCCTATCACCTGCCTTTCCGGGACGATGATGATCTGCGGGAGAACTACCTCTTCTACTTCCGCGAGGACGAATTCCGCCGCCTCTTCCCGGCCTCAGTCGTGAACTGGATGATCGCCCACCCACGTCCCATCCATGAGCCTGATCCGAAGGAGCTCGCCAGGCGCCAGCGCCTCCGCGAGGAACGCAGACTGGCCGGCTATCACCCGCTGCCATCGCCAGAGAACCTGCCTGTCGTCGTCGTCACCCGCATGAGCCTCAGCTTCCCTTTCCTGCTCAGCGCCATTCCGCTTCATGCGATTGATCGGAACAAGCCCAAACAACATCAGGTGCTGGAGCGTTGCTGGTTCACTGACGGCGGCCTGTGCAGCAACATGCCGCTGCACTTCTTCGACGCCTCCATCCCCCGCCGCCCCACCTTCAGCATCGACCTCACGCAGAAACCCGATGACACACCGCTGGAGAATCTTGTTCCGGAGATGGACCCGGACAACCGCCCGGAGATCACCGACCGCTGGAACCGCTTCGATCTCGTCGTCTCCGCCGACCTGAGCCGGCCGCCAGTGGAAAAGCCCGCTCTTGGCAAGCTCACCGGCTTCATCTTCACGATGATCTCCACCATGCAAAACTGGAATGATGCCATGCAGAGCCGCCTCCCTGGCTACCGCGACCGCATCGTTCGCATCCCCCTCACCTCCGCACAGGGCGGCTTGAATCTCAACATGCCGCCGGAACTCGTGCAGTTCCTGACCCGCCAGGGAGAAAGGTCTGCCCAGACACTGCTTCAGCACTTTGACCCGGAGGATCCGGCGGCGGAGGAGGTCATGAACTGGGAGAACCACCGCTGGATTCGCCTCCGCGCCATGCTGGCGGCCCTGGAGAAGATGATCGGTCAGACCCTCCACACTTGCGACAAGCCCGAGAGCAACGATGCCGGCTATGAGGACTGGCTGCGCGAATTGCTCACAGACACCACCGGGAAGTATCAGAACCTCAGCTACAAACCGACCAAACGGCAGCTTCAGGCCGCGCTGGACACCATTGAGCGGTTCCGTGAGTTGTCCGCCACATGGTCGGAAGCCGGCACCGCCGCAGACGGCTCACCACGTCCCCGCCCTGTCATGCGCCCTCGTCCCCAGGTGTGATTTTTCCGTTGGTATCGAGGCCGCAGTCCCTGCCCATGGAGTGGTGCCGATTCGTCGCCCCTTGGCACGCGCCTCACCCGATCCTTGAGAGGCCCACAAACTCCAGCGTCGGCTTCCCATCTTCTCGTGCCTGAGGCAAATTCACGCGGAATTCGAGCTGCCAGTCGTTGAGTTCTTCGGAGTCGATGAGGACTTGGTTCACGCGCCAGATTTGGCCGTCGTCGCTGGGCTGGACGTAGGTGTGGCGGCCGTTGCGGGCTTCGTTGTCGAGGCGGATGCGGTCGTGGTCGGCGTAGTAGTCGTCGAGCTCGGGGAGGTCGATCTGGCCGCGGATGAGCTGCTGCATATAGCGGAAGATCTCCGTGCGGATGAGGGCGGTGAACTCGCGCTTGTTCCGCGTGATGTCATGGGCTTCGGCGGGCTTTTCTTCGACCTCGTCGGGTTTGTAGTGCGGATCGCGCAGCTTTTCCCATTCATCGAGAAGGCTGGAATCGGTGCCGCGAAGCACGCCAGCAAGCCAGGCCTCCATTTCCTGCACGGGCTCGGTCTTGAAGCTGTCCGGCACGGTCTGAGCCAGCACTTTGAGCGTGCTGGAAAGATGGCGCAGCAGCACGCCCTCGGCGCGGTGGAGGTCGTAGTCGTGGATGTAGTCGGCAAAGCTCCGAAAGTTCTCAAACATCTCCCGCGCGATGCTTTTCGGCCGGATGTTTTCCTGGCCAACCCACGGGTGCGCCTCGCTGAAGGCGTTGAAGGTGCTGTAGATGAAGTCGCGGCAGGGTTTCGGGTATTCGAGCTCCTCCAGCTTCGCGATGCGCTCCTCGTAAGGCACGCCTTCGTTCTTCATCGCGGCCATCGCCTCGTCCTTCACCTTGCTGAGCTGTCGCCGCAGGATGACGTCGGGGTTTTCGAGGATGGACTCGCACAGCGTCATCACATCGGCGGCGTAGGTCGCGGAGGCGGGATCGATTAGTGCGAGCGTGTCGATGAGATAAAGCGAGAGCGTGTGGTTGAGTGAAAAGTCGTCCTGCAGCTCCACATTGAGCTGGAGCTTGGTTTGATCGGTGCCGCGTTTCGCGGGCGGGATGATCTCCACGATCTTGCGCTGCACCAGCGCCCGAAAAAGCTGCCACGCACGCTTCTCGTGCTGCGTCTTCGCATTCGCCGTCTCATGCGAGCTGGCGATGAGCTGCCGCATGGCCGCGCAACTGTCTCCCGCGCGACTCAGCACCTGCAGCAGCATTCCGTGCGAGACCTGAAAACGCGATACCAGCGGCTCCGGCGAGGCAGCTTGCAGCTTTTTGAAGGTGTCCTCGCTCCAGCCGACAAAACCTTCCGGCGGCTTCTTCTTCACCATCTTGCGCAGCTTCTTCACATCGCCCGCGGCCTTGGCCTCCATCTTGGCGTTTTCGATGATGTGCTCCGGTGCCTGGCACACGACGTAGCCCACGTCGTCAAAGCCGCGACGGCCGGCACGTCCGGTGATCTGGTGAAAGTCACGCGCTGTGAGCGTGGCCACCTTTTCGCCGCTGTATTTGCTCAGTCGCGTGAGCAGCACCGTGCGGATCGGCACATTCACGCCGACGCCGAGCGTGTCGGTGCCGCAGATGACTTTCAGCAAGCCACGCTGCGCCAGCTTCTCGACGAGCACGCGATACTTCGGCAGCAAACCGGCATGATGGATGCCCACGCCATGGCTGAGGTATTTTTTCACCTCCTTGCCATACGGGCTGGTGAACTTCGACCCGGCCATCAGCTCCTTGATGGAGGCCTTTTCGGCGGCGGTGCAGAAATTCAGGCTCATGAGGTCCTGCGCCGCCTGGGCGGCCTCGTTCTGCGTGAAGTGCACGAGATACACGGGCGCTTTGTTCGCCGCGACGAGCTCCTGCAAGGTCACATCGACCGATGTCTGCGCGTAGCTGAACTCCAGCGGCACCGGCCGCTCAGACGAGGCCACCACGGTCGTCTCCGCCTTCGTGAGCCGCGTGAGCTCGTCTTTGAAAAACGCCGATCCGCCCATCGTGGCCGACATGATGAGGAAACGCGAGCTGCTCATCGTCAGCAGCGGCACCTGCCAGACCACGCCGCGTTCCTTGTCCGAGTAGTAGTGAAACTCGTCCATGATCACCTCGCGAAACGGAGCCTCCGCGCCATCGCGCAGGGCGTAGTTGGCGAGGATCTCCGCCGTGCAGCACAGGATCGGCGCGTTTCGATTCACCGTGGCATCGCCTGTGGCCATGCCGACGTTCTCAGGGCCAAAATCGCGGCAAAGCGCGAGGAACTTCTCATTCACCAGCGCTTTGATCGGGCAGGTGTACACCGACCGCCGCCCCTTCGCGAGCGAGCGGAAGTGCAGCGCCAGCGCCACCAGCGATTTCCCCGAGCCGGTGGGCGTGTTGAGGATCACGTTGCGATCATCAAACAGCTCCAAGATGGCCTCCTCCTGCGCCGGATAGAGCGTGAGCTGCTTCTCCGCCACATAATCGAGAAACGCCGCCAGCAGCTCGTCATTCGAGCAAGCATCAGATTTCGGAAGTCGGCGCAGCAGCGGGTGGTCGGCCATGAGCGGCCATCCATCGCACAGCAATCAGGTCGTGCGAGCCTTCGTCTGGAGAAATGCGGGCGGGAAGTGATCTGATGCGTGGGGACTCAACCGCCGTATCCAAGGCTTGACCTTGGGAGAGGATTTTGCTGCAATCGGCGCATTCACAAAACGTGAAGGAGTGTATCCGAGCAGGAGGCGGAGGCAAGACTCGTTTAGCTGGAGGCGCGTGGCGCGC
>NZ_JACSRD010000211.1 GCF_014879935.1 Prosthecobacter sp.
ACTGGATGGCCGGCCGTCTCGACCTGCAAATCCCTTCAGCTTTTACCCACCCAGCATAGCGAAGCGCCAGATTTCATGGCTCAAATCACAGTCGCGGAGACGATGCGGCGGGCCTTCAGCGGCACACGAAGCCCGAAATGAAAAATCCCAAAGCCAGCGGATTTCCACAGAGCTTTGGGATGTGAGGAATGACTGCGGATCGTTACTTCCGCGCTTCTGCGGCCCGGTTCTGGATGTAGAAGCTGCGGGCGGAGATGTAGGGGTCCACAGCGTCCTTCGTGACCGAGTCATACGTCTCGAGCTGGCCCGGCAGCGAACGCAGTGTGTTGGCTGAGGGCGGGACCATGTCCCAATCGCCAGTCTTCCAGTAGAGATAGGGCCAGTTGACCGGATTGGCAGCATAATCGCCCACCAGACCGACGGTCTCGCGAACGCTGCTCGGTCCGAACAGGGGCAGCACAATGTAGGGGCCATGGCCGATCTTCCAGGTCGCCAGTGTCTGGCCGAAGTCTTCCGCAGGAACGTTTGCCAGAGAAGGAATGCGCTCAGCCGTCTGGAACACGCCACCAACGCCACCAACCGTGTTCACCACAAATTTGCCCGTCTCCTGCCCGGCACGCTTGAACTTGCCCTGAAGAGCGCAGTTCACGAACCGCACGGGGTATTTCACATTCTCAAAGGCGTTGTCGATGCCCTTCCGCACGGGATTCGGGAGGATGAATTCATAGCCCTTCGAGATCGGGCGGAACAACGCCGTGTAGAGCACGTCATTCACCTTGAACATGCCGCGATTGAAGGGCTGCAAGGGATCTGCGACCTCCACCGTGTCGTAATCGTCCAGCTCATCCGTCTTGGCGTCCGCCACTTTGGTGCCGATGGGTTTCGGCGCACTTGCAGCCGGTGCGGTGGAGGCTGCCTGGGATGGCGTGCCTGTCGTGGAACAATCCACCAGGAACGGAACGACGGCCAGGAGTGCGAGACGCGGGAGGAGACGGTGTGGTTTCATTGAGGACGGGAGACGGACTGCGTAAGAGAGCTTAAGACGGACTCAGCGCCACCTTTTTTAAATTGGGCATCCAGTTGGGAGCGGTAATTCGCGATCAAGCTGACCCCTTCGATCACCACATCGGCGATCTTCCATCCCGATTCCTGCTCCATCCGGTAGGTCACGCTGTAGTGGCTGCCCTTGTAAACCATCTTGGTGGGCACATCCACGCGGCCTGCGGCCGGAGAGACGGCGTTGAGATAGGTGATGGCCGGATGCTCGCCCGGCGTGAACTTGCTGCTGTAGCTGCGGATGATGAGCGTGGCGAAGAGCTGGGTCGCACGACGCTGCTGGTCCTCCGTCATCGAACGCCAGCCCACACCAACCGCACGGCGCGTCATGGTTTCAAAGCTGACGTGCTTCATCAGGACCGGACGCACCCGCTCCGGCAGGGCGCTCCGGCTCGGGGCACGGTCAGCCACGGCGAGGACTTCATTCACCGCTGACTTCAGGCGCAGTTGCGCGTCTACAGGCTGCGCGGAGGCCGGAATGGCGATCCAGGGGACGGTGAACAGGGCGGCTAGGAACGAACGCGAGGTCATGGAATGGGTTTTTCTTCTGGGGATTCTTTTTCGACACTACCGAAGGCCATTTTGCCGATCAAGGACTCAAGATCGACCGATGACTCCGTCATCGTGATCCGTTCGCCCGTGGCAAGATACGTCTCGTCCGCTCCCGGAGACAAAAGAACATACTTGTCGCCGATGAGTCCGGTCGTCTTGATCGAGGCCATCGTGTCGGTGGGCAGTTTCAGCCCGGCCATGACGCGCAGTGTGGCGATGGCGCTGAAATCCACCGGATCCACACGAATCCCCTCCACCCTGCCGACCGTGACGCCAGCCACCACCACCGTGCTGCCGGAATTCAGGCCGCCTGCATTGGTGAACCGGGCCTCGATTTCATACGTGTCTCCCCCGACCAGCGCTCCCGCGCCCAGTTTGATGGTCAGGTAGGCGATGGCGGCAAGCCCGAGCACCACAAAGATGCCGACCAGGAGTTCCAGCTTTGATTGTTTCATGAGTCTTCAGGTTGGAGGGCTTCGCCACGACGGATGGCAGCAAGCGTGCGGCCAAGTGCGTCGGTACTATCACGGAAATCACACACCACGCCATCGGAGGAGGCGGAAAACTCCGCCGGCGTCCCTTCAAAGCACATGCGCCCCTTGTCAAGAAGCGCCACGCGATCGCTTGCCACCAGGGCCTCCGGCACGTCGTGGGTCACAACCACTGCCGTGAATCCAAACTGCCGCTGGTATTTGGCGATCATCGCGAAAACCGCGTTCCGCCTCAGCGGATCGAGGCCGGCGGTCGGCTCGTCAAACAGCACCAGTTCCGGCCGGGTCACGATGGCACGGGCGAGCGCCAGGCGCTTCTGCATGCCACCCGACATCTGACCGGGATAGCGGTCGCGGTGTCCGTCGAGTTCGAGCTGACGCAGCGCTTCGAGGCTGCGTTCCGTGATCTCCTTGTCAGACAGGTCCGTCGTTTGCTCCAAGGGCAGCGCCACGTTCTCGAGCGCCGTCAGCGAATCGAACAAGGCGTTGCTTTGAAACAGAAAACTGCATCGGCGGCGGAACTCGGCTCGCACGGCCGCATCTCCGGGCTTCAACTCACGACCATCAAAGCAGATCCGCCCCTCATCCGGCTGCAACACGTCCGCCAGGCACTTCAGAAAGACCGATTTCCCCGCCCCGCTGCGTCCCAGCACCGTCACGAGGCGCCCCCGTGGCACATCCAGGCTGGCACCGGCCAGCACCGCATGCTCGCCAAAGCGTTTATGCAACCCTTCCACATGGAGCAGAGGTTCTGTCGCGGCGTCGGCCATGTTACACGAGGAAGGAGGTGATCACGTAATCCGCCGCGAGCACGATGATGCAGGACTGCACCACGGCCCGAGTCGTCGAGGCGCTGACGGCCTGCGCCCCCGTCGCCGAACGGCAGCGATGGGCGTTGAAGCCGTGATAGGCGCACAATCCGATCGTCAGCAGGCCGAACACAGCCGCCTTGGCGAAGCACTCGCGCACGTCCTGCGACTCAACCGCACGCTCCACCGCCGACCAGTAGGTGCCGGACTCCAGCCCGAGCAGCACGGAACCCGACAGGCTGCCGCCGACAAGACCGACCGTGACAAACAATGCCGCCTGCATCGGATACACCAGCAGCGACGCGATCAGACGCGGTGCCACCAGAAACGCGTGACTGCTCACCCCCATCGTCTCCAGCGCCGCGATCTGCTCCGAATTGCGCTGGATGCCGAGTTCCGCGGCCAAGGCCGAGCCCGCCTGCCCCACGATCATCAAAGCCGCCAGCACCGGCCCCATCTCCCGAATCAAACTCAGCGAAACCAACGTGCCCAGCAGGCCTTCCGAGCCGAATTTGTTGAGCACATAGTAGCCCTGCAAGCCAAGAACCAGTCCCGTGAAGGTGCCCACAATCAGAATGACCGGCAGGCACCGAGCCCCTTGCTCAAACCCGGCCCGCACGATGCGACGGCCCAGTTTCCGCGATCCCACGGACGCACGAAACGACCTCCCGATGAAAAGGGCAAAATCCCCCAGGGCGTGGACGATGGAAAGCGTGTGTCTCCCGACGATGCGCAGCATGCAATGACAGGTACCTTCACGCAGCCTGAGAGTTCATGCAACGACGCAGCGAGCCGTTACGGCATTATTTATCGGTCAAAACGGCCTACAACTCGCCCACCGGCAGCCACTTCCGCTGTGCCCAGCTTTGCAGGCCGAGTTCGGCGAGTTGAACGCCTTTCGCACCTTCGCGCAGGGTCCACGGGAAGGGCGTGTCGAGCACGACGTGGCGCAGGAAGTCTTCCCACTGGATTTTGAAGGCGTTGTCGTAGGTCGTGGCGTCGGGGACCTTCTGCCAGCCTTCGAAGAAGTTGATCGGCTGCTGGATGTCCGGGTTCCAGATCGGGCGCGGTGTGATGCCGGCACTTTGCCCCCAGCAATCGCGCAATCCGACGATGGCGCTGCCGTGCGTGCCATCGACCTGCATGGTGAGCAGGTCGTCGCGACGCACGCGCACCGTCCAGGAACTGTTGAACTGGCAGATCACACCGCCTTCGCATTCAAAGGTCGCGTAGCAGGCATCGTCGCTCGTGCATTCGTATTTCTTGCCGCGCTCATCGACACGCTGCGGGATGTGCGTAGCTCCCATGCAGCTCACGGCCTTCACCTTGCCAAACAGATTGTCGATCACATAACGCCAGTGGCAGAGCATATCGACAATGATGCCGCCACCGTCTTCTTTGCGGTAGTTCCACGAGGGACGCTGCGCGGGCTGATCGGCATCCATGCCGGTGAAGACCCAGTAGCCGAACTCGCCGCGCACACTGAGGATGCGACCGAAGAAGCCCTGATCCTTCAGCAGCTTGAATTTGCGGATGCCGCTCAGCCACAGCTTGTCCTGCACCACGCCATTTTTCACGCCAGCGTCTTCGCACAGCTTCGCGAGTCGCAGCGCATCGGCCGTCTCCACCGCGGTCGGTTTTTCGCAGTAGATGGCTTTCTTCGCCATCACGGCCTTCTCGATGAAGCCCGCGCGTTGCAGCGTGCCGCTGGCATCGAAAAAGATCTCGTCATCCGCGTTCGCGAGCGCCGCATCGACATCCGTGGTGAAGCGCGTCACGCCCGTGCGTGCCGCGAGAGCCGCGAGTTTGTCGTGATTGCGTCCCGTGAGGATCGGATCGGGCATGATGACGAGGTCGTCGCCCACTTTGAGCCCGCCTTGATCGCGGATCGCCTTGATGGAGCGGATCAGATGCTGATTGGTGCCCATGCGTCCGGTGACGCCGTTCATGATGATGCCGATTCTGCGTGTTTTCATGGTTTGTAGTTCGGGCTTCAGCCCGTTCAGGGGTTGTTGGAATAAATCTGACCGTAAGCCGATGCGATCTTGTCGAGGAACTCGCCCTGATCGCCGCTCCACCAGCGGTTGGAGAAGATTTCGACCTCGCGATGTCCGGTGAAGCCGGTGGCGTCCACCCAGTCGCTGATTTCGCGGATGTTGATGCAGCCTTCGCCCATCAGTCCGCGGTCGTTGAGGAGATCGGTGGTCGGTGTTTTCCAATCGCAGATGTGGAAGGCATGCAGGCGGCCGGTTTGGCCGGCGAGATCGATCTGCGACTTCAACTCCGGGTCCCACCAGACGTGATACGCATCCACCGCGATGCCCACCGACTTCGGCGAGCCGAGCGCCTCGCAAATCTCATGCGCCTGACGCATCGTGTTCACCGCGCTGCGGTCATCGGCATACATCGGATGCAGCGGCTCGATGGCGAGTTTCACGCCCGCCGCTTCCGCCGCAGGCAAACAAGCCGCGATGCCATCGGTGATCTGCTTCCGCGATTCGACCAGCGACTGCCCTGGAACGGCTCCACAGACCAAAACAATGAGCGGAGCGCCAATCGAGTGCGCCTGCTCGATGGCGAGCAAATTGTCATCAATTGCCTTTTGCCGATCCGCAGCCGATTTGGCCGGGAAAAAGCCCCCACGGCACAAACTGACCACTTCCAGGCCCGAATCGGCTGTCTGACGCTTCACGGTGGCCAAATCGCGACCTTCAAGCGCCTGCCGCCAGATGGTGATGCCGCTCACGCCGCGCTTCGGGAACTCAGCAAGGCATTGTTCGAGGCTCAGCGGCTTCGTGGTGATGGTGTGGACGCACAGTCGGCTCATGGCGCGTGATGGTGGACGGCCTCAGTGATAAGAAAAAGATGATTTTGCGATGCCTCGCATCGGAATTGCCTATGTTCGCTCATGGAACTCTACCAACTCGGCTACTTCCTGGAGATCGCCCGCCAACGCAGCTTCACTCGTGCGGCGGAGCGTCTGCACATGGCACAGCCCGCGCTGAGCCAGCAGATGAAGAACCTCGAAGCGGAGCTGGGCACGGCGTTGTTCATTCGCGGACGCAAGGAAACGCAGCTCACCGCTGCGGGGAAAGCCTTCCAGCCACGTGCCGAGGCATTGCTACTACAAGCGGAGGCCGCGAAGGCAGTGGTTTCGGATGTGGCGCAGCTGCGTGGTGGGAAACTCGTCATTGCGGCGATTCCCAGTGTGAGCGCCTGCCTGCTTCCGGCAGTGATTCAAAAGTTCGCCCAAGAGCATGCTCGGGTGGAGTTGCAGCTCATCGAGGACAGCTCCGAACGCGTGGCGGATTGCGTCGAGTCCGGCCTCGCTGACATCGGCTTCCTGCAACTCCCAGCCAGCAAGGCTGCGTTCGCCACACGAACGATCATCTCCGAGCCCTTTGTGCTGCTTGCGGCCAAATCGCATGCGCTGACGAAGCAGAAGGAAGTGAGCTTGAAACAACTCGCCGCGGAGTCGTTCATCTTCTACAAGGGGCGTGCCCGTGACACGGCTCTGGAAAGCTGCCGCAAAGCCGGATTCGAACCTCGGATCGCATGCGAAAGCGGCGAGCTCGAAACCATCCGCGCTCTGGTGGCCGCAGGACTCGGGATCGCGGTGGTGCCGCAACTCGCCGCCACTCACCTGCCCTCCACCATTCGCGCCCTCACGATTCGTGACCCCAAAATGCAGCGTCACATCGCCGCGGTGTGGAAAAAAGGCGGCGAGCTTTCGCCTGCTGCGAATGCGCTGCTGGGGATGATCGATACGTAGGCCGGATGTGTTCGGCGCAGCAGATGCGATCTGCATGACAGGCCTTCTTCGCCGAACTATCCGGCTTCAAGGCTTGCGCAAACCAGACGGATCGACGCACCACCCAAAGCCGGATAGTTTGGCGAAGAAGCATGGGAAAATGGCGAACTATTTTCGCCAAACACATCCGGCCTACGTCATCACTCCCGCACGCGCTCCACCTGCGCACCGAGGGCGGCGAGCTTCTCGTCGAGATGCTCGTAGCCACGGTCGATGTGATAAAGGCGGTTCACCTCGGTTTTGCCCTCAGCGACAAGGCCCGCGAGCACGAGCGCGGCCGACGCACGCAGATCGGAGGCCATGACCGGCGCGCCTTTCATCGCAATGCCACCACGGATACGTGCCGTCGCGCCCTGGAGGTCGATGTTCGCGCCCATGCGCTTCATTTCGGCGCAGTGCATGAATCGCTGCGGGAAGATGGTCTCGGTGATGGTGCTGACGTCGTTGATCACGCAGGCCAGCGCGCAGAACTGGGCCTGCATGTCGGTCGGAAAGCCAGGATAGCACAGCGTGGTGAGGTCAAAGCCTTTCGCCTCGGGATTCGGGCGCACCGTGATGCTGTCCTTGGTGATTTCGAGCGGGAAGCCGCATTTGCGCATCGCATCGGTGACCGCCTTCATGTGCTCGGGCATGACACGACGCAGCGTGACGCCATCACCGAGCATCGCCCCGGCGACGAGAAAGGTGCCCGCTTCGATGCGGTCTGGAATGACGGTGTGTTCCGCACCGTGCAGTTCCTTCACGCCTTCGATCACGATGCGGTTCGTGCCCGCGCCTTCGATCTTCGCGCCCATCTGGATGAGGAAGTTCGCCAAATCCTCGACCTCGGGCTCGGCGGCAGCGCCTTCGATGACTGTGGTGCCTTTGGCGAGCACGGCAGCCATCATGACGTTGTCGGTGCCCAGCACGGTGGAGCCATGTTTGCCCATGAGATTCATCGGCCCGCCCTTGAAGCCCTTCTTGGCGTTCACGTCGATGTCACCGCCTTCCACGGTGATTTGCGCACCGAGTGCTTCGAGGCCCTTCAAATGCAGGTCCACCGGACGGTCGCCAATCACGCAGCCACCAGGCAACGACACCTTGCACTTCTTCAAGCGGCCTGTGAGCGGCCCCAGCACGCAGATCGAAGCGCGCATTTTGCGCACGAGATCGTAGGGCGCCACGGACTTGATCTTCTCGGCCTTCACCACCACCACGCCGCTGGCGCGCTCCACTTCAGCACCGAGTTCACCGAGGATGCGCACCATGTAATTGGTGTCGCTGAGGTCAGGCACACGGCGGATGGTGCAGGTGTCTTTGGTGAGCAGCGTGGCCGCGAGGATCGGCAGCGATGAATTCTTCGATCCGCTGATGTTGATGCGACCTTTCAGCGGAGCACCGCCGTGTACGATGAGTTTTTCCATGGAATGATGGTCTTGTGCTGCGGATTGGCGCGGGGGCAAGCTCCGGCAGATAAAAAGTTCTTGCGAATCCAGGATTACACCCGTAATCCTCTCAGGATCACGTTTGTAATCCACCATGCCCTCCGACGACGACCTCCCCGCCACGCCCCGCATCTCTGACGCCGAATGGACCGTCATGAAAGTCCTCTGGGAACGCGGCACCAGCACGCTCGGCGAGGTCGTGCGCGAACTTGAAGGCCGCCTCGCTTGGAAACCGCGCACCGTGCAGTCCCTCATCCGCCGCCTCACGGAGAAAGGTGCTCTCGCCGTCGAAGCCGTGGGCCGTGAGTTCCGTTACACGCCCGCCGTTGCTCAGGATCAGTGTCAGCATGAGGAAAGTGTTAGTTTCCTAGATCGTGTCTTCAACGGCCGCCTCACGCCCTTCGTTACCGGCCTCATGGAGCGCGAAGAAGTCACGAAAGACGACCTCGCCGCCCTTCGTGAGGTGCTCGCCCAGGCCGAGCGCAAACTGAAGAAGTAACCACGCTCTCAATCGTCCTCGTCCTCGTCCTCGTCCTCCTACTCGAACTCGTCCTCGATCCCAGCGCCATCGTGAGAAGTCAGATGTGAAAAGTCAGAAGTAGCTCCGCCACCCGCGTAAGCGCCCAATTTCCAATTTTCAGTTTCCAGTTCTCAATTTTCAATCCCACCGCGCCATGACCTCCGAAGCCCTTCTCCACTGGCTCCAGCGCACGTCCATCGAGGCCAGCCTCCTCATCCTCGCCGTGCTCGGTCTGCGCCTGATGCTCGGCACGCGGCTCAGTCCCGCGTGGCGCATCGGCCTGTGGATGCTCGTCGGCATGAAGCTCATGCTGCCAGCCTTCGTCCCCGCAGGCTTCGGCCTCGGCGGCTGGCTCCAGGCCGGTGAGACGGCCCAGGCAGTCTCGTCATCAAGAGTGATCGTCTCCCCGGCGCATGGTCATGAAACGACCTCTTTTCTCGCCGATTCAGAAAACCCGCAGATTGGGACCTCTGAATCAATCGGTGGGTTTTCTGAGCCGCAAGACAGCCGAAGGCAATCGGTGGGAATCCTTTCGGGGAACCTGATTCTCCTCGCGATCTGGCTCACGGGCGCTGCCTCCTCGATCCTCGCCGCCCTTCTTCGCCAGCGCCGCTTCGACTCCGTTCTGCGCCGTCGCCCTCGTGCCACATCGCCTTGCCTTCGCGCTCTCGTCGCCAGTCTCGCGCATAAAGCCGGAGTCAAACAGCCTGTCAGCATCGTCCTCATGCCCGCAGGCACCACGCCGGCCATGGTCGGCATTCGCCAGCCGAAACTGCTGCTGCCGGAGGATTGGCAGACGCGTTTCGACGAGCGCAGCCTTCGCCATGTGATGCTTCATGAACTGCTGCATGTGAAGCAGCACGACCTCCTCTGGAATTGGGCCGCCACCGCCGTGCAGGCGCTGCATTGGTTCAATCCGCTCGTGTGGTTCGTCGTGTCGCGCTTCCAGGCCGATCGCGAGCTGCGCTGCGATGCCGGAGCGCTCGCCATCCTCGCGCCGTCCGAGCGACTCGACTACGGCCACACGCTTCTTCGCATTCAGGAAACCTTCTTTGCACCACCGGCCATCGCAGGGTTGGCTCCATGTGTGCGCAACCACCCCACCCTGCGTCAACGCATCCTCATGATCGCCCAACCCGCCACCCGCCATCCCATGACCCAGGCCCTGCTCGTCGTCACTCTCTGTGGCCTCGCCGCCTACTCGTTCACCACGGCACAGGCCGCTGAAAAGGAAGTCCCGCCCAAGGTGCGCGAGGGCGGATCCGTGGCAAAACCAGCCAGCGAGGAAGGTGCTCCCGCCCGGAATGGCGATGGCGAACGGGAAGCGGGAGAAAAGAAGCCCGGAATGCGCGATGGCGAAGGCGGAGCCAACAAGACCGGTGAACGCGACGGCATGCGGAAACCGGGAGATCGTGATGGCGACGGCGCTCGCAAACCTGCCATGCGGGACGGCGAACGTCCCCGGACCGGTGAACGCGATGGCGACAAGCCCCGCACCGGCGAACGCGATGGCGAAAAACCACGCACCGGCACCCGCGACGGCGAAGGCATGAAAAAGCCCGCTGCGGAACGTGATGCGGGCACTCCTGCCCGCAAAGGCG
>NZ_JACSRD010000140.1 GCF_014879935.1 Prosthecobacter sp.
CATCAAGATCCACCCCGTCTCCGCCGAGACCGGCGAAGGCCTCGACAAGCTCAAGAAGTGGCTCGACGAGAAGATCGGGCAGGTGTTTGAGGAGACATGGTGAGCGGCAGGAGCCCTTTGTGGTTCGCCTTTCTCGATCCGCAGCAACCCGGATACCGCCACGAAACGCGGGTGCCTTCGCATTGGGATCAATGATTGTCTCGTGTTTCTCTCCAGTGGCGAGATAACAGCCTCTTCAACGGCCCGCGAAGCGATCCGGCACAGCGGCCTGATTCTTCCGTGGCGGAAACAAAAACCTCTTGCCAGGAGGCCGTGCCTCCCGCACAATTCGCACCGTTCCAGGTTCTCTCAATCTGGTGAACACTTGGTGATGTCTCCGGCCGGCCTGCCGATGTTTCCCCAGCCTCCGTGCTGATGAAACGCGACCCCGCACTCGTTGCGTGGCCGACATTCCTTCCGGACACACCGCGGCGATGCCGCTTCCCCCACAATCTCCCCATCACTCCACGCACGAATGGCCGCCGTCATGGCCGGGCCGCTCGCTGTCTCCCACCCGACATCGTTTTACTCATGGCTGGCCACAACAAATGGTCCAAGATCAAGCGCGGAAAGGCCATCACGGATGCCAAACGCGGCAACGCCTTCTCCAAGCTCGCGAAGGAAATCACCCTGGCCGCGAAAGCTGGCGGCGGCAGCCCGGACATGAACGCCCGCCTGCGCAGCGCCATCACCGCCGCCAAGGCCGCGAACGTGCCGAATGACAACATCGACCGCGCCATCAAGAAGGGCACCGGGGAGCTGGCCAGCGCCGCGCTGGAAGAGATCACCTATGAGGCCTACGGCCCGGGCGGCGTGGCGATGATGATCGAAATCGTCACCGACAACCGCAACCGCAGCGCCAACGACCTGCGCACCCTGCTTTCGAAAAACAACGGCACCTTTGCCGACGCGGGCAGTGTGGCCTACATGTTCCAGCGGCGTGGCGAGATCCGGCTGGACCACGCCGCCGCGAGCGAGGACCAGATCATGGAGATCGCCCTGGAAGCCGGCGCGGAGGACATCCAGGAGGATGGCGACGAATGGGTCGTTTACACCGCCACGGACCAGCTTTTCCAGGTCGGCACGGCCCTGCGCGACAAGAACCTGCCTCCGCGCAGCCAGAAGCTGATCTACCAGCCGCAGACCACCGTGACGATCACCAATGTCGATGCCGCGAAGTCGCTGATCAAGCTGTACGACCTGCTCGACGACTACGACGACTCGCAGAACGTCCACGCCAACTTCGAAATCGACGACTCGATCGCCGACAAGCTCGACTAATCCCCTTTCATTCCGTTATTATGTCCGAAGAACTCATCGCCGAGGTCGAAGAACCCAAGCCGAAACGCAAAGCGCCCGCGAAAAAGGCCGCCGCCAAGAAGGTTGCTGCCAAGAAGACGGCCACCAAGACCGCGACCAAGGCCCCCGCCCGCAAGACGGCAAAGAAGAAGACGACTGCGGCCGTCGTGGAGGAAGCGGCACCGGAATTGTTCGCTCCCGAGGCCATCACAGAGGCAGCACCTGTCACTGCGGAACCTTCCCCCGTGGAAGCAGCGGCTCCCGCACCTGAACCGGCACCGGCCCCTGCTGCGGCTGCACCCGCTGCCGCTGCCGCTGCCGAGGCCGCCACTCCAGCGCCTGAAGCCAAGGCCGAAGCCGCGGAAGGTGACGACGCGGATGACGACGATGCGGATTCCACCAACGGGAGCTCGGGCGACCAGATCCCGCGCAACATGATCATGGATGCCAACGGCCAGTTGCGCCCCATGACTTCCAAGGAACGCCGCAAGGCCAAGTTCGAACGCTGGAAGCAGCGCCGTGCTGAACGTCGCGCCATGGGCGGAGGCGGTGGGGAACGCGAACGTGAGCGCCACGGCCAGAACGGCGCCGAACCCCATGCCGCAGGCGGCCAGGATCGTGAAGTGGAGCCGGAAAAGCCGCTCGGCCCACCGGAGCCGGCCAATGGCATCATCGAAATGTCCCCCAAAGGCTACGGCTTCCTCCGCCGCCGCGAGATGTCGTTTGCCCAGAATCCGCAGGATGCCTTCATCGCACCCGAATTCATCCGCAAATACGGTCTGCGCGAGGGCATGCACGTTGTGGGCGTGCAATGCAAGGGCCATCGCGGGCCGCAGATCACCGAGGTCACCGAGGTGAACGGCCGTGCGCCGGAGGCAATGCGCGATCTGCCGCTGTTCGAAGAACTCAAGGCGGTGAATCCGAACAAGCGCTACCAGCTTGAGACCATCAAAGACCGCCTGACCACGCGTGTCATCGACATGATGGCCCCCGTGGGACGCGGCCAGCGTGGTTTGATCGTCGCCCCGCCACGTGCGGGCAAAACGACGATGCTTCAGCACATCGCCGAGGCCGTGGTGGAGAACCATCCCGGCGTGCACCTGATGATCCTGCTCGTCGATGAACGCCCCGAGGAAGTGACTGAGTTCAAGCGCATCCTGCCGCGCGCGGAGATCTTCGCCAGCAACAACGACCAGGACGTGAAGAGCCACACGCGCATCTCCATGTTCGCCATCGAGCGTGCCAAGCGCCTCGTCGAATGCGGGGAGCACGTCTTCATGCTGATGGACTCCATCACCCGCATGGCCCGTGCCTTCAACAACACCGCGAAAAGCGGCGCCACCATGAGTGGCGGCGTCGGTGTGGGCGCCTTGGAGATTCCGCGTCGTCTGTTCGCCGCCGCGCGCAACACGCGCACCGCCGGATCGCTCACGATCCTCGGCACGGCCTTGATCGAGACCGGCAGCCGCATGGACGACCTCATTTTCCAGGAGTTCAAAGGCACCGGCAACATGGAGCTCGTGCTCGACCGCCGCATCGCCGAGCAGTTCGTCTTCCCTGCAGTGAACATCTTCAAATCGGGCACCCGTCGCGAGGAACTGCTGCTCCAGACCTTCCAGCTCGACAAGATTCACATGCTGCGCCGCGGCCTCGCCGGTCACAAGCCGATCGAAGCCATCCAGCGGGTCATCTCCCTGCTGGAACGCTATCCGAACAACGCGCAGATGCTCGTCGATCTGCCCAGCAAGAGCTAGATACTGGATGCTGGTTCCTTGATGCTGGAATCTGGATCAAGCATCTAGCATCTAGCATCTAGCATCTAGCATCTAGCATCTAGCATCTAGCATCTAGCATCTAGCATCGAGCATCGAGCATCGAGCATCTAGCATCGAGCATCGAGCATCGAGCATCGAGCATCCAACCTCTACCCGCCATGCCCCTGCCAAGACCCGAGTTCAAAGTGGATGAGGTTTTGCCGCCGCAGGTCAATCCCATCGCCGCGCGGCTGGCCGCGAGCAAGGATCCCACGGAGCGTGCCGCGGCACGCATCCTGGCGAAGTATCTCGATGAACTGCTGCCCGTGCCCGGCACGAACTTCCGGATCGGCCTCGACCCCATCCTGGCGCTCATCCCCGGTGTGGGAGACACCGTGGCCTCCGGCGCCGGTGTCATCATCCTGCTTGATGCCCTGCGCACTGGCGTCTCCATCCCGGTGTTCCTGCGCATGGCGCTGAACATGGGCATCAATTTCCTCATCGGCCTCGTTCCCGGCCTCGGTGCGGCCGGGTCCGCGTTTTTCAAATCGAACAGCCGCAACCTCAAGCTCCTCACCACCTGGCAGGCGGGGAACCAGGACAAGGTGAAGCGCAGCACCCTGCGTTTTTATGGCGGGCTCGTGCTCCTCTTCGTCATGATCGTCCTGTTCGTGATCATTGGCTGGATGTTCTACGCGTGGCTGATCTTCAGCGTGTTCAAGGGCCTCCTTCAGGCCACAGGCATCCAAGCGGCATGAACTGGCGTAAACTGGCTCCACCATGAGCAAACCCGCGCTTCAATCCCCTGCCCCGGATTTCACCGCGCCCGTCGTCGGCGGAGACTTCCACCCCGGAGACACGATCACGCTGAGCAAACTGACGGGGAAGCCGGTGGTGCTGTATTTTTACCCGAAGGACGACACACCCGGGTGCACCAAGCAGGCCTGCGGGCTGCGCGACGGCTGGACGAAGATCGCGAAGAAAGCGCATGTCTTCGGCATCAGCACGGACTCGGTCAAAAGCCACTCGAAGTTCATCCAGAAGCACGAGTTGCCCTTCCCGCTCATCGCGGATGAAGACAAGGCGATCGTGAACGCCTACGGCGTGTGGGTGGAGAAGAGCATGTATGGCAAGACTTACCTGGGCACTGAGCGCAGCACCTTCATCATCGGCAAAGACGGCCGCGTCGCCGCCATTCTGGAGAAGGTGAAGCCGGAAGGTCATCTGGACGCGGTGCTGGCGCTGCTTTGACGGCCCGGCGGGCGGAAGGTGACAAATTCGTTGCTCACGCCCGCGCCTCTCTGCGATCATGATCGGCACGTGAGCCCACCACTCTGCCTGATCGATGCCATCGGCCCGTTTTTTCGCGGCCATCCCCGCCGCACCATCAACTGGTCGAAGATTCCCTTCGAGCACCTGCCGCTCGACGGACCCGAAAGCGTGGCGAGGTGGGCCCAGATCCGTGACGATCTCGAAACCTTCGCCGCGAAAGTGAAGGACATCGGCTTCAACGCGGTATCGATCGATGATGTGATGCATCTGGCCGACCACGAATGGTATGAGCCGGAAGTGCGCCGCCGGATCAGCCGCTTTCGCGAGGAATTCACGCGCTGCTTTGAGATCCTGCAACGTCACGGGCTGGCGATTCATGTGACGATGGACTTTTTCTCGGCCACACCAGCGATTCGTGCGCGGAAAGTCGATCCGGAGGCTTTTGTGCACGATCTGCTGGACCCTTTCCTGGCCGATTTCCCGCAGGTGGACGGCGTGATCATCCGCATCGGCGAATCAGACGGCCGGGATGTGCGGGACGACTTTCACAGCGAACTGCTGCTGAAGAAGCCGAAGCAGGCGAACGCGTTCCTGCGGCGGCTGCTGCCGGTGTTTGAGAAACACGGACGGAAGCTGATCTTCCGCACCTGGACGGTGGGTGCCTATGCGATCGGCGACCTGATGTGGCACCGCGGGACCTTCGCACGCGTGCTAGACGGCCTCGAGAGCCCGGCGCTGATCGTGTCGATGAAGTATGGCGAGAGTGATTTCTTCCGCTTCCTGCCGCTGAACCGCAATTTCTTCCGCACCAAGGTGGCGAAGATCATCGAGCTGCAGACGCGGCGCGAATACGAGGGCTGCGGCGAATACCCTTCGTTCGTCGGCTGGGAGTATGAGCGGCTGCTGCAGGAGCTGCGGCACGCGGAAAACGTCGTCGGCTGCATGGTGTGGTGTCAGACCGGAGGCTGGGTGCCGTTCAGACGCCTCGCCTTCATCGATGGTAGCGCCGTGTGGACGGAGCTGAACACCTTTGTGACGCTGCGAATATTCAAGGATCACGCGCTGGCGGCCGACGCCGTGGCCGAATTCGCCCGCCGCATCGGCTGCACCGATGATCGTGCGCTGGTGGAACTGCTGCGGCTTTCGGACGAGGTGATCCGCGAACTGCTTTACATCGAGGAATTCGCGCGGCAGAAGCTGTTCTTCCGCCGCGTGCGCATCCCGCCACTGCTGCAGGTTTACTGGCACAACATCTTCATCAGCCACAGCGTGCGGAAGGTGCTGCGCTTCTTCGTTTCGGACCACGATGGCTGCCTGCGTGCGGCCACGCGCTCGCTGGAGCGCATCGGGCAGATGAAGACGCTCGCCACCCAGGCCGGGCTGCCGGTGGCGGACATCGAGTACATGCAGGACACCTTTGAAATCCTGGCGCTGGCACGCGCCTACATCTTTGGAGAGGAGGACGAAGCCCTGATCGAGCGCATCCGTGCGGCCAAGAAGGCCTACAAGGCTCGTTACCCAAAAAGCGGGCCGCGTTATCGCCATCGCGTGAAACTGGACTTCAAACCGCTGATGCTGCAGCCGCGTTATCTGGCCTGGGGCGTGAAGCTGTTGTTCCGGCGGCAGCGTGGCTACCGCATGGTGGACCGCATCGTGACGCTGCATCTGCTGGCGATGATTTACCGCGTGATCGCGAAGCGCCGGCCGCGCTGGATTCCCGAATTCGCGCGTGAGAGCGCCATGGGGATCGACGCCGTGTTCCGGTGAAGCAACTGACGCAGTTGTCACCGGACAGCGATTGAGCATGCGCCGCCGTTGAGGCAGCGATGCGACATGTTCAGGGCCAGACACGACGACGAACTCCGTCATTTCCTGTCGTGGCGGAGGAAGACGCGTTTCCTCCGGCACCACGGCGGGCCGCTGCTGGCGTTCTTGCTGCTCCTGATCTGCATCCTGCTGCTGCTCCGCATGCCTCCCCAGCCAGACCTGCGTCCGCCCGAGGAAAACAAGAAGGTCATGGACGCTCTTCTGTCGCAAAAACCAGCGCTGCATTGAACAGCACATCCGTGACGAAAAGGTTTCAGAGGCCGCCTTTGGAAGCACCGAAAGTCGCGGATTCTCCACTGTTCACAGCGGCGACTCTTTGTTCACAACCGAATCCTCTCCCGTCATGAAAACCAAGCTCCGTGTCAAAACTCTCTTCATGTCCGACGTGCACCTCGGCATGGCTGATTCCAAGGCCGTGCAGGCCGCGCACCTCATCCGCCACTGCAAGTGCGAGAAGCTGGTGCTGAATGGCGACATCATCGATGTTTGGGCGCTGAAGAGCACCGGCCGCTGGACGCAGGAGCACACGCATTTCGTCCGTACGGTGCTGAAGAAGATGGAGAAGGAGAGCACGGAGGTGGTTTACCTGCGCGGCAATCATGACGACATCCTGGAGCGCTTCCTGCCTTTCAAACTGTCCGGCCTGTCGCTGGTGGACGAGCACATCCACGAATCTCCGCATGGCCGCTACCTCGTGGTGCATGGCGACGGCTTTGACCACGTGACCACGAATCACGTCTGGCTGGCAAAGCTCGGCGGCGTGGGTTACGCGGTGCTGCTGCGGCTGAACCGTTTCTACAACGCGTGGCTGCGCTGGCGCGGCAAGGAGGGCTTTTCCCTCAGCCGCTGGGTGAAGCACAAGGTGAAGCAGGCGGTGAGCTTTGTCGGCCGCTACGAGGAGCAGTTGCAGAATCTGGCCCGTTGGAAGCAATGCAGCGGCATCATCTGCGGCCACATCCACACACCGGCGGACAAAATGATCGACGGCGTCCACTACCTGAACTCCGGCGACTGGGTGGAGAGCATGACCGTCGTGGTGGAGCACCTGGACCGCACCTTTGAGGTGCTCAGCTATCACGATTTCTGCGCTCTCACCGGACGGAAACCGAAGGGCGAGGCCATCAGCATTGATGTGAGCGACCTCACCACGCGCCCCCTGGCACTCCCGGTGCCGCGCGAGGAACTCATGGCGGCCTGAGGGGCCGAATTGCCGCGTTGTTTGTCCTCACCGGCGACAAACAGCTTGCCGGAAGGCGCGGACACCCCATAATCGGCGGCGTCCGGTGCCTGGCGGGTCCGCCCCTTCGCATCGCTCAAAGATGGGGGTATAGCTCAGTTGGTAGAGCGTCTCGTTCGCAATGAGAAGGTCAGGGGTTCGAATCCCCTTACCTCCACCATCCAAGTCCAGCTCAACCATGAAATTTGCCCTGCTCGGCCTTCTGTCATCCGCTCTGTTGGTTTCATGCTCCACCAAGGACCTGGAACGATGCCCGCCAGGCACGCCCGGCATCATCGTCGCCCACGCGGTCGAATGCAGCCACAAGGACGGCAAATTCACGCTGCCTGCCGGCCTGTATCAGCCGGAGGCACAGTCACGCAAAGGCATCTACTATGTGGCACCGGAACGCCTGAAGACCACCACGGGCATCATCCGGGATGGCGACCAGCGCGGCGGTCTGTTCATCGCCAATGAAGGCTGGCAGTGGGCCTGGGTGGGTCATCCAGCCTTCGAAGTGGTGGAGAACGAAACCTCCATCCTCGGCAAACGCGGCATCATCATGCCGACGCATTACAAGTTCGAGCCGTTCGTGACCTACAAGAAGGCGAAGAACTGACCTGCCGGTGTCAGGCTGTCTCCGTTCGCAGCCGTTTTGTTTCACGACCCGCCCGCCTTCTGGATGCGGGCAGGCACGTCATTGATGCTGTAACCCGCGTCCCGCAGCGCGTCCCACACTTTGACCAGGACGCCGAGCGCCGCGGTCGTGTCGGCCTGGAGCTCCAGTTTCATGCCGGGCTTCGCGTCTTTGAGCGAGGTGATGGCGATGGCGAGCTTGTCGAGATCGACCGGCTTGCCGTCGAGAAAGATCTTCTGCTCCTTGTCGATGCTGATCGCCACGCGGGACTCGGGCGCGGGAGCGGAGCCGCCGAGGGACTTCGACTCCGGAAGCGTGATCTTCACCTGCGTCTTGTCCTTCTTGAACGTCGTGGTGGCGACGAAGAAGATCAGCAGGATGACCATGATGTCGATGAGCGACACGATGGGGATCTGGGGCACCGGACGGCGGCGGGGGCGCAGGTTCATGACAGCGGGTGAAGGAATCAGGCGGCAGGACGCTGCACCTCGAAATGCTGGTAAAAATGCTGGATCGTCTCCTGCATGATGGATTCCACCTTCACGGCCAGCGCATCCACCCGGCGCGTGAAATAGGTGTGCGCGAGCACCGACGGCACCGCGACAAACAAACCTGCGATGGTGCAGCGCAAGGCCACGCCGATCTCATGGGCGATGGCGCCCGTGTCAGGACTGCCCTCCGCGCCCGAACCGAAGGCCGAGAACATCCCGACCAGGCCGGCCGTCGTTCCGAGAAGGCCGAGCAAGGGCGCCACGGTGATCATCACTTCCAGCAGCGGAATGCCGCGTTCCAGATTGTGAATCTCCTCCCGTGCCTTGATCTCGCAGGCGGCATGACACTCCTGCTTGCTGGTGAAGGCACCGCTGATCGCCATGCCGCCGAGGCGGGCCAGCATGGAGCCGTCCTTCTCCAGAAAATCCTGCAGCGGCCGGATGTCCCCCTTCATCGCGTAATTGGGGATGGAACGAAGCTGGCTGATGACGCTGTTCGGCATGATCACCTGCTCGCGCAGTTGCAACCAGGCCAGGATCGATGCGGTGATCGCCGCGATCGAGCACACGACGATCAATCCCATGACAAACCCGCCGGTGGCCAGGAAATCCCAGACAAGTTGAAAGCCGGATGGCGTGGCTTTGTCAGCGGTGGCGGCAAGGAATGGCGCGACGGGCAGGAGATCAGTAAATAAGGACATTGTATTCGATTTTCAGGCGCTCCTGGTCATTCATCGGGAGCAAAGGGACCACATCGGCGGGCATGGGCGGGATCTGCGCATCGCGGATCGCCTGCAAGGTGAAGCCGGTGAGGATGGGATTGGAGTCCTTGTCATTCACCACGCGAAGACCTTCCACCTTGCCGCGTTTGTTGACGTAGAAGACGACTTCGAGGCTGCCGTACGTCACCCCATCGCGGCGGAGCAGCCGGTAGATGTGCCACTTCTTCTCCACCTGGCCGGTGACCTGCCGGATGTAGCGCCCCTTGGGCGATTCCTCGGCATCGACAGCGGCCTGGGACCCACGATTCGAGATGGTTCCCTTCGTCTGCGTGGTGCGGGTGAATGGCATGAAGGCATCCGGGTCTTGATTCGGCGTGGAGCGCGTGACGGGATCATCCTCTGGCACGGGCAGCGCCTTGGGGATCGGCTGGGCCTTCGGCGTTTCCGGCATCGTCTGGGCCACTTCCTTCGCCGGTGGTGTCTGAGGCTCCGGCTTCTGCGGCATTGGCGGAGTGTCCGGCGCGGCCTCGGCCTTTTTTACCTCGATGGTCAGGCGGTTTTTATCGATGCTGGCGAGCGCCTTGTCCGCCTCCTCCATCATCTTGGTCAGCGGCGTCGATTCGGGCACCACTTTGGCGACGGTCTGGGGCGGAGCGACAGGCTGGGGAGGTGGAGCGGCGTCCTTGGGCTTCAAAATCGACGGCGGAGTGGGTGGCGACTGCGGCTCCGGCTGGAGCATGGCCACCAGCGCCTTGGGAGCCTTCGGCCTAGCGTCATCTTTCAATTCGCCATCCTTG
>NZ_JACSRD010000283.1 GCF_014879935.1 Prosthecobacter sp.
AAGCGCCAGCTCGCGCTCGATTTGATCCGCTTCGCCGAAGATCAGTTCGTCATGTGGTCGCAACCGCCCGCCGACACGCCGAACAAGCAAAACGACGACGGCACCGCCGCCGCCCGCACGAAGCGCTGGATGCTCCCGTGTGTGCTCGAGCAATACCGTTGCTGGGCGCCCGTGTGTGCTAGCAGCGCGAAACTGATGCGCATGTATCTCGCCGCTTATCGAGCGACGAATGATCCACTCCACCTCGAAAAGGCCAAAGCCCTCGCCGCCACGCTCACCCACACCCAATCCACCCCCAAAGCCCCCGGCCGCTATCAAACCTGGGTCATGCAGAATCCACCCACGATGTGGTTCAACTGCGAACTCATGGCCGTGCGTGCGATGCGGGAACTGGCGGAGGTGGAGATGCCTCAGAAGAATTGAAGTCGGGAGACGTCCCCCCCTTCATGCGGTCCGTTTCCTCGTTGTCCTGATTCTCATCGGAGCGCTGCTGGCACGAGGTGAACCGAGGTGCTTCGACTGAGCCGCTCTGGAGTTCACGTCGCCGGGTCGGCTCATTTCTTTGTGGCTACAAAGACCGCTCCCAGCGTGGCCATCTACTGCTTCTACCGCGCAAAGCCGGAGCTGATTCTCACGATCAATTCAGTGGCGGCCAATCGTTATCCACCAGTCGCATGAAGTTTCTTTTGTTTCTCTTGGCCTTCGCCCCCCCGCTCATTGCGGCCACGCCGAACATCCTTTTCATCCTCACCGAGGATCAGGGCGCTCACATGAGTGCGCTCGGCACCGCAGACATCCAGACGCCGCGCATGGATGCGCTGGCGGCCAGCGGCACGCTGTTTCGGTGGGCGTATGTCGCGTATCCGGTGTGCTCGGCGTCGAAGGCCTGCATCATGACGGGCTTGCACAGCCATGTGAACGGCCTCGTGAACAACACGAACAACTACCTGAAGCGCGCCGAAAAACTCACCGACGCGGAGAAAAAGTCGCCGCCTTACCTGCACACGCGCATCCGCAGCACCGCGCCGACGTTCGTCGAGGTGCTCGTGAAGGCGGGTTATCACGCTGCGGTGAGCGGGAAGCTGCATGTCTCGCCGAACGAGCGGTTTCCATATCATGACTTCTTCCCGAAAGTGCCTGCCAAGCAGGCGTTGAACGGCACCATCAAGCGTGCGGCGGGCAAACCGTGGTTCTTGATGCACAACACCATCACCTCGACGCATCGCCCGTTTGTAAACAGCGAGAAGCAGCCCATCAGCGTCGATCCGGCCAAAGTGGTGCTGCCGCCGCATCTGCCGGACACGCCGGTCATTCGTCGCGATTGGGCCGAATACCTCGATGGCGTGCAAAAAGCCGATCAAGCCGTCGGCGAGGCTCTCGATGCGCTGCGCGACTCCGGCACCGAATCGGACACGATCATCATTTTCATGGGCGATCACGGCCCGGCCTATCCGCATGGCAAAATGACGCCTTATCACTTCGGATTGCATGTTCCGCTCGTGATTCGGCTTCCAGGCGCGAAACCGCTCGTGAGTGACGCTTTGGTCAGCGAACTCGATTTGCTGCCCACGCTGCTCGACGTGCTCGGCATTGCCTACGACGCTCCTTTGCATGGCAAGAGCCTCAAACCGCTCATCGAAGGCCAAAGCGATGCCAAAGGGCATGACTTCATCTTCGCCGAGGTCTCCGGTCGCTCGCTGAATCAGAAACGCGGCATGGAAGAACGCGCCGTTCTCGACGCCACGCATCAACTCATCCTCCGCAGCCGCCTCGACGAGCCCAAAGTCATCAACGCCGACCTCCGCGACATGAAACCGTGGATCAATCGCGTCTATGGCGAGCTCGTCCGCCGCAAAGCCGACTTCCCGGATGCCTACAGCATGCTGCAAACGATGGATCCGCATGCCCTCGGCGGGAATCCGCCGCTCATCGAGCTCTACGACCTCCAAAACGATCCCGGCCAGCTCCGCAACCTCGCCACCGATCCCGCCGCGAAGCCGCATCTCGATCGTTTGATGACCGCCTTCAAAAAGTGGCACACGGAGACGAAAGATGAAGGGATGATCGTGCCACCCTAGCCGGTCACATCACGCCATGATCTTCTTGATGATGTTCCCCGCCACACTGGTGAGGCGAGCATCGAGACCTTGGAACTTCACGGTCAATCGCGTGTGCTCGATGCCCATGAGAGCGAGCATCGTGGCGTGCAGATCATGCACGCTGACAGGATTCTCCACGGCGCGATAGCCGAGGTCGTCGGTGCTGCCATACGACCCGGGCTTGATGCCACCGCCGGCGAGAGCGACGCTGAAGCCGAGGATGTGGTGATCGCGGCCGGTGCCCTGGCCCATCGGCGTGCGGCCGAACTCGCCGCCCCAGAGGATGAGCGTGTCTTCGAGCAGGCCGCGTTGTTTGAGATCTTTGATCAAGGCAGCGCAGGCCTGGTCCACATCAAGCGCGGCGGACTTCATGCCTTCGACGAGGCCGCCGTGATGATCCCAGGCGCGATGGTAGAGCTGCACCATGCGCACGCCTTTCTCGATCATGCGGCGCGTGAGCAGGCAGTTGCTGGCGAAGGAGCCGTCGCCCGGTTGCTTCACGCCATACATCGCCAGCGTCTCGGGCGATTCCTTGCTCATGTCGGTGAGTTCAGGCACGGACGACTGCATCTTGAACGCCATCTCATACTGCGAGATGCGCGTGGCGATCTCGGGGTCCACGTGGTCTTCGGCGAAGATGCCGTTCAAGCGCTTCACCTCCTCCACGATCTGACGCTGCGTGCTCTGACAGACGCCGTCGGGATTGCCGAGGTAATGCACCGCATCGCCCTTCGACTGGAACTGAATGCCTTGGAACTTGCTAGGCAGGAAGCCGCTGCTCCACTGGCGGGCGGACACCGGTTGCTGGCCCGTTTTGCCAGCGGAGGTCATCACCACGAAGCCGGGCAGTTCATCCGTCGCACAGCCGAGTCCATACAGCAGCCACGAGCCCATGCTCGGCCGGCCTTTGATGATGGAGCCGGTGTTCATGAACGCGTGCGCGGTGTCGTGATTGATCTGCTCGGTCTGCATTGAGCGGATGATGCAAAGCTCGTCCGCCACCGAGGCCATGTGCGGAAAGAGATCGGAGATCACGTTGCCCGTCTGACCGTGCGGATGGAAATCGCAAAACGCACCGCGCGCTTTGAGCACGGTGTTTTGCAACTGCGCGAGCTGCTGGCCTTTCGTGAACGACTCAGGGAACGGTTGACCATCGAGTCGCTTCAGTTCCGGCTTCCAGTCGAAGGTCTCCAGGTGCGATGCACCACCGGCCATGCAGAGATGGATGACGCGCTTCGCTTTGACCGGAAAGTGCAGCTTCTTCAGCACGCCATCGGAGGCGTTGGCCTTGTTAAGCAGTGAGGCAAACGCGATGCCGCCGAGTCCATACGCGGAGTTCGTGAGGAAGGCGCGACGCTTGATGGACAGCTCGTGCGCGGCTTGATCGTAGAGCGTTTTCATGGCGGTGAATCAGTAGCGGGTGATGGTTTCCTGGAGGTTCAGCAGCACACGGCAGACGGTCGTCCACGCGGCGACTTCAGCGGGCTTGGTGCAGTCACCACATACAGGTGTGAGGCCCACCTTGAGCAGTTTCACGGCATCGTCCTCGGTCTTGGCAAACTCAGTGCGCTGCGTCTTCAGCAGGGCGAGCAGCGATGCCTTCTCCTTGTCCTTCGGCGTGCGTGCGAGCGCGTATTCATAGGCTCGCGTGAGTCGCGTGGCGTCATCGCCCTTCTCATTGAGCAGGCGCAGCGCAAACACGCGCGCAGCTTCGACGAAGGTTGGATCATTCAGCAGCGTGAGCGCCTGCTGCGGCGTGTTCGAGAGCGAGCGGTTCGCGGTGCATTCATCGCGCATCGGCGCGTCGAAGTTCGCCAGCATCGGATGCAGGAAGGTGCGCTGCCAGTGCATGTAAACGCCGCGCCGCCACTGGCGCTCGTCGGTGTCCGCCGCGTAATCGCGATTCGGGAACTGTAGGTTCGCGTAATAACCGCCGGGTTGATACGGCTTCACGCTCGGGCCGCCGATGTCATCGAGGTTGAGCAGTCCGGCGACGGAGAGTGCGTTGTCGCGCACGAACTCGGCATCGAGACGACGCGGGTTCTGCGAGGAGAGCAGGCGATTGTTCGGATCCATCTCGCGCAACTCCGGCCGGAGACTGCTGCTCTGCCGATACGTGGCGGACATGACGAAGAGCTTCATCATGTGCTGCATGTCCCAGCCGCTGTCACGGAACTCGGCGGCGATGTAGTCGAGCAGCTCGGGATGACTTGGCGGCTCGCCCTGCGCGCCGAGGTCGTCCACCACGAGCGAGAGCGCATTGCCGAAGAACTGCTTCCACAAGCGGTTCATCACCGCGCGCGGTGTGAGCGGATTCTCCTTCGAGCAAAGCCAGCGCGCGAGGTCGGTGCGATCCTGATTCTTCTTCGCCGTGCCCAGCTTCGGAATGATGCCCAGCGTGGTCGGCACCGCGACCGGGCCGCTCTCGTCCTGCCAGTTGCCGCGCGGAAGGATGTGAATCGTCAACGGTTCTTTGATGGCCGCCGTGACTTGCGTCCAGGCCTTGCCGTTGTGGCAGAGAAGGATCTCGTTGTGCAGTTGCTTGAATTTCGCCAGAGCATCAGCATTCCAGCCGGTCGCCAACAGAAAACCTTCAGAGAGCGCGGCGCGATCACCAGCTTTCACGGCCTTCAGCATCGCCGCACTCGCGACCTGCATCGGATCGCCATCCGCGAGCGGCGAAACGGACAAACGCAGCGGCACGAGCAGATCGGTGTCGAGTGTGATGATCAGTGTCTCGCCTGCAGCGACGGGTTGATTCGGATCAAGCACCCACACGGACGTCTGCGTGCCTTTTGCCAGCGGATCGAGCTTCCAACCGTTCGTCACGCCGGGCAGTTCATCCCCGTTGTTGTAGCGCACCGATTTGTGATCCGCGTCGGCGAAGTGCATCGCCAGTTTTCTCTCGGCACCTTTCACCGGCTTCACACTGGCTGACAGCCGAATGCCCTGACGTTGAGCGCCGTTGCCCAGATCGCTTTCGCCCTTCGGGCCTGGGAGCGCCTCCAGACGGATGGAAGACACACGACCCGCACCCATGGGCAGCGTGATGCGGAAGGACTCTCCTTTGCCCGGCAGGCGGGCGAGGCGGATGACCGACTGCTCATCAATGCTGGCATCTGAAGCGGCCTTTTCCGCAGGCTGCGCTGATTTGGCGGGCCTTGGAGCTCGGCCGTCGGCCTTGGGTGCCGGCGCGGCCGGTTTCATCAGCACCACGGTGGGTTTCGGAGTCAGCCAGCCGGAGGGATTCGCCTTTGCGAAGGCCTGGACCTGCTTGATCCATTGCGCGAAGGCCGCGTTCTGTTTGGCATCGCCATCGAGCCGCTTGGTGGTCGCAGTCAGATGCTTCGCCAGTTCGCCTTCGAAGCGTGTCTGCCGCTTTTTCAAATAAGGACTGTCCACTTCGATCTCCGGCGGGAAGGGATGCTCGTTGCTCCAGCCCTTCAGATCCGGGTTTGGCGTGTAACTGTAGTCCGCATACACCCCCCATTGCTTGATGTCGGCAAAGTAGGCGGAGAGGGAGTAGAAGTCGCGCTGCGTGAGCGGGTCATACTTGTGATCGTGGCACTCGCAGCAGGTCATGCCCGAGCCGAGCCAGGCATTGCCGATGGTGCGCACGCGATCGCCCTGATACTTGGCGATGTATTCCTTCGGCTGCGCCCCGCCTTCACGCGTCATCATGTTCAGGCGGTTGAAGCCGCTCGCCACGAGCTGCTCGGTCGTCGGCTTGGGCAGCAGATCGCCCGCGAGCTGTTCGAGCGTGAACTGATCGAAGCGCTTGTTCGAGTTGAAGGCGTTGATCACATAATCGCGGAAGGGAAACACACGCTGGTTCTGATCGCCGTGAAAGCCCACGGTGTCCGCGAAGCGTGCCACGTCCAGCCACCACGCCGCCCAGCGCTCGCCGAAGTGCGGACTCTTCAGGAGGCGGTCCACCAGCTTCTCATAGGCAGCGTCAGACGGGTCCGCGACAAAGGCTGCCACGTCCGCCGGAGTCGGCGGCAAGCCGGTGATGTCGAGCGACACACGGCGGACCAGCATCGCACGATCGGCTTCCGGCGAAGGTGACCGGACGCCCTTTTCGACCAGCTTGGCGGCGATGAAGGCATCGATGGCATTGCGGATGGCAAACTCCGCCCCCGTCACCTCCGGTACGGGCGGTTTCTCCAGCGGCGTGTAGGCCCAGTGCGCCTCATACGCCGCGCCCTCGGCCACCCATTGCCTGAAGAGCGCCTTCTGGGCTTCCGTGAGGCTTTTGTGAGCCTTCTCCGGCGGCATGAGGTCATCCTCATCCTTGGTGAAGATGCGATCGATGATGGAGCTCTTCTCCGGCTTGCCAGGCACGATCGGGATGTCGCCCGATTCAGCCGGTTTCAGCGCCTCCTCGCGCAGATCGAGCCGCAGTTCGCCCTTGCGGGCGTTTTTGTCAGGACCGTGGCAGTGGTAGCACGTGTCCGACAGGATCGGACGGATGTCGCGATTGAAGCGCACCTTGCCTTCGGCGAAAACAGCGCTCGCGAGGACAAGCGGGATCCATGGCAGGGGTGAGAGGCGGAGGGACATGGCGGTCAAAACGACGACCAGCCTGCGGTTTATGGTGGAGGCTGTCGTGGAGACAACTTCCGCGCTGGACTCGCCAATTCACGCTCGGTCCGGCGCCATCCGGCTTGACCGCGGCCGGCACGATCCGGTAGAACAGAGGACGTGATTCGTCACGTCTCATGCCTGCGTTGCGCCACCTCGTCTTTCTGCTGCTCAGCCTGCCCGCTCAGGCGGTCACGCTGCATGGCGTGATCCGGCACGAGGCGGAAAAGCAGCCGCTGCTGCTCGATTCGTTGCGCTATCGCACGAACGCAGCGGAGACCTACTCCATCACGCGGGCGAGCTGGCTGATGAGCGGCTTCGCACTGCAGCGGGCCGACGGCACCTGGATGGAAGGGCCCGGGCATGTGGCCTGGATGGACGCGCTGAAGAAACGCACGCAATTCGCGCTGCCGGATGTGCCTGCGGGCCGCTACAGCGCCCTGCGTTTTCATGTGGGTCTCGATTCTACGACCAATGCGGCGAATCCGGCGCAATACGCGCCTGATCATCCGCTGAATCCGAATGTGAACGGCCTGCACTGGAGCTGGCAGGGCGGTTACATCTTCCTGGCGCTGGAAGGCAGCTGGCGCGGCGCGGATGGAAAGCCCGGCGGCTTCTCCTACCATCTGGCACGCGATGCCAACCGCACGCCGGTGGTGGTGAAGGGCGACTTTGACCTCAGGGGCGATGCCACGGCGGAGATCAACTTCGATGTCGCCACGCTCATCCAAGGCGTGAAGCCGCTGTCGTTCGCCAAGGATGGCGTTTCCACGCATTCGCAGCCGAAGGACCCGATCGCAGCCGCTCTGGTGGCCAATTTGCCTGCGGCCTTCGCTTTGAGCTCGATGACGAGCCACGTGCCGGACATCGCCCGCCCGTCCGACATCCGCCCGATCGACCTGCCGGCGAAACACACGCCGTTTCGGTTCCAGATGAGCCGCAGCTTTCCCGTGCCGGCCCTGCCTCGTGACAATCCGCTGCTGGTCGAACGCGTGGCGCTCGGCGAGAAGCTCTTCAACGACCCGGCGCTCTCACGCGACGGCACGCTTTCATGCGCCACGTGTCATCCGGCTTCGAGCGCGTTCTCCGATCCACGGCGGTTCAGCCTCGGCGTGGAAGGGCGCACCGGAACACGGCAGGGCATGCCGCTCTTCAATCTGGCGTGGAAGAAGGAGTTCTTCTGGGACGGTCGCGCACCCTCCTTGCGTGCGCAGGCCTTGATGCCGATCCAGGATCATCTGGAGATGGATGAGACGCTGCCCCACGTGGTGGCGAAGCTGCAAAAGAGCCACGCCGCTGATTTCGAGCGTGCGTTTGGCACAGCGCAGGTCACGCCGGAGCGCATCGGCCTCGCTCTGGAGAACTTTCTGCTCACGCTCACCTCCCACGACTCGAAGTTCGACCGCGTCATGCGTGGCGAGGGCAAGCTCAGCGCGGAAGAACAGCGCGGGTTTGAGCTCTTCATGATGGAACGTGAGCCGCGCATGGGCAGCCTGGGCGCGGATTGCTTTCACTGCCACGGCGGGGCGCTGTTCACCGATCATCAGTTCCGGAACAACGGCCTCGCCATCGACGCAACGGACCTCGGCCGCTTCAAAGTGACCCAAAGCGCGCTCGACCGCGGCACCTTTGCCACGCCCAGCCTGCGGAACATCGCCCTCACCGCGCCCTACATGCACGACGGCCGCTTTCAGACGCTGGAACAGGTGCTCGACCACTACAGCGAAGGCGTGCAGCGCACCGACACGCTCGACCCCAACCTCGCCAAACACCCCGATGGCGGCCTGCACCTCAGCGCGGAGGAGAAGAAGGCGGTGATCGCGTTTTTGAAGACGCTGACGGACCGGAAGTTTGAAGCGGCGGACTCCCAGGGCCGGTAGCCATCGGGTGGCCTCGTCTCGAATGCTTCGGAGTGTCAGCGCGTCATCGGCAAGGCCACGGCGATGCACGATCCTGTTTTCTCGTCCTTCCTCCGCCTGGCGGCGTAACGTGGCTGGGAGGCAGAACCATCGCCGGGCATGAAAACGACACTCTCCTTCAGCCTCACGAGCATCGCCTTGGCCACTTGCGCGATGACGCTGGTCTCGTGCCGCCTGTCCGCCCGTGGCCATCCGCCCTCCGTTTCACGCCAGCGCTGTGAGGTCCTGCCGTTCGGGCGGGTCATTCCCGGGCTGCCGGGATACGTGCGCACCCCGTTCACCGATCCACCCAGACTGGTGGATGTGAGAGGCCTGGCACCGGGATCGAAAGCCTGGTGTCCCTACAGCCGCCGGCTTTTCAGGGTCCCTGCCACATCGCAAAGGTTGCCTTCCTACCGGGCGGTGAGGCTGGTGAGGCGGCCGCCGTTGACCTGTGGTTGAATGTGGCATGGCTTGGCTGCTCCCTGACGTCCTGGCCCCGTGATCGGTCCCCAGGGTGACACCGCCAAAAACCCACCCCTCCGTCACGCGGAGGGATCCCTCCGTGGTTCCGAGGGAGCCATCCATGGCTCGGAGGGAGCCCTCCGTGACTCCGAGGGCGCCCTCCATGGCTCCGAGGGAGCCCTCCATGGCTCGGAGGGATCCCTCCGTGGCTCCGAGGGAGCCCTCCGTGGCTCCGAGGGAGCCCTCCGTGGCTCCGAGGGAGCCCTCCGTGACTCCGAGGGAGCCCTCCGTGGCTCGGAGGGAGCCCTCCGTGGCTCCGAGGGAGCCCTCCGTGACTCCGAGGGAGCCCTCCGTGACTCCGAGGGAGCCCTCCATGGCTCGGAGGGAGCCCTCCGTGGCTCGGAAAACCACCTTTTGGGGCCAAACGGAGCCCCAAACGGCGTGCAGGGCGGGAAAAACGGCGTGCAGGGCGGCGAGCGGCTCCCAAGGGTCTGTCCCGTGACGTGCCCCGAAGGGCCCAAAGACGTGTGAAGCGCCAACGGCGCGTGATTCCTCAGCCCGGGATGCAATCCCGGGATCCATGTCCCCGCTGCCACCGATGATGAAAAGCCAGCCCTGCAAGGGCGGCACTCGACACCATGCTCCCGCAGTCACGATTCATCTGCCAAGATCCCCCTGAGTCGGGTCCCGCCCTTGCAGGGCTTCACCCCGATCGAAAGGGCGTTCGTGGGTTCGCAAACCCAGGGCTTCGCCCGTGGGCTGAGGAATGCCGCGCCGTTGGCGCTGACTTTGGGCTCCAAGGCTGGCCAGCCTGCATTTCTCACGCACTGGAGCTTGCGCGGCGGCGATGTAGCGCGGAATTCGCTTCGCGACTTCGTAACCGATTCCGCGAAGGCCGCGCCTCGGAATCGGAATTCCGAGCTACGTGGAGTGCAGCTTCAGGCTGTGACCGTTTGCCGAGAGAGTG
>NZ_JACSRD010000004.1 GCF_014879935.1 Prosthecobacter sp.
TCAAGCTGAAGCCGGAGATCATCCCGGAATACAAGCGCATCCACGCCGCCGTCTGGCCCGAGGTGCTGAAGGCCATCCGCGATTCCAACATCCGCAACTACACCATCTTCCTCAAGGAGCCGGAGAACATCCTCTTCGCCTATTGGGAGTATCACGGCAGCGACTTCGACGCCGACATGAAGAAGATGGCCCTGGTGCCGCGCATGCAGGAGTGGTGGAAGATCACCGACCCGATGCAAGAACCCTTCGAGATGCGCAAGGAGGGCGAGTGGTGGGCAGAGATGGAGAATGTGTTCCACACGGATTGAGCATCGTCTGCAGACCCGCCTTGAGCCCTCTACCGCTGAAGGAGCAAGTGCGGTCCGCCGACAGATGATTGCACAAGGAGGCTGGGAATGCGGATTCCTATTGCACTATTGATCGGCACGTACGTTGCTCTGACTGTGGTTGTCCAAGCGGCAGCGGACTCGGAGTGGCAGGACCTCTCCAACAGCAGGCTTGGATGTTCTTCTGTCGACGTCCGAATTGATGCGCAGCTGCTCGCCGCCAGCGGGAAAACGGCTGCCGCCGACAAGCTGCTCACGGACAAGCTCCGCTCGGGAGAGTGCAGGATGCTGCCGGCGGGGAAAGTCCACATCGAACGCACATCGCCGCGAGATCAAGTTCCGTTACAGTCCTGCGTCAGACCCAACGGATTCAGCGCATGCTGGTGGGTTCCGGAGGAATATCTGAAGTAGCAAGGTCCTTCGCCTGCTAAGGCGAAACCTCGAAAGCCTGTGAAGATCCCCATCCGATGAAACGCGGCGTTCCCTGGCGCGTGACGACTTGAAGATGGGCTCCAGAGCGATCCAGCACGTCGACAGTTTCACTTTTCTGAAGTCTGAGGCATGCGGGGTTCGAGCCTCCGAAGTATTGGGCGATGCCCTGCCTGTCCTGTGCATCCCAGCGGGCCTGTGCGTCGTTCAGATTCGCAAGCGAGGTGCAGAGGGTGATCTCTTCCCTGGCAACCTGCGGTCCGGCGTGGGCAGATGCCGTCAGGAGGAAGGAAGCGCAGATTGCGGCGACCTTCGCTGCTCTGGCAAAATGACACGAACCCCGGCTCACCTCCTGCTCCCCACTACTGGCCCTCGGCCTCGGTTCCGAAGGTCGGACCGCTGATCCGCGTACACACACCCTCGAGCGCCCGTACACCCTTGGCGGTCTTGATCATGTTCAGGATTGCTCCAGTGTTGCGGTTGATCTCGACGCTTTGTTCCGCTGGCGCGCCATCGTCGCTGTAGTGCGCGATGCCTTCGATCAGCGTGTCACCGGTCGATGCGACAAAGGGGGATGCAAGACCCTCCTTGGTCATTGTTCCAGTCAGGTCGCTGATGGGATCGTAGATGAATTCGGTGCTGCCGGAGATGGTCTCGGACTGGAGGGTTTTCATGTCAGTGCTGCGCTGCCACTCACATTTCATGCGAAGGAGCCCTTCGATCTCCGCTGCCGAGAGCGATGCCGGGGCCAGCGTCACCACGGCGATTGTCAAGGCCCTCATGATCATGCGCATTGTCCCGATCACCGCCGCGTCGACCGACTGGCCG
>NZ_JACSRD010000202.1 GCF_014879935.1 Prosthecobacter sp.
TTGCTGACCATCTCTCGCTTCATTTGGCGGTTGGAGGCCTTTGTTGGTCAGCTTTTTTGGTGTGTGGGTGCCTTCAGGTGTGATCTTTGCACCTCTGGCGCGGCTTTTGAGCGTGCAGCCCGGCTTTAGCCAACCAGGCAGGCGTAGCGGTCCATGTTGTAAACCAGGTTGCTGAGGTGGTTGTGCTGCGTGGCTCGTTTCAACCCGATGCTCCGACACCAGTCGGCTCCCATGTGCGCGAGCCTCGCGAAGATGTGCTCCACCCGCACACGCATCCGGCTGATCGTGTGGTTGGTCTGTTGTTCGGCCTCACTCAGCGGGTGACCACGCGTGGCTTTGCGCATGAGGAACTCCTGCGCGTTGAGTTTGATGAGATGCTCTTCATGCTCGGCGCTGTGGTAGGCGCTGTCGGCGAGCACGGCTTGGTCCTTTTCGTCGAGCAGTTCCTCGAACACCTGGCTGTCATGCACGCTGGCGGGCGTGGTCTTGGACTTGAGGATGAGCTTGGTTTTCAAGTCGGCCTTCACGTGGTTCTTCCATCCAAAGTGGGCCTCGTTGTTCTTCTTGGTCCAGCGTGCCTCGCTGTCTTTCTGACGGCCGACGGCGGGGTTGGTGTCGAACTCTTCGGGGCGTTCGCCCTGCTTGATGCGCTGGTTTTGCCCGCGCTCGTTGCGCTGGCGCGGGGCTTCGGTGAAGCTGGCGTCGATGATGCTGCCTTCGTGCGCGACGATGCCTTTGCCTTCAAGCATCAGGCCAAAGGCGTCAAAGAGCTTGCGTCCGCCTTCGCGGCCATCGGCCTCGATGCGCTGTTTGAAGTCCCAGAGCGTCTTGGTGTCGGGAATGTCGTCGCCGATGCGCAGGCCGAGGAAGTTTTTAAAGCTGGTGCGGTCGAAGATTTGCTCCTCGGTGGCGTCGTCGCTGAGCCCGTGGAACTTCTGCAGCACGAGGACTTTGAACATGAGCACGGGGTCGAAGGGTGGCTTGCCGCCTTTCTTCCAGTCGCGTGTGGCATAGCCGGTGAGATCCTCCAGCAACGGGCGGAAGCTTTCCCAGGGGATGAGGTCGCGCAGCTTGAGGATGCCGCTGGTCCTGGCGGCAACGGCCTGCTCGTGTTCGATGGCGCTGAAGAGTCCGCCTCCTCGTTCGGTCTTGCGGTAGCGTGTCATGACTCTTTACATCGCTCACAATCCACCTTCTTCAAAGCGCTGCCTGGGAAGTTGAGGTTTCCAGAGGTGCCCTTAAATCCAAGACGATAGATCCATCCGACTATCCTGATGAGGTCTTTGAGCTGTATAGCGTGCCCACGTTTCCAACTCGCACCCCCGAGTTGCTAGCTGGGCGAGCTATCGGTTCTACCAAGCAAGTCGTTGAACCGGATGATGTGCTGATCTGCAAGATCAACCCGCGCATCAACCGCGTCTGGAAGGTGATGCCCAAGACCGATAAAAGGCAGATTGCTTCATCAGAGTGGATAGTGATGCGAGCCAATGGCATGAACTCCGAGTTCTTGCGCACCTACTTTTGCAGTCAGGAGTTTCGTGAGATTTTGTGCGAAGACCTCACGGGAGTCGGTGGTTCATTAACGCGTGCCCAACCCAAACGGGTTGCAAAGTTTCGAGTGCCCCTCGCTCCCCTCGCCGAGCAGAAGCGGATCGCGGACAAGCTGGAGGCGGTGCTGGGGCGGGTGGACGCCTGCCGCGCCCGCCTCGACCGCGTCCCCGACCTCCTCAAACGCTTTCGCCAATCCGTCCTCGCCGCCGCCACCTCCGGCCAGCTCACCGAGGATTGGAGGGAGCCATCACGAGGAAAACACGTTGTAAATGACCTTCCTGAAGGTTTCCCGGACATAGACGCATTGTGGCATTGGCAGAGGCTTGAAGATTTGTGCGACCACGTAGTGGACTGTCCTCATTCGACACCCAGTTGGACTGAAACTGGACGACTCTGCGTGAGGACCACAAACTTCCGGCCGGGCAGGTTAGATTTGTCTCAACGCCAATATGTATCGGACGAAACATTTCAGGCACGAATTGAACGGCTGAAACCAGAGCCCGGCGACATTCTCTACAGTAGAGAGGGCGGTATCCTTGGGATCGCATGCATGATCCCTCCGGGAGTCGATCTGTGTTTGGGGCAACGCATGATGTTGTTCCGCACTTCAACTCGCTATGAGTCTGCTTTATTAATGCACTGGCTGAATAGCCCATTCGTCCTCCAACGAGTTCGAGAACTCACGGGAGGAAGTGCGTCACCACACCTTAACGTTCGCGATATTCGCGCTCTGCCGGTTCCCGTTCCCCCACTCGCCGAACAAGCCGAAATCGTGCGCCGGGTGGAAGCGCTGTTCGCGCTGGCGGACCGGATCGAAGCGCGACTGGCGACCGCGCAGCGCCTGGTGGAGCGCCTCACCCCCGCCACCCTGAGCAAAGCCTTCCGCGGCGACCTCGTCCCCCAAGACCCCAACGACGAACCCGCCTCCAAACTGCTGGAGCATTTGCCTGCGGCATCTAGAAACGCCGCAAACCTCACGAAGCGACGTTAAGTCCAAGCACCGCGAGGCCAGCTCGCTCGGTTGATTCGATCACCAAAGGTTGAGTGCCTGCCTTAGGATATGAAGCCACCCTTTAGGGGCTGGCAGGCTGGACTCATTTCCCACATCCCGGTTCGCCGAGGTTTTAGTTCGCAAGGATTTGATTCCGAAACGAAAAAGGAGAGGTGCTATGACAAGTGCCGGTGGGAGAAATAACCAATACAAGTATCTGATTTGCTCTGGGCTAAAGGAGTGCAGGAACTCAAAAAGCGCCATCCAGCTATCCTTGCTCATGGCGGCTCCTCCGATGACCACCAGACACAGAAGCAAGATAACAAAACACAGGAGCACGATGACCCCGCGCAGGATCATATCAGAGTAGCAGACATGCTTTGCGACAGTGGCATTCATCCAGTTGATGCTGTTTTGGGTGTCGGACCTTTTGATGTCTTGCTGAGTGTCGCTGGTGCTTTTTTGATCCTCTCGAGCACTATTGGAGCGCTCGGTCTGAGCCTGGGATTCGGCAGCCATTTTTTCAATCGCCAGGCGCGCCGCCTCATTGGCTGATTTGGCGGCCATTCGGTCGCAGTATGCCCGCACAACCTGTTCCCGCATCGGCTCGGTGAGTTGAGCCAGGATGTCAGCCGAAGGGAGCCCGTCATCGCAGGGGGATGCGGTTTTGGTTTTGGCGGCCCGCTTTGACGGCTTGCACAACCTCTTTGAAGAGCCGCGTGGTGCGGCTCCATCCAGAGGTGGTGTGTTGGTGTCCATAATCTATGCAGGGTGATCCTTCGAATCGGTCATGGTGTTTTGGGTGGTGACTGAGCGAGGGCGGCATCGCGATAGGCCAAGGCCTCCTTTTTGCCTGCGGCGGTGAGACGGAAGAGGAGGCCGCTACGCCCCACGCTGGCGTCCAGCAGCTCAATGGCTGGCGGCGTGCGCTGCGCATGGTAGCGTACAAGCATCGAGGGATTCGAGAGGGTCAGATTGAGTTCGGCCAGAAGACTGGTGATCATGCCGACGCGGACATTGGCATGGCCTTCCTGCTCCAGCTGCCAGGTGGTGCAGAGGAGACGGATCGGGGCTGTCCATGCTGGCTCTGCAAGCCACAAGCGGTCTGCGTTAGGCGCCTTGAAGATGCTATCGAAGCCTCTGCTGGCAGCCTCCGCTTCGTAGAGACTGATGGCCTGCTCCACTTGCGCGTCGTTCAGCTTGCCAAATTCCAGGAAAGCCTCGCGCCCCTGGGGGTCAAGCGGCGAGTCCAGCCAGGCGCGTGGCTGGTCAACCAAGCCGATTCGCCAAAGCATGAGGGCGAATAGGACCTGCTTCTGGTTATGGGTCAGAGACAAGTACGCCACCAGGAACGACCAGGGGAGGTCGCGACCTGAAGATGGAGTCGAAGCCATGCGCTGCCCTTACCGAGCGGCAGTTTGTGCGCAACTAAATTTTGTGGAATTCAATGCAAGGCGTTTGGAGGAAATACAAACTAGGGTAGTCCGAGATTATTCGGATGAATCGGTTTGTCTATGAGAATTTCGAATAAAACTAAGGAAAATCGAAATGTTTGAGGAGGGAGCCGCAAAAAATGTACAAACGTTTTAATAAGATGCGAAAACAATGAAACATAAAAACAGGGCAGAATCAGGTTTGATTGAAGGGTTCTGCGAGGATGGCAGATAAAGAATGAACCTTTCACGCTTTGTGCCGTTCCAGCAGCCACAGATCGCTTCGATTGCTTGATTCAGGGAACAGACTGGGCTTCGAAAAGCGAAGATCTTTCCTGTCACCCGTCAGCTTTCAAAACGGCGTATCGCTTGGCCAAAGACGGCGGTTGCTCACTTCGCCGCAAACCGCTTCTTCAGCTTCGCGCAGGGCTTTTCGATTCCTTCGTGCATGAGCCAGGCGAGGAGGAGAGAGAGCACGAAGGCGGTGACGCCTTGGGCGAGCTTGGAAATCGGTGCGTGGGTCTTTAGGACGGCCAGGACGAGGGAGTGGACGAGGTAGAAGGCATAGGAGAGGACGCCGACTTTGCGGACCCAGGGCCAGTTGAGGAAGCGGAAGGGCAGCCAATCGGGATGGCGGATGACGGCGATGAAGACGGGGACGAGGGCGAGGCCTTGAACCGTGTAGCGCCAGGTCTCGCGGAAGGCGACATCGCGCAGGACGAAGCTGCCAAGCAGCACGACGAGGCTGAGGGGCAGCAGGACGAAGAGCAGGGGGCGACGCGGCAGGCCGCCGGGATCGAGCGCGGGATTTTGCCAGACGGCGAGGGCGCAGCCGAAGAGCAGGCCGTCGAAGCGGGTGTCCGTGCCATGGCAGGTGCGCGGATGATGGCTGCTGCCGTTGTGGAGGTCGATCACCTGCCAGTGATGCACGAGCAGCATCCGCCACGCGAGCACCAGCCCGGCGAGGCCCATGAGGACGATGAACTGATGCCTGCGATCCGGCAGAAGCTTTCGCAGCCCGAGGTAGAGCAGCGGGAAGAGCAAATAGAAGTGCTCCTCCACCGCGAGCGACCACATGACCTCCGTGCCCGCCGGCTGAAGCCCGCCGTTGATCTCCCAAAAATTGGAAATGAAGCCCGCCTGCGCCGCCATGGCCTGCCAACTGAAGCCGCCCTCCACCCAGCCCTTTGCCGCGAGCAGCGTGATGACCGCCAGCACGAGGTAGAACGGCGGAAAGATGCGCAGCGCCCGGCGCAGATAAAAATCCCGCAGGTTCACCCCGCCCGTGCGTTCGCACTCCATCCGCATCAGCGTGGTGATGAGGTAGCCGCTGAGGAAGAAGAACACCGTCACCCCAAACAACCCCGGCACGACATGCGACAGCCCCGCATGACTCAGGAACACGATCCCGATCGCGACCGCTCGCAAGCCGTCGAGGGAAGGGATTTTGAAGAGACTGGGAGACTTGGAGACCATGAGACTGGGAGACTGGGAGACTGGGAGAAGGGAGAGGTTCTCTGTTCGCTGTTCTCTGTTGGTGCTTCGCGTTGAGAACTGAGAACTGAGAACTGAGAACTAGGAACCGCTCCCCATCGGCGTGCCCCAGTCGGGCTTGGTGGGGCGGTGGCCGAGGAGCCAGTGATAGACTTCGACGATCTGTTTCGCCTTGGCGGGCCAGGTGTAGTAGGTGCGGACGTGGTCCTGGGCGCGGCGGCCGGTTTCGGCGAGCATGTCGCGCTGGGTTTGGACGTTGAGGAGGAGGTCTCGCAGGCGCGTGATGATGTCGTCACGCGTGGTCATGGGCAGGACGAAGCCGGTGCCGGGCGGGACGAGCTCGGGCGGGCCGCCGTGATCGAGCACGACGGGCGGCACACCGAGCGCCATGGCCTCCAGCACCGCGCCGCCGCCGAACTCGCGGATGCTGGGGAAGACAAACAGATCGCTCTCGCGCAGTCGCGGACCGAGCTTCGCATGATCGATCCAGCCTTCCATGCGCACGGAGGCCGTGAGGCCGAGCGATTCGATCATCGACTGCAAGCGGCCGCGCTCGGGTCCATCGCCAATGATGTCGAGCGTGGCTCCACCGGCCTTCAGCAAGGGCGCGGCGGCTTCGAGTAGCATGTCCACGCCCTTCAGCGCGACGAGTCGGCCGACGAAGGAAAGGCGCAGCGGCTGCTCACTGCTCAAATCGGGGGCGTCACGCGGCGTGAGCGGGAACTTGGCGAGATCGACGGCATTCTCGGGGATGAAGACGCAGCGGTCGCGCACGTTTTCCGGCATCTCCCGCAGGGTGGTGCGTGAGGCGGTGAGGATGGCGCTGGCGCATTCACGCGTGGCGGTGATGCCGGGCGTGAGTTTGTAAAGCGCCCGCAGCTTGCCGGCGGCATCGCGTTCATTGCGGCGCAGCTCGTCAAAGCCCTTCGGCCAAGGCACGCCGCCATTGAGCGGGCCGAGGGCAAAGGGCATGCCGATCTTCTTGAGCCGCGGCGCGATCCAGCTCGGTGTGGTGGGTGAGAGGGGCAGGATGCGGTGGACGAGATCAAACTCGCCCGCTTTGAAGCGCGGCTCGAACTCGCGCCACAGCGTGCGCTCGAAGAAGGGATAGACGAGATTCGAGAGCAGCGCGTAGAGGCTCCAACTGAAGTTGCTCTTGCCGCTGAGCTTGTTCGTGAGGCTCCACGAGAGGTGTTGGAGGCGGCGGTTGTTGATGGCGGTGAAGTCCTTGCCCTCGACAAGGCCCGCCTTGATGAAGTCATCGCGATTGCGCCACTCGGTGACGATGTGCGCATCGGTCTCCGCGGCGATGGCCTGCACGCAGGACCAGCCGACGAGCGCGGCGCTGGTGAGCGCGGGATTCGCCGCCTCGGCGATGAGGAGCGGGCGGATGCGTTTCGTGCTCATCAGTTGCTTCCTCCGCCGATGTTGACGTTCAAGCCGATGCTCTGCGCATTCGGTGCGCCTGCGTGGCTGCCTTCCGTGGCGGCGACGAGGCGCACGAAGGTGTTCACGGCTTCTTTGGCGAGGTGGATGGGCGAGATGCTGCCCGCGCCGGGCACATAGACGATGTCGCCCGGCTCCAAGGTGACGTTGGTGGCCTTGCCGGTCATGATGTCGAGCGCATTCACGGTGGCGATCTTTGGCTCGGTGAGCGAGCCGCGGATGATGGAGACCTTTCTCAGATCGGCATCCGGCCGGATACCGAGACCGCGACCGAGCGCGGACATGAGATTCATATCGCTCATGAAGCCGATGGGCCGTGGCTCGGTGACGGCACCGAGCACATAGACTTCATTCGTGAGCGCGGAGGGCAGATAAACATAGTCATCAGGCTCCAGATAGACGTTCTGCGTCATATCGCCCTCACGCACGAGCTTTTGAAAATCTACGGGCAGCATGCGGCCGCGACGGATGAGGAAGCTGTGCTGGAGATCGGCGAGCTCCTCGGTGGTGCCGGTGAAGCGGGAGGTGAAGAGCCCGCCCGCCTGCGAGATGGCATCCAGCACGCGCATGGGCTGCTTCAGCGGGTAGATGCCGGGGGCATTGAGCCGCCCCAGCACCCACACGCGCTGGCTGACGGCATCCCGCAGCGTGACGGCGACCTGCGGCTGCTTGTAGTACTTCGTGAGCTGGGTTTCGAGCTCGGTCTGGAGCTGCTGCGTGGTCTTGCCTGCCACATCGAGGCCGGGAAGCAGGTCATAGTAGATCTTTGCGTCCGGCGTGACGAAGGTGTCGGTGCGCGTGCCGGTCTCGCCGAGGATCTCGATCTCCAATTTGTCGCCCGGGCCGAGGGTGTAGGCTTTGTCGGGTTTTTGGAGCCACTGCGGGTCGATGGCGGCCTTCGGTGCGGATTGGGTGAAGGCGGGGGCGGCTGCGGAGTCGTCGCGGGCGTCGAAGCGGGGGCCTTTGACCAGCGAGCAGGAGGAAAGGATGAGAAGCAGTGGCAGGGAGCACGGTTTCAAGAACATGCGGAAACCGTCGCGAAGGGCGCGGGTGGGACAATCCCCGCAGGTGAGGGAGAAGGAATGACGAATGACGAATGACGAATGACGAATGACGAATGCGGAAGAGGTGGAGAGTTGGAGGCGACGGGAAGAGGCACGGTGAAGCGTGAACAACGTACTTCCAAGCCCAGGGGCGAGGCGCATCGATGCTCCGTCTCAGGAAGCGCGAAGGATGAAGCGCGTCCCTATCCTGATCTCTCAGCTCTCCCGCTCTGCGGCTTACTGCTGGTGCTCGAGATACTTGATGACCGCCTCGGTGCGGGAGCGGACGTGGAGCTTGGCGTACACGGCCTTCAGGTAGTCGCGCACGGTCTCGTAGCTGATGCCGAGGTCGTGGGCGACCTCCTTGGGGACCATGCCCTGGGCGAGGCGTTCGAGGATCTGGCTTTCGCGGGGCGTGAGGCCGGGGATTTCCTTTTTCTGCGGCACCACGGGCTCCTGAAAGCTCTTGATGAGCAGGCGGGCGATCTCCTGGCTGAGCGGGGAGCCGCCCTCGCTGGCCTGACGGACGCCGGTGGCGATCTCATTGGGCCGGGAGGACTTCAGCAGGTAACCGTTGGCACCGGCACGCAGCGCGGCGAAGACCTTGTCCGGATCATCGTGAATGGTGAGGACGACAAAGGCGGTGTTGCTGAGTCGTGGCGACATCTGGCGGATCAATTCGATGCCGGAAACCTTCGGCAGCTCCAGATCGACGATGACGACGTGCGGCCGTGTCTCGGCGATGGGTTGGGCGGCTTCCTCGGCCGATTCCCAGGCTCCCACGAACTCAAAGCCGTTCGACGGTTTCTGAATCAGCTTCTTGAGGAACAGACGCAGAGTGGCGTCATCCTCGACAACGCCGACGCGCAGTGTCTTGAGGGTGCTGGAACCGTTGCTGGAACCGTTGATGGAATCGAACATGGAGAAACTAAACGGCATGGCAGCCTGGGCAGACAACGCTTTTTTCCTAAACCTTGTCGTAGGCGAGGGTAAGACTTGGTTAGATTGCGCAAGCAATGAGGGCAGATTCACCGGATCGAGGGAAGAATGGGATTCTGGATGTAGGGGCCGATGTTGTGGTTCGTCCAACTGGAGACCGCGCCTTGCAGGAAGGCATTGATGGCGAGGTTCAGCAGCTCCTCCGCCCGCGCCCAGGGGCGGTCGGCGATGTAAACGATGTCCTTCGGCTCCAGGCGGAACCCTTTGTCGCGGGCGGTGAGCACGTCGTCCATGTCCACCACGAAGCGCTCCGGCTTCTCCAGCGAGCCGCGGACGACCAGCACCCGGCGCGTGTAAGCCTTCTGTGTGAAGCCGCCTGCGGTGGTGATGGCGCTGTGCACGCTGGTGTGGGCCAGCAGGCCCTGCGTGCCCTGCATCTTCACATCGCCGAGGACGTAGATCTCGTTGGAGTTCGCGGAGGGGAAGTAAAGGTAGTCGCCCGGCTCGACGGGGACGTTTTGCGTCATGTCGCCATGCAGGAAGAGCGATTCGAGATTCACCGGCACGCGCTGCTGGCCGCGCATGAGGAAGCTGCGGCCGAGATCGGCCAGTTCGACGGTGTTTTGCTGGAACAGACCGGTTTCGAGGCCTCCGGCCTCGGCGACGATCTCCAGGATGCTCATGGGGCGGTCGAGATTGATCGCGCCTTTCTTCACCACTTTGCCAAGCACGTAAACCTTGCGGCTTTGAAAGGTGAAGGGCGTGACGACGACCTTGGCGTTGCGATAGTAGCGGCGCAGTTCGGTGGTGAGCTTCTCCCGCAACTGATCGAGAGAAAGGCCGGCCACGTGGATGTCGCGAGCCTGGAGGTAGGTGAGGCGGCCATCGGGGCCGATGGTGATCTCGGAGCGCTCGTGGCCCTGGAATCCGGGCATGTGGATGTTCACCGCGTCGCCGGGGCCGAGGAGCAAGGGCTGGCTGGCGGGCGCGGCGTGGAGGAAGGTCGATGAGAGCACCAGCAGCGCCGCGAAACGTGCGAGGGCGAGCGGTTTGAGCGTGGGCGCGTGGTCCAGCACCGCGGCGACGAGGCGGCAGCCGGCGTCCCGATACATGCGCAGCGCGTCGCTGACATTCTGCACACGGGCACCGCCGCTGCTGCCAGCCCAGAGGAGATTGGGCAGACGCTCGGCCACGAGCAGGGCCTCCGGCTGCTCCACGGACGGTAGAGTGATGAGGATCACGAGCTGCGGTGTGGTGCGCCACACATTCATCGCGGCCAGCCACTGCTGTCGCTGAGCGGCGTTCCAGCTCCAGTCGTCACCAACGCGGAGGGAGCACACGCTTTCAGGCGATTCGCGCAGGTGCTCGATGACACGCTCCGGCTCGCGCAAGGCCTCGTCGATGTCCACGTCTCCTTCAGGCGAGATCGTGAGGCAGCCGAGGCCGCGGCGCACGGCGGCCATGGCCAGCATGCGCGTCATGCGCGTGGCGGTGGCCGCGTCGTCGGCATGCATCAGGCCGCACAGGGTGGCCTCGCCACGGGCGGGAATGACGAGCATGGGCTGCAGCCGTGTCCAGGTGCGGAAGGCCCAGGCTTCCTCGCTTTCATGAAGCTGGCGCTGGTCCTGAGGCAGCAGACCGATGACGGGCACGCCGGTGGCGCGTTTCAGATCACCCGCGCTGCGGATGCGGCTGTCGAGGAGGGTGAAAATGATCGCCAGCAGGGCCACCACGCCGGCTCCTGCGGCGAAACCGCCGCCCGTGACCATCGCGAGCTTCTGCGTGGGCTTCACCGAGAGCACGTCCTGCGGACGGTCCATGGCGAAGAGCTTGAAGTAGCCCTGGGCATCCTCTTCAAACAGCGCCGCCTCACGCTGGCGGCTGGCCAGCAGGTCGCGCGACGCCTTGAGGGTCTGCTGCTTGGATTTGATGCTGGCGTATTCCATCGCCTTGCGCGGGAGCTGGGCCAGGCGCTCGTTCAAGCCGCTGCGCACGGTGTCCAGCTTGCCGAGCTGCTCCTGCATCACCTTCTTCTCCGACCGGAGGCGCACGAGTTCGAGATAAAGGCTTTCCGCCACCGCGCTTTCGCCGGGTTTGGGCGGGGCGTCGGCACGCGGGCCGAGGTGCTTCATCTGCTCCTCCATGGCGGCCAGCTTTTCACGCGCCTCGATCATGGTGGGATGCTCGTCGGTGTAGCGCACTGCGAGCTCGGCCACCTGACGACGTGCGGCGTCGAGACGCGCGGCGTTCGTGTCCACCTTGTCGAGCTCCTTCTCCACGCCCTGGATGCGCAGGTCGAGCGTCTCGTGATCGAGCTTCAGGGTCTCGTATTTCAGCGTGAAATTGCCCAGTTCGCCGAGCCACGCGTCCATCTGCTTGTCCGCATCGACGAGCTGCTCGCGCTTCGCGTAGGCGAGCAGTTCTTCATTCGCCTTCACGAGATCGGCATCGGTGCGCCCGATCTGCTGCTGGAGGAACTCGCGCATCTCCGTGGCAGAACCGCGCTGGAGGTCACGGGCGAGCATCAGCACCTCGGAGATGTAGGCCTGCAGGATCTCGAGGGAGGCCTGCGCGCTCTGATTGCCCGTCATGCTGATGGAGACGACCTCGGTGTTGCGTTCCGGGGCGATGACGAGGCCGGAACGGATCACGCGTTCATCGTAGCGGCCTTGCAGGCGCTTGGCGGCCGCCTCGACGACGTTGCCGTTGTACATCAGCTTGATGAAAGTCGGGATCGTCATGTCCCGCGGGCGGAAGGATTCGCCGGAATCGGACTGGCGGAAGGCGGCCGCGGCCTCCTGCTTGATCAATTGCGCCCGGGCGGTGTGGAGGGTCTCAAAGCGGTCATAACCGACGACAAACATGCCCGCGGCCAGGGCACCGCCTGCGACGAGCATCAACCACCAGCGACGCACCAGCGCGTCGATGAGCCGCAGCGGATCAAACGGCAGCTTGATGGACGCCGCCGCAGGCGCGGCCGCTTCCACGGCCGGTTCCAGGTCGAGCATCACCTCCGCGCGTCTCCGGGCCAGCGCCCGACGCCGCAGCACGCGGGGGCGCAGATGGTTCGGGGATGAAGGAGTGAGGGCTAGGTCTGACATGGTCCTCAAAAGTGCGCCTCACCTGTGGCGGGGACAATCCCCCCAGGTGGGGGAATCATCCCAGATAAGCCGCCATCACCTGGGCGGCGTTTTCCCCCCAGTCAAAGCGTCGCGCATTTTCCAAACCAGCTCGCACGAGGTTCTCGCGACGCACGGGCGAGTCGGCGATGAAGCGCATCGCCTCCGCGATGTCGCCTGCATTGAGCGGATCGACGATCTGCGCGGCATGGGCCACGACTTCATCGAGCGATCCGGAGATGGAGCTGATCACCGGCGTGCCGCAGGCCATGGCCTCGACCGGCGGCAGGCCGAAACCTTCGAACAACGAAGGATAGATCATGCACGAGGCGGCGCGGTAGAGGTCCGGCAGCACCGCGTCCTCGACAAAGCCGGTAAAGCGGATGTCGGCGGCGTTGGGGGAGGCTTTGGCGGCCGCATGGATGTGCTCCGCGCCGTGCCAGTCGCTCCCGGCCAGCACGAGCTGCCACGGGCTGTCCGAATGCTTCTTGAAGCGGTCGAAGGCCTCGATGAGGCGCACGTGGTTCTTCGCCGGATGTTCAAGCCGTGAGACGTAGAGGAAGAACGGTCGATCGAGCTGCCAGCGTGAGCGCACCCTTTCGTCGGCTGCTTGCGGGTCGCCAGGATTGAACCGGCCATGATCGATGCCGTTGAGGATGACCTTCTGCTGCTCCAGCGGGATGCCGAAGAAGCGCTCCACGTCACGCGCGGTGTTCGTGCTCACGGTGATGATCTGGTCCTGCCGTCGTGCGAGATGTTTCACCACGACGCGGCCGTACAGCATGCGGGCCAGGTCGTATTTGCCCCGCACATGGAAAGGGGCCAGGTCATGAATCGTGGAGACGAGGCGGCTGGGAGCGGCCCGCAGCATGCGGCGGTAGCTGGGCACGTGCATCACATCGATCTGCTCGCGTGCCAGCCAGCCGGGCAGGATGGTTTGATGCCACAGGATGTTCTTCACGGCCGGACGCCAGCGTTCGGAGACGGGCACGATTTTCATGTGCTCACGGGCGAAGTCGAACAGCGGCAGGTCCTCCTCCAGCACGAGAAGGTGAAACTGCGCCTCGTGTGCATGCGCCATCAGCGCCCGCGTGAGCGCCAGCACATACTGGCCCACGCCGCTTTTGCCGCGCTGCATCACGCTGGTGGAGAGGGCGATCTTGATCATGGGCGGGCGGATTTGTGGAAGATCAGCGAACTGGTCAGCTCCAGGATGGAACCGCAGCCAAACACGGCGAGATCGGCCGCGTAGCGCTTCAGCAAACGGCGTGGCTCCTGCAGCAGGCGGAAGACCCATTCGAGGCCGCATCGGCGCATCCACACCGGTGCGCGGCGCATCGAGCCGGCCAGGAAGTCGATCGTGGCCCCCACGCCGACGCTCACCGGCACCCCGAGCGCCTGGTAGTTCCGCGCGATCCATTTCTCCTGCTTCGGACAGCCGAAGGAGACGAGCAGGATGTCCGGTGCTGCCTCGCGGATGCGGCGGTTGATCGCGTCGTGGTTCATCTTGTCCAGGGGCGCGAACGGCGGGGAGTAAGCGCCCGCCACCTCAAGCTCCGGATACTGCGTCTCCACATTCCGCACGGCTTCGGCGAGCACGCCACGCTCGCCTCCGAGAAAAAAAACGCGCCAGCCTGCCTTCTCCGCCTTGGCGAGCAGTTCGGGAACGAGGTCGGATCCGGCCACGCGCTCCGGCAGCGGCCGCCCGAGCCATTTCGAGAGCCAGACGAGCGGGGTGCCGTCGCAGACGACCATGTGCGCCTTGTCGAGGATGCGCCGCAGCTCCGTGTCGCGGGAGGATTGCACCAGGAAGTCCACGTTGGCCGTGGCGAGGTAATGCGGCTGACGGGAGGTCACCATGTCGCCGATGCGTTCGACCGTCTGCGCCATGGTGACGACATCAAAGGGCACGTCCATGATGCGGATCTGGCGACGGCGGTCCGGTTCGAAGCGTGATTCGATGGCGCGGCACAGTTTCGCGCCGATCTGACGCCAGCCGAAGCGTTCCCGGGCCGTGCGGATGCCATTCACGCGCAGATGCTCGCGCAGGGGTGGATTCTGCAACGCACGGACGATCTGATCCGCGAAGGTTTCAATCGTGTCCGCCAGCAGGATGTTGGTGTCATGCTTCAAATCGAGGCCTTGGGCACCAATCGTCGTCGAAACGACCGGCGTGCCGATGGCGAGGCTCTCGACGATCTTCAAACGTGTGCCGCCGCCGATGCGCAGGGGCACCATTTGCAGCCACGAGCGACGGTAGAAAGGCCGCACGTCCTCAACGCTGCCCGTGACGGTGACGCCGGGCCGCGTGGCGTAGGCCTGCACTTCCGGCAGGGGCGATTTGCCGACGATCAGCACCTGGAGATTCGGCACGGCCTTCAACACGCGTTCGTGAATGCCGCTGAAGAACCAGCGCAGCGCATCCACATTCGGCGTGTAGTCCATCGCGCCGCAGAACAGCACCGTGGGCTGTGCGGCCAGGGGGCCGGGTTCCGGGTCCGCTTTGAAGTAGTCGAGATCGACGCCGTTGGCGATCACCTGGAGCGGCACTTCCTGGCTGATGCGCTGACGCACAAAGACCTCGTCATCCGGTCCGCACAGCACCTGGAGCTGGCTGCGCCGCGCCACCTTGCGCTCAAAGAGCCACATCTTGGCCAGATGTTCGCCGGCGAGGAACTTGTCCTTGATGTTGTGGGTGTTGAACGCGGCCTGCTGCGTCTGGAACTGCAGATCCACGCGGCTGCGGTCGATGCTGAGCGGGATGTCCTTGTGCTCGTCGAGGAAATACTGGGCCAGGACGATGTCGCACACATGGACGAGGTCATAGCGCCGGCTTTTGACCTGCTGGCGGATGACTTCGGCGATGTGCGGGAGCTGCCAGTGGCGGATCGACGAAGGGGTGAGGTTGAGAAGACGGTTCGGGAACAGTTTGGGCCACTGCGGATGCTGGAAGGGAACGAAGGTCACCTCGCGGCAGAAGGCTTCAAACACGGGCCGGTGTTCCAGGCGCTCGCCATTCTCGCTCAAGGCGATGAGGTCCACCGTGTGTTCGCGGGCCAGCTCGCGCAGGAGGTGGAAGGTGCGCTGATACGTTCCGCGGTCGATCGGATACGGAATGTAGGGGTAGATGACGAGAATGTTCATGGGGTGCGTCTTCATTCTGCGTGCTGCGACTCAGCTTTGCATCGCCCGCAAGTGAGGGGGCTAGTTGAAGCGATGCCAGAGGGTCGTGTAGGACTGGATGCGCTGGCTGGTGACTGGAAGGTCGTCCCACAGCATCAGGCACAGCGCGTGCAGCAGCGACTCACGTGGATGCCGTTCGATCGGCTGCGGCACGCCAAGCGGCACATGGGGCATGCGCAGGTGCTGAAGGATGTTCTTCCACAATGGCTGCTCCGGGCACTTGTTGTCGCCGTTGTGGGCGTATTCGCAGATGGAGGCGAAGGGGGTCCGCAGCCGACGTCCTTCGATTTCGAGGAAGAGGCTGTGCGCAAGCGCGGCAACCTCCGCATGCAGTGTTGCGAGGTCCTCCCGGTTCTGCGTGGAGCGCTGTGGATGCAGTTTGAACTCCACGCCGATGGCGTGATGCCGGCGCAGGGCCGCATCCGCCTGGAGGCGCTGATGCCTCTCGCGACAGCTCCAGTGATAACGGCCTTCCGCCGCCAGCAGCGCATCTCCGAGCGCGAGCTGGGCCTTGGCGATGTTGCGGGCGACGAAGTCGGCGTCGTCGGGTGTGAAAACGCTGCGCTGGAGGCGCTCCCGGGCGAAAAGCAGACCGGAGCAGCGGTTGAAGAGCAGGCGCGTGGCCTCGCGCAGCGGAATGAGTGACGCGTCGCGATGATGCGCGGTTCCTTCGAGCAGCCGGTCATCGCCAATGAGCCAGCGATGGCCCATGACGAGATCGTAGTAGAACATGCTGGTCTGCGCGCGGCGCAGTTCGTCGGCGGAGATCACCTTGAACTCCACTTCCACGCCGGCGGAAGGCGTCAGACGTTCTCCGAGCGCGTGCAGCTTCTTCTTGAAACGACGCTCGTTCAGAAACGTGCTGCCGCGGACAAAGACGAAGAACTCGATGTCGTTGTAGGGCTCGTCACTGCCCGCTGTGCGCAAAACGCCGCCTTCTCCGCGGCCGTAGCCACCGGCGAGGGCGAGGCCTTCGAGCTTCGCGGCGGGGATGAGCGCTTTCACGCCTTCCCGCACGTCGTCGCAGACTTTGGCAAGGTGCTGCTCCAGCGCGTCGCTGCCATCCAGGGTGAAACGAGTGCTCATGCGGCCAGGAATTCCTCCACTTGGTCAACGATCGGCTCCATGGCGAAGCGGCGGCGGACCTCCTCGTGGCCGTTGATGGTGATGCGGTTGCGCAGCGCGGCATCTTTTTGCAGCAGGCGGATGCGCTCGGCCAGATGGCCCGCATCGCCCGCGTCGTAGGTGAGTGCGTTGTCGGCATGGCGGAAGAGCTCGCGGCTTCCGCCGGTCAGTGTGCCGATGACCGGAAGACCGCAGCTCATGGCCTCCAGCGGTGTGAGCGCGAAGGGTTCCTCCCACTCCGAGGTGAACAGGAGGGCATCGTGGCTGCGATAGATCGCCGGCATCTGGTCCGGCGTGGCGCTGTGCCAGGAGACGGGCAGGTGATGCTCCTCGGCGAAGCGTTTCAAGCCGTCCACGTAGCTGGCGTCGCCCTTGCCATAGACACGCAGTTCGCCATGAAAATTCTCCTTCAGCAGCGCCAGCGCACGGAGGGCGGTGTGGATGCCTTTGTCCTCCGCCAAACGGCCGACCCAGAGCCAGCGCCGTGGATCGCGCAGGGCGGGGGAGCCGCTGAAGTGCTCCGTATCCACCGGGCAGTGGATCACACCGCCATGACCGACATCGTAGCCCTGCTGCGCGGTGAGCTCGCGAAGCCGGGCGCTGGTGAAGTAGAGACGTGGAAAGCGGATGTCGCTGACCGGGTTCGTGGGGGCGAGCGGACTGAGACGTCGCTGGCGGCCCAGCAGGGTCCACACCAGGCGCTGCGCCTGGGCACCGAGCGAGCCTTCGCGGCGGTTCCACCAGTCGAGCCACACATCCGCCTTCAGGCTGCGGAGGATCCAGTGATCGCTCACATCATACACCACGCGCACGCCCAACTGCTGCAGCGTGAGGCAGAGCGACTTCGAAAGGCCGTTCATGCACCACACATGCACGACGTCCGGCCGGAAGTCCGCGATGTGCCTGCGCAGCGTGTCATTGTTGTGAATCTCCAGGTGCTGGAGCTCGCTGAGCGGCAGCCAGGGGTGCCCGTAGTAGCCATGGACGCGGAGCTGGCGGTGCACATGCGGCTGACCGGCCGGTGGCGGGGCGGAGTCGAGGCCGTGATCGCTGGTCAGCACGCGGATTTCGTGACCCCGGGCCTGCAAGGCCTCGGTGATGGCGGCGCAGCGGAGTTCGTAACCGCCGACGTAGAAGGGCGGGTAGAGATTGGTGAGCGTGAGGATGCGCATGGGGCAGGAAAGCACCGGGACGCTCAGGGCAGGAGTCGCGGCTGTCAGTCCCCCCAAGTGCGGGTGCATTGATGTGGAGGCACTTTCGCAAAGCGTGCTTATGGTGTGCCTCTGTTCATCAAACCGTGCCCGAAAAACGCCTCCCAACTGCTGCTCCACCCTCCCACCAGCTCCCCTGGCTCTCGTGGCATCCCGGCCTCGTCGGCCTGGTGACGTTTCTGCTGGTGGTCGTGCCGTTGCTGATCGCGGTGTGGAACATGCATTCCCAGGCGGACCGCATTCTGAAGGCGACGATCCAGGAGCAGCTCCTGAGTTCGGCGCGGGTGCTGGCCCAGTCGGTGGATCCTGATGTCCACGCCACCTTGAAGAAGGCGGAGCAGGAGAAGTCACCGCAGTATGAAGCGCTGGTGCGTCGCATGGAACAGGCCCGTTCGACGATCGACACCGTGCGCATGATCAAGTTCAGCTACACCTGCGTGCTCGACGGTGATGACGTGCGTTTCGTCGTCGATACCACTCCGGAGGGCGATGCCGACCACGATGGCACGGAGGACAAGGCGCACCTGATGGAGCTCTACGAGCACCCGAGCCCCACGCTGCGCCATGTTTTGCTCAACGGTGTGGCCATGGTGGACCAGAAACCCTACTCCGACCGCTGGGGCACCTTCATGAGCGCCTTCGCGCCGATCATTGATGCCCGACGCCAGGTGGTGGGCGCGACGGGCGTGGACGTCTCCCTGGAAGATTTTGAACTGCAACGCTCCGGTCTCCGCCATGTGGCCACCTTGAGCGCCTTCGGCGTCATTTTCCTGGCCTACCTGGCCGGTCACGGCATGGCAGGCTATCACAGTCGCCTGAAAAGCTCGGTGCAGAGCCTCATGAAGGCGAATGAGGCGGCGATGACTGCGGAACGGGTGAAGAACGACTTCCTCGGTGCGATGAGCCATGAACTGCGCACGCCGCTGAACGCGGTGCTGGGCATGTCGGAGATGCTGGCGCAGACAAAGCTCGACGCCTCGCAGCAGGAGATGATCACCACGGTGCAGCGCTCCGGCGAGTCGCTGCTGGGCACGCTGACGAGCATCCTGGAGTTCACGCAGCTCGATGGCGGGCGCTCGCAGGTGAAAGCGGAGGAGACACACCTCGACACGCTGCTGCAGGAGGTGCAGAAGCCCCACGAGGCGGCCCTGCGGGAGAAGGGATTGACCGTGGTCCACCAGATTGAGGAGAACTGCCCGCCTTTCTTCACCGCGCAGACGGCCCTGATCCGCCAGGTGCTGTCCCACCTCGTTTCAAACGCGATCAAATTCACCGACACCGGTGGAATCGAGATCCGAGTGAAGGCCACGAGGCATGACACGGGCGGCGGCAGGCTGCACTTTGAAGTGCGGGACACGGGCATCGGCATCGCGGGGCATCATGTCACGCGTTTGTTCGAGCCGCTGTTCCAGGCCGATGGCGGCACCACGCGCCGTCACGGCGGCACTGGCATGGGACTGGCGCTGTGCAAGCGGCTGTGTGATGCGATGAAGGCCCACATCTGGGCGGAGTCGAAGCCAGGCCAGGGCAGTTCATTCCACGTGGACGTTCCTGTGGAGGTCTTCCGCACCATCGTGGTGTCCGCCAGTCCGCTGGCCTTCGTCTGGACGCATGATTCGACGGCCCGCATGCTGGCCACCCGTGTGATCGAAAAAAATGGCAGCGTGGTGCACGCCGTGAACTCCCTGGGAGAGCTGAAAAACCACGCGCAGCTCACTGAGGCCGCGTTTCTCGTGATCGACGCTCATGAGGCTTCGGCAGAGACGGTGGCGGAGCTTCGCGGACTCGCGAAGGCGGCGCGTCTGATCGTCATCCACGGCCAGACGGAGCCGAACAGCCATCCTGCGGCCGATGTGATCGTGCCCGCGCCGGTGAAGCCGGCGGATCTGCGCAAGGCGCTGGAGTTGTAGCTCAGTTCAGGAGAGGCGACAGAACGCTCGTATCCCGCATTCCTCACCGCACTGGTCACAGGCTGCGGCAACCTGTGATCTGGCTCGGATACGATTACGAGGATCCGAGGCGGTGTTTTGAAAGTCTCCCTGCATGTGCCGCAGAGCGGCAGCGGTCTCGTAGCCCGGCCTTTCAAGGCCGGGAGGCCTTGCGCGACATGCCATTGATCTCAGACCGCGTCGCAGTGCGACGCTCGAACCGTCCATGGGACAGTGGCAGGTTCGCGTGTCGCTCTGCGACACATCCTGGCAGGCGAAAGTAATGCGCTTTGCCATCTTCCCGGCCTTGAAAGGCCGGGCAACGCCACGGTCGTCGCGCCGCGACTTTTCTGCACGTTTTCAAACACGAGCTACGCGGTGCGGAAGCCGGTGTATTTGCCGAGGCGCTGATTCCAGCGGATGCGCAGCGCGTGGAGGAACTCTGACAGGCGTTTGTTCCGCCTGCACCAGCGCAGATCGTGCCGTGCGTCGCTCAGCAGGCCGAGCAGCACGGTCTTGGTCCAGCGGCGGTCCTTCGCGGAGATGCTTCCGGCCTGGGCAAAGGCACGGGCGTCGCCATGGGCGCGTTTGCGGGCCTGGGCGGGGGTGTAGTTGTGGCTGTGCATGGCCACGGACTCGGGCACGTAGCGGATGTGGTAGCCGTTCGCTTTGCACCAGCGCGTGTATTCGTCGTCTTCGGCGTATTGCAGATCCTCGCGGAAGCCGCGTTGCGCCCACACGTCCTTCCGCAGGCCGCTGCTGACCATGCTGAAAAAGTGATCCCAGGTGGAGGATTCCCGCTGCGGGCCGAAGCAGCGGTCGTAGTCGCAGGCGAAGACGGCCTCGCAGTCCGGGCGGGGGATCTGGCGGCTGAAGCACGCGGCGGTCTTTTTGTCGAGCAGTGCATCAGCGAGCGGTCGCAGCCAGTTCGGCCCTTGGGGCGTGGCGTCGGCGTTCAGGAACAGCACGCGGTCGGATTTCGCCAGGCGCATGCCGTGGTTCATGACTCGGCTGGGATTGTATTCCTGCGGCGTGATCTGGATGAAGTGGGCCGGGCTGGCCGCGTGGATGAGGTCCTGCGAGCCATCGCTGCTGCCGCTGTCGATCACGATGAGCTCAAAGGGCGCGTAGGCCTGCGCGGCGAGTGCGGGCAGTGTCTCCTTCAGCGCCCAGGCCTCGTTGTAAGAGCGCATGACGATGCTGATGAGGGGATCGCTCATGAGATCGTGTAACGGGGTTTTGAAACCATGACGGGTGAGGCGCTGCGGCGGCTGACAGCATTCGAGAGCTCGTCGTAAACCCTGGCGACGCGTGCGGCGATGGTGGGCACGTCATACTTTGCCAGCACCTCGGCCAGGGCTTCCTCCCGCAGGTGACGATGCTTGGCATCGTCGTTGAAGACGGTGTCGATGGCCGCGTGGAAGGTGGCGGGCACGTTCAAATCGTAAAGCAGGCCGGTGCGGCCATGATCGATGAGGGTGAGCGGACCGGACGTGCGTGTGGAGATGACCGGCGTGCCTGCGGCCCAGGCTTCGAGGATCACGATGCCGAAGGGCTCCGCCCGTGAGCTGAGCACAAACGTGCGTGCCTGCTGGATCAGGCCAATCAGCTCGGGGGAACCGGATTCGAGGCCGCCCGTGAGCAAAACGTCATTCGGCAGGCCGAGGCGATGGATCTCGCGATGCAGCTCCTCGACGACTTCCTGCGTGGTGCCGGCACCGATGAGCACGAGCATGGCCTTCGGGTGGCGTTGCCTCACCTCCGGGAGTTGGCGCACGAGCCAGGGAAGGTTCTTCGCGGGATCCAGGCGGGCCACTTTGACGATCACGTCGCGTCCGGCGATCTGCGGGAAGGCCTTCAAGGCCGCTTCCCGATGATCCACGGCATACTGGGCGGCGGGGACACTGTGCGGCTGCACGATGATGCGCTGTCGCGGATACTTCTGCTGCAGCAGCTCGGCCTCACGCGGGTTGCAGGTGAAGATGGCGTCCGTGAGCTCGAGCACGCGGCGGCTTTGCACGAGCGCCCCGAGGGCTTTGCCCCACTCCCAGCCACCACGGAGCGGCGCGGTGAGTTTTTCGCCCACCTCAGCCGGAACATCGAGCGCTCCGCCATGCAGCGTGACCACATGAGGGATCTTTTTCCATCGAGCCACCCGCAGGCCGATGCCGGCGATGCGGTTCAGGGCGTGGCTGTGAATGACATCCGCCTTTTCGCGCAAAAGATGGGCTCCGAGGTCGAATGAGAACAGATTCCCGCCCCAGGAGACGAGTTCTTCCCGCTGCCGCTGGCTGATGCCGAGCACCGGCACGAAGGCGTGGTAGCGTCGCACGCGTGTGCCGGTGCAGCGGATGGGATCACGGGAGCAGGGCAGGGAATGACGCGGCGCATGCACGGTCGAGGTGACGTCGTGGCATTGCAGGCCTTGAATCAGGCGCAGCACGGCCGTTTCGGTGCCGCCCCATTGAGCGGGCTCGTATTTGCGGAGGATGTGGGAGATGTGCATGGGCGACTCAGGCGGTGGCGAGCACGGGTTTGGCGCGTTTCTTGAAGAAGCGGGAGCGGATGGCCGCGCGCTCCTCATCACCGAGCGCGGCGATCCACAGCGTGAAGGCGGTGGCCAGCGCGGCGAAAGAGCCTGCGCACATCGTTTGCAGCCAGGGGTGACCGTGAAACACGCCCAGATGCGGTGCGGCGGCAAAGATGAGCACGGCGGGCACGCAGCACAGCGCCGGTGCGAGCACGGTCTCGCGCAGCAGAAGCAGCGGCGGCCTGCCGATGTCACGCGCCATCCACGGCCACAGGCGCAGCCAGCCGAAGTAAAGCGTCGGGATCAGGGAGCCGACGGCCACTGCGACGACATTTCGGAAGATGAGCACGAGCGCGATGCTCAGCGCGAGGTTTGCCACCGCCTCGCCCACGCCGAGCCACATCAGGCGGCGCTCATGGCCGGTCATCATGTAGATGCGCTTGCTCACGCTGTGCGTGAGCGTGGAGGTGTAGAACCAGAACAGCAGCACCTGGGCCACCAGGAGCGTTTCATGGGCGATCTGGGCCTCGCCGGTCAGCAGGCGGAGCATGGTCTCCATTTCGAAGGCACAGAAGACATAGAGCGGTGTGGAGATGAGGGCGCTCCAGCGCGTGCCACGGTGCAGAAGGTCGCGCAGCGAGTCGTGGTCGCCGCTGGCATGCAGATGGGCGGCGGCGGGTGACAGCGTGTCCTGGAGCTGCTTCGTGAACTGCGCGAAGACTTCGGCGACCTTGGCCCCGGCCTGGTAGATGGCGATGGCACCGACAGAAAGCGTCGCGCCGAGCACCAGCTGGTCGGTTTTGCCAAGAATGATGTTCGTGGCGGTCGTGATGTAGGCGAAAATCGAGAACGCCATCGTCTCACGCATGACGCCGCGGGAGAACAGCCGCGGGCTCAGCCGCACCTCCGGCATGCCGCGCAGCGCGAAGAATGCGCTCAGAAGATCCGGCACCAGGGCGAAGAACAAGGCCGCGATCATGATGCTCATGAAGCCCCAGCCATGCCAAACGGCCCAGACGATGACGCCGAGACGCAGCAGCATTGCCACGGTGGTGATGTTGTTCGCCAGGGTGATGCGCTGCTGCCCGCGCAGGATCTCCGGGAAGATGCCCAGTGGAAACGCCAGCCCGATGGCGGCGAAGAACACGATCAGCACCAGACGAAACTCCTCATGATGCTGCGGCGACACATCAAACAGCCGCACGATGTGATGCGAGCCCAGGGTGACCGTCAGCGCCAGCACCAAGGCCACGCTGAGGTAGAAGAACAGGATCGTGCTGAGCACGCGGCTGAGTTGCGACCAGTCTTTCGAGACGGAGAGCTCCGCCACTCGTTTCTGGGCGGCGAAGCCGAAGCCGAAGTCCAGCAGGATGCCATAGCCGAACACGCTCCACAGCAGCGACCAGAAGCCGAAGGACTCCTTGCTGAAGTGCTGATACAACAGCCGGAAGGTCAGCAGGCCGACGACGATGCCGACAAAGGTCCGGAGGTAGTTGGAGAGCGCATTGCTCCAGATGCGGCGTTGGATGTCGGCGTAGGTCATGCGTGTCCGGAGTGTGCGGCCGTGGCCCCGCCGGAACAATCCCCCCAGGTGGGTGGTGAGCGCATCCCGATCAAAAAAACGAGACCGGAAGACTTTCGTCCTCCGGTCTCATCGCAGACCAACCGATGCAGAAATGGTCAGCGGATGAACAGCCAGGTGTTCTCCTCCACGGTGCGGGTGTGGAAGCCGAGGAAGTGGATTTGATTGATCACGGCCTTGGTCGCAGCCTCACCGACGATGCTGGGATGCAGTTCGATGATGATACGGGTGACGCTGGGCGGGATCTGGGCGAGGTCGAGGTGCGTTTCAGCGCCTTCGATGTCGCAAATGAGCGCCGTGGGCGGTTCCGGCATGCGTTGCACGAGACTGGGAAAGCTGAGAGACGGCACGGTGATGCGTTTGGCGGAACTTCCGGCGGTGACGATGCTGTTCTCCCAGAACTCGCCGCCGACATCGAGGCTGATCTCGCCGTCCTCGGCCGCGGCGGCGGCTTCGATGATGTCGGGCGTGAGTTTGTTGAGCTGGTAGTTCCGCTTCAGCATGGCCAGCGTGTTGGGATTCGGCTCCACGGTGACGTGATGCTTCACGCCGATCACCTTGCGGCAGAACAGGCCGATGAAGCCGATCGCGCCGCCGAGTTCGAGCACGACGTCCTTCCTGGTGAGGCAACGGTCGGCCAGACGACGTTCCTGGAACTCGTAGCGGCCTTCGAGGATGTGGTTTTTCATCAGCGGTGACATGCCGGAGATGTCGAGCGCGATGCCATGCAGCCGTGCACGGCGTTTCGCGGGCAGGGTTACTTTGAAATGCCAGCGGGTGAGGAAGTTCTGGAGGAAAGCCGGGAGTGCGAGGGTGCTCATGAATGGAAAAGGTTTCAGGCCGCGAGGGCGAAGGTGGATGCGGTGGCGCTGGAGCGTGCGGCGATGGCGTCGAGCATCAGGCGGTGGATGTGGGGAATGTGTGTGACGTCCTGCGGCACGTCCGGCGTGCTGCTGAAGAGCGTGGCGAAGCTCTGCGGATCATCGGGGTGATAGCCGTGCATGGCACGGATCGGCCGCTCACCCATGTGGGAGGGAACAATGAGGCAGCCTTCACGCACGAGGAAGATGAGCTCGCCAAAGCGGCCGTCCGCGAAATGAGTGCGCAGTTGTTTCATCTCCGCTTCCGGCATGATGCGGCCTTGCGGCACCTTCTCGAGCGCTGCGATGATGCGACGGCGTGCGAGGTCGCTGTTGAACCAGAAACGGGCCATGGTGCTGTCATAGACGACGTTGTAGTCCCGGCCGATGCGCATCCCGAGCCCGTCGATGACACTCATGAGGTTGAGATGCTCGTCGCAATTGGCCATGCCGTGGTCGCTGAAGACATGCAGGGTCACGCTGCGGTAGTGCTGGTGCGCGGCTTGCAGCGTCTGTGTGATCCAGGCCTCATATTCGGCGAGCTTCGTGTCGATCTCCGGTGATTGGTTGCCGACGCGGTGCAGCAGCCCGTCGAGACCGGCCCAGTATTGAAACGCGAAGTCGATGCGCTCTGCGGTGATGTCCGCGTTCAAACGGTCGCGGTTGGCCTCCTCGGACTCGTCGGGGTTGGTGACGAAGTAGGGCACTTTCGCGGCTTCGAGCTGGTCGAAGATGTTTTCCCCGCGGTTCATGCCCCTGGGCTTCAGCGGGCTTTTTTTCTCCGTGAAGTCGTAGAGGTGGATGCGCTGGAAGGGGATGTTGTAGAGGTCGAAGTAGCCCTGGAAGCCCAGACGGCGTCTGGCGAGCTTGGTGAGCAGGCGGCGCACGATGCGGCGGCTGGTAAGCGCCTTGGGCAGGAAGCGCAACCAGCGGAGCGAGCTGAAGGGCGAGTTCTTCGGGTCGTGGATGAAGTAGCACCAGTTCTGATGCTCGTCGGGCCAGCGTCCGCTCAGGATGCTCGGAACGCAGGTGCTGCTGTAACCGAACACGCTGCCGAGTCTCCGGCGGTGAGGCGCTGCCTGTGCGAGGAAGTGCGGGCGGGTCTTGATGATCTCCCACCCGCAGGCGTCGATCATGATGAAGAGGTCGAGGTGGTCTTTCATGCGGTGGGGGGACTGCTGGATCACGCACTGAGGACCAGGCCGAGCAGGCGCTGGATGTCCTTGCGCAATTGCGAGGGGCTGAAGGGCTTGGTGATGAACAGGGAGGCATCTTCAAAGCCGTGATGCTGGCCGCGGGCGAGCTGGCCGCGGGCGCTGAAGATGACGACGGGTATGTCCTGCGTGTCGGGGCTGGATTTGAGCTCACGGAGCGTCTCCTTCCCGTCCATGACAGGCATGATGTGGTCGAGCAGGATGATGCAGGGCCTCTCACGACGGGCAATGTCGAGCGCCTCTCGCCCATCGGTGGCGGTGAGCACCCGAAGGCCGAGGGGCCGCATGCTGAGCTCCGCCACACGGCGGATGTGCGGCTCGTCATCGACGATGAGGATGGGGCTATCGGCTGGCATGACTGAGTGACTGCGGGCAGGGAACGGGAAGGGTGGCATGGGCGCGGGCGAGGATGATGAAGGTCGCATCGTCCCGCACACGGGCGGACTCATGATAGACGCGGTGCATCTGACGGAGGCTATCGCGGGCCGCCCAGGCATCCAGCCCCGCAACTGAGGTGCTTCTCAGCCAGTGATGCAGCATTTCCCGGGTGATCTGAACCTCGGAACTGGTGCTGTCACTGAGGCCGTCGGTGTGCATGAGGATGTGCGTGATGCCTTTGAGATGGATCTCATGCTGCGGGAACACGTACTCCTCGCTGACGCCGAGCGGCGGGCCGTCGGAGCCGATCTCGGCCACTTCGACACCATCGGAGAGCAGCAGCGGGCCATGACCGGCGCCGCAGGTGCGCAGGGTGAGGCTGTCAGGGCTGAGGTAAGCAAGCTGCGCGGTGATGAACATGTCCGCACGGTCCAGTTCGGTGAACAGGCTGCGGTTGAGCTGGTACATCAGCTTCGCCGGCTCGGCAGCGAGGCTCAGGTGGGCGTGGAGATTGCTGCGGAAGGCGGTGGCGAAGAGGGCGGCGGGCACGCCTTTGCCCATCACGTCCGCGATGACAAAAAGACGCCCGCCATCGGCAAGCGGGATGCCATCAAGGAAATCGCCACCGACCTCACCCACGGAGGTGAGATGCCCGGCGCTCTGCACCACAGCGCTTTGCGGCAGTTCCACCGGCAGCAGCGAGCGCTGGATGTCCGCGGCGATCTGCAGCTCCCGTTTGATGAGGCGGGAGTGATTCGCCTCATCGCGACGACGCAGGGTGTGCAGCAGGGTGCCGAGGAAGTCCCCCAGGCTGCGCACGACATTGATCTCGGCGGCCTTCGGCTCCCAGTGGGCCTTGTTCACGCCAAAGGTGATCACGCCGATCACCTCGCCACCGCTTTCCAGCGGGTGAGCGACGCCGCTGACGGTCTGATGAAGATGAGAGAGCGGATCGGCGCCGTCGAAGGCCGAACTGCCATCGAACCACTGATCCTGACGGGAGATGCAGGCACGCGATTCCACAAGATGGGTGCTGCTGACATCGAGAAAGGGCGTGACGAAGGATGTCGCCGGCGAGACGGCGATGCGCTCGAGCTGCGTGCCGTCCGGCGTCATCATCCGCAGGCTGAGAAAGTCCGCCGCGGCAAGCTGCCGCAGCTCTTCCAGCCAGTTGGCCGCCAGGGTGTCCGCAGGAATGTCACGCGCGGCATCCGCGCCGAGCCGGAAGATGTTTGCCAGCATTTCATAGCACGCGGAAAGTTCCGCGGTCATGACTTTGAGCGTCGCGGCGGCATCATCGTCCTTCCGTGGAGGCGTGCGGCGGTCGCGCTGGAGATGCAGCACGTTTTCCTCGCGGCCGCGCAGGTAGCTGACGCGATCGGTGAGCGATTCGATGATGAATAGCCCGCGTCCGTGCTCGGATTCGTCATCTTCGGGCAGGCTGGCTTTCACCGGCCAGTCAAAGTCCGAGCTGTGGTCGGTCACCCGCACCTCGACGCCAGTGGTGGTCGTGGTGGCCTGGATGTTCAGCGGGCTTTCGCTTTCGCTGTGGACCACGGCGTTTCCTGCGGCCTCCGCCAGCACCAGTTCCCACTCGCGGCACTCCTCAGCGCCGAGGTTCTGGTGATCCAGCCAGGCGATGACTTCGCGCACAGCCTCATGGGCTGATTGCAACGTGGCTTGGAAGTCGATGCGGACACCGGAGCAGGACTGGCGGACGAGATGCATGGGGGACGGGGATCAGGCGTGGACGATTTCAAACACGCGATGCAGGCGTGTCAGCTCAATGAGCTGCGTGACGGCCGTGGAGGGATTCAGCAGCTTCAAGATGCCGCCCTGGGCGCGAAGCGTCTTGTGCAGGGAGAGCAAGGCGCCGAGGCCGGAGCTGTCGATGAAGCGCGTCTTGGACAGATCGACGGCCGTTTCCGTGGATTCGGGCGTGATGTCGCGTGCGACGCGGTCTTTCCAGGCGCGGGCGGTGGAGGAGCAGAGTTCAGCGGGTGCGGTGATGACTGTTGGGTTCATGAGGATCAGACTTGGCAGGTTTGGGGGATGTTTTTGTCGAGTTGGCCGGTGGCGGACTCGTGGGTGCCGTTCAGGGCCAGAAAGCGGGGCAGGCAGCGCAGGAGGATGCGCAGGTTCATGCGGACGGAACGGTGCACGCTGTAACAGGCGGCGTGGGCAAGGGCGGCCTCCGGTCCTTCCAGGCCATCGTCCGTCGCATCGGCGAGCGAGAACACTCCCGCGGGCGAGGCTAGCCAGAGCTGCTCGAATTCATCTCCCAGCGCCGCGGCTTGGGGCGCGGTGAGCGGGCGGTTGCCGACGAGGTGCATGTCACCACGAAAGACGCGCCAAAGCTCCGGCCAGCGAGCGAAAAGACTGTCGATGCCGTTCAGCGCATGCAGAGGCGTGGTGCGCGTGTAGCGATCCTGACGGCCGGGTGGCGGCAGGATGATCTGGCGTCGCACCACGGTGGTCTCATGCCGCATGAGCCTCGTCCGCAGCATGGTGAAGGCGGCCAGGGGCAGCGTGAGCACCATCAGCAGCAAGGCGAAGAGCCGCGTCATCCACGCGGACGGCTTGCCGCCGTAGTGCTGGCGCTTCAGGCTGGCGAGGAGGAACTCATCCGTGATCTCGACAAACGAGGCGAGGCGCCAGTTTTCGAGGCCGTCTCCCCACGCGAAGGAGTGCGAGACCTCGGTCATGGCGCCGACATACGTGTTCGGGCCGATCCAACTGCCGCGCACAGTGGACTGATGGTCAATGAAGGCCGCGTTCTCGATGATGGAGCCGCCCATGATGTGGACGTTTTCTCCGATGATGACACGTGGGCCGATCCATGCGGGGCCTTCGATGACGGCCGTGGAAGCGATGCGCGCACGCGTGCTGACAAACACATCCGAGGCCAGACGGCGCATGGTGAGGCGTGATTCGGGCTCCACGTGCTTGAACTTGCGCCGCATCACGTCGTAAAGGCCTTCGGTGCTCTCCCAGAGCGGCAGCGTGGGGCCTTCCGGCAGTGTTTCGAGCGCGATGACCGACGTTTCGGCATCCGTGGCGAAGAGCGTGCGGGCGGCCTCGATGGTCGGCTCCCGGGGCACGGGAATGATCGTGATGCGCAGGCCCCAGCGACCGCCGTCACCCGTGGCGCGGCGGATTTCCTCAGGACGGTCCGCCACGAGCAGCGTGACCTCCTTGACGCCGTCGATGGCCAGTTTTTCAAGCCACAGGTCGAGCAGCTCACGGCCCATGAAGGGCATGAGGGCCAGCGGTTTCATGCGGCGGGCGAAGCCGGCGCATTCGCGATGATCTGGAAGGATGACGACAGCTTTCATGGCTCACATGCCTTTCCCCAGCACAATGGCGGGCACGGTTTTCAGAAGGATCCACAGGTCGCGGAGGAAGGACTGGCTCTCGATGTAGCGCACGTCGAGCCGCACCTGCTCGTCAAAGTCGATGGAGTTCCGGTCGCCGATCTCCCACAGGCCGCCTTCGCGTTCTCCCACCTGCCACAGGCAGGTGATGCCAGGCCGCGCATGCAGGCGGCGGCGGTCGCCGGGCGAATAGAGCGCCACCTCACGCGGCAGCGGCGGACGCGGGCCGACGATGGACATGTCACCGCGCAGCACGTTGATGAACTGCGGCAGCTCGTCGATGGACGTCTTGCGGATGAAGCGGCCGACGGGTGTCACACGTGGATCGTTCTTCATCTTGAAGGTCACACCCTGCGCCTTGTCGTTTTGGGCCAGGAGCTCGGCCAGCTTCGCCTCCGCATCCACACACATGGAGCGGAACTTCAGCATCTCGAAGTGGCGGCCGAGCATGCCCACGCGCTTCTGCTTGAAGAACACCGGGCCGCCATCACGGCGGATGAGCAGCGCCACGATGATGAACACTGGCGAGGCGAGCAGCAGGCACACGAGGCTGATGACGATGTCAAAGAGACGCTTCACGGCGTGGGTGCCATTCACCACCGTGAGCCAGCTCCAGCGTTTCAAATGCATGCCCAGGCGCATGCGGAGACGGCCCATGCGGTTCTGCGCCTGCAGGAGACGTGCGGCTTGCTGTTCAGCGAGGTGCGATGTGTGAATCATGAGTGGATCGTGAATGATGGGGCGGTGTTTGTAACTCCCCGCAGGTGTGGGGAAGGGGGGGATGGTCCGTTCAGGCGGCGGCGAGCGCCGCGGGTGTCAGGACTTCCGAAACCGGGTGTGAAAGCCGTGGCGCGGCATGCTGCGCCACGTCGGTGAACATGGTTTCCAGATCGCGGATGTAGCCGTCGAAGTCGTAGCGCTCCGAAACGAGCTTCAGGCCGTTTTCACCCATCTCGCGGGCCTTGGCCTTGTTTTGCAGCAGCTCATCCAGACGCTGCGCAAACGCGCCGCGGTCCATCCACGGCACCAGATGGCCGTTGTGGCCGTCGATGAGCCAGTCTTTGATGCCACCGGCGTCAAAAGCCACGACGGGCAAGGCATAGCGCATGACTTCGAGCCCGATGGTTGCGATAGGCTCCGGCCACACACTGCTCAATGCGACGACACTGCATTCGCGGTAGTAGGCCTTCAGTTCCTCCTGCGGGATGAAGCCTTTGAAATGTACGCGGTCGCTCAGGCCCAGATCGCGGCTCAACTGCTCGCAGTGGGCCTTGTGATTGCCATCGCCGAGGATGATGCATTCAAAGTTGCTTTTCACCTTCGCCAGCGACTCCAGCAGCACGTCCACACCTTTGCCACGGATGATCTGGCCGGCGTAGAGGATCAGATTGCGGTCGCTGAAGCTGCTGCGGAGCGTGGGATCACCCATGCGCGGCACGGGTGCGTGGATCTCAATGCGGTTCGCGTCAAAGCCGTTCCGCAGCAGTTCATCACGCATGTAGGTGGTGACGACGACCATGCGGTCAAAGCGGCGGTTTAGCGCGATCTCGCGCTTCTTCTGGCGATAGCTCAACCATTTCAGCGGGAGGCTGCCGCCGCTGTTGTTTTTCACCACGCATGCGCCGCAGCCGAAGACGCAATAGAGCGAGGCGGCACGCGTGCAGATCTCACGGGAGAAGTAGTGATACTTGTAGCTCCGCATGCAGTAGATGTCGTGGTCATGCACCATGCGCACGAGCGGCACATTGCTGTCCACCAGCGCCTGGATGACATCGAGGTCGGCCATTTTGTGCACATAGACGACGTCCGGCCGGAAACGCAGCACGGCGTCCTTTGTCTGTGCCGCCGCCGTGCTGCCGGAGAGAGGAAACGTGTGGGTGAAGACCTGCCTCCAGCCGTTCTCGTTCTTTCCGGTGCCAGGACCGTGAAGGATGGCGATGTCGTGGCCGCGTTTCGCGAGTTGTTCGGCGGTGATGAAGGCGTTGGCCTCGGCCCCGGCCAGGGCGCCGAAGCGTTCGTGAACGTAAAGGATCTTCATGAGGCCGCGAACATGCGGCCGTGCGCAGGCGCTTGAAATCCCCGCAGGTGGGTGGTGGTTCGCCGCTACTTCGACCAGGCGGTGAGCGCGGGCGCGGCGATCTTGAAGGCCTGCTTGATCTGCTCCACCAGCGCCGGCTGGTTTGTGCGCGCGCCTTGCTCGGCGAGTTGTTCCAGCTCGCGGCACAGCGCGTGCAGTTGATTGAGTCCGAAGAGGCTGCTGCTGCCCTTCAAGGCATGCGCCACGCGGCGGAGCGAGTTCTGATCGTCAGTCGCGGCGAGTTTTTCGAGCTCCTGGATGCGTTCCGGCGTGTCTTTGAGCCAGTTCTGGACGAGCTCGGCCGTGTCTTCGCGGCTCAGCTCCTCGATGAGTTGTGAAATGGCCTCCTGCACGGCGGATTGGTCGTCCGGCGCTGAATCCGGCCCTGGTTCGACGATTCTCGTGTTCTCCAGCACACGGACATGACTCAGTGCTTCGGTCAGAGCCTTCGCACGCAGCGGTTTTGAAACGTAGTCGTCCATTCCGGCCGCGAGACAGCGTTCACGCTCGCCCGCCATGACGTTCGCGGTCATGGCGATGATCCGGCACCGCGGGCGCTTCCACAGCGCGGTGGATTCGATCTCGCGGATGGTGCGCGTGGCCTCGTAGCCGTCCACGCGTGGCATGTGGCAGTCCATCAACACGGCGTCATAGACACCGCTGGCAAAGCGGTCCACCGCCTCCTCTCCATCGCGGGCGACTTCGGCGGGATAGCCGTGTTTTTCGAGCATCATCATGGCCATGCGGGCGTTCACCTCGTTGTCCTCGACCACGAGGAGTCGCGGCCGGCTGCCTGTGCCATGGGCAGGCACCGTGGCGGCGGTGTCCGCGGCCTGCGGCTCCGGCTCGGCATCGGGCATGCCTTGCGCGATCTTGAGCGGCAGATGGAACCAGAAGCGTGAGCCGGCGAAACGTTCGCTCTCCACGCCGATGCAGCCGCCCATGAGCTCCACAAGGCGTTTGCAGATGGCCAGGCCGAGTCCGGTGCCGCCGAAACGACGGGACGACGAGCTGTCCACCTGGGTGAAGGGCTGGAACAACTGGGCCTGCTGCTCCTCCGACATGCCGATGCCGGTGTCTGCGACACTGATCTCGAGCGTCACCGGCCCCTCGGCCGGCGAGGTGAGACGTTTGACGTCGATGCGGATGTTGCCCTCGTCGGTGAACTTGATGCCGTTGCCGACGAGGTTCATGAGGATCTGCCGCAAACGGCCTGGATCGCCCACCAGCGTCGGCGGCACGTCAGACGCGATGTGCGTGATGAGTTCGATGTCGCGCGCGGCCGCCTTGTGGCGCAGCAGATCCACCACGCCGCGCACCACATCGTCCATGCGGAAGGGTTCCTCGACGATCTCGAGCTTGCGGGCCTCGATCTTGGAGAAATCGAGGATGTCGTCGATGATCGTCATCAGCGACTCGCCGCTCTGTCTCACGGCATCCACCATCTCCCGCTGCTTGGGCGCGAGGTCGGTGTCGAGAAGCAGGGAGGACATGCCGATGATGCCGTTCATGGGAGTGCGGATCTCATGGCTCATGGTGGCCAGGAAGTCGCTCTTGGCGCGTGAGGCCGTCTCCGCGGCTTCCTTGGCCTGCAAAAGCTGATGTTCCGCCGCGCGGCGGACGATGTACTGGCCGATCTGGTTGCCGATGCCGGACAGCGACTCCAGCAGCGAGTCATCGGGGTCCAGGAAGTCCCGGCTGAAAAACTCGACCGACGCGATCGTGTCTCCGCCGGCCATGACCGGAAACGACAGCGCTCCATGCAGGCCGCAGGCAGCCACCACATCGGCGCGGGCGAAGGGCTCCGGCTGGGTGGCAAAGTCGCGATACCAATGGGCGCGGCCCGTCTTCCACACGAGGCCCGGCAGGTCCTCGCCGGATTCGAAGACCACTTCCCGGCTGCGGGTCGCGAACGCCTCCAAATCGACTGCCGGATCGTGCCACAGCTCGGCCAGGCGCATGTTTGTGAAGGTCGGGTCCACCATCCACATTGCTCCGGCGGTCCAGCCGAGCTTGGTGCAGATCATCTGGATCACCTTGGCCGCCGCCTGCCGCATCGTGTCCGCCTCCGCCAGGATGCGGCTGGCGGAGAACTGCATGGCACGACGTTGTTCGTCGAGGCGGCGTTGCGTGATGTCGCTTTCGATCGCCATGAAGTTCACCACCTCGCCCTTGTCATCATGCATGGGCTGCACTTCCACGGAGACCCAGTAGCGTTTTCCGGAGCGATGGTAGTTCAGGACCTCGGTGCGGAAGCTCTTCTTCTCCGCGATGCACCGGGCCATGTGGGCGATGGTGGTGGGATCGGTTTCCGGTCCCTGGAGCAAGTCTCCCGGCTTTCGGCCTTCAGCCTCCGCTTGGGACCAGCCGGTGATGCGGGTGAAGCCTTCATTCACCCACTCGATGCGTCCTTGGGCGTCGGTCACGACCACTCCGTTGTCGGTGCGTGCGGCCACCAGCGCCAGTTTGCGCAGGCTTGCCTCCTGGGCTCGTAGCTGCGCCCGTTGTTCGGTGAGACGTTTGTTGAGCTTCTGCAGATCATCCGTGGCCATCCGCTGGGTCTGCAGCACCTGCAGCAGATCGATGGTCTGGTCGTGCACGGCGAAGTCGCTCATCGTCAGGCCGAAATCGTCCACCTGGTCCGGGTCGCTGAGCCACGGACTGCCGAGCAGCACGCCGTGAGGTGGGTCGTCGAGAATGATGGCCTGGCCGCGCAGCACCCGTTTCGAGTGCTGATCTTCCAGAAGGAACAGCCGGTCGGTATGACCCGCGGCCATGGCGTGGGTGAAAACACCTTCCGGCTTTCTCGAGACGAACAGATCCGGAAGGCGTGCCCCAACCACAGCGTGCGGGCAGAATTTCAGCAATGACGGCCCGGTTTCGAGGATCACGTCGTTGTCATCCCACACGAAGTAGAAGGGAAACGCACGGAGGAACTCCCGTGTCGGGAGGCTGCTGATCACACTGGAGGTGTCCGGGCGGAGCTTCATGCGGCGGCGGAGGTCCAGCGAACCTCGAAGACATCGTGATCAGCGCCTGCGGCCTTGGATTCGACCAGCGTCGCCGTGGCGGGCGTCTTGTAGAGCTTTCCAAGGCCCTGCACGAGGCCCACCACGAAGTCCGTCAGCCCGGAACGATGGGTAAGGTAGTGCAGGCGCAGCGAGTTGTCACCGATGTCCGAGCACTCGAAGCTCGGCGGGCGGAGGTTCGGGTAGATCATGGTCACCCGTGTGTGGAAGTTGGGCAGGTTGAGGAGGAACTCCTTCAGTGACTGCCCGCCGGAGCGCATCATCGCCCCGTAGCTCTTCGCGGCTGTCTCCAGCACCCAGTGCTCGCCGAAGGCGATGAGGATGTCGCGTGCCGGGGCGCCGAGGATGTCGGAGGCCGCGCTGACCAGGTCGTAGGTGATGTCGTCGGGATAGGCCTCGTTGCTCACAAACACCTCCACATCCACGCCGGCTTTCGCCTTGATGGCTTCCCATTTGCGTTCTCCGAACTGGGTGACGACGAGATCTTCGATGGCTTTGTTGACGAGTCCGTACATGGCGATTGAGGACACTCATAAACGAAGGAGATCCCGCGTGCACGGCCTTCCAGCCGATTCCCCGCATTTGAGGGGGAAAAAGAAAGCCCGCATGGCGTCGGACACCATGCGGGCTTCGTGAGTGGAGGAAAGGCGGCTCTATCGCGTGCCGAGCAAGGCGTGCCTCAGCCAGTCGGGATCGCAGTAGTCGGAAAATGATTCGTCCTCAGGCGAGGCGAAGGAGAAGCGCTCCCACTCCGACTCCACGAAGGTGCGGAAGTTCTGCCGGAAGGCGCTGGTGCTGTAGGCCTCCGCATTGCGGCGGCACTCACGGGCGTCCCAGGTGCGGGTCTCGAAGTCATCCACCGCGCAGATCAGCGAGGGGACGGTCTGCTCGTCAAAATACACGCCCGTCTTGTTCTCCACGACCGTTTCCAGGGCCCCGCCTTTGCCGAAGGCGATGACGGGCGTGCCGCTGGCCTGGGCCTCCAGCAAAATGATGCCAAAGTCCTCCTCGCCCGCGAAAACGAAGGCCTTGGCCCTCTCCATGTGGTCCTTCATGACGTCGTTCGGCTGCCAGCCCATGACCTGAACGTTCGGACCGGCCATCTTGCGCAGCTTCTGAAGATCCGGGCCATCACCGATGACGACGAGCTTCTTGTCCGGCATCGCGTTGAACGCGTCGATGACGAGATCGATCCGTTTGTAGGGCACGAGGCGTGACGCGGTGAAGTAGAAGTCGTCCTTCTGCTCCCGCATCTGGAAGCGATCCACATTCACCGGAGGATACACGACCGTGGCCTGGCGGCGGTACACCTTCTCGATGCGGCGGGCGATGAAGCGTGAGTTGGCCATGAAGGCATCCACACCGGCCGCCGTCCGGTGGTCCCACACGCGGATGCTGTGCAGCAGCCAGCGCACCAGCCAGGACTTCAGGCCGAAGTCGAGCCTCGACTCCTGAAGATACTGGCTTTGCAGGTCCCATGCGTAACGGATGGGAGAGTGGCAGTAGCAGAGATGGAGCTGACGCGGGCCGGTGATGATGCCCTTGGCGAAGGCGTAGCTGCTGGAGATGACGAGATCATAGCTGCGGAAGTCGAACTGCTCGATGGCCAGCGGCATGATCGGGAAACAGTGGCGGTAGAAGCGTTTTCCGCCCGGAAGCCGCTGCACGAAGGAGGTTTTCACCTCACGGCCTTTGAGGAAGGCGCGGTTCTTCTCATCGAGGGCGTCGATGAGCGTGAAGACATCGGCATCGGGATAAACCTCCAGCATTTGCTCGAGCACACGTTCAGCACCGCCATAAACGGGCAGCCAGTCGTGGACGATCGCCATGCGGCGTGGATGGAAAGGAGAATTCATGGGGAAACTTCGACAGGTTGGAGAGTTGAAGGCGCGTGGGTTTCCGTTGGCGAGGCACAGGAAAGGATGACGTGTTCGATCTTCGCACGCACGGCCTCCAGGCCGTAGGTGTCGCAGGCGGTCTGCCGGGCTTTGGCGGCGAGGCGCGAGGCAAGAGCGGGATGATCACTCAGACGGCGCAAAGCGGCGGCAAGCTCCGCCGCGGATCCGGGCGTGACGAGCAGACCCGTCTCCTCATGCGTGATGATCTCCGCCGCGCCACCCGCACGTGTGGCGATCACCGGTTTGCCGGCCAGCATGCCTTCGACGATGACGCGACCAAACGGTTCGGCGATCACGGAGGCGTGCACGATCACATCAGCGAGGTCAAAGAACGCCTGCGTGTCCTTGCGGAAGCCGGTGAGGTGAACGCGGCCGGTGAGTGCAGGTTGAGCCGCTGTTTCGCGCAGTTGGGCGGCGTATTCGCGATCTTCAGCCGTGAACAAGGCGTCGCCGAGGAGGATCGCATGCGCATCAGGCACGTCACGCAAGGCTTCGAGCAGGACGTGCTGGCCTTTCCACGGCGTGAGACGTCCTGCCATCAAAACGATCCATGCATCCGCCGGCAGGCCGAGGTTTGCGCGCAAAGCGGCCTGTTCGGCATCGGTGGAGCGGTTTTCCGTGAGTTTGAAGCCGTTGGGGACGACGACCACGTTTTCAACGTGCCCTCCCGCATCGTGGACCGCCGCTTTGGTGGCTTCGGAGTTCGCGATGACCGCATGTGCGAACTGATTCGCGCAAAAGACGAGCGCGAGGCGGTTCATGGCGCTGAAATGACCGGCGGAGATGATGTCATGCAGATGGAAGACGAGCTTCCGTCCGGCGAGAAAGGCCGCGGGGCCGCCGATGATCAGCGCCTTGGCCGTGTTGGCGTAAACCACATCGAACCGACGGGCGAGGAGGGCGGTTTGCAGCACGCTTTGCACCAGTTCCGGCACCACTTGTAGCACGCGCAGCCATCCAGCCTGCTTGTCCACGGCTGCGGTGCTTCCAGAGAGCGGCAGCACCTGCACCTTCACTCCATCCTGCTCCAGGGCCTCGCGGAATTCGCCATCCTGATAGAGCAGCACCTCGCTGTCTGCCGCACGGGCGATGGCAAGATCGAGCAGCATCAGTTCAGCGCCGCCGAGACGGCCGGTTTGATCGACAAACAGCACCTGCGGCGAACCGGCGCTCTCGTTGCGACCGCAACGAAGCTGCACCCACAATCCGCCCACGCAGCCGATCACCGCGCCGAAGAATCCGGCCACCACATCCGCCAGATCCATCGCACGGCCGGGAATGTGCGTCTGGGCGATCTCGACGAGGACATTTCCAACCGTGATCGAGCCGATGATCCAGGCCAACGCACGCCAGAGACGCCTTTCCGGGCTGAACGCCAGCCAGGCGGCGGCGGCCAGAAGGGCAAAGGCGATCAGATTGAACCAGAAGTCCATGCGGTCGAGATACTGGGACCATTCCACCGGCAGGAAGGTGATGCGCCGCTTCTGAATCGTCGGCTTCAACGCCAGCCACAGCCCTGAGGAGAGCAGGACGGCCAGAATGATGCGTGCGCGGCATTTCATGAGTGTTCCGGCCTCCAGCCAGCCGAGCGATAGACGTCGCAGACACGGCGGGCGACGCTTTCCCAGGTGAAACCGTGCAGCACATGCTCGCGGCAGGCTTCACGCGAAGGAACGCGCAGCGAACCGTCCAGCCACCCACGCAAACCGGCGGCGATGTCATCCACGCCCGTGCCCTTCAGCACCAGATCGCCGTCGAGACCACGCACGGTGTCAGGAAGGCCGCCCACGGGCGTCACGAGCACCGGAGTGCCGCAGGCGAGGGATTCGAGCGAGATCAATCCGAAGCCCTCCAGGGCGGAACTGGGCACGATGGAGAGATCTGCGGCGGCATAGACGGAGGACAGGCTGCTTTCGGGGATGAAGCCGAGGAACTGCACCTGTTTGGACAGTCCTTTGTGGAGAACCAACTGCTCCAGCTCCTCGCGCAGCGGTCCCTGGCCGCCAATCATGAGCCGCGTGTCGGGATGATCGGCGGTGGCCTGCGCAAAGGCTTCGATGAGGTTCTCCAATCCCATGCGCCGTGCCAGACGACGCACGCAGACGATGATTTTCTGCTTCTGCGGCCACACGAGCCGCTGCCTTGCCTCCAGAACATCCATCGGCTGGAATTGATCGACCTCCACGCCGCCGGGGATGACGTGCACCCGCTCTGGCGAAACGCCGTACTCCTGGCAAAGCACGTCACGAAAAGCGTTCGACAGCACGATGAAGCGGTCCGCGCGGTGATACACCAGACGTTCGAGCATGCGTTTGCAGAACACCGCGTGCATCCGGCCGCCCTCGCGTTTTGACTCGCTGGCCCAGGGGCCGTGAAAGTGCACGACATGGCCGTCCCAACGGCGGCCGAGCAGGGCTGGCAACGCATACAGCGCGAAGTGGGAGGCGAGCAGCTTGCCGCGTTTCGGAACCACGGCCTCGCGCACCGCCTTCCAGCGTTGCATGAGGGAGCGGTTCACCGGACCGAGGCAGGTGGCCTTGTGCGAGTCGCCAAAGCCATAGGCGCGGACCGTCACGCCCAGGCGGGCCAGCGTGCTGTTGAGCGCGTTGAAATAACGGTCCACACCTCCAGCGGAGGCCTTCAGATGCATGCCAAGTTGAGCAATCATGAGTTTTGCGGCACATCGCCGATCTTGCGGGCGGGATTCCCGGCCCAGACTTCGTGAGGAGGGATGCTTTTGGTCAGCACCGAGCCGGCGCCGAGCACGGAACGGCGTCCGATGGTCAATGAGGTGTTCGGACGTGCCACCACGATGCTGTGCGCGCCGATGGTCACGTCGTCTTCGAGGGTGATGAAGTGTGGCGAGCCGATCCAGGTCTCGCCAGCCAGCGTCACATGATGATAAACGCGGCAACGATGGCCGATGCGCACCTGCGGGTGCATCACCACGCCGAGCGCGTAGTGCTCCAGGCTCACGCCTTTGCCAACTTCCGCTTCGGCCGGGAGCAGGCACTTGTGCAGGGCGAAGTTCACGGCCTTCACCATGCGTGCGGTGAGTTTCCAGCCTCGTTGGTGGAGCTTCCGGCTCCACTTCCAGAGCGATTCAGGACTGCGCAAGGGCATGACGGGCGGAGACAAAACCAGCACCGGTGTCAGATTGCGGACGGGGCGTGATCGAGGCGTTTTCAAAGGCACCGATCATCCGGCGGGCGACCGCAGGCAGCGAGATCTCGCGTTCGACCCACTGACGGCCCTGGGTGGCGAGTTTCTCACGCAGTTCAGGATCGGTGATGAGCCGGCGCAGCGCCTCGGCAAGCCGTGCGGGCTTGCGCTGCGGGAAGATGAGGCCGCCTTCGCTTTCGCGGATGAGGAAGGGGATCTCGCCGGAGTTCGAGCCGATCACCGAAGTGCCGCAGGCCAGCGCTTCAGGAATGACGCGGCCAAATTGCTCCTCCCAGTTCGGCTGCGTCTCGGACGGCAGCACCAGGATGTCCATGGCGGCGAGCCAGCGGGGTGTTTCACCATGTGGGACGTAGCCGGTGAAGGTGACGCGGTCTTTCACACCTTCATGTTCCAGCAACTGCTCGAGCTGCGGCTGGAACTCGCCGGTGCCCACGAGCACCATCTTCCAGTCGATGTCCCGCAGCATGCCGAGCGCCATGGCGAGGGTGCGCAGGCCTTTGGACTCGATCAAACGGCCGACATAACCGATGGCCGGGCTCTTCGATTTCGGAAAACGCTCCGGCGGTGTCTGCTTCAGGCGCGGATGATAACGCTCGGGATCGAGTGGCAGCGGGCAGATCGTCTGGTGCCCTTTGAAGCCCTTCGCCTCGATCACGTCCGCCACATGCTGCGTGATGGGCAGGGCGAAGCTCGACGAACGATAAACCATCGACTCCAGCCACGAGAACGGCGGCGGATACTTTTTGTGGATGTTCTGGCAGGAGTAAAAGCCGAACGGCACGCGGATGGAGTGATTGTTCGCACGGCAGACCTGCGCGGTGGCCAGCGCGTAGGGCTCGTGGTTCATGTAGATCACATCCGGCTTCAATTCGTTGAGGAAGCGCTGCCAGTTCATCCGGTAGGCGTGGAAGATGATGCTGCCATTGCGCCAGACGGCGCAGCGGATGACGGAGCTTTCGAGCGCCGGGTCCGGCTGCTGCTGCAGGGCGTTGCCAAACTCATCTTTCCACTGGTCCGGGACGACCAGCGTGATCTTCCAGCCGGTTTCACGCTGGATGCGTGCGTAGATTTCCTGATTCAGCGCCGTGGCGCAGGAGTGGCTGACGACAAGAAGGTGCATAAAAACGTGGGGTTCAGTTGCAGGAGTTGAGATGGGCCTGGTAGGCGTCCTCGGTCATCTGGGCGACGCGGTCCCAGGTGTAGTTGAGCTCCACGCGCTCGCGTGCGTTGGCGCCCATGGTCTTCAAATGCTGCGGTTGCGCGCAGAGGCGGCGCAGCACCGTGGCGATCTGCGCGGGATCGTATTCGATGAACTCCCCGTTCTCTCCCGGGGAGATGAAATCCTCCGTGCCGTTGATGCAGGTGGCGACGACCGGCAGGCCGCAGGCCGCAGCCTCGATGGTGGCGAGGCTGAAGGCCTCATACCAGCTCGGGAAGAGGAAGAGATCAGCCGCGCCGAGCGCGTGGGGCATGTCCTTGCGGAAGCCGCCGAAGATGATGCGGTCGTGCGCGTTGGCATCGTGCGCCATCTTGATGAAGCGGGCACGATCCGGGTCGTCACCGGCCACGAACAAGGTCAGCGGCACGTCGTGGAGCAATCCCATGGCCTGGATGGCGAAGTCGAGGCCTTTGCGCGCCCATTCACCACCGGCAAAGATGGCCATGACGTGATCCTCGGGCACGCCGTAGGTTTTCCGCCAGGCCTGCCGTGCCGCCTCCGGCAGCGGTTTGAAGCGCTGCGTGTCCGCCGCGTTTGGCACGATGCGCATCTGCGCCGGACCGATGTCGTAGTGCCTCGTCAGCTCGTTCGCCACGCCGCGTGACACCGGCAGGAACATCGGAGCCGTGCGTCCCGGCTTGTGCTGATACAGCCGCTTCTCGGCCGCGCAGGTCGCGTTCAGATACATCCAGCGCGTGAGACGACGTGCCGGGGAGACGCGTTCGTGGTGGCCGAGGCGTTCAAGGATCTGCTTCTTCGCCGGCTGGATGTTCTGGATGGTGATCACATTGCCGCGCTGGGTGTTGCAGCCAATGGTGTGGACGATTTCAAACTCGCCGGGACGCACGCGGCGGTTCACTTCGAGGTAGTAGGAGCCGAAATCGATCACCTCCGCCCAGTTCACACCGGGAATGCGGTGCCAGGCGATGCGGGAGAGGTCCAGGTCCTCCGCCTTGCGTGCGTAAAGATGCACTTCGTGCCGTTGGGCGATGCGTTCGGCGACTTCGTTCACCGCGCGGGCGCTGCCGTCGCGCCGGTTGCAGTTGATCATGGCGTAGGCGATTTTCATGCGTGTGTGAGGATGGGTTGAGGGGTTTCGAAGAAATGGGGGACAGGCTGCGGGACCGGGCGCGGCTGCGGCACCGGGCGTGTGAAGCGGTTCAGCGAGATGCCAAGGAAGACCCAGAACAGCGAGAAGCCGCCGAAGACATTCCCGACGTAGAGGAACACGAGGCAGCCGAGGAGCACGGCACGGCCGGTGAACAGGAAGGGATCGCGGCTGCCGAGGCGGATGCGGCGTGTCAGCTCGCCCCAGATCTGCGCCATGGCGGCGAAGAAGGCCAGTCCGCCGATCCAGCCGAACTGGCTGAAGACCTCGATGTAGCCGCTGTCGCACCAGCCTTCCTTCACACCGCCACCGATGCGCCCGGCACCGAAGCCGGAACTGCCGAGCCCGAGTCCGAGTGGATGTTGCAACACCCACGGAATGCCGGCGGTGAAGATCTCCAGCCGTCCCTGATAGGAGCCGTCCTTCTGGATGTCCTTCATCGTGTCGAAGCGCTTCGTGATGCGTGAGGCGCCGGGCATGTGCTCCAGGCCGTAGCTGGCACCGATCGCCAGCAGGCCGGCGAAGAACAGCACGCGGCCGAGACCGCGGCCCTTTGACAGCGCGGGCTGGAGAATGGCCACCAGGCCCACGATGATGAACATGCTGCGGCTCATGGTCAGCACGACGACTGAGAACAGCAGGACGATCGTCAGCCAGCCGCCGAGAATGCGCCAGCGTGAGTGCAGGATCATCGGAATGGCCGCCCAGGCCAGGAAACTGGCGCAGGGGCCGCGTTCATGCATCGTCGAGAACACGGACATCTCCGTGGGCCGGAGCTGGCCGAGATAACCGACGAAATTCACCTCCGTGACCCAGAAGGCATCCCACACCGGGATCGTGAGGTATTGAAACCAGCCGTAGAGCGCCACCAACAGCGCCGAGTAGCCGGAGGATTTCAGCCAGCGGTCCGCCGTGCGGCTGCCGACCGGCGCTGTGGCCGCAAACAGGAAGGCGCCGAAGCCCGCCAGCCACTCGCCAAGCGAATACACGGCCCCGATGCCGGCATTCATGAAGCCGATGACCATGCCGTGCCCGAGAGCCACCATGATGAGCATGGCGACGTTGCGACTGCGCGGTGTGAGTTGATGGAATCGCGAGAATGCCGGGATCAACAGCAGGGCGCTGACGATGAGCGGCGTCAGGCTGATGGTGGAAAGCGGATTGAAGGCCCCGTTGAGGTAATAATCGACGAGCCGCCGGATGCCGCGGTTCAGCGCGACCACGAAGAAGGCGTAATCGAGCAGATAACTCGAACGCGTGGCCGCCAGATACAGGGCGGGCAGGATGATCAGGAGTGTGACGAGCAGTTCCATGCCAGTTACACGGTCACTTGCGTGGGACGCGGCGATTCGACGTCAGCAGCCGCTGGTGCGGCGTGGCGGAGACGCGGATTGCGCCCGATCCAGGCCATCACCGGCGCAAACCAGGATGACGGGATGTAGTCGAAGCGTTCAATGTCGCGGGTGCCGATCTCCTTCGCGGGATTTCCGCCGACAACGGCGAAAGGCCGGACATTTTTGACTACCACGGCTCCAGCAGCCACGACGGCACCACGGCCGATGGTCACGCCTTTCAAAATCAGCGCATCGGTGGCGATCCAGGCGTGATCCTCCACCACCACCGGTGCGAAGACGTGGTCGTAGGTCGGCGAGTGGATGTCGTGGGAGCCGGTGATGATTTTGACGCCGTCATTGATGACCACGCAGTCACCGATGCGCACCGGCGCGTGAGTCTGCATGCGGGTGACGCCAAGGCAGCAGCAGTCGCCGATGAAAAGGTTCGCGGCGTTCCCTTGCACCGTGAGCTTTGAAATGACGGTCAAAGGCCTGATCTGCGCACCCTTCATTCTCCAGCGCAGCGATTGCAGGCAGTAACCGAGCAGCGATGGCAGCGTCCAGACACGTTTTGCCCACGTGCGCAGCCACTCATGGCTGAAAAGAGCGGGCCGGAGCCGGTGACGCAGAAGAAACGTGATCATGACGGGATCAGCGGGCTGAGGCGGTGATGGCACTCTTCGGAAGAGCGTCACCCTCGTGTTTGTAGCCGAGGCAGAACCGCAAAGCGGCCATGCGTCCGGCCCAGGTGGCGGCGAAACGCTGCCGTGGCATCGAATTCGGCCGCAGGATGAAATCCACGGCGCGCAAGAGGCCGGGACAGACGTGACTGCCGATGGCGAACTGCCAGAGCGGGATCATCCAGCGCACCAGACCGCGTCCATGCTTCAAGGCGACGAAGGTCTCGTTGTAGGCGATGTCGCTGGTGCCTTCGAAGTTGAAGATGCCGCGATGCACGGTGTCGCCATCGTGACGTGGGGCGACGTTGTGGATGATCCGCACCGTGGGATCGAAGATCATTCGCAGGTTCTGGCTTCTGGCCTGCAAACCGAGCGCGAGCTCCCAGTTCACCTGCGCGCCTTTGCCGCGCAGTCCCGCTTCAAAACCGCAGCGGCGGAGGAAATCGCCTTTAAAGAGGCAGTTCGAGCCACGCAGCACCTGCACGCAGCGTGCGGTGCCACCACCGCGATGATGTCCGCCCGTCACGCGGCCGAACCAGTGGATGTTGCCCACGTCCTGCACCAGCGGCTCGCTCTGACGCATCTCCGGATAGTCCATGAGCATGTCACGTCCGCCGGCAGCGACGAGATCGCCGCGTGAGCGGATGTGATTGAGCATGCTGCGAAGCCAGTGGGGAGGAATCTCCACATCATCGTCAAGCAGGGCGATGTGATCGGCCCGGCACTGAGCGAGGCAGGAATTCATCGAGCCGACGACACCGACGCCGCGCGCCTCGACAGCATTCACGGGCAATGAGGATGCGAATTCGGCGATCACGACCGGAGTGAGGTCATCATCCGCCCGAACGCCGATCCAGATGTTGGTGGCCGGCAGATCTTGGGCCTTAACCGCCTGCAGGCAGCGACGAAGGTCGTCCGGACGCTTCAACGTGGGAATGATGATGTCGATGCTTTCCATGGTCGGGACGGAGGCTTGTGGCTGCATGCGGTGAAGGATGTTCGTGAGTTGCGTCGTCACGCGGGCCAGATCGAAGTGCTTCTCGGCCACGGCATGCGAAGCAGCGCTGGTTGCCGAGGTGGTGGCGGCGATCTGAGCCAGCGCGTCGGCAAAGGTCTCAGGTTGGTCGTCGGCGAGATGGATGTCGCGTTCGCAGAGATAGTCCGCGTTGCCGTTGGTGTGTCCGACAATGACCGGAAGGCCGCAGGCCTGGGCTTCGGCGACGGACGAACCGAAATTCTCTTCGTCGCTCGGCTGTGCGAGCACATCATGCTGTCGCAGCAGCTCGGGAACCTCCTTGCGTGGCAGGTTCTTGATCCAGCGCAGGCGATCCGGGAACGGAAAGGCATCGATCAGCTTGTCGTAGCCGGGAACGAAGCCCGTTCCGCCGACGATGGTGGCTTTGACGTGCAATCCGCGGCGGATCGCGCACTCCAGGCCGCCCAGAAAGAGATCGAGACGCTTGCGTGGAATGATGCGCCCGAGCCAGAGCAGGCGGAGCTCGCTGCTCTTGCCCCGCGGCGTTGCCGCAGGCTGGAACATGGCGAGATCGATCGGATAAGGCAGTGTCGAGATGTGGTCGCCCGGGATGCCATAGATCTCATGCAGGGTCTGTTGGGACTGGCGGCTGCCGACGATGATGTGATCGGAGTGCTTGAGCTGCGGCAGTCCGAGGGAGGAGAGACGAAGCCGTGCCAATGCGAGCCACTGGGCGGCTTTGCCCAGACCGGCGAGGCGTTTGATCTCGGCGAAACGCGAAACAATCGAGCGCGCGTCGGTTCCAGGCGGTCCCTGGGCAAAGCTGACGGCTGGAAGGTTCGGGATGCGGCCGGGTGCGTAGTCGCCGAGCCAGAGGCAGAGATCATAACGACGGCTGCGATGCTCGTGACGGATCGTTTTGAGCAGCAGGCGCGTGTAAGTGGCGCAATCGAAGCGACAGGCGAGAAAACCGAGAACAGGAAGGTGCTGCACCTTCGCCCGGAAGCGATCCGGTGCGACGTTGTCCGTGCTGATGAAGCGGAAACGCTCGTGTTCGCCCACGCACGGCCGCGGATCGACGAACGAGGGCTTCGAAAAGAAGTCCACCGCGTGCCCGGCGTTCAGCAGCGAACGCAGCAGGAGCGCATTGGCGGAGGCCACGCTGCCTTCCTGGGCCGAGACGTAACCGCAGACGGCGATTTTCATGCGCAGGAACCGATTGGGAGCGAGGGGTCAACCACCGCAGTGTCGGCGGACGACGGCTGGAGCCAGCGGCGGCAGAGTTCGGCATCGAACGCGGGAGGATCGAAGATTTCGAGCCCGCTGCCGGGGAAGAAGGTCATCTCGCCGAAATAGACACCCGACTCGGTCTGGTAGAGGTCCACACGCACGAAGTTCTGATCCTTGGACAGACGTTGGGCGATGGCGGCCATGGCTTTCAGGTCGCGTGGAGGCGGCGCTTCGTGGTCGTAGCCCTCATGCTGGAGCCGCACCGGCAGACGGAGCCAGTCCTTGGTGTAGAGACAGCGGCGGTGATCGATGAAACGGCCGGTGTCGTGCTGGATGAACGCGATGCGGCCACGGAAGCAGAAGAACTTGTAATCCTCGGGCACGAGCCGGTCGCAGGGGAGGAACTCCTCGACGATGATGCCGGGCTTCAGATGGCGATAACTGGGCTCACGTGATCCCTGGAAGTACTCGGCTGCCATCCAGCGGCGGAGTTCGCTTCGTTCCTCGTCAGTCAACCGGCGTGGCTCGCGGACGAGGATCGTCATGCCGGAGCCGTGCGTGCCTTTGACCACGCAGCGGGGCAGAACGTCATCAAACCAGGCATCGGAGGCGTCCTGCGTGTGATGCAGTGTCCGGGCGATGCGGCACTCCTCGGCCGCACCTTTCATGGCAGCGGCCACGGAGTCCTTCACGAGTTGCTTGTCCACCCACTGCGCGAAGGAGATTTCCTTGGGCAGGGTGACTTTGCGGGCGAACAGCCACTCATTCAGCGTGCGCGGGGAGCGCAGGCGTGGGCGGAAGCCGTAGGTGCGCTTGAACACGCGAAACGACAGCAGGTAGGTGGCCCAAGGCGTGTCCGGCAGCACCTTGGCGAGCGTCTTGCCGATGAAGCCGCTGTAACCGAAGGCGCGCAGGGCGGGTTGTTTGAAGAACATGGCGTTTTTGGGTTCAGTGTTTCCAGAATGGCGTCCATTTCGGTCCGAAGCCGAGGCGGTTGCGCAGTTGAGTGACGAGCTTGCCGAACATGAACTCGCTGAAGCAGCCGAAGCTCAGCAGCACCGACGAGCGCACGGAGAGTTTCCGCGTGTATTGATGGAAGATGGGGAAGGGGAAGCCCGCGCCGTTCACCACCCAGCGCTTCCGCCAGTCAAAGCGGGCGGCTTTCGCGGCGGCGGCATCGGTGGCGTTGTGCGCGGCCCCGTAATGGGCCACGAGGGCGTCATCCGCGCTCAGGAGCGCCACGCGATCATGGAACTCCGGCTGGCGGATGACGTGATTGGTGGCCACCTGGTCGCCGCCGAAGCCTCCGGTGGCCGTTTTGCACACGGCGAAGCAAGCGAGCGAGAATTCGCGCATGTCGCCGGCGTAGCCGCCCATGACGCCGGCGCAGTAGATCTCGGCGTCCAGCAAGGAATCGACCAGATGCGGGAACAGACTTCGCAGGGAGCGTTCGTTCCACCACTGGTCCTTGTAGCGCAGACCTTCGGAGGCGATGAAAAGGCGCTTGTCCTTGAGCGCACGGTCCATCACTACGGAGGGATTGACCGAGAAGGCCACGTCACGCACGTCGGCCACCATGATGCGGTCATCCGGGGCGCAGGTTTCGAGGAAGAGGGCGATGTCGCGGCGGCGGTCGCGGTTCACATCGTTGTCGCTCCGGGCCTTGACGACGATGACGCCTTTGCGTTCGAGCTTGGTCAGCAGGGCGGGCTCGAGGTGCTCGTAGCAGATCATGACGATCTTGCCGGTGAAGCCGGATTTGATCGCGGAACGGTGCCAGCAGCACACGTCTGCCCAGTCGTGGTAATCAATCGCGCCGATGAGGTAATCCATGTTGTTGAGGAGGTGGTGGGTTAAGCCGAGGCGTTTGCGGTTGCGTAGGGCGGGTAGGACTTTTTGATCTCCTGCCAGCGCAGCAGTGTTTTCACCGCCAGCGGCTTGCGCGCATGGCAGAGCGCAGGAAGGGCGGTGGTGAAATCACGCAGGGCCTGGAAGAAGAGCGGCAGCCACTTTCCGCCGGTCCATTCACGGGCGTAACGCAGATGCCGCGCTCCCTGGACGAGGCGCAGCAGGAAGGTGCAGGCCAGCAGCGGCAGCGGTTCGTGCAGAACGGCCTGATACCAGGCATTGCGCGCGTTCAGCATGGCGCGGCGGCGGTTGCTGCGGGCCACGGGACTCGGATTGTGGCAGATGCAGGTGTCGGGCAGATAGACAACCGCGTAGCCCATGTCGAGCTGGCGGCGGCAGAATTCATTCTCCTCGCCATAGATCTGGAGCAGCGGCTGGAAGCCTTCCAGCTTGTGGTAAACATCCGCTCGGACCAGTGCGGCGCAGGTCATGAAGCCGCAGGTGAAGCAGGCGTGCTCCACGGGAGCCGGTTGCGTGTAGGGCGCGAGTTTGCCGTCTTCCGTGGACTGCGGATAAGCGATGGAGCCGACGGATGAGTCATTGAGAAGGATGTGGAGGCCTTCGTCGATGCCTTTGCGCTCAAGGACGAGCGAATCGTCATCAAGGAAGAGGTAAACGGAGCCGGTGGCACGTTCAGCGAGCTGATTGCGCCCCAAGGTGGGGAAGACCGGTTCATCGGACGAGATGATGTGCAGGCGGTTCCGCACTCGGGAGGGCAGGGAATCGAAACAGTTGTCACGCCAGGGATGCGTCGGCGCGTTTTTGAGCAGGAGCACCTCGTGGAGCAAGTCGCCAAGCCGGGAGAGGCTTTCGAGGCAGCGGGTGACTTCGTCGAGGCGGTCACCGCAGATGATGAGGGCTGAGATCTCGTGTGCCATGATCAGGAGTGGTTGGTTGAGGATGAGCGGACAGGGCGTGCGGGCACGCCGGCCCAGGTTTCGCCGGGAGGAATGGAGCGGGTGACCACCGAGCCTGCGCCGATCACCGCTCCATCGCCGATGTGGACGCCTTTGAGCACCACACAGCGGGCGCCGAGCCAGACGTTGCGGCCGAGGATGATCGGCGCGACCGCGAGCGGCTGGGCGTTCATCGGTTTCGCGACGTCCAGGCCGTGATTGCTGTCCACAAAGGTGCAGTTGGACGCGATGAGGCAGTCGTCGCCGACAAGGACCTTTTCGCGGATGTTGAATTCGCAGCCGCGACCGATGAAGACGCGATCACCGAAGATCATGGAAGGTCCGGGCATCCAGTGGTGCGAGTAGTTGAAGAACACATCCGGCTGCAAGGTGCAGTCGCTGCCGAGCTGGATCTGATGCGGCCAGGTGATCTGAATGCGGGGCATCTGCGTTCCGCTGCCGATGCGTGCACCGCGCAGGCGCAGGAGCAGTTTGCGGATGAATTGCACAGGCGATCCGGTCAATTCCAGGCGTCGCCATGCTCGTTGGAGCGTCGCAACGGGAGATTCCGAAGATGCGGCGGAGATCGCCGTGAACATCGTGCGAGTGCTGATTTCCGACATGGCTCAAAAGCCGAATTTCGGCAGAGGGCGGGCATTGCTGCGCCAGAAGCGGCTGCGGGGGGCGCTCATCCACTTCCACACCCAGCCGGGTGTCTGGCACAGGACGAGAAACCACTCGCCAAGGAAGAGCATCAAGGCGCGGCGGTTTTCAGACGACCAGTGCTGGCCGCGAAAGCGGGACTGGATGACACGCAACGCATGCCAGGGCAGACGCCAGGCCACGGTGAGGCCGGAAGCGCCCTGATCGAAGGCGAAGATGACTTTTCCTTCCCAGCGGCGGGCGAGTTTCGCCACGTCGGGCACCGGGCGGAGCGGATGCACGGCCTTGGCGTCTGGAACGAACTGCACTTCATAACCCGCACGGGTCAGCCGGGCGCTGAGATCCGTGTCCTCGGCATAAACACCGCCGCGATAGCGCTCGTCGAAGCCCTCCATCAAACGATAGGTGGCGGAGCGGATGGCGAAGTTGCAGGAGCAGGAGAGATACGTGAGCGCACGAAGCTTCTGCGGAGCCTCCCAGAGCAGCGATGGCGGCTGCGGATCGCGTCGCGTGGCACCTTCGAGCACGCAAAGGCTGGCCGATGCCGGGCGCATGGCGGCGAGGTAGGCCGGGACGAGGCCTGGCTCCGGCAGCAGATCGTCATCCAGAAAGATCAGCCATTCACCGCGTGCGACAACGGCTCCGCGATTGCGATTCGCGGCGGGCCCGAGGCGTGGACCCTGAACCCAGCGCACGGCGGGAAACTCGGCCGCAAGCATGTCGCGTGAAGCCGCAGTCGCGCCGTCGTCGGTGACGATCAACTCGACACTGCCATCCGCCGGCAGTTGCGTGACCAGCTTTTCAACGCAGAGCCGCAGATCGTGGGTGCGGTTACAGGTGGGGATGATGATGGAGGCGAAAATCATGCGCGTGGATCGTCCGTTCAGTTCAAAGAGCTGATCTGCCAGGCCTTCAGGTGGCAGCTGACCATGTTTGCAGTCGTGTAGTGCAGGAGCTGATGACGAAGCCCGGCGAGACCGACGCGGTGACGGTGCTCCGGGTTTGTCAGCAGCCGCAGCAGGCTTGCGGCCAACTGCTGCGGCTGCTGATCAGCCCACACACCTGTGACATCATCTTCGACCAGCTCACGACTGGCCGGGGCCGTGCCACAAATGACTGGTTTGCCATACGACCACGCCTCCACATAGACGATCCCGAAGGACTCGTGGGCGGACGGCAGGCAAAAAACATCGCAAGCCGCGTAAGCGTCGGCTTTTTCCTGCTCCGAAGGGCAGCCGAGGTCACGAATGCTGTCTGGCGAGATCCGGGAGAGGCGTGTTTCATCGGGATCGCCCGGGCCGGCGAGCAAAAGGACGGCTTCAGGGCATTGACGCATCACCAGCGGCCAGGCGTCGAGGAGAGCTGGATAGCCTTTTCCGGAATCGCGACGTCCCAGGAAGAGTGCCGTCGGCCGGTCGGCGATTTCGAGGCGGGAGCGCAACGCGAAGCCGTCGCCATTGGTGGGGCACATCGGTGGCAGGCCGCAGCGGATCAGTTTGTCCACGGGAACTCCACGTGCGGCCAGATGCACGCGCTCATGCTCGGACTGGCAGAAGACGGCGTCAGCTTTCTGATACAGCCGCACGTCAAAGGCGTCATCGCCCCAGCTTTGTGGATGGACGGCGGGCCACACGGTGAAGGGAACACCTGCCTCGCGGGCTTCACGCCAGAGCGGATAGCCGATGATGTCCCAGCCTGTGCCGACGAAGTGAAGGACATCGACGTCTGCGATGGATGACTTCCAGGTGTCGTGGTGGTTCATCATCCGGCTGAGGGTGTCGGCGAAGCGGAGCAGGGGACCGCGTGAGGCGAGGCGGCTGACGAGGCTGCGCTGCCGCTGCCAGGTCGTCTGCGGCATCAGTTCAGTGGCCGGCCACTTCAAGGAGTCCACGGATGAGTCCTTGTCGGTCTGAAGGTGCTGCACGCTCAGAAAGTGGCCGTTGATGCGGCAGAAACTCTGCAAGCCGGAGGCGAGCTCACGCTGATAAGCGGCCAGACCGCCGACAGACGCCGGGTGGATGCGGGATGCGATGGCGACTTTCATGATCGTGCAGGTGGTTGCTGTCAGTTCAATACCGGCAGAGCGACGCGATGGCGCTGCATCTGGCCGAGATGCATGCGCAGCGGCTCCCAGTGGAACACCGCGTCTCCAGGACGCAGGAAGTGATCTCCGAGCAGGTCATGGCGCACAAAGAAGGCATCCGTGCCGGAGAGTTCGCAGCCGACGAGCGAGTAACCGCCTGACTCGGCGATGGTGCTGATGGCGCCGAGCGTGGCACCGAAGTGCGTGGAGCCATCCCAGACGGCGTTTGCGTCGTAAGGTGCGGACCAGTTGAGATCAGATGGCAGCATGCCGTTGTATTCGACGCTGAACACGCGTGGCTTCAGGGCGATCAACTCGCCGAAGATGTGGTGGGTGTTGTAGTCGATGTCGATGCTGAGGAGGTCGAGGTCGTCAGCGAAGCCGTTGTCAGCGAGGAGCGAGCGGCAGTTCTCGCGGTTCACGAACTCGCGGCAGATCTTCAGTTTCCTGCGCAGCAGCAGGGTCTGGACGCTGGTGGGAAGCTGCGTGTCGGGAGCGAGCCCGGCATCGACCCACAGGCCGCTCCAGCCTTTGAGCAGCAGCAGGTTGGTGTTGTTCTCCTCGGGAGCCGTGCCGATCTCGACGAAGCGGCCGCGGCCTTCGCCGATGCGGCGGAAGATCTCGGCGAGCATGCCATCCTGTCCGTATTGGGCGAAGATCTTCTGACGGAACGGCATCAGCGACTTCGGCTGCTGATACTTGGCGGCCTGCATGAGCTGGCATTCGAGCAGTTCGCACAGAAGGCTGGCGGAACGGGCGCTGGAGATGCCGGAGATGTCGATGTTGGCCTTCATCTGGCCGATTTTGGAGAGCACTTGTTTCATGAGTGTTTGGGGGAATTCAGAGCGAGGCGCGACCGCGCCAGCCGTTGATGAGGAGGAAGGTGTTGAGGAGCAGATTGCCGATGGAGCCCGCCCACATGAGCGCGATGGCTCCATTCACGGTGGACAGGTCGAGGAAGCAGGCGGCGATGGCCTGGCTGCCGAAAACGAGCAGCGGTCGCGTCCATGAGTGACGCACCCAGCCCTTCGATTGAATCGGTGTGGCCGCCACGGTGACGACGAAGGCAAAGACCTGGAAGGCGAGGAAGAAAACGAGCTCCTGCTGCAATCCGGCGTATTCCGGACCGAGCAGTCGCAGAAGCGGCTCACGCATGAACCAGCCTGCGGCAAGTATGACCGTGCCACCCAGCAGGGCGAGCAGACTGCTGCCCGTCCACATCTTCCAGAGGCGTTTCGGATCGTGTTCCGCAGACATGCGCGGCAGCAGCACGCCTGAGGCGATGGAGAGCGGCACCTGGAGGATCAGGGAGACGCGGCTGATGGCACCGAGATCGGCCACTTTGTCGATGTTGCCGACGAAACCGACGATGATCGCGGCGATCTGTGCCTCGAAGAGATAGGTGAGGCTGGTGGGAAGGCCGACGAGGAAGTGTTTCTTCAGGCGGAGCGTCGCGGCCGGATCGGGCTGCTGCTCGAAGGCGGCGTGCGCGCGCGCCTTCGGCAGCAGCCAGCCAAACACCGTCGGCAGCGGAGCCAGAACGGTGACAATCATGACAGTGACCGCGTCCGCCATCGCCCAGGCGACCAGCACGGCGAGGAGTGCCAGCCGCAGGGTGGAGTTCATGATGTTCTCCCACTGCGGAATCGAGTAACGGCGGGCGAGGCTCAACGGCGTGCTGAACATCTGCGCGGCAATGCTCATCGAGACGGAGATCAACGCGGCTCCCACGAGCAGCGTGGTCTTCCACACGGAGCAACCGCTGTGGAGTAGCAGATAGACGAACACCGGAATGCCCGCCAGCGAGCCCACCAGCAGCAGCGAACCACGGAATCGCGTGGCCGAGGCCAGCACGGAGCCGAGTCTGAGCCGGTCGCGGGCCGCCTCGCCAGCGAGCGGCATGAGTCCCGTGCCGATGCCGGTCACCGTGAACATGCCGAGTGCGGAGACGAGGTTGTTCGCCAGCGAATACCAGGCGTATTCGGTTTTGGCCAGCGAGCGAACGATGAAAAATGCCCCGATCATCTGGACGATCCGCCCGAGGATGTTCAGCGACGCGTAAGATGCCACGACGCGGAACGCGCGGCGCAAGGTCTGGAGCGCGGGCAGGCGAAAGCCCTGCCGTGGCGCATCCATCGTCTGTGGGGAGGCTTCCATCGTCGGGAAGCGATTGTCTTCAGCCGCGGCGGGCTGATTCCAGCCTACGCGGGCTGGTCGGTGGGCAGCGGCTTGCCGATGCTGTACACCTTGAAGCCGATTTCGCGGAGCTTCTTGTGATCGAGCAGGCTGCGGCCGTCGAAGATCCACGCGGGCTTGACCATCGACTTGTAGATCGCGTCGAAGTCGAGCTTGCGGAATTCATCCCATTCGGTCAGCACGAGCAGCGCATGGGCACCCTGGGCCGCCTGTTCGGCGCTGGTGGCGAATTCGACGTTCGGACTGGCCGGATCAATGCCGAGATCGGTGCACATCTGTGCCGTGGTGACCTTGGGATCGTAGATCGAGAGGGACGCCCGTTCCTCCAGGAGATCCTGGCAGACGTAAATGGCCGCGGACTCACGCGTGTCGTTGGTGTCTTTTTTGAAGGCGAAACCGAGGACGGCGATGCGTTTGCCGGTGACGGTGTTGAAGAGCGTGCGCAGGACACGCTCGGCGAAGCGGTGCTTCTGCCAGTCGTTCATCTCGATGACCTGCTGCCAGTAGGCGGCGACTTCAGGGAGCCCGAAGTGACCGCAGAGATAGACGAGATTCAGGACGTCCTTCTGGAAGCAGGAGCCGCCGAAACCGACGGAAGATTTGAGGAACTTCGGTCCGATGCGCGAATCGGTGCCGATCGCGCGGGCGACTTCGTCCACATCAGCGCCGGTCTTTTCGCAGAGGGCGGAGATGCTGTTGATGGAGGAGATGCGCTGGGCCAGAAAGGCGTTCGCGACGAGCTTGGAAAGCTCGGAGGACCAGAGATTGGTCGTGAGGATGCGCTCACGAGGCACCCAGTGGGCATAAACGCTCACCAGAGTCTCGACGGCGGCGAGACCCCCAGGAGTCTGCTCGCCACCGATGAGAATGCGGTCAGGTGCGTTCAAATCAGCGACGGCGGTGCCTTCAGCAAGGAACTCCGGGTTCGAAAGCACCTGGTGTTTGAGGCCTTTCTCGCTGGAGGCGAGGATGGTCTGGATGGCCTCGGCCGTGCGGACCGGAATGGTGCTCTTTTCGACGATGATTTTCGGCGTTTCGGCCACTTCCGCGATGGTGCGGGCGACGGACTCGATGAAACGCAGATCCGCTGCCTTGTGGGCGCCGACCCCGAAGGTTTTGGTCGGCGTGTTGACGCTGACGAAGATGATGTCGGCGTCGCGGATGGCTTGTTTGACTTCAGTGGAGAAAAACAGGTTTTTTCCGCGGGCGTTGACCACGAGATCATCGAGGCCCGGTTCATAGACCGGCAGATCCGCCGAATTCCAGGCGGCGATGCGTTCAGCGTTGAGGTCCACGACATCCACACGGATGTCCGGGCACTTGGCGGCGATCATCGCCATGGTAGGTCCGCCGACATAGCCGGCACCGATGCAGCAAATTCTCATAGAAGGAGGAAGGGGAGGAAAGGGTTCAGTTGAGGGCCATTCCGCGCACCGGCATCTTCATCGGCCGGGGCTGGGAGGCTGGGTTGTTGAGGAGTTGGGAGAAATAGGCGATGGTGTGGTCGAGCCCTTCGGACAAGGGGATTTTTGGCTCCCACCCGAGCTTTTGTCTAGCAAGGGTGATGTCCGGCTGGCGCTGCTTGGGATCGTCCGCCGGGAGCGGACGGAAGGTGATCTTGGATTTGCCACCGACCTTCTGCAGGACCAGTTCGGCGAGTTCGAGCATGGTGAACTCACCCGGATTGCCGATGTTGACAGGGCCGGTGAAATTCTCCGTCTCCATCAGCTTGAGGAAGCCGGAGATGAGATCGTCCACATAACAGAAACTGCGCGTCTGGCTGCCGTCGCCATAGATCGTGAGATCCTGGCCGCGCAGAGCCTGCACGATGAAGTTTGAAACGACGCGGCCATCGTCCGGGAGCATGCGGGGCCCATAGGTGTTGAAAATGCGCACGACACGGATGTCCACGCCATTCTGGCGGTGGTAGTCAAAGAACAGGGTCTCGGCCACCCGCTTGCCTTCATCATAGCAGGAGCGCGGGCCGATGGTGTTCACGTGGCCCCAGTAGCTTTCAGGCTGCGGATGCACTTCAGGATCGCCATAGATCTCGGAGGTGGAGGCCTGAAAGACGCGGGCGCGGACGCGGCGGGCGAGCCCGAGCACATTGATGGCACCCATGACCGAGGTCTTGATGGTCTTGATGGCGTTGTATTGGTAATGCGGCGGAGATGCGGGACAGGCGAGGTTGTAGATCTGGTCCACTTCCACGGTCACCGGCTCGGTGATGTCGTGACGCATGAACTCAAAATTTGGATTCCCCATGAGATGAGCGATGTTCTCCTTCCGGCCGGTGAAAAGATTGTCGAGGCAGATGATCTCGTTGCCTTCATTGAGTAGGCGCTCACAAAGATGGGAACCGAGGAATCCTGCTCCGCCGGTGATGAGAATGCGTTTTTTCATGGTGACTGATGATTTTTCGGGAAGGGGTGTGGCTTTCTGCGTAATGGGCGAGACGGTATCTATGAACAGAGTTGGCTAGTTGTCATCCGGCGCTCTTGAGATTCGTCCAAGCTGCCGCCATTGGTTGAGTCGCTGCTCCACCGGGGCTTTTGAATTGAACTGCCATAAGCATCCGATCCGGCCATGAGAACTCCACTCTCTCACGATTCAGATGCTCGTAAGAGTTGCCTTATCCTGCATAAGACCTTGTGGAATTGACCGACAAGAGGGGTGCGGCGCACATTGGGCGCATCAACCAGACCGCCCATCTTCTTCGCAATGCTGCACTCGTCCTGCTGGCGACCGGACTGGTGTTGCTGCCCGCATCGAACGCGAAGCTGCCAGTTTCCACGCATGAGACCATCTTATGGATTGTTGCCGGTGCCTTCGTTCTTTGGGCAGCGGCAAGGACGCTCGACTGGGATCCGCCCAAACCTCATGAGCGTGCTGTGTGGTGGCTGGTTGTGATGATTGAGGTGGCCGGGTGGCTGGTGACTGCCTGTCCCAGGGCGATGATCGAGCGTTCAACAGGGGCTCTCCTGGATCTGGATCGGGAAGGGTGGCGATCTTTCGGCACGATCGATCAAGCTGCCTCGGTGCCGGCGATGATCTCGATCTCGGTGGCATTGATGGGACTGGTGATGGCGCTGGATTTCGCCGCCGGAAGGAAGGGAAGGCACATTCTGGCGCTGGCGATGACCATTTCAGGAGCGGCGGCTGCAATCGCCGGCTTGTTCTGGCGGAGTCCGGCCGATTTGCGCTCGATGTGGCATGTGGCGCAGATTCCGGATTCTGTTTTTGGCTGGTTCTGGTATCACGGCAACGCAGCGGCGTTTCTGAATCTCACCTGGCCGGCCAGCTTGTGGCTCTGCGCGATCCTGATCCGCAACGGCCTGCGAAGGCCGCTCCAGCAGGTGATGCTTGCCGGCGTGGCGGCGGCGTTGCTGACGCAGATCATCGCGGTGTTTGTGAATGTCTCCAAAATGGGTCACCTGATGTTCATCCTGGAGGCTGGCTGGATGATCGTGACGGCTTTGTTGATCTGGCGGCCGAACGTGGCCGATCTTTTGTTTGGTTTTCGCCGGATCATGGTGAGCGCAGTCATTGCAGCCAGCCTGCTGCTGCTGGGCGCGTGGCTCGGCGGGGCAGGGGAAGGCATCACGCGGTGGAGTGTCTTCGCCGGGCGTCGATTTGATGACCCCGCCCGTCGTCATGCGGCGGCGATGGCGGTGCAGATCGGCATCGATCACGGCTGGCTTGGCGCCGGACCTGGAACGTTCGAATGGGTGTCGCCACACTATTCATCACTCGATTCACTGCTGTCGGGCGGGCACTGGCGGCATGCGCACAATGATTACGCCCAGTTGTTTGCCGAATGGGGCTGGCTCGGTGCGGGACTATTGGTGCTTGTGGTGGCATTCCCGGGAAGACATCTGGGCAGAGGCATGCGCCTCGCGTTCGCACGGAAAATGCGCCGCAGGATGTCGTTTCATCGTCGCAGCGGGCTGGTGTGCTTTTCCGCCGCGTTCATGGCGTTCATGACGCACGCGGCGGTTGATTTTCCGCTGCAGATCGATGCCACACGTCATCTGTATGCTGTTTTGACAGGACTGCTGCTGGCCATGGCATGTTCTTCGTCAAATGACAGCGGACCACGCTTCAAGTGAAGTGGATGAATGCGATGCGATGTCTTCCTCTTGTCTGAGATCACACTAAGGCATCGCTGACTGGATTCTAAGGCCGCGGTTTCTAGAAATTATGGACGGCGGAGGGAGCTTGCCATCATGCAAGACGCGCTAAGCCAACGAGTCCGCGGCTGGACCCCCTTCTTCGTCCTCACCGATGTCCTTTTCCTGTTCGCAGCCTTCATGGCGGCATCTCTGATGTCGTATCTGATTCCGCCGAATCTGGATCAATTCACCCTGGTGCCCGCCGCGAAGGAATGCGTGGTGCTGTGGGTCAGCATGGCGGCGGTGATCTTCCATGCGGCGGTCTGGCTGCGGGAAGGCTACTACATGCACAAGCTGCTGAACGGCGAGATTTACAAGATCAGCCTGTCGCAGTCAGGTTTCACCGCGCTCCTGCTGCTTTTCTACGTGGCGTTGTGGCGCGATGTGGAGATCTCCCGCAAGCTGATCGTGTACCACCTGGCGTTCAGCGCTCCCTTCCTCTGCGCGGCCAAAATCGTGTTCATCAAGGTGCTGAAGGCCCTCGGCTCACGCATCCAGCCACGACTGCGTGTGGTGGCGGCATGCGAGCCGCCCTCGGTGGAGTCAATGCGCTCGTGGTTCGCGAACAAACGCATGCTCGGCATCAAACTGTGCGATGTGATCTGCCCGGAGCACAAGATCGAGGACATCCGCAGCCTCGAACGCCGCCTGGAGGAGGCGATTGTGCGCGAGCGGCCGAATCTCGTGATCTGGCGCATGCCCACCAATGCACTGCGCACAGAACGGGTGCGTGAAATGGCCGAGTCGCATGGGGCGCATCTGGCGGTGGACCTTCAGCCGATCCTTGGCGAGCTGACTCCCACCCACGTGTTTGAGTATTCCACCATGAAGCTGGTGAGCCTGCACAAGCATCCGCTCGTCAATCCATCACATCGCTTCCTGAAGCGTGTGCTGGACGTCGCAGTGAGCCTTCCTGTGGTGTTGTTTGTCCTGCCGCTGCTGTGCGCGGGAGTGTGGATGCTTCATCGCTTGTTCTCCCCCGGCCCTCTGTTCTTCAAGCAGTCGCGCTCAGGTGCCGACGGCCAGATGTTCCAGATCCTCAAGTTCCGCACGATGGCGGTCAATCACGGCTCCGAGAGCGTCCAGGCACGGCCGAACGACAAGCGTGTCTTCAAAGGCGGCGCCTTGCTGCGGAAGCTCAGCATCGACGAGATGCCACAGTTCCTGAACGTGTTCCTGGGGGACATGTCCGTGGTCGGGCCTCGTCCGCACATGGTCGAGCATGATGCGATTTTCGCGATGGAATGCAGCCAGTATCCGCTGCGCCACACGGTGAAGCCGGGTGTCACCGGCCTCGCCCAGGTGCGCGGTCATCGCGGGCCGATCGATGGAGCCGAGGAGATCAAACATCGCGTCACTTCCGACATCGAGTACTGCCAGAACTGGTCCTTCCTGCTCGATGTGGCGATCATCGCCCGCACCTTCCTGCACGTTTTCTCCTTTCATGCGAAGTCGTGCTGAGCGGATGCCTGTCAGGCCGTTGGACGGAGATATTCGTTGATCACGCGGTCGAGTTCACGAATGCCGAACGGTTTGTTCAGATAGTCTGTGGCGCCCGCATCGAGGCACTCCTGCTTGTCGCCTGAATCGACGATGCCTGAGAGGCTGATGATGGTGGCATTCCCGAGTTGCGAGTCTTCGGAAGAGCGAATCTCACGAATCGCCGCCAGCCCGTCCATCACCGGCATGCGGACATCCATCAGGATGAGATCCGGCCGATGAGCCGCCGTGAGGTCCACGGCTTCGCGTCCGTCACGAGCGACGATGATCTTGAAACCGAGGCTCTCCAGGTAGCTGCTGACCACCGTGATCAAAGCCTGCTGATCGTCGGCGATGAGGATCGTGGGAGTCCCGGCGGCATGGGCATGAGCTTCCTGGGACGAGGAAATCGGATGTCCGGTGCTTCCCGCCGGCGGTGACAGCGGCGGAAGGATTTCCACGGGCAAATGAATCGTGATGCCGGCGATCTGGCCGGCCTCCTCCGACATGGTGATGGTGCCGTTGAGAAGGCACACCGCCCGATGCAGCAGCGCTGTTCCAACCGGCTTCACTTTGCGCAGGCGCTCCAACCAGGGTGTGGACGCGCCCGCCCCATCACCGATGATGACATGAGCGGCACAAGAGGCGGGGATCGGCCGGCGGATCGCCTCAAGGCACAACCCTTGGGATTCCCCGCTGATCGTCAGCAACACCTGGCTGCCTGTGGGAAAGGTCAGCACCGCGGCGGAAAGCGTCTCCGTGATGATCTGCCGCAGCCGGCGTGCGTCGGCCTTCACGCGCAATCCGGGCTTGATGTCAGTCTGCACCTCCACCGAACGCGAACGGGCCAGGTCGAGCGCGGGAGGAAGGCTCTGCGCGCAAACATCAGACATCACACAGGCGTCCGGGTTCAGCGCAGGCTCATCGGCTTCCATCTTGAACAAGTCGATCGTGTCGGCGAGCAGATGAAGCATCTGGCGTGCGCTCTCCTGCACGGACGACAGAGCGCTTTGCTGGGCGCTTTCGAGAGAGCCGTGGACGCCCTCCATGAGAATCTCCACCTGGGCGATGATGGTGGTGAGGGGATTGCGAAGCTCATGGCCGACGTTGGCGAGAAACTCATGCCTGTCCGCGCCCTGGCATTTGAGCGGTGGAGACTTGGGGTTCATTGGCAGGGGAAAGGACGCTTCATCCAGAGCTAAATGTTCATTCATTATCACGCTTGAGCACTTCAACGCTCAGATTTGCTGTATGGTACTGAACATTTCATCACAACAAGAAACCAACGAGCGCTTCATGCAGCAGGCCCATTCGTCTTCCAACGTGGCGAGCCAGACCGGACAACACTCCGGGCGGGCGAAGTCGATTTTGGTGGTGGAGGATCATGAAGTCTATCGCAACGTCGTGCGCACCGCCCTGCTGGCACGTCTGCCGGAGTTCAAGGTATTGGAGGCGGGCAGCGTTGCCTCAGCGCTCGCGGTTCTGGAGGGCGGGGAGATCGCCCTCATGCTGGTGGACATGACCCTGCCGGACGGTTCCGCCGTCGATCTGGTGCAAAACGCGCAAGCGTTCACACAGCAGGGGCTGAAGACGATTGTCTTCAGCAATCACTCCAGCGCCGACATGATGCCGGTGCTCAGCCGCGATGATGTCCACGGCTACGTGCCGAAGGAGGCAGGCCTGAAGGCGCTCGCGGACGCAGTTTCAAAGACCCTTCAAATCAGCTTTTGAGATATGGCCTTTTCCGAAACCATGACCACTCCCACAGCGCTCGATGCCGGCGCAGACGCCCGTGAAAGCTGGTTCAAGGGCGTCTTCGAGTGCCTCAATGATGCGGTGTTCATCCACGACATGGCGACCGGCGCGATCCTGGCCGCCAATCAACGCGCCTGCGAGATGTACGAGTGCGAGGTGGCCAGCCTGTGCACCCACACCGTCGCCGACATCAGCGCGAACATGCCGCCCTACACGCAGGAGGAGGCCCGCGCCTGGATGGAACGGGCGGTGAGCGAGGGACCGCAGCTTTTCGAGTGGCAGGCCCGTTCCTGCGCCGGACGCACGTTCTGGGTGGAGGTGAACATGCGCAAGGCGGCCATTCTCGGCATGGACCGGATCGTGGTGGTGGTGCGTGACATTTCGAAGCGCAAAATGGCCGAGAACGAACTGCGGCGGAGCGAGGAGCGGTTCCGGGCCGTGCTGGGCAACTCAAAGGACCCCGTCTATTGCCTGAGCCTGCCATCACTCAACTACGACTACATCAGTCCGGCTGTGGAGCAGGTGCTGGGCTTCAGCATGGACGAGTGCATCGACGGCGGCGTCCGTTTCATGCTGTCCCGCATCCATCCCGAAGATTTCGCGGCCAAACGCGAACGTCTGGAGCAGGCGATCGGAGGTGACATCGGCGGAGACTTCCATCCCGTGCTTGAATACCGGTTCCGTCACAAGAACCAGGGCTACCGCTGGATCAGCGATTATCGCTCGCTCGTCCGGGACAACGAAGGCAAGCCGGTGGCCATCATCGGAAACCTGCGTGACTTCACCGCCCGGCGGGAGCAGGAGGACGCGCTGCAGCATCAGACACACGCGGCGCTGCTGTTTCACCTGGAGAGCACCTCGCTGGCGCTGGTCGAATACGATCCACAGGGCCGCATCTGCAACTGGTCGCCTCAGGCGGAGAAAGTGTTCGGATGGAAGGAGACGGATGTCATGGGGCGCTCGCTTACCGATTGGAAGTTCGCGCATCCCGACGATCTGCCGCGGGTGGAAAGCACCTTCAGCCGGCTGATCGACCGCTCCGAGGACCGCAACACCTGCGTGAACCGCAATTTCACCAGCGACGGCCGCCTGATCGTCTGCGAGTGGCACAATTCGGTGCTGCTGAGCGAGCAAGGTGAGATCCAGTCGATCCTGTCGCTGGCTTCCGACATCACGGTGGAGAAAAAGGTCGAGGAAGCGCTGCGTGCCATGGCTGAAGGGGGGGATCCGCGCAGTGGCGAGACGTTTTTCCAGTCAGTGTGCCTGCAACTGGCCCGCGCGGCGGAGGCACGCTATGCCATCGTTGCCATGATGGTCTCGGAGCGTGACCGGATGGTCAGGACGCTGGGATTTTGCGCGGACGGCAAGATCCAGCCCAACCGCGACATCTCACTGATGGCATCCCCGTGTTACAACGTGTCCACCGGCGACGTGTGTTACTACGACCGCAACGTCGCGGAGCATTTCCCCGGCGACCGCCTGATTGAGGAACTCGGAGCGACCAGTTTCATGGGCGTGCCCCTGCATGCCACGGACGGCCGCGTGATCGGCATGATCGCCGTGTTTGGCGACCAGTCGCTGGACCGTCGCGACCGGCTTCAGGCGATGTTCCAGCTCTTCGCGGTGAGAGCGGCTGCCGAGCTCGAGCGTCACCAGGCCGAAATGGCCCTGCGGAAGAGTGAGGAACGCTATTCACTGGCCGCCAGCGGCTCCACCGGGGGTGTGTGGGATTGGGACATCCGCACGGGTGGCGTTTACTACTCGCCGCGGTTCCGCGAACTGCTCGGTTACACCCAGGAGGAGTTTCCCAGCCTGTTTTTCTCCTGGGAACAGAAGATGCACCCGGAAGACCTTCCGTTGTTGCGGGCCGCATTGGAGGACCATCTGGAGAAACGCGAGACATTCTGTGTGGAATACCGCATCCAGGTGAAATCCGGCGCCTATCGCTGGTTTGAGGCGCGTGGACAGGCGCTGTGGGACCAGTTTGGCGAGCCTTATCGCATGGCCGGATCAGCGCTCGACATTCACGAGCGCAAACAAGACGAGCAGCGTTTGCTCCGCCTCAACAGGCTGTACGCGATGTCGAGCACCATCAACGAGGCGATCGTGCGCATCCGCAATCCGCAGGAGCTTTATGAAACGGCGGTGACGATCGCCGTCGAAAAGGGCAACATGCGCATGGCGTGGATCGGCCTGCATGTGGAGGAGACGGGAGAACTGAAGCCCGTGGCCTGCGCAGGCGACTTCCAGGGGTATCTGGAGGGGCTGGTGCTGACCACGCGTGAGGATGACCCGTCGGGCTGCGGGCCCGGTGGCCGTGCCTTCCGCAGCGGGGTGCATTCGATTTCGAACGACATCGGAAACGATCCCACCTTCTACTACCGGGAGAGGGCGTTGCAGCGCGGTTTCCACTCCTGCGCGGCCTTTCCGCTGAAGCCGGAGGGGAAGCCGCTGGGAGTGCTGATGATCTACGCCGATGCCTGCGACTACTTCCAGGAGGATGAGGTGCGGGTGTTGTGCGCACTGGCGGACGACCTCACTTTTGCCCTCGAAACGGCCGCCAAGGCCGAGGAACGGCAACGAATCGTCGAAGCGCTGCGTGAAAACGAGCGCATGGTCTCCACGCTCATGGGAAACCTGCCCGGAGCGGCCTATCGCGGCCGGCTCGATGAGAAGTGGACGCTGGATTTCATCAGCGAGGGCTGCCTGGAGCTCACAGGCTACGAGCCGGAGGCGTTTGCCGGGAAAGGGGATGTGTTCTTCGGTGATCTCATCCATCCCGAGGACCGCGATCATGTGCGCAAGATCGTCCAGGAAGCCACGGCCGCTGGAACACGCTTCGAGATGACCTACCGCATTCGTACGGCCGATGGCTCGATCAAATGGATCTGGGAGCGTGGCCAGGGCATTCCTGCTGAGAACGGCCGGGTCGAGTTCGTGGAAGGCTTCATGGCGGATGTGACGGAGAAGCGGCGCATGGAGTCGCAGTTCCTGCGTGCGCAGCGCATGGAGAGCATCGGCACGCTGGCTGGCGGCGTGGCGCATGACTTGAACAACGTGCTGACGCCGATCCTGATGTCGCTGACCATCCTGCGGATGAAGCTGACGCAGCCACGTGACGTGGATCTGCTGAACGCGATGGAGAACAGCGCCAACCGCGGCGCTGAGATGGTGCGTCAGATCCTTGGCTTCGCACGTGGCGTGGAGGGGCGCAGGCTGCCGCTGCGGCCGAAGGACGTGCTGCAGGAGATCGAAAGCCTGCTGCTGGAGACTTTCCCGAAAAACATCCGCTGCAGCGTGGTGCGCCCGCCGGATTCCTGGAACGTGGAGGGTGATCCCACGCAACTCCACCAGGTCCTGTTGAACCTTTGCGTGAATGCCCGCGATGCGATGCCGGATGGCGGCGAGCTGGTGGTCTCCGCGTCAAACGTGGTGGTGGACGCGCAGTTTGTGAGCATGCACCCAGATGCCAGGGCGGGTGAGCATGTGATGTTCGAGGTGAAGGACACCGGCACTGGCATTCCCGCGGAAGTGCGGGAGAGAATCTTCGATCCGTTCTTCACGACGAAGGAACTCGGCAAAGGCACGGGTTTGGGGCTGTCCACGACCTTGGGAATCGTCAAATCGCATCATGGTTTCATCGATCTGACCTCCCGCGTGGGCAAAGGCTCCGCGTTCCGCATCTATCTGCCAGCGAAGACGGGCGTGTCGGAGCCGGTCGTGCAGACCCCCGAGTCCTCCCGTCGTCTGGGGCAGGGCGAATTGATCCTCGTCGTGGATGATGAGGCCGCGATTCTCACCGCCACGAGCCACACGCTGGAGGCCTTTGGATACCAGGTCATCACGGCCTGCGACGGCACGGATGCCATCGCCACTTTCCTCAAGAATCCGAACAAACCGGTGCTGGTGATCACGGACATGATGATGCCGAACATGGACGGGCCGGCGCTGATCCAGGCTCTGCGAAAAATCGAACCCGGGCTGCCGATCATCGGCGCGAGCGGACTCAACCAGCAGATGCAGGCACAGGTGACGAGCCTGGGCGTGCGCCACTTCCTGCGCAAACCCTACAGCGCCGACACGCTGCTCCATGCCATCGGCGATTTGCTGAAGCCTGCCGCCGCCAAGGTCTGAGCAGGCTCAAGACTCAGCCATTTCGTCGTGCAGGACCTGGCGGAGCGCCCGCAGGATGGTCTCCGCCGTGTACGGTTTAGGCAGAAACTGGCGTGCGCCTGCCTCAGCCGACTTCTTCATGCCGCCGTGCGCGGTGACGCCACTGGCGGCGATGATGCGGACCTGCGGATTCATTTTCACCAGCACCTGGATCGTGGTGGCCCCGTCCATGACCGGCATGGCCATGTCAGTCAACACGACGGCGATGTCGTTCGTGTGCTTGGAATAAAGCGTCACGGCCTCGGCACCGTCTGCGGCCAGGAGCGTGCGGTAGCCGTAGGCGCTGAGCGTCTGGCGGGTGATCTCCCGCACGGCCGCCTCATCGTCGATGACGAGGACGAGCTCGTTGTTGCCACGCGGCAGGGGCTGTTCATCGATCTCCGGCGTCTGCTCGGTCGATGGAGGCAGGGCAGGGAGGTAAACCGTGAATCGCGTGCCATGGCCGGGTTCGCTTCGCACGCGGACGAATCCGCCGTGGCTTTTCACGATGGCCAGCGAGGTGGAAAGACCCAGTCCCGTGCCTTTTCCGGGAGGCTTCGTGGTGAAAAACGGATCGAAGATCTTCGGCGGCACGTCCTGGGCGATGCCGACGCCCTCGTCCTCCACTCCGATGACGATGTGCGGGCCTTCGCGGGCCTCGATGTTCATCGTCGCATACTGCGAGTCGATCATGACGAGGGTGGTGTCCACCGTGAGCTTGCCTCCGGCAGGCATCGCATCACGGGCATTCACGCAAAGGTTCAGCAGCACCTGATGGATCTGCGTGGCGTCTCCGGACAGCATCCACTCATCCGGCGGCGTCTGCAGGTGCAGATCGATGTTCTTCGGGAACGTGTCCTGCACAATGCGGCCGAGGTCGTTCAGCAGCCGGCTGATGGAGACGGGCATGCTCTGGCCTTCCATGCCGCGTGCAAAGGAGAGCACCTGGCTGAGCATCTCGGCCCCGCGCTGGGCGCTGCTGGCGATCACCCGCAAGGTGTCCCGGCTGGCTTCGTCGTTGATGCGCCGCTTCAGCAAGTCCACCGACATCAGGATCGGCGTCAGGACGTTGTTCAAGTCGTGGGCGATGCCGCCGGCCAGCGTGCCGATGCTGTCCATGCGCTGCGCACGGATCATCTGGTCCTCCAGCCGTTTCTTCTCCGTCACGTCCTTGTTGATGGCCAGGATGCACTTTGGTCGGTCGGCGGCGTCCCGCACGAGGGTCCAACTGCCTTCCACCACGACCTCGTGGCCGGTTTTCGTCATCTGGCGCACTTCACCCTTCCATTCCCCATCGATCATGAGGCGCTGGAACTTTTGATGAAATGGAGTGGCGTCCTGATAGAGGAGATCGCAGGCTTTGCGTCCGACGGCCTCCGCCGCTGTCCAGCCGTAGAGATCCTCGGCGCCTTTGTTCCAGTAGGTGATCGTGTGGTCGAGGTCGCGCACGAGAATGGCATCATTGGCCTTGTCGAGCAGCGAGGCCTGCTGGCGCAGGGTCTCCTCGATCTGCCGATGTTCCCACTGGGACATTACCAGCGAGATGAAATTTGCCATCGAGAGCGCAAAACTTTGATCCTCCGCCGTCCATTCGCGTCTTGAGCCCACATGTTCCTGGCAGAGCACACCCACGAGGGCGCCGCCGGCATGGAGAGGAGCGTCCAGCATCGAGGTGATGCCGAGCGGTTGGAGGTAGTTGTCCGCAAACTCGCAAGTGCGCGGATCGCGGCAGGCGTCGGACGCGGAGATGAGCTCGTTCTCCTCCATGGCCCGGAAATACGCAGGATAGGCGGCGGCGGGCAGGCGCAGACCGGTGGCATGGCTTCCCGGAGTGGCTTCAAACAACTCCTGGCAGACGATGGCGTCGCGTTCCGGGGAGTAACGCCAGATGCTGACGCGTTCCACCTCCGCCACATGGGCGATCTCCGCGGCGATGACGCGGAACGCCTCGTCCAGGCTGCCGGCCTGCAAGACGCCGCCGCGCATCAGCCTGGCGATGGCCGCGTGCCGCTTTTCGTGCCGCTTCGAGCGCAGCAGCAGCCTTTCCTCCGCCTCCCTGCGGATGGTGATGTCCCGCTGAATGGCCACGAAGTGAGTGACGCGGCCGTCTTCGCCCCGGATCGGGACCACATCGATGTCCAGGATGACTCGCGAGCCATCCTTGGCATAATTGACGAGTTCCTCCCTGACCGGGCATCCGGCGGTGAGAGCGGTCCGGATGCGGTCGAGTGCCTGCCGGTCGGTGTCCGTTCCCTGGAGGAATCGTGGGCTGCGCCCGATTGTCTCCTCCAGCGTGTAACCCATGCGCCGTGTGAAGGCCTCATTGACGAAGACGATGCGCGGGCCTGGCTCGTCGAGCGGAAACGCCTCGGTGATCAACACCACGTCGTTGAAATGGGCCACGCACGTTTCCAGCAGGCGGAGCTGCTCCCGGTTCCGAAGTGTCTCCGTGATGTCTTTGCACAGCACGAGCATGTGGAGGACCGAGCCGTCCTCTTCATTGCGGATGGCGGACACGCAGTTCTCCACCCAGGCGATGCCGCCCTCTTTGCGCAGATAACGCTTCTCGACGACGAAATCGTCGATTTCACCGGCCACGAGCTGCTGATTCAGCTCCAGCTTCCGTTTCACATCATCAGGATGGGTGATGGCGGCAAAGGAGGTGCCCACCAGCTCATCCTCACCATAGCCGGTGATCTCACAGTAATGGCTGTTGATGTGAAGGATGACGCCTTTCGTGTCGGTGATGGCGAAACCGACGCTGGCGTTGGCAAAGGCGAGGTGGAACTGCGATTCTCCGCCGCTCTTGAAGGCCTCCTCGGCGGCCTTGCGTTCCGTGATGTCGAGCGCCGTGCCGACCATGCGCAGCGGCCTGCCGGTCTGCTCGTCGAGGCAGAGCCTGGCATCCTCATGGATGTGACGGATCTCCCCCGACGGAAGGATGATCCGGTGGTCCAGCGAATAGTGGCCGTGGGTGCGCAAGGTGCGGCTCACCGCCTCGCGCACGAGTTGGCGGTCCTCGGGATGGACGGCCTGGAAAAAGGTTTCGTTGGAGGGTTCGATGCCGCCCACCTCGTGGCCGAAGATGCGATAGATCTCATCCGACCAGCGCAGCCGGTTGCGGTTCATGTCATCGAGGTCCGCGAGATCGAGCTCCCAACTGCCGATCCGGGAACTGTGGCAAAGAGCCCTTGTGAAGCCTTCACGCATGCCCTGTCTCGGAGCATTTCTGGCCGGAGGAAGCTCCACCAGGGTGACCAGCGCCGAACGTGCGTCGTTGGCGGCCAGCGGGGCGATGCTGCAGTCGAATCGCGTGTCCGTGCCGTTTTGGCGACGGCTGGCCTCGATGCGACAGAACGCGGCAGGGTCAATGAGCGCCTGACGGACTGCCTTGCTGATGCTGTCCGTGGTCTGCGAGTCGAGCGCCTGGTTTTTCTTCAGAAGCTGGAAAAAGTCACCTCCATGCGCTGGCAGGGGCGCTGTAGGGTCCGCATTCAGAGGATTCCAGGTTCCAAAGGCGCTTTGGATGATGCCTCCCGCGTCCACCTGGATGAGCAGGTGACGACTGTCACCGCCTTCGCCCTTGCGGGCCGGAATGTCGTGGAGGACGTCGGGTTTCATGGTCGGCGAAGCCCGTCTGAGGCTTCCATTCGCAGATGGTTGCCAGGGAACATGAGAGAGGCAGGTTGAGAAAAGCCCCATGAGGGGGAAACGCAAGCTTGGTTTCCTGCCACCCGGTCAATTCATCGTCACAGCCGCGCCGTGTTGAGAAGCGCTTTGCCGACGATGTTGAGCAACTCCACCATGCCGAAGGGCTTGGGCAGGAAATTCTCTCCGGTCTTGAGCTCCTTCTCGCTGCTGAGGCTGGTTTGCGCATAGCCGCAGGTGAAGATGACCGGGAGGGTGGAGTCCTCGGCGGAAATCGCCTTTTCCAGATCGAAACCGCTTACACCGCCGGGCAATTTGATGTCAATGATGGCGAGCTTGATCACGGACGACTTGCTCCGCCAGAGCGCCCACGCCTCGTTGGCGTCACTGGCACATAAAACCTGGTGGCCCTGGCTGGTGAGCACGTATTCCATCACCTGCCGGACGGAATCCTCGTCGTCCACCACCAGGATCGTGCTGCAATCGCTCTCTGATGAGGACTCCAGAAGTTTTTTGTCTGGCGTCACCGGCTGGGGTGCGTTTCCGGTGGCCACGGGAAGGCCGATGCTGAACTCAGTGCCGACATCGATCACGCTGCTGGCAGCGATCCAGCCGCCTTGAAGGCGTACGAGCCCCTGCACGAGAATGAGAGCGATGTCGGCGCCGCCTTGCTGTCCAGAGTCCAGATGGGAGGAGTCAAACAGGCGCGAAAGCTCCGCCGCAGTCATGCCACTGCCTGTGTCGGCGAGGGTCATGAGCACATAATCGCCCGGTCTGGCATCGCCATGAAGGCGGCTGGCAGCAGTGGCGTCTGGCACGGACACGAACCTTGTCTGGATCATCAACCGCCCGCCGCCAGGCATGGAATCCCGGGCGTGAACGAGCAGATTGAAGATGATCTGCTCCACGGAAGCCTGGTCGGCCATGACGCAGGGAAGATCAGGCTGGTGCTGGATCTGGATGGCGATGTTCTCACCGAGCGCCTTCTGCAGCAGGGCAGTCTGCGCGTCGATGATCTGCGCCAGTTGAACTGGCGCAGGCTGGAGGTAGTCGCGACGAGTGAAGGCCACGAACTGCGAAGTCACGCCCATGGCGTGCTGGGTGGCGACGAGCAGATCCTGCAAGACCTGCGAACCGCCCTGGGCGGGCGATTGGCCGGCGGTGGCCACCTCCAGATGGCCACGGATGACCGTGAGGTAGTTGTTGAAGAAGTGCGCCATGGCATCGGCGAAGCGGCCCATGGTCTCCAGGCGCTGGGTACGGCAAAGCTGGTCCTCCAACTGCCGGCGATGGTCCTGCTCAAGACGCAGACGGTTGCTCACGTCCTCAAACTGCGTTGTCGCCTCCAGCAGTTGAGCATTGAGGGTCAGGTTGCGCTCGGAGGTCTGGAGATCGGCGTGGTGCTTCGAAGTGAGCGTGCGGACAAGCTGGGTGATCTCGAACGGCACCAGCCTGAATTTGAGCACCAGGAGCTGGTGATTCGATCCGAGATCGATGGGAATCTGCTCGAACGCGTCCAGTTGGGACACGGCGTGGATCACGACGTAAAGGTCCCGCTGCATCTGCCACATCCGGCGGACGAAGTGGCGATAATCCTTCCCGTGGAGCAGGCGGCCATCAATGATGACGACCGAGAAAGGGCGGTGTTCCCGCAAGGCAGACTCCAGCAGAGCCAGAGCTTCCTTGTCGCTGCCAGTGTTGATGACCTCAGGCGGCAATGCAGCGTTTTTGGGCTTCGGAACCGGGGCGGAAGGGGTCAGGAGCGTCGAGGAACTGCCGGAAGGGCCATTGTTTTGCAGGGCGTGAGAAAGATGCAGGTCCTCCTTGATGGATCGTTCGTCACTGACGATCAGAATGCGGCAGCTGGTGACAAGGTTGGCCTGGAGAGTATTTAGATACATGCGTGACAAACATAATGGTTCCCGCGCAGAATTTTAATAAATTTAGGCTTATACTGCATTGAGAGAGCTTAACTGCTGGAATAAACGGTAATAACCATGGTTTAGGGCTTGTTTGAACATCTAAATCTTGAATGAAGATTTAGATGCGACTGGATCACGATTGTGATTGTTTTGAATACTGCTTCTAAACGCTTTCCTCGCGTCCAATCATGTTTTCGTTCTCCCGCCAAAAACACGCGTTCAGCATTGAAAATCAATGTGTTAGATCGAGTTTATTGTGTGGATATTGCGATGGTCAGCGCAGGCAGGAGCGGTTTGGGGCGTGTTTGACAGCCGTTCTTCTCAAATCGGCGGCGATGCATTGATTTAGCCGAGCAACTAAACATTTAGAACCTTCCGCATGCCTCTCCTGGACCCTCTTCCCGCTCCCGCCTTGGTTCAGGCGTTGAGTGCCTTCCTCAGGGAAGACGATGCCACGCGGGTGGAGCTGTCTCATGTGCTGCACAAGGAAGTCGCAGGCAGTCTGGTGGCCTGCGCCTCGCTGGGTGAGATGATGCGGCACGAGCTGGCGCACGAGGCGGACTCCACCAGCCTCGGCAAGCTTCTGGCCAGCCTGGATTCGACCGTGCGCCAGACGTTGCAACTGGTGCGCGACATGACCGAGGCCCAGTTCCCGCCGGTGTTGAAGGCGTTCGGCCTGCATGTGGCATTGCAACAGCTTGTCCGTTCCATCGGCGACGGATTTGCCGGATCGGTCGTGCTGAATCTCAATGGTGAGGAGCCGTCCTTCGATCTGGCGAGCCGTTTGAACCTGTTTCGGCTCATCCAGGCGCTGCTGAAGCATTGCATCCGCTATGCCAACACCACCTGGGTGGAGGTGAACTGCCGGGCGGCAAAGGACAAGCTCGAGATCACCGTCGATCATGATGGTGGCGACAGCATCTGGCGTGAAGTGGAGGCTGCCGCAGACCTGGCGGTGATCCAGGCGCGCTGCGTGCTGCTTGGAAGCCGCATGCAGATCATGCCGGCCGGGCCCGGCGGCAGCTCACGGGTTTCCCTGCTGGTCGTCCCGGCGGCGCAACGCCCCGGCACCTGAAACGAGACCATCGACTCCCGAACCTGCCATGCCCACCACCTCCCCGACATTCAGCATCTTGATTGTGGATGACCACGCGCTGGTGCGCGAGGCGTTCACGACGATGCTGAAGGTGGAGTTTCCGCAGGCGACCGTGATTTCCACCGGCACCTGTGCGGATGCGATGGCGGAGGCACGGTCACGCAACTACGACATCGCGCTGGTGGACATTGAACTCGGGGACCGCTCGGGAATGGAGTTGACCACCGAGCTGCGGACGTTGCCAAATCCGCCGCGGATCATCGCTGTCTCGATGCACCAGGAGGAGACCTTTGTGACGCGCACCATGCAGCTCGGTGCACGCTCCTATGTGACAAAAGACGCTCCGCCGCATGAGTTGTTTGACGCCATTCGGGCCACGATGGAAGGGCGCAGCTACATCTCGCGCGAGCTGGCGCAGCGTTTTGCCGACCAGTCGATTCGCAAGGGGGGCGCGGCGCTGGCTCATGAAAAGCTCTCCAACCGCGAGCTCGAAGTCCTGATGCAGCTCGCCCGCGGAAAGAGCCTCAAGCAAGTCGCGCAGGATCTTTCTCTCAGTCCCCGGACGGTCGCTGTCCACAAACACAACCTGTGTCGCAAAACGGGCCTCAAAGGCACGGTCGAGATTCTCAGATACTGCCAGTCCAACGGACTGGTGTGAAACCAACACAACTCATGAAGTCGCTCCCGCAACTCGTCACCCTGGTCATCGGTCTGGCTGCCTGCACAGGTCACGCCGCCGAGTCTCTCTCTGTGGTTCCTGACTCCGCCCAGGCGCTCGCCACCGCTGGTGGACGCATCGCCAATCTTCACGACGCCTCCGCCGTCCGTGTCGCCCCGGCCAACATCCTGCAGATCACGGAACCTGAGGTGCTTCTCAATCTCGCGGTGTGGAATGGCGACATTCGCGTGAACTCAAACACGAGCGGTGCGACGAAGATGACCCAGTCGTGGATTTATCCCGGCAGCATCTATGCCGTTCTTCCGGTGGTGCCTGACAAGGTGGCACTGGGCTTCGGCATCAGCACGCCGTTCGGGCTCGCCTTCACGTTTCCCAAGGAGATGCCAGTGGGGCCCGGCGTGGGAGCCGGCCTCCGCCACAATCTGCCCTATGAAGCGCGGCTGATGGCGGTGGATTTCACGCCAGCGGTCGCGTTTCGTGTGACTGACACGCTCACCATGGCCGCTGGTCTGGACATCGTTTACTCCCAGTTCACGATGGGGCGCATTTATCCCTGGAGCGCCTGGCCCCCGGCGGTTGAAGATGGTGAGATCCAAATCAAAGGGGATGGTTGGGGCTTGGGCGGCTATTTGGGTGCCAATTGGGAGTTCGCCCCCGGTCACCGGCTGGGCGTGATCGGGCGGCTGCCGATCAAGGTCAAATACAGCGGCCGCACCGAGACTGTGAACATGCCGGGTGCCAACGCGGGCTTGCTGGCTGCCGGAGCCAATTCAACCAGCAGTTTTGACACGGACATGACCTTTCCCGGCTCCATCGCCGTGGGCTACGGTGTGGACGTGACAGACCGCCTCACCCTGGGATTCGACTTCCAGTGGTCGGACAACTCGTCACACGACGACATCCCGCTGAATCTGGGGGAAAACCAGCCGCTGCTGTTTGGTCAGAACGCCGCAGTGCTTGGCTGGAAGGATTCCATCGATCTCGGCTTTGGAGCCACCTACAAGCTCGACCGAATCTGGAGCCTGCGCTGCGGTTATCTTTTCTCCGAGAACTCGCAGCCGGAGGACAATTACCTGCCCTCGGCGGCTGGAAATGACCGCCACGTGTTCGGTGTCGGCGTCGGCTGGAAGGGGAAGACGCGCAGCGTCGATCTGAGCTACGCCTTTGTTTTCAACCCGACGCGCACCATCGGCAGCGCTGCCACTCCGGCATTCAACGGCACTTACAAGCATCAGTGGCACGTGGTCTCACTCAGCCTTACCCAGCGATTCTGATGAACAACATCTCATCCACCATGACCGCCCGGGGCATTTCCGCCCCCGTGGTTCCAGATTCCAGTGAAATGGCACCGCAAGCCCTGCCTGGGGCGGCGGTGGCAATGACCAAGGCCTAAAAACCGTCGAAGCGAGGGACAAACTATGGAGAACAACGACAATTCACTTCCAAACATCACATCCACAGGGGAACGCCTCAGTTTCATCATCTGCCGCAACAGTCAGGGCGTCGAGGTCCGCGGGACCTTGCACCGCCTGACCCGGTACCTGGGTGTCTTCGAGGTGTACAATCCTTACAGCATCGTGCAGCTCTCCGAAGTGCTGCACGACTTCCGCATCATGATGAATGAGCGGGTGGTGTACTCCGGCCGCGCCGTGATCGCCAATCTGGTGAACACCGGCATCATGCTCATCTGTGAGGCGTCTCTGTCTGACGACGGCTGGATCGACATCGACATGCTCGCGCCCAAGCAGAACAAGGGACGCCTGCTTGCGGACTTCGCCGAATTCCTTCACGAAACGGAGAAGACCTACAAAGTGACGCCTGAGTTCAAGCTGGTTGTCGCAGACATGCACACGCTGCTTTCCGACCTGCGACGGTGGATGGAGCAGGTGGAGCTCGGGGTGCGATCTCTTCCGACGGGCGACCGCCTTGAGGCGGAGCGTGACACGATCAAGCAGCTTGAGGCGCCCATCCTGCCGGCAGTGGCACCCCTGCTGGAGCGTCTGGAGAGCACGGGCAACGCCATTTCCCAGGAGCAGCGGCCGGTGCATGGCAGTTACATCAAGCGCCAGCTGCACCCGCTCGTTTTGTGCTCTCCGTTCGTCTATCGCACCTTCCAGAAGCCGCTCGGCTATGCGGGTGACTATGAAATGGTCAGCATGATGCTGCGTGACCCTTACGAGGGCAGCTCCATGTTCGCGAAGCTGATCAACCGCGTGATTTTGGGCATGCCTGCCGCCGAGGCGCATCGCAACCGCATCGTCTATCTCAGCCAGCGGTTGCACGAGGAGACCGGACGCATGGCGGCCCAGGGCAAGGTGGCCCGCATCTTCAATCTCGGCTGCGGCCCGGCCCAGGAGATACAGAACTTCCTCGCCAACGATGATCACTGTGATGATGCCGATCTTCTCCTGCTCGACTTCAATGACGAGACCATCGCCAACACCACGCGCATTCTTGAAGATCTTCGTGGCCGTCATCGTCGCCGCACCGGTCTGAAGCTGACCAAACGTTCCGTGCACCAGATTCTGAAGGATTCATCACGGACCGGCGCTGGATTTGAGGTCGGCAGCTACGACTTCGTCTATTGCGCGGGCCTCTTCGACTACCTGTCGGACCGCATCTGCCGCCGCCTGCTGGAGGTGTTTTATGACCTGCTGGCACCGGGCGGATTGCTGGTGGCAACGAACGTGGACAGCTCGAACCCTTCCCGCGTGTGGATGGAGTACGTCGTGGACTGGCATCTCGTCTATCGCGACCAGGAGCAATTCCTGAAACTCGCGCCTGATCGTGCGCCGCCCGGCAGCGCCCAGGTGAAGGCCGACGACACCGGCGTGAACATTTTCCTCGAAGTGCGGAAGCCTGATCATGTCTGAAGTGCTGACAGCACCTGAGCCAAACCTGGATCGCCTGTTCGTCGAGCACGAGCGGCCGATCCACGTGCGAAACTACAAAGTGGGCAGCCTGCTCGCGGTGGTTTTCATGCCTGCCGGCGCGTCGCTGGATTACTTCGTGTACAAATACGATGTGATGCTCCAGTTCCTCCCGCTGCGTCTGGCCGGCGCGGTGGTGGACGGGTTGCTGCTGCTGTGGCTGCATCTGGCGCCCGGAACGCGGTTCTATCGGGCTGTCGGGCTCGGCGCGATGTTTGTCCCGGTGGTCTGCATCTCCTGGATGATCTACCTGACCGAGGGCGCGGTCTCTCCGTATTACGCGGGGCTGAACCTCGTCATGCTGGCCTCCGCCATCGTGATGCGCTGGATGTTTGTGGACAGCATCGTGTTCTTCGTGCTGACGCTGGTCGCCTACCTGACAGGATGCCTCCTGCACGGGCCGGTGACGGACGGCGGGCTGTTCTTCAACAATCTGTACTTCCTGGCGGTGACAGGCGTCGTCATGCTGGCGGGAACCTGGCAGTACAACAACCTCCGCCGGTCGGAGTTCGACCTTCACTCACGTCTCGACCGCCAGCGTGCCGAGCTCGAGATCTCAAACCGCAAGCTTCGTGAGCTGGACGAGGCCAAAAGCCGCTTCTTCGCCAACATCAGCCATGAACTGCGCACGCCGCTCACCTTGCTGATCGCTCCGCTGGAGTCCTTGATCCACAGCGCGGCATCCGTCCGCAATCCGGAGGAGCAGGAACTGCTTTCCACCATGCATGGCAACGCCATGCGCCTGCTCAAGCTCATCAACGACCTGCTCGACCTCGTCCGTCTGGAATCCGGGCGTTCGCATGTGCAGATGCAGAAGGTGGATGTGAGGGAATTCATCAACGGCATCGCCAACGCGGTCGGCTCCGTGGCCAAGGACAAGCGCATCCAGCTCAACGCACGGGTCGATTCCGCCCTGGGCACGGTGATGGCCGATCCGGAGAAGCTGGAGCGCATCTGTCTCAATCTGCTTTTCAACGCCCTCAAATTCACCGCGGCAGGCGGCCGTGTGAGCTTTGGCGCGGACGCGGAGGACGGCTGGCTGGTCATCGAAGTGCGTGACACCGGCATGGGCATCCCCGCCACGCAGCTCCCGCACATCTTCAATCGTTTCTGGCAGGCGGACACCTCCTCGCAGCGCAAGTTCCAGGGCATGGGCATCGGTCTGGCCCTCGTCAAAGAACTGGCGGAAGTGCAGGGCGGCAGCGTTTCGGCCGAAAGCGAGGTCGGCAGGGGCACCAGCATGACCGTGAAGATTCCGCTGCGCCTGCCAGACGGCACCGAGAACGAAGAATCGCCACCTGAGAAGGTGCTCGAAGAGCCAGGTGAAGCCCCCTCCCAAAACCGGGACTGGATCGCTGAGCTGTATCGCCGCGCCGAGCTCTTCCCGGCCATGACTTCGCTTCAGGCCACCTTGCGTCCGGTCGAAACGAGTGTTGGACGCAGCCGCAAGCCCATCCTGCTCATCGCAGACGACGAGCCGGACATGCTTCGCTTCCTCAAAGGCCAGCTCGGCACGAATTTCGAGGTTCTGGAGGCCGTGGACGGTCAGCAGGCCGTGGAAAAGGCCGCTCAGTTCCTCCCGGACATCATCCTTTCTGACATGATGATGCCGGAGAAGGATGGTCTTCAGGTCTGCCGCGAGCTTCGCGAGCGCACCTCCACCCGCTCGATCCCGGTGGTCCTGCTCACCGCACGTGCCGATGAGAAGACGAAAATCGACTGTCTGGCCGCCGGAGCCAGCGACTTCCTGGCAAAGCCGTTCTCGCTCACCGAAGTGCAGGTGCGTTTGAAGAATCTCGTCGATTCACGCCTCTATCAGAAGGAACTCGCATCTCAGAAGCAGCAGCTCGAAGCCGCGCTGGAGCAGATCAAGGAGACCGAGTCCCTCCTCGTGCAGAACGAGAAGCTGGCCTCCCTGGGCCGCCTGAGCGCTGGATTGATCCATGAGATCAACAATCCGCTCAACTATGCCCGGCAGGGCCTGCACATCATCAGCCGCTCCGGCAAATTGCTGCCAGAAAGCGAGCGGGCGGACTTCGCCGAGACGCTCAAAGACGTCGAGGACGGTGTGAATCGCGTGGTGCAGATCATTTCCGACCTGCGCGGGTTCACCCGCAACACGAACGAGGTCGGCCATGCCTTCCATTTGAAGCCCACGGTGGACACCGCGCTGCGCTTTTTCGCCCACATCTGGAAGGAGGGCATCAAGCGCGAGGTCGAAGTGCCCGGGGAGCTCGAAATCCGTGGCGACAGCAATCAATTCGTCCAGGTCCTCATCAATCTGGTGCAGAACGCCCTCGATGCCATGGGCGACAAGACCTTCCCCGAGGGCGAGTCCCCCTGCATCCGCATCTCCGGCCATGCCCGTGGCGACAAGGTCATCCTCACCATCAAAGACAACGGGCCCGGCATTCCGAAGGAGATCCGTGACAAGATCTTCGATCCCTTCTTCACCACCAAGGACGTGGGCAAAGGCATGGGCCTGGGCCTCTCCATCTGCAACAACATCATCAACAGCCACGGCGGCCGTGTCGAAGTGCGCAGCGAGCCCGGCCAGTTCACAGAATTCATCCTCGAGTTTCTCTCAGCCGACACCCAAACAAATCAAGCCGACACCTAGAAGGAAACCATCCCATGCAAAACCAATACGACCTCAAACGCTATGCCGTCCTTTATGTCGATGACGAGGAAAAGGCGCTGAAGTACTTCGAAAAGACCTTCGGAGACGAATTCCGCATCCTGACCGCCAACAACGCGGCCGACGGGATCAAGCTCATCGAACAGCATGGCGACGACATCGGCGTGCTGCTTTCCGACCAGCGCATGCCCGGAGAAAAAGGCGTGCAGTTGCTCGAGAAGGCGCGTCACATGCGTCCGCGTCTCGTGCGCATGATGGTCACCGCCTATGCCGACTATGGAGCCACGGTGGATGCCGTGAACTTCGGCAACATCTTCCGCTACATCTCGAAGCCCATCCAGGTGGATGACATGCGCAACACGCTGCACCGCGCCATGGAGTTCTACATCCTCCAGCAGGAGCGTGATGACCTCCTGCGCGAGAAGCTCTCGGTGCTGCAGAACATGCTCGTCACCGATCGCGTCATGGGCCTCGGCGTCATCGCCGCCGGACTCGGCAAGAATCTTTGCCGTCCTCTCAATGCCGTGCAGTCCTTCCTCGAAATCGGCTCCGGCAGGCTCGGGCAGCAGCTTTTCGACCTGGATCGTCTGCGTCAGGCCACGTTCTGGCGCGAGTTCCACGATCACGTGGTGAAACAGTCATCCCGCATTGGCGACATGCTGGGTGATCTGAGCAATCCGCCTCCTGCGGACAAGGCGGTTGATGCCGCGGCGCTCATCAAGGGCGTGGTCGAGCAGGTGCAGCCCGCCTACGCTACCAAAGGGGTGACTTTGCAGCTCGATGTGGCCGGTGCATTGCCTGCGCTCGATGCGGGCAGTGAGTCGCTTCAAAAGATGCTGCGTCTTGTGCTGGAGGCTGAACTCGCACTGCTGCCGGCCGGCAAGGCAGTCACGTTGTCGGCTCAAACGGTGGCAGAGGCGGCCGATGCGGGCTCCCTGCGTCTCACATTGACTGACAACGGCGCTGGAGCGTCCACTGAGCTGCTCCGTTCGGTGTTTGATCCGTTCTATTCTCATGCCGACGCCGGCATGGAAGGCCCTGCGCTCAATCTCCTTGGCGCCTACCTGCTGGCCTATCATTCCGGTGGCCGGATCAACGCCCCACGCTCAGGCAGCGGCTTCATGCTCGACATCGTCCTGCCGGTCTCCCCGCCTGTGGCGGCGGGTTCGGCGGAAAGCAGCCGCGATTTCATCACCAATGTGTTGATGAACGACATCCTCTGGGAGCGCCTGCTTCCGAACGGTTGATCTGGAAGGATCATCCATCCAACAGACTCCGGGGCCGTTCTTGATCGATGGCCCCGGAGTGTCTGAGGGAGGGGAAATGCATTGCAACTTTCCCCAAGGGGCCGGGTTGGAGCACGCAACTTGCTTCACCTCTCCATGAAGGCCCCGACTCTCGCATTTTTGTTTGTCTCACCCGTGCTGCTGATGGCAGCAGATGTGTCCGAGTCCGCCCATGCGGGCATCGCACCGGACCAGTTGCAGTTCTTTGAGAAGAACATCCGTCCCGTGCTGGTAGAGCATTGTTACAAGTGCCACTCCGCCGAGTCCGACAAGGTGAAAGGCGGCCTGACGGTCGATACCCGCCAGGGCTTGGAGTTGGGCGGCGAATCAGGTCACCCGGGAGTCACTCCGGGCAGCATCGCTGAAAGCAGCATCTACGAGGCGATCGCGTATCAGAACGCGGACATGCAGATGCCGCCGAAGCAGAAACTGCCTGAGGACGTCATTGCCAACTTCAAAAAGTGGATCGAAATGGGCGCGCCTGATCCGCGCGAGCAGAAGGTGGCCAATGCCAGCGGTGGCAGACGCGTGATCGACATGGACGAGGGGCGCAAGCACTGGTCGTTTCAAAAGCCGGTGAAACAAACACCGCCTGCGGTGAAGAATGCAGGCTGGGCCACGACTGACATCGACAAATTCATCCTGGCGGACATGGAGAAGGCCGGCCTGCGCCCGGTGCAGGATGCGGATCGTCCGACTCTCATCCGTCGCATCGCTTTCGACCTGACCGGCTTGCCGCCGACACCGGACGAGGTGAAGGCTTTCGTGGCAGACCAGTCACCGCAGGCGGTGAGGCGCGTGATCGACATGTACCTCGATTCGGAGCGCTATGGAGAACGCTGGGCGCGTCATTGGCTGGATGTCGCCCGCTATGCGGAGAGCAGCGGCAAGGAGGTGAATGTGTTGTACCCACACGCGTGGCGTTATCGCGACTACGTGATCGAGTCCTTCAAGAAGGACAAGCCTTACGACCAGTTTCTCCGGGAGCAGATCGCGGGTGATCTGCTGAAATTCGACGGTAAACGTGATCAGGCGGAAAAGATCGTGGCCACCGGCCTCCTGGCGATCGGATCGAAGGGGCACAACAACCGCGACCGTCGTCAGTTCGCCATGGATCTGGTGGATGAGCAGATCGATGCGGTGTCGCAGTCCATGCTGGGCCTGACGCTGGCCTGCGCTCGCTGCCACGATCACAAATTCGACCCGGTGACGCAGCGTGACTACTATGCGCTGGCGGGCATCTTCCTGAGCAGTGAGACGTTGTTCGGCACATACAGCCAGCTCCAGAACGCGAACACCAGCACGCTGATCGAACTGGATGACGATGCGGGACAGGTGAGCGCGCTGGCGAAGCTGGCTCCTGCGGAGGTGGCGTTGTTGAAGAAGAGCTACGAAGAGGCCACGCTCGCCGCTGACAAGATCCGTGATGAAGTGCGGACGATGGCGATGGACCAGCGCGAGCGGCAGAACGCGCAGAATTTCCTGCGCGTCCGCAGTTCCTTTGACCGGGCGCAGTCAGTGAAGGCGGACCTGGACCTCTTCCACGCGGATGGAACGCCGCGTGCGCTGGCGATGGGCGTGCTGGACGCCGCCCGTCCGGTGAATTCGCCCATCCTGGTGCGTGGTGACATCAAACAACCCGGTGAGATGGTCCCACGCGGGCTGGTCGAGGTGCTGTGTGCGAAGGGCGAGCCGTTGAACATCAGCCCGCAGAGCGGCAGCGGACGCAAGGATCTGGCCTTCTGGATCGCCTCCAAGGACAATCCGCTCACCGCACGTGTCATGGCCAACCGCGTGTGGCTTAAATTGATGGGGAGCGGCATTGTCGCGACGCCCGACAATTTCGGCGTGATGGGCCAGAAGCCGACGCATCCCGAACTGCTGGATCATCTGGCGGTCTGCTTCATGGAGAATGAATGGTCGGTGAAAAAGCTGATCCGCGAGATCATGCTGAGCCGCACCTATCAGATGGGATCGCATTATGACGCGGCGAATTATGCCGCTGATCCTGAGAACAAGCACCGCTGGCGCATGAACCAGCGCCGTCTCGACGCGGAGTCGATCCGCGATGCGATGCTGGCCGTGAGCGGCACATTGAACCTTTATCCGGTGGACGGCTCGCCTGTCGCGCGTGCGGGCGAGGGACGCCAGGGACTGCTTTCGGTCTTCCGCGGCGAGCTTTCGAGCAAGTCATACACCTACCGCTCGATTTACGTTCCGATCATTCGTGATCAGATTCCGGAGATGCTGTCGGTTTTCGATTTTCCAGACGCCAGTCTCGTGAACGGCGAACGGGACACCACCAATGTGCCTTCGCAGAGCCTCTATTTGATGAACAGCCCGCAGGCGCAGGGCGCGGCAGATGCTTTCGCGGCCCGGGTGGCCACGTATCAGGGCACTTCGGCCGAGCGGCTCAATTACGCCTATCAACTCGCCTTTGGCCGCGATCCGACGGCTCAGGAGCGTGCCGCGATCAGCAGCTTCTGGATGCGCTTTCCGCAGCAGGTGGCGCGGAACGACGGCAACAGCGTTGATGCCCGGAAAAAAGCCGAGTTTGCCGCCTTGTCCGCGTTCTGCCAGAGCCTGATCGCCAGCGCCGAGTTTCGATACCTGAATTGACCTCAAGACATCTTTTCCAACACCATGAGCACGAACCCATTCTCACGACGCGAGTTTTTGAAAACAGGCTCCAACGGCTTTGGCTACCTCGCCTTCGCCGCTCTGGCGCAGCAGCAGATGCTCCGGGGGAACACGGCGGCGGGGCCGCTGGCACCGAAGGCACCGCATGTCATGCCACGGGCCAAGAGGGTGATCTTCCTGTGCATGCAGGGGGCGCCATCCCATGTGGACACGTTTGACCACAAGCCGAAGCTCAGCGCGGATTCAGGGAAGGGGGCGCCATCGCTCGCCGGACGTTATGGAACGGCCAAGTTGATGGGGTCGCCGTGGAAATTCAGCCAGCATGGCCGGAGCGGGCTGTGGATTTCGGAGCTGTTTCCGAATCTGGCGAAGCACGCGGATGAATTGTGTCTGCTGAACTCGATGGCCACCGACCTTCCGGCGCATCCGCAGGCGTTTTCGCAGCTGCACACCGGCACGACGCAGTTTGTGCGCCCGTCGCTGGGCGCGTGGACACTCTATGGCCTCGGCACCATGAACGAGAACCTGCCTGGTTTCATCACCGTGAATCCGCCGGGGAATGCGGCACGGACCTATGGCAGCGCGTTCCTGCCGGCGATCTATCAAGGCACGAAGATCGGAGGCAACGGACTGCCGGGCGGCGGTGCGGTCGCGCGTCGCTTCGGCACGAGCGAGGAGGCAGGTGTGGCGAACATCAAAAACACCCGCTTCACAACCGGCGAGCAGCGCACGCAGCTCGATCTGGTGCAGGCTTTGAACAAGTCGCGCATGCAGCAGGATGGTGGTGTCAGCCCGGAGGTCGAAGGCGTGATCGAATCGTATGAACTCGCGTTCCGCATGCAGGCCGAAGTGCCGAAGGTGATGGATCTGAGCAAGGAAACGGCTGCAACGCAGGCCCTCTATGGCATTGGCGAGCAGGAGACCGACACCTTTGGCAAGCAGTGTCTCATGGCTCGCAAGTTCGCGGAGGCTGGCGTGCGATTCATTGAGATCACCAATGGAAACTGGGATCAGCACTTCAATTTGAAAGCCGCCTTGGAACGGAACACGGCCGCCATCGACAAGCCGATCGCCGGGTTGTTGACGGACCTGAAACAGCGCGGGCTTTTGAAGGACACTCTCGTGATCTGGGGCGGTGAGTTCGGTCGTACGCCTCATTCGCAAGGCGAGGACGGTCGAGATCACAATAACAAAGGGTTTACGATGTGGATGGCCGGCGGCGGCGTGAAGGGCGGCATGGCTTATGGCTCGACCGATGATTACGGTTACGAGGCAGTGCTGAACAAGATGCATGTCCATGACTGGCATGCGACGGTGCTGGCGCTGCTGGGCCTTGATCATGAAAGGCTTACCTTCCGTTATGCCGGCCGCGACTTCCGCCTGACGGATGTGTATGGCACGGTGGCACGGGAGATCATGGCGTAAGCCAGGATTTAGGTTTCCCTGCGACGCGTGCGTTGCATCTGTGCTGATCCGCCTTATCAATGGCGGCTGAGAATGGAAACGCGCACCTCCGCAGACCCTGGGAAGACGCCCGCAGGCAACGCGCCGGCTGGTGCCGTGCTGGATGCTTCGCGCCAGGAATTGGCGAGCCGTGTCGAGGGGGTGATTGATGCCGAGCTGCCGGAGGAGCTGCGGTCCAGTGCACGCGATTTGCTGCGTGCGGTGCTGGGCAAGGTGGCGGTGGCGGAACATTTTGATGCTTTCTGCGGCACTGCCTTTTCAAAACGTGAGTGGGCGGCGGCCGCCAGCCCGGTCATTGCTGAATTGTTCGATGCAGACGAGGACCAGCTGGCGGAGCTGGCACGAATCCCAGACCTGGTGATCGAGCTGGGCACTGGCCAGGCCACGGTGACATGCATGGTGGCTTCGCGATGGGCCGCGCGTGGCGAGACGCACCGGCTGTCTCGACTTGCGGAATCGATCGTCGCTTCCCATGCGGCCAAAAATGCCAGTGCGGTGGAGGTGATGCTCGCCCTGGCGGCCACCCTGGCAGTCACGCGTTTTTCAAAGGCCGAGCAACTCTATAACGCAGCCCTGCCTCTGGCGGGAGAAGAGCATCGTGAGGCGCTGCAGGACGCGCGGCGATGGCTGGCTGCCGGACGGATCGTGTGCAGTGCCTCGCAGGAGGAACGTGATTTCTGGGATGTGCGGTTGAGGCGGCCCAAGGCGGCGTGGGCCTGGCAGAGCAAGGATGAACTCCAGGCGCTCGACACACTGGCCGAAAGACTCGCTGGAAACGCTGAAGGCGCGGACTTGTACAAAGCCGTGGTGCCGGCATGTTGGTGGCAGATGGCCATGAAGTGTGCGCAAGTGCAGGAAAAGCTCACACATGCGCTGAAACGGCCGGTGCCAACGGCACAAACAATCGAATCGCAACGCATTTCGGCTGACAGCACGAAGATGCCGGAGCGGCCGCAGGAGTTTCTGCCGCCACATCCTCAAGCAGGATCGTATGCGCGGTTTGTGCTGGGCTGGATTTGTGGCGCCATGGCAATGGTGATCACGCTGTTCCTGGTGCCGTCGGAAACGCTGAACCGTTTGCTCGACTCGATCAAGGTCGCAGACGCGCAAGCGCATCCGGGAACCCTGATGGCGGCAAACTGGCAGCAGGAGAGCCTCAAAAAGATGGTCGCTGACATGGGGAAGTTTTCGTCGGCGCATGCGGCGGCCAAACAAGGCAGTTGGCGTGCGAACGAGATGATGTTGTCGGGCCACGGGAAAGAACTGCCTTTTGACAGCCCGGAGTACATGAAGTTTCTCGTGTGGCTGCATCTGGATCCGCCTTTGGACGAGGAAGTGAGGATGCAGGTGTGCCGGCTCCTGCTGGAGCGGGTCAGGTCGGACGCCATCACGCTATGGGAGGAATTGATTTACTCGGGGGCGCCAAACACAGAGCAGATCCGGCAAGCGGCGCGGGACGCCCTGAACAACGCTGCCTTTCAGTGGGGGCCGGAGGAGAAACGCCGACTGGCGGCCATCGCAGAGGGTTCGGCTGACAAAGCCATGAGACAAGCTGGGGTTCACTCGCGGTGAAGAATGAATCCCGTTCAGATCGAGGCCATATTGCTGTCTGATTTATGAAAGCTATGATGAATAGCTGGAAATACGAGCTTTTGGGAGGAAGTTGGCAATCAGGTCCGGTTACTGCTTGATAGCGAGCGTGCCACGACCGTTCTACGGCGTGAAAATGGGAATTTCAGTGGGGGTTGATTGTAAAATTACTAGATTTTTGAGAATGTTTTTGCATTTTTGAGCCACATCCCTTAGAATTTAGAAAATGAGCCCAGAGCCACATGACCATAAAGATTTCCCGCCAGGGGGCTTGGCGGCATGCACATGCCTTTCTTTATGACCGAGGACTTTCAGCAGTTTGGCAACCTCTCAGTGGCTCATCGCACCGGCGGCGGGCCAGTCGAATTGGTGCGTTCGAAAGAAGAAGTTGTGTTTCTGGCATTCGACAACCGGATTCGTCGGCTTGTGGAGTTGCATGTCCTGCGGGGAGGAAACACGCTCGATTCAGCCATGAAGCGGTCGGCATTCGAGCGAGCGCGTCAGGCCCTTGAGATTCGCGGGCACGCCTTCATGCGTGTTTTGGAAGTCGGGGAAGACCAGGACATGGTCTATTACACCAGTAACTTGAATGACGGCGAGTTTGTGGAGGACTATGTGAAGCGTCGCGGTGCGGTAGCGCCGGCGACAGCGCTGGCGCTGGTTTATCAACTTCTTGATGATCTTCTTCAACTCCGGGGAATGCAACGGCTGGTGTCCCGCATGCACTTGGACCGCGTTTTGGTGACGACTTTGGAAGACACCTTCCTGCAACTGCGCGTGTTTGACTACGGGCTGTCGCAGATGGATGCGGGCAGCGAGGCACAAAGTGGTGCGCGGCTGGTTGTGGAGGCCTGCCGGCTGATTTTCCTGCTTCTCACCGGTCAGCCTTATTATGGGGAGAATCCGGACCGTTTTCCTGCGCTCACTCAACTGCCGATGAGCTTGCGGACCGCAGTGCGGGCTGCGTTGTCCGATCCTGCGAATGCTCCGGCATCGGTCGAAAAGCTGCGTGATGACGTGCGGGAGGCGTTCAGCGCGCTGTCCAGCCACATCAAAGCCCGCAATTTCCGCAAGCATCTGGTGGTGACGCCGGGATTGCTTCCGGAGTCGCAGTTGCAGGATCTGCTGCTGGAGAACGTCCCTGTGGAGACGATTTTGGGCACACGGTTCCGTGTGGAGAATGAGGATCATGCCCGACGTTACCCGTTTTCAATTCCGGCGGTCAACACCAAGGCCGAGCAGGCGGTGACGGTGCATTTGTTGCCTCCTGCCCGAATTGTTGAGAAATCCCGCTACGAGGCGGTGCCGTTGCAGATGTGGCGCTTCAATCCTGACCGCCATCCCAATATTCTGAGATCGCTCAGCCTCTGGGAGAGCCCCGACTGGACATTTTTGACCGAAGAACGCGAGCCGGGTTTCGCGCTCAGCCGTCTCATGGCAGAGCGCATCACCTTGAACCCGGCCGAGGTGACGGTGCTGATGCGCCAGATTCGAGCCGGCCTGGACCAGGCGGTGGAATGTGGTGTCCAACGCGTGGATCTCCATCCGTCAAACATCCTGCTCCGCGTGGGCAAGAACGGACCGCTGCTGGCACGTGAGCTGGAACGCTTGATGCAGAAGCGTCTCGACGCCTGGCCGCCGTTTCTCGTGAAACTGCGTCCTCACATGACCATGCGGAGCCTCTATGAGCCGCTCCTTGTGGACATGGACCTTGATGATGGTCAGGTGCCGGAGGAGCACCTCCAGGACCGCGATTTCCGTCACCGTTCATTTGTGGCGCTGGCTGCTTACTTGTTGACCGGGGAGAGGCAGAGCGGCGGAGTGCCGCAGTTTCCAGAATCGGTGCCCGATGCCGCGGCGGCCTACGTGCGTGATTGCATGGAGGGAACACGTCGCGCAGGCAAAGCACCGGGACCGGGCGAATTCCTCGAGAAGTTCGAAGGCCTGCTGTCCGCTCCGACAGTGGATCTTGCCACCCGACTACGTGGCAATGTCGTGGCGATGGAGGAAATGGAGAGCGTTGGATCTGTTTCGGATTTTGAAGACGATTGGGTGGCTCAGGAGCCAGATGACCCCGGCTTTGGCGACGCGATTTCTCCCATCAAGCGTGGGATCAAGACCCACGATTTCAACTCGGTGCTGGATCAAAAGCGAGGCGGACTTCCATGGGGCGTCCTGGCTTCTGCGGCGGTGGTCATTCTCGGCATCGGGGCATGGATTCTCATCGGAGGTGGAGGGGATGACCCCAATCCAGGTCCCCAGGTCGAAGTGAAGGCTTTGGAAGCCGAAGGCCCCGCTGTTGCCAAGGCAAGTTCACAACAGACAGCAGCCAAGCCTGAGCCCGTGAAGACTCCGGTGAAGCCGGTCGCGGCCAAGTCGGTGCCAGCCAAGTCAAAGGAGGAACCCGTGGCATCAACAAAGCCTTCCGCAGTGGTTGCGGCGGCAGTGCCCAATCCCGACAAGAAGCCGGCGGAACCATCACCGCAGGAGCAGGCGAAGCCATCGGTCGTGCCGCCAGTGGAAACGACTGCTGCTTCTGCTGCTGAGAACATGCCCTCGACACCCGTTGCCGTGGCTCCGAAGCCGGCGGCCACGCCTCCGGCCCCTCCGGAGATAAAGCCAGCCGAAAGGGATCCGGTGACCATCCGCCGCGCCATTCTTCCCACAAAGGAAGAGATTGATCGCATGAAGCAGGGCCACGTCCAGAACCAGACCGGACAGTTGCCCGTCATGTCCACTGCCTCGCCCGTGCCGCAGCAACGCAAAGAAAAGCCGTGACCTCCTCTGCCGATCGAGCTCCTTGCGAGAACCAAAGTCAGGTTGGAGTAACCTGCATCGCCATCGATTTCCGCTCCAAAGAACGGAATTTGCTTGGACTCCCGACAGACTCACAGGTAAAACTGGTTTTGCGAAGGAGCCGCGTCCCACGCGCGGCCGCTTTGATTGCGAAACTTGGCAGATGCCAGGCGATGAGTCGGCGGCATGGCGCGGGCCGGTTGTTTCAACGCCAGGAAGTGCAAAATCACCCGTCACACATTAGAAACCGCGAAAACTAGGAGAGGCTGATGAAGGTCAACAACACTATCGTCATTTCAATCGGTCAGGCTGGCAATCAGATTGCCGCCTCGTTCTGGAAAACCATCTGCCAGGAGCACGGGATTGATCCGCTGACGGGCCAGACCGCCCAGGGGCAGCAGCCGCGCGGAAACTGGAGCGCATTTTTCACCAAGCTGGGCGAGTCTTCTTCCGGCAGCTACGTTCCGCGTGCGATCATGGTGGATCTGGAGCCCAGTGTCATCGACAACGTCAAAGCCACCTCCGGTTCATTGTTCAATCCGGGGAACCTCATCAGCCGCACGGAAGGTGCGGGCGGCAATTTCGCCGTGGGCTACCTCGGTGCGGGTCGTGAGGTGCTCCCGGAGGTCATGGGCAGGCTGGATTCAGAGATCGACAAATGTGACAATGTTGGTGGCATCATCGTGCTGCATGCCACGGGCGGCGGTTCCGGTTCTGGTTTTGGCGCGCTGTTGATCGAGTCCATCAAGGAGAAGTATCCCGAGTTTCCGGTGCTCAGTTGCGCCGTACTGCCTTCACCACAGGTCTCGTCGGTGGTCACCGAGCCCTACAACACGGTCTTCACCCTCAACACGCTGCGTCGTTCGGCGGATGCGTGCCTGATCTTTGACAACGAAGCGCTGTTCGAGCTCGCTCATCGCAAGTGGAACATCGAAAGCCCCACGGTGGATGACCTCAACCTCCTCATTACCGAAGCGCTGGCCGGTTTGACGGCATCGATGCGATTCAGCGGCTTCCTCACGGTTGAAATCAGCCTGCGTGAGTTGCTGACCAACCTCGTTCCGCAGCCGTCCCTGCATTTCTTGATGTGCGCCTTCGCGCCGCTCACGCCGCCAGACCGCAGCAAGTTCGAAGAGATGGGCATTGAGGAGATGATCCGCAGCCTGTTCGACAATGGTTCTGTCTTTGCGGCGTGTTCGCCCATGGAAGGGCGCTTCCTGAGCACTGCCGTGCTCTATCGCGGCATCATGGAGGACAAGCCGCTCGCCGATTCCGCCCTTGCGGCGATGCGTGAGCAGCTTCCGCTGACCTACTGGATTCCGACCGCGTTCAAGATCGGCTACGTGGAGCAACCGGGCATTTCCCATCGCAAGAGCATGGTGCTGCTGGCCAACAACACGGAAATCGCCCGAGTGCTCGACCGGATCTGCCACAACTTCGACAAGCTCTGGCAGCGCAAGGCCTTCGCTAACTGGTATCTCAACGAAGGCATGTCCGAGGAGCAGATCAACGCTCTCCGTGCCTCGGCCCAGGAGCTTATCCAAAGCTATCAAGTCGCCGAGGAGAGCGGCGCCAAGGCCAAGGTGCAGGACAGCGCCGCCGACATCCCGCGCAGTGCCTCCAGCACCGAAGACAGTCGCGGCGGCATGAGCCTGCGCGACCTGGTTGATCGTCGTCGCGCCTGATATCACCCTTACCCGCAACAGAGAACACAACAGTTTGGAGGAGAACACCCGTGAGAGAGATTCTGAGCATCCATGTCGGACAGTGTGGCAACCAGATCGCCGACCGTTTCTGGCGGCTGGTCCTGCGTGAACATGGTCTTACCGAGGCCGGCACACCGAAGGACGGCAGCAACAGCGCCGCCGCCGCCAATGCCAACATGGAAGTTTTCTTCCACAAGATCCGTGACGGCAAATACATCCCCCGTGCCATCCTGGTCGATCTTGAGCCCGGTGTCATTGCCCGTATCGAGGGGGGCGACATGGCGCAGCTTTTTGACGAAAGCAGCATCATCCGGAAGATCCCTGGCGCGGCCAACAACTGGGCTCGCGGCTACAACGTCGAAGGCGAGCGCATCATCGATCAGATCATGAACGTGATCGACGCGGCGGTTGAGAAGACCAAGTCGCTGCAGGGCTTCCTTGTCACCCACTCCATCGGCGGCGGGTCCGGTTCCGGACTTGGTTCCTTGATTCTTGAGCGCTTGCGCCAGGCCTATCCAAAGAAGCGCATCTTCACTTTCTCGGTGGCTCCTTCTCCGTTGATCTCCGACTCCGCCGTCGAGCCTTATAACGCTGTGCTGACTCTGCAGCGCATTCTCGACAACGCCGACGCGGCCGTGCTTCTCGACAACGAAGCCCTGTTCCGCATCGCCAAATCGAAACTGCACCGCAGTCCAAACTACATGGACCTGAATCACATCATCGCACTCATCATGAGTTCGGTGACTGCATCGCTGCGCTTCCCCGGCAAGTTGAACACCGATCTGGGAGAGTACGTCACCAATCTGGTGCCGTTCCCTGGCAATCATTTCCTCACCGCTTCGTTTGCTCCGATGCGGGCTCCTGGCCAGGAAGGCCAGGTGCGTATCAACTTCCCGGACATTGCCCGTGAAACCTTCTCACAGGACAATTTCACTGCCGCCATCGACTGGACCAACGGCGTATATCTTTCTGCCTGCGCCCTTTTCCGCGGCGACGTCAAAGCCAAGGAGGTCGAGGAGAACATGGCCGCCATCCGCAAGAGCCTCAACTTCGCCAGTTACGTCCCCACCGGCGTGAAGCTCGGTGTGGCCGAGACGGCACCCGAAGGTTTTGCCTCCAGCGGCCTTGCGCTCGTCAATCACACCGGCATTGCCGCTGTGTTTGAGCGTTTGATCAGCCAGTTCGACATCATGTTCGACAATCATGCCTACACCCACTGGTATGAGAACAACGGTGTTTCCCGCGACATGATGGCGCAGGCACGCAACACCATCGCCAACCTCGCCCAGTCTTACCGCGACGCCAGCTAGGCGGTTTGCGCCTGCCAGTTCCGTCGGCCCGGCCTCATTCCAACCAACCCAATCTCGTGGATACTGCATTGGAGCGCCAGATCGCCTCCGCCTCTCGCAGCGTCGAGGAGGCGAGGCGGCTCGCATACCACGATCCGGTGCGCGTCGGCGCTCTGGTGGAGCAGATCAGTGTCCTGGCGGATCTGCGGCAAAAAGAGGGTGATTTCAGGAAGGCAGAGTCCCTATACCGCGAGGCCCTCTTCCGCGCCCAGGAACTGCGCAGACAAGATCCGGACCTTCTGACCGGCATCTACTCGCTGCTGGCGCACCTTTATGACCGCTGGGGCCGGATGGACAAGGCGGCCGAGTTTTACGAGAAGGCGCTCGAAATCAGCGTCAAAAACGGTCTCGAAGAGAGTGACAAGGTGGCGACGATCAAAAACAATCTCGCCATGATCTTCAAGCAGTTGCGGCAGTTCGACAAAGCGGAGCGATATTACCGTGAGGCCTTGGAGACCTTCCAGAAGATCGATGGCGAGCAGAGTTCCCGCGTCGCGTCGGTTTACAACAACCTGGGGGTCCTCTACTACAGCAGCATGGATGTCGATCGGGCCCAGTCGATGCATGAACGGGCGCTGGCCATCCGGCAGAACCTCAATGAAAGCCAGATGGATCCGGCGGATTTGTCGCAGACCTTCATCAACCTGGGGGCGGTTTACAAGGCGTCGGGCGATTTCCAGAAGGCCGAAGCCTGTGTGGACCGCGCCAAACGCATCCGGGCGGCCATGAACGGGTATCACCCCAATCCACGAAGGTCCGCGTCGTTGCTGATCGACAAGAGCCTGTGAGGCTGCGCTGGCTTTTGGAGGTGATCGTCAGTAAAGCTCGACTGGCGAGCGCTTGCCGTCTTCGACACTGAGGACTCGTGCGCCATCTTCGCCCAGCGTGTCCACGCGGAGCTGCCAGATGTCGCGGTTGATGGCCGCGAAGCGGTCGAGATCGAACTTGTCCGGCTTCACCAGGCGTTTCTTGGTTTTCTCGATCCGGGCCAGCGCATCATGCAGGATCGGTTCCTCCACACCTTCCAGATGTTGACGTGCCAGCTCCACCATCTCGACCCGGTGGCAGATCATCACCAAGTCGTTGCCGGCACGGACCGCTTCCTGGATTGCCTGTTCGAATGTCACTTCGTTCAAAATGGCTCCCATGTCCAGGTCGTCCGTCATGGCGAGTCCGTCGAAGGCGTATTGGTGGCGCAGAAGCTTTGTCACGATGTTGTGGCTGAGACTTGCCGGCCACCGGCCACGGTCTGGATCGTAGGCGGTGTAATTGCTGTGACAGGTCATCACGCTGTCGAGTTCCGGCAGCAAGGCCGAGTAAGGCAGCAGTTCGCTCTTTTCCATCTCCTCACGGCTCTTGGTGATCACGGGGAGGAATTCATGAGGGTCGCACTCGGCCGGGCCGTAGCCGGGGAAGTGTTTGCCGCACGAAAGGATGCCCTCCGCACGCATGGAGCGGTTGAAGATGCCCGCGTTGTCGATCACTTGCTGCGGATCTTTCCCATAGGTCCGGCCTTTGAGGGAGTTGTCGGCCGCGTCGTCATAGCTGATGTCCAAAACGGGACACAGGTCGAGATTGAAGCCGAACAGCCGCAAAATCTGGCCGGTCAGCCGGCCGTGTCGCTTGATGAGGGCCGGATCGCCTTTGTCTCGCAAAGCCTGGGCGTTCGGTGGCTCCTCCCCGATGAGCCGCAGTCGTGACACACGGCCGCCTTCCTGGTCGATCGTGATGAATGGCTCGATCTCGGACAAATCACGCAGGTCATCGATCAGTTTGCGCACCTGTTCCGGCGT
>NZ_JACSRD010000187.1 GCF_014879935.1 Prosthecobacter sp.
ACCTGCGCACGATCCTCGCCGCGCTTTTCATCGCGGCGACCGTGCACTTCACGCAATCGCGGGACCTGCTGGTCGATTTCACCCGGCCGGTGGTCATGACGACGCTGCGCTGGATGGGCATTGACGCCCTGGATCGTGGCGATGTGATGGCTGTGGGCCGCCTGCATGTGCCGTGGACGCGGGACTGTGCGGGGATCAATCTCCTCCTCGTCCTCGTGGCCCTGGCCGTGTGGGTGAACCGCAACGAGCTGCGGGCCCGGGTCTTCTGGCTGCGTGTGCTGGCCATGGTGCCCGCATCGCTGCTGGCGAATGTGCTGCGCGTCCTCACCCTGATCGCCTATAGAGAGCTGGCCTATCCTGGGGTCGAAAGCCCGCAGACGCACTACTTCATCGGCTTTGTCTGGCTGGCCCCCTTTGTCGCGCTGATCACCCCGCGTGATGCGCGGCCGCTCTCCGCCCGCCTCATGGAGACGCTGCACGCCGCCGCCGTCATCGCGCTGCTGGCACCGATGAGCGGCACGCCAAATGCCACGCTGGTCTCGCTGGCCTCCGTGCTCTGCCTTTCCACCAGCCGTGCGCGCTTTGACCCCGGCCGTGCGCATCGCTGGCTCACCTTTGCCTGGATGGCGGCCGGTCTCGCCATCGCTTTGGTCAGTGTGGAGTCCTTCTGGCTGCCGTGGCTGCTGCTGTGCCCGCTTCTTGGCAAACTGACGCTCGACCGCGTGCTCATCGCTGCCTGCACGCATGCGCTGGTGGCCATGCAACCGTGGTCCTGGGGCCTGGCCCTCCTGGGCCTGGCGTGGCAGCGCCGTGCAGCCCCGGTCCAAGACCACGGCACGTCCGAACCCGTCATCCGCGATGTCCGTCAGGCTGCGCTCGCCTTCTTTATCTGCCTGCCGATGCCCTTTCTCGCCTCCACCCTGCTGTCCCTGGGTCAGCAGAGCTGGCAGCCACCCGCCACCGTGGAGTCGCGGCCCATGCCGCCGAACGGCTTTGAGATCCGGCTGCCTTCGCAACCGCCGCACATCGGGCTGGCCTGCTACACCGCCGCCACGCGAGACCGCCACCACACCGTGCGCGTGTGCTTGAAGTATCGTGGCATCGAGGTCGAACCCGTGCCGGACTGCCCCACGGTCTTCACCGAAGGGAAGCACTGGTTCCGCGAATTCTTCCTCCAGGACGGCCGCCTGATCACCGACTACGCCGAGTACGTGAAGAGCACCTTCCGGCCCTGGTCCGCCCCTGGCGTGCATCTCATCTTCGTCTGCCTTCGCGACAAACAGACGCCCGCCGACTTCAGCACCACCACCGAGCACCTCGCCCACGACTTCCACCACCAATGTCAGTCGGCCCCCGCCAACGGCACGTGGTCCGTGACCAGCAATCCCTAGCAAAAGAACAGAGCCGAGAGCGAAGAGCAAAGAGCCGAGAGTCCAACCACGAACTGCGAACACCACTCCACCAATCCATCACTCCAGCGGACGAGGGCGTCCGCGCTCCCTTCGCCCTCCGCTCCACTGATCTACCGACACACCGTTCCACTGATCTACCGACACACCGTTCCACTGATC
>NZ_JACSRD010000003.1 GCF_014879935.1 Prosthecobacter sp.
CTCCCTACGGCGTAAGGCAACACGCAGGCAATGGCTCCAAAGACATATCCAACGGCTGCTGGGCCAGCCAGAAAGGGGGGAGTCTTGTAAATCAGGACCATCAGGCAGAGCATCAACAATACGTGTCGTGCTTCAGGGAAGGGCAGTTTGTTCCAAAACCTCACAAGGCGAGCCAACGGTTTCGGCTCCGTTGCGGCGGCGGCCGGTAATGGTGGTGGAGTGGTTGCCTGACGTGCCCTTTTGGCTTTGGTCATGCCACTAACTGCATCAGAACTCGATCTCGCCTGGATCATCTGCCCTGCAACCTCCAGAACTTCGAGCTTTCGATGGTAGTCAGCCTGGGAGATGTTCCCTGCTTGCAGTTGCTCGTCGAGCATTTCTCGAATGTGATCCGCGATCAAGCCTGTTTCACTAGCGGCGCTAAACTCTGATTGGCAAGCCCTGCAGAGAACCGCATCCACCGACCCAAAGCAGACAGCATCACCTTCATGGATCACAGTCTCGGTAACCGGCACTCCGTTCACCCTGGTTCCATTGGTCGATCCCAGGTCACGAAGAATGAGGCCGTTGTCGGTTTGCTCGATCTCGGCGTGGTGCCCCGATACGGACGCATCATCCACAACCACCATGTTGTCTTCCGCCCTGCCGATGCTGATCACCGCCGCTTCCAACGAATGGGAGAGCGGGCCAATCTCCAGGGTGGGAAGGGACTGCGCCATGGCTTGAGGTCGATCAGGATTGCATTGAGGTGTTGCCTGCCCAGGAGATCAGCCGCTCAAGGGTGGGGATTTATCCTCATCCGCAGTTCCGAAATTGTCAATCATGGTCGCAGGCGTGTCCGACGACGCTGCCAGCCAGATTGTTTCCGAACTGAGCAAACGACTTGCTCAGGAGCGCGAGGCTGCCGGTGTGTCGAAGAAGTCGCTGGCGAGCACCGCTGGGTTCGACCGTTCCACGGCCCGCTACATCGAGAACCCGGACGACAATCCCACCCTGATCAATCTGATTCGGTATGGACTGGCTCTGAACCTGGATGTGGGCCAGATATTGTCAGAGTGTCTTGCGCCTCATCTCACGGTGAAAAAGGGCAGATCAGGCAAAGTGAAGTGATTCCCGTTCAGCACAGCAGGCTGGGACATTTACAAAGGCTCTCAACTTCCAAGGTTATTGAGTGACTTTGTAAACCAGGTGCCACAGCCGCGAGCCATGAACCCGAACCATTGCAGAGGCTTCTCTTCCAAGCATGATGGCGCACGATGATGTTTGATGAGCGCACGCATGCCAGACTCCGCGAACCGCTTGAAAGGCTCGCGGCTGAATCTGTGTTCATCGGCACCTCGTCATGGAAATATCCCGGCTGGTGCGGGCAGGTGTATGACGAGTCCCATTACGTCACGCGAGGCAAATTCTCGGAGGCGCGGTTTGAGCGCGAGTGCTTGGCCGAATACGCGGAGATCTTTCCAACCGTCTCCGTGGACGCGGGCTACTACAAGTTTCCCTCCCCGCAATACCTGGAGGGCTTGTGCAAACAGGTTCCTGATTTGTTCCGCTTTGGCTTCAAGGTCAC
>NZ_JACSRD010000133.1 GCF_014879935.1 Prosthecobacter sp.
GAGAAAGCGAGACCAACAAAGCCGACGTGAAGAAGCAGCGTCTCAAGGTGGAGTGGGCCACGCGCGCCGAACAGATGCGCCGGATCCTCGACAACACCTACCGCCAGCTCCGCGAGGCGATGCGGTGAGCAGCACGGCGAAATGACGGCACCTTTCTGCTGACTGCATTCTGATTGTGTTCGAACCTCACCTCTATCCTCATGAAATCCATCTACCGCGCCACGATCGTCTCATGGCTTGTCTTGACCTGTTTCGCTGGATCCGGATTTGCGGATGAGAATCGCCGTTTGGAGGATGTGGTCGCAGCCTATGTCTGGTCGTGGAACAATCCGAAGTCCGCGGCGCGTGGCTGGGGGGAAGGTGCCGAAATGCGATTCCTGGCAGATCACACGCTGGTTCAAAAAAGCACGAAAGGAAACACGGCGGTATTCGATTGGAGGATTGATGGTAATAACACCATTGTTTTTGGCCCAAAAAACGCGGAACGACGGCTTGTTTTTGATGCTTCTTTTTCGTCATACAACGCAGTCGAGACTTGGAATGGCAACAACACCATCAAGGGAGCTCGTAAACAAGCCCTAGACGACAGGTCCCTTCCTTCGGGTTCTCCGTCTTCACCACGAATTTCCCCACTCAATGCCGCCCCGCTGGCTACGATCCAAACCGACGCCAACCAGCCGCGCATCGAGGTTATCAAAGACCAGGGCCCCAACGCCACGGAGTGGGCGCTCACGCCGCTGGACGAGGCTATCCCCGCCGACATCCGCCAGAACCTCACCTTCCTGCGCGAGGACCTGCTCGATGAAGGCGCGAAGGCCGCCAAAAGCAAACCGGAGGCCTACAAACTGGCCTCCGACTACTGCGACAAGCTTCTCGCCGCCCTCAGTCAACGCGAGATCGCCCGTGTGCAGGCCGGCTATGCTGTCGCTCAGGCAGATGCGAACAAAGCGACCTCCACCCAGGCCCTCGACGCCCGCCGGAACTACCAGATGAGCTGGCCGCAATTCTCCCGCGAGGAATCCCAACGCGCCGCCCTGCGAGAAAGCGAGACCAACAAAGCCGACGTGAAGAAGCAGCGCCTCAAAGTCGAATGGGCCACCAGCGCCGAACAGATGCGCCGGATCCTTGACAACACCTACCGCCAGCTCCGCGAGGCGATGCGGTGACACACCGTGGTGGTGCAGCCAGATGAACGACACTAGCCAACATGCAAACCGGATCAGCCCATCACCAACAGAACCACGTCGATGCAAACCTCCTGCCACTTGATTCTCGCGCTATTGTTCTGGACTGAAGTCATGGCTTCGGCAGCACCAGAGAGCCATTCTGAGGCCGTGACCTCTCCGACCATCAGCCTTCACGACGCCATGTTTTTATATTCGTGGCACTGGCAGGGACAGTTCTCCGGAACCATCCAATTCTTGCCCGACGGCAGCATCAAAAAAGACTTTCAAGAGCAGAATTGGCTGAAATGGGAATTCTCAAAAGACGCTTCATCCATTCTTGTGAGAGGGCGAGACGGGAAGATCACCCTGCAATTCAATCCAGACCGCACAGGTTTTTCCGGACCAGCTTGGAACCCCAAAAATAAGATTACCGGTAATAGGTTACAGAGGCTCGCCCCGTCGTCGCACCCTTCTGAGAAACCTGTTGCCAAGACTGCACCCGTTCCTGGCATGCGGAACAACGACAGCCTTTCTCGCATCGAAGTCATCAAAGACCAAGGCCCCAACGCCGCCGAGTGGGCGCTCACGCCCCTCGACAGGCCCATTCCCGCCGGCATTCGCCAGAATCTAACCTATTTGCGCGAGGACCTGCTTGATGAAGCTTCCAAGGCCCCGAAAGCCAGTCCCGCTGCTTATACGCAGGCCTCTGAATACTGTGACAAGCTCCTCGCCGCCTTCAGCCAGCGTGAGATCGCCCGCGTGCAGGCGGGTTATCGGGCCACCCAGGCGGATGCGAACCAAGCAACGTCCACTCAGGCCCTGGACGCCCGGCGCAACCACCCGATGAGCTGGCCGCAATTCGCCCGCGAGGAATCCCAACGCGCCGCCCTGCGTGAAAGCGAGGCCGACAAGGCCGACGTGAAAAAACAACGGATCAAGGTCGAGTGGACGACGCGAGCTGCGCAAATGCGCCGCATTCTGGACGATCACTACCGCCAGTTTCGAGAGGCGATGCGGCTGGCTCATTCTTCACCTGCCTGCTGACTGCTGATCCAAACGAAAGGCCTGACGCCATGTCGAGCAACGCAGCCGTCAATCTACCCAGATCGCCGCAGGACGATGCCGGGAAGGAAGTGCCGCCCCGTAGCTGGTGTGGAAGAAAGACGCACCACGAGAAGAATGGATTCGCATGGCGTTCGACTCGCCGGTCTCCTAGAAAGTCAGGATCGCAGGCCAGAATAGCTTCATCAAAGAATAGAGCGCGATTTCCAGCTCCGCTTGCAACCCGCGCGTGCCCTTTCCGAATTTACTCTGTGAAACCTTCTTTGAAGCATGCCTGACTCCGACCCCGATCCTCTGTTTGGCAATCCCGCCAGCGATCTGATTCGCGGTGCCTTGGAAGGAGGCACGGGGACGAATCCTGGAGCCCCGTGGCAGCCGCCGGCTCCGGAGGTTTTGGAATCCTTGCTGCCGCAGTATGAGATCGAACGCATGCTGGGCCGCGGAGGCATGGGGGCGGTTTACAAGGGACGGCAGCTTTCGCTGGACCGGCCCGTGGCCGTCAAAATCCTCTCCAGCCATCTTGCGGGGACAGACCCAAGCTTTGTCGAGCGGTTCAAGAACGAGGCTCGCGCCATGGCGAAGCTCTCGCATCCTGGCATCGTCGCCGTTTATGACTTCGGCGAGGCTGCCGACGGCCTGCTCTACATCGTCATGGAGTTCGTCGAGGGCACGGACGTGCACGCCATGATCGCCCGTCAGGGCCGCCTGCACTCCGAGCATGCGATGGCGATCACCGCGCATGTGTGCGATGCGCTGGCCTATGCCCATGAGCGCGGGATCATTCATCGCGACATCAAACCGGCGAACATCATGCTCAGAAATGACGGCGTGGTGAAGGTGGCGGACTTTGGCCTGGCGAAGTTCCATGCGGAAGGTCGCGAGACCCAGGGGCTCACCCGCAGCGGGGTGGCGATGGGCACGCCTCACTTTGTGGCACCGGAGGCCTTGATCCTCGGCACGACCATCGATCATCGCGCGGACATCTACGCCGTGGGCGTCATGCTCTACCAGATGCTCACCGGCAAGCTGCCACAGGGCCTGTTTGAGCTGCCCTCCCTGCAAATCCCCGGCCTCGACCCACGCTACGATGGCATCATCGGCCGTGCGCTGCGTGAAGATCGCGAGGTGCGCTACCCCAGCGTGCAGGACATGCGCCGGGATCTGGACGCGATCCTCACGCAGCCCGTGGTCAAAGTGGAAGCCGCGGCGGAGAAAGCCCCTGCCGCGCTGCCCCCGCGTTCGCGTCCTCAGCCGTCGTCCGGGAAGCCAGACCGTCCGGCCCCGGCCCAGTCCCTGCCTGCGTCACGACGGCACGCGTCCAGCATCGTGGGGTTTGCGATGGTGTGTCTGATCGTGTTGGCGAGCGCCGCAGCCTTTTACTTCCTGGTCATGGATCGCCCTGCGCCGACAGATTCATCGGCGCTGACGCCGCCAGGGGCTCAAAATGGAATGAGCCCCCTCGCGCAGCCCCCTGAGGCCACGCCATCCTCGACCGATCCCGTCCAGGCGACGAAGGACCAGCCCTTCGTGAATTCGCTCGGCATGAAGTTTGTGCCCATGCCGGGGACTGACATCCTCATGTGCATTCATGAGACCAGGAAGGGAGACTATGCCACCTACGCCGCTCAGAATGCCAACATCGATGAGACGTGGAAGAATCCGAACTATCGCGGCATTCCGGTCAGCCCAGGCGACGATCATCCCGTGTGCAATGTGAGCTGGGATGATGCCAAATCGTTCTGTGCCTGGCTGGGTCGGAAAGAAGGACTGATCTACCGACTGCCAACGGACCGCGAGTGGAGTGCCGCTGTCGGAATTGCGGATTCGGAGCCCGCAGGAAAGACGCCCCTGGATTTGCAGCTCATGCAGTTCGAGTCAGGCGTGTACCCGTGGGGGACCGAATGGCCACCGCCGAAAGGCGCGGGCAATTTCTCCGACATCACCGCGAGCCAGGCCTTCCCCGCAGATACCCTGATTTCCTTCATTGAGGAGTATTCGGACGGGTATGCCGTCACATCGCCGGTCATGAACTTCAGACCCAACGCGCTTGGCCTTTTCGACCTGGCGGGGAATGTCTATGAACTCTGCGAGGATTGGACGGCTGAAACCAAGCAGCATCGGGTGGTGCGCGGCACAAGTTGGAAGGGCAGCCTGGCCAGGGGGCTGTTGTCGTCGAACCGCGGCACTCACCGTCCGACTGCCAGGATTGATCACCATGGATTCCGAGTGGTGATCGAGCAGCCGATGAATCCGGCTGCTCTGAAAGCGGAGGCTGCTGTAGCGCCTGTGCGGCGGCCTGCTGCGCTTTCATCTGGCCAAACCACTTGGACGGACACCAAAGGCCGCAGCCTCACTGCCACCTTCAAAACCATCGCCAGCGGCAACGTGCTCCTCGAAATCGCCGGCAAAATCACGCCCGTGCCGTTGAACACGCTCTCTGCAGAGAGCCAGCGCCTGGCGCGGGAACTGGACGCGGGAGATCCGGCCAAGGCGGCCAAGGACAAGCCCTTCGTGAACTCTCTCGGCATGAAGTTTGTGCCCGTGCCGGGCACCGAGGTGTTGATGTGCATCCACGAGACCCGGAAGGCAGACTACGCGGCCTTTTTCGCAGCCACTCCCGGAGTTCCCGACTTCTGGCAAAACCCGATCTATGAAGGAGAAAAAGTTAGTTTTGCGAACGATCATCCCGTCTGCAACATCCGGTGGGAGGATTGCCGGGACTTCTGCCAGTGGCTCAGCCGCAAGGAAGGACGCAACTACCGTCTGCCCACGGACCGTGAGTGGAGCTTCGCCGCGGGCATCGGGGATCGAGAGGATGCGAAGGTTTCACCCCACCTTCTGAGCGACAAGCTGACCGGCGAGTTTCCCTGGGGCCAAGAATGGCCGCCTCCCGCAGGTGCTGGGAATCTGGGTGACACGACCCTGGTGGCGAAGTTCCCCCAACGCCGCGTCATTCCCGGATACACCGACGGCTTTGCCACCACGGCTCCTGTCATGAGCTTCACCCCGAACCGGTTCGGCCTTCACGATCTGTCCGGGAATGTCTGGGAGTTCTGTGAAGACTGGTACGACGACACGCATACGACGCATGTCATCCGCGGCCTCAATTTCGATGACGGTGGCGACATCAGCGTGCGTTTCTTGTCCAGCCATCGCGGCTGGTGTCCGGCACCGAACCGCCATCCGAATCACGGCTTCCGCGTGGTGCTCGAACGGCCCGCCAAAACCGATGCCGCAGCATCCGGTGGCGGAGACAGCCGGGAAGATCCCGCAATGACTGAGTTGCTGGACTTTGAGCGGACGCTCCGCTCCCACACCTGGCTGATCCCGGAGCGCAACTGGGAACTCAGGTTCGAGAACGACCACCGGGCTTCCATTGACGAGCGGGTTTACACCACGCGCTGGCACTGGTGGGTCACCGGACCGCGGAGCCTGCATGTTCAGTTCGCCGCTTCACCGCCTTCCTACGATCCGAGCATCGGCTTCGAATACATCTTCGACAGGGAGATGAAGTCCTTCACCACCAGCACGGGAAAACCCACGGGCGTTCGGAGGAGCGCCCTGAAAGCACCAGAAGAGTCGGACTTGGGCCGATCCTTCGCGCCCGAATACGCAAAAAAACTCGGCAGCAGCCTGCGACCGCAGTTTCCCTCCCGGTAGAGCCAGCCATCCTTTTTTCGCCTCGCTGAAAAAAAATCGCTGAACCGCTGCAACCCGACGCCTTGCTTTGCGAACTTTGACTCTGACTCCCCACCCTCGCATGACCCGTTCACTCCGTCTCCTCGCCAGCATCGCCTGGCTGCTCGCCCACCCCGCGTTGCACGCCCAGGGCGGCGGCTTCCGCACCTTCACCAACAGCCAGGGCCGCTCCATCGTGGCACGACTTGTCAGCAGCCGTGGTGACGAGGTCGTCCTGCGCCTGCAGGATGGAAAAGATGTCACCGTCAAAACCTCCCAGCTCAGTCCTGCGGACATCGCCTGGGTCCGGCAGCAAGGTTCCGCCTCGCCCGCTAGCAATGCGGCCCCGTCCGCCCTTTCTGGATCGCCCCAGCCGCCCGGCGGCATGGTGTTTTCGTCCAACTGGCTGCCCAAGTCCCTCACCGCCCGACGCGAGCTGCTGGAAAGCCTGGAATTCTACTGCAAGGCCGCCATCGGCGACGCTCCCCGGGGCAAGGAGCCCGTTCCCACCACCATCTGCGGTGCCGTGCGTTGGCGCATGCCCATCGACGCCTTCATCCAGACCCTCCCACGCGGTTACAATAAGCTTTCCGAGCGGCCCCTGGTCCACTCCTGCCTGCCGAACGATTCCCTCACCCTTTGCGGCTTCCAGTTCAAAAGCTTCCTCGACCACGGCCAGCCCTTCAACCAGATGTTCCTCCTCATCGACAAGGAACGCTGCATCGTCTCCGTCCAGTTCGTCGATCAAAACGGCCGATACATCCGCTGGCTGCCGCAGCCCGACGGCATTCGTGAGCCCTGCTACAACTTCATCAACCTCACCTACAACGCCAGCACCACCAAGGAAGTGCCCTACCAGCTCCTGCGCGACCGCGGGTTCCCGCTTTGCGTGAAGACCGCTTTCCGCGACCGCGTCTCCGGCTCCGTGCCCGGCCTCACCAACATGCCTGTCTCGGCCTACGGACGCACCTATGAAAACGTCCACTGGTATCTGCCCGCGCCGTTCGCCCGCACCATTCTCGACATCGTCGATGTCTATCGGAAAGCCGGTGTCATCCGCTGAACGGCACGCGGTCTCCCGGCTCTATCCTCACTCCACCTGAATCATGCGCTTGATGCCCCGATCCATCGGCCACGTGTTGTCACGGCTTTGGACTGTGGCCCTGCTCCTCGTCGGCGGCACAGCCGCAGCGCAGGTGTTTCCCCACAGCGCCATTCAGAAAAACGGAGTGCAGTATCAAATCACCGTCGGCGCACTGCCCGACCACTACTTCCACTTTCAGCACAGCACGGACCTCCGGCAGTTTTCCACCATTGATGCGGCCCTGGGCGCCCCCGCCGCCACCTTCGACTATCTCCCGGCCGTTGGCGAGACACGGGGCTTCTTCCGTGCGGAAGCCATCTCCGTCTGGTCCCCTTCCGATGTGGATCAGGACGGCATGGACGACCTGTGGGAGCTGCTCAACGGCCTCGCTCCGGTGGACCCTGCGGACGCTGGTGAACCCAGCCCCCTGCAACCAGGCCTCACCAACCTCGAAGCCTACCGCCTCCGCTTCGGCCTCACTCGCGTGACCGAATTCTACAGCGTCGAGACGAGCGTCTTCAACAACACCTTTGCCATCTCCGACGAGGTCAGTGTTTACCGGTTCCCGCACACCACCGGCTTCACGGTCGAAGCACTCTCCGCCGAGACCAGCGTGTTCAATTTCCCTCCCGTCACCGGAGCGAGTGTGGCAGCGGTCTCCGCCGAAGTCAGCCTCTTCAACACCGCCCCGGTGACCGGACCAGCCGTGCAGGCCATCTCGCCCGAGGTCAGCGTCTTCAACTCATTTGCCCTCACCCCGACGCTCCAGGCCGTCTCGCCCGAGGTCAGCGTCTTCAACTCGTTTGTCGTCACGCCTGCGCTCCAGGCCGTCTCCCCCGAAGTCTCCGTCCTCAAATCCCTGCCTTGAACCTCCACGCCGTCCGTCCTCTCATGAAAACCAAACTGATCCACCTCCTCTCCATCGTGCTGCTAGCCGGTGCCGCCAGCCTGTCGGCGCAGATCGCCATTCCCAGCGATGGCTCCGACGGTGCGCTCAATGTCAGCGCCAACACCGTGATCGACCTCTCTCAGGCCGTCACGGGCACCTGGGACGCGAACAACAGCGCCAATGTGGGCAAGGGCATCTTCGATCCCGCGAAACGCGCCATCGTTTTCAAATACAGCTCCGTCACCATCAACCCCACCCGCACAGTCACCTTCATCAATCATCCCAGCCGCGCTCCGGTGGTCTGGCTGGTGCAGGGAAATGTGACCATCGCTGGAACCGTCAATCTCAACGGATCGGCTCCGCCCAACAACAACCTGCTGGCAGAACCAGGACCGGGTGGATTTCGTGGCGGCCCGAATGGTTCCCTCGGAAGAGGTGCCGGACTTGGGCTTGGAGGAGCCCCTCCTCTTTCCACTTTCAACGACTCGCCTGGCTCATATGCATCCGTTTACGGAAACCCCTCCATCACCCCGTTGATCGGAGGTTCAGGCGGAGGTGCCACTCCTTATGGCGGTGGTTCAGGCGGTGGCGGAGCCATCCTGATCGCAGCCGCCAATTCGGTTCAAGTGACAGGAGCCATCACCTCCACCGGAAACGGCACGGGCAGCGGAGGAGCCGTCCGCATCGTGGCCAACAGCATCAGCGGCACCGGAACCATTGACACGCGGAACGATGGCCGCATCCGGCTCGAATCCAACACCGTCGCCGGCAGTCTCGTCACCCTGCCCCAGACCATCGCCGTGCCACCCGCCACCCCGCCTGTCATCTGGCCGGGGAACACCGCTCCCACCGTGAAAGTCGTCGCCGTGGACGCCGTGTCCGCCCCCGCCGTGCCCACCGCGCCGCTCGATCTCGCCGCCGACATCGGCATCTCCACCACCGGGGCGACCACTGTCACCCTGCAAACCACGAACTTTCCCACCACCGGCCTCGTCGAGGTCCGCTCCGCCCCGAAGTTCGGTGCCGCGGCCACCTGGAGCACCGCCACCTTTCAAAGCGGCGACATCAACACCGCCACCTGGACCGCCACCGTCACCTTCCCCACCGGCTTCACCACCCTCCAGGCCCGCGCCACCCTTCCCTGATGGCGGTCCAGTTCGCTGTTCGTAGCGGCAGGCGGCAGCATGACGGCGACTCGAAGCCTGGCCCCTCCAGAGCCGGGGTGGGACGCGCGGAAAGGCAAAGCGCAGCCCCTTGTTGCTCAGTGCTCAGTTCACAATGCTCAATGCCCAGTTCTCTCTCACCGCCAGGGATTCAACCGCTCACAAAAAACAAAAAGCCGGGCTGGAGAGACCAGCCCGGCTTCGAGGTTAACACGACACCCACTTGCAGGAGAAGATGTATCAATGCTCGTAGCCGCCTTCGCCGTGTTCGGCGAGGTCGAGGCCGAGGCTTTCCACCTCCGGATCAGGACGCAGGCCGACGATGATCTTCACAATGATGGTGATGACCAGCGTGGCGGCGACGCTCCACACGATGGTGAGGCCGACGGCCTTGAGCTGTTCCATGAGCAGGCCGTCGAGGAGGCCCTCGATGCCTGGGTTGGCTTCCTTGCTGGCGAAGACGCCGGTGAGGATGGCTCCCAAGGTGCCGCCGACGCCGTGGACGCCGAAGGTGTCGAGGGCGTCATCGTAACCGAGCATCTTCTTCAGATAGGCGACCGCGAGGAAGGGGATCACACCGGCGAGGACGCCGATGATGATGGAGGAGGTGGCGGTGACAAAGCCGGCACCCGGGGTGATGACGACGAGACCGGCGACGATGCCGGAGCAGAAGCCGAGCACGGAGGGCTTGCCCTTGAGGATCCACTCCACCATGCCCCAGACGAAGCCTGCGGTGGCGGCGGCGAGCGTGGTGGTCATGAAGGCGTTCGAGGCGATGCCGTCAGCACCGAGGGCGGAGCCGGCGTTGAAGCCATACCAGCCGACCCAGAGCATGCCGGTGCCGACGGCGCAGAGCACCATGCTGTGCGGAGCCATCGGCTCCTTGCCGTAGCCCTGACGTTTGCCGAGGAGGATGCAGAGCACGAGGGCGCTCCAGCCGGAGGTCATGTGGACGACCGTGCCGCCGGCGAAGTCGATGGCCTTGATGGTGGCACCCGGATTGAGCGGGCCGCACATGAAGCCGGTCCCGCCCCACACCATGTGGGCGAAGGGGAAATAGACGGCGAACATCCAGATCGCCACGAACAGCATGATGGAGATGAATTTCATGCGCTCCGCGATGGCGCCGACGATGAGCGCCGGGGTGATGATGGCGAAGCTGAGCTGGAACATGGCCCACATGGCATCCGAGATCCAGTGGTAGCCCGCGCCGGAGACATACGGGGAGACGCCTTTGAGCATGGCGTTGCCGAGGTCGCCGATGAAGGCGTTCCCTGCACCGAAGGAAAGGCTGTAACCGCAGGCCCACCAGAGGATGGTGACCATGCCGGCGATGCCCATGCACTGCGCGACGACGGAGAGGACGTTCTTTTTGCGGACCAGGCCGCCGTAGAACAGGAACAAGCCAGGAAGCGTCATGAAGATCACCAGCGCGGTGCTGGTCATCTGCCAGGCGTTGTGACCGGGGCCGGGGCCGGCGATCTTGGACTCCCACTTGGCGTCTCCGTCCTCACCCGGCTTCGAGTTGCCGACGTATTTCTCGAGGTCGATCACGCGTTGCTCGAGCGTGGGGCCTGCTGGTGCCGCCGGAGCAGCCGCGGCCGGAGCCGGTGGTGCGGCGGGGGCCGCGTCCTGGGCGCGGAGTCCAGCGCCGAGGAAGGTGGAGACGAGGAGACCGCACGCAAACGTGCGCCAGCGGGGCAGTAGTCGAGTCATTGCGAGATGATGGTTGGATGGGGGCCGAAATTTTTTGGCCTGTTGGCACGGGGGAAAGCAATGCCCGTGCCAAGGCCAAAAAAAACTCCCCGACGCCTTTCGCGCCGGGGAGTTTGTGGAGTTTGTCAGACGTGTCGTGAGACCAGGATCAATGGTTCGCCTGGAAGCTCGGGTAAGCCACGTTGCCGTGCTCGCCGATGTCGAGACCCTCGGATTCCTCCTCGGGGCTGACACGCAGACCCATGACGATCTTGAGGATCAGCAACAGGACGAAGGCGAAGACGAAGGTGAACACGCCGTAGGCGGCCACACCCTTGAGCTGGCTCATGAGCTGCGGCATGCCGGCCTTGGCACCGAAGATGCCGACTGCCAGCGTGCCCCAGATGCCGCACACGAGATGGACGGACACGGCACCGACGGGATCGTCGATCTTGATCTTGTCAAAGAACAGCACGGAGAGCACGACCAGCACACCTGCGATGGCACCGATGTAGATGGAGCTCGCAGCAGCCATCTGGTCAGCGCCGGCGGTGATGCCCACGAGACCGGCGAGGATGCCGTTCAGAGCCATGGAGAGGTCCGGCTTCTTCATGAAGATGACGGAGGCGAGGGCGGCGGCGACACCACCCGCGGCAGCGGCGAGGCACGTCGTGACGAGGGTCAGGGAGACGAGGCCCGGATCAGCGGAAAGGACGGAGCCGCCGTTGAATCCGAACCAGCCGAGCCAGAGGAGGAACACGCCGATGGTGGCGAGGGGCATGCTGTGACCGAGGATCGGCTTGATCTTGCCATCCGCGGTGTATTTGCCCAGACGAGGCCCAAGGAGAAGAATGCCTGCAAGGGCGCCCCAGCCGCCGACAGAGTGCACCAGCGTGGAACCGGCGAAGTCATAGAACGGAGTCTCAAGGCGGTTCAGCCAGCCGTTGCCCCACTTCCAGCTTCCTGCGATCGGGTAGGCGATGGCGACGAAGATGATGGAGAACACCATGAAGGTGCTGAGCTTCACGCGCTCGGCGACAGCGCCGGAGACGATGGTGGCGGCGGTCGCGGCGAACATGGCCTGGAAGAGGAAGTCGGTCCAGTAGGTGTAGCCCACGTTGTAGCTGGAGGTCACACCGGCGGCATCGGTCGTGATGCCGAAGCCGGAGAATTTGAACCAGAACTGCGAATCACCATCGGCGAAGCCGGGATACATCAGATTGAAACCGCAGAGCGCATACGTGAGCAGGCCGATGCAGGGAATGAGGGTGTTCTTGAACAGGATGTTCACCGTGTTCTTGGACTGGGTGAGACCGGACTCAACGCAGGCGAAACCCAGGTGCATGATGAACACGAGCGCGGCCGAAAGCATCATCCACAGGTTGTTTGTGGTGAAGAGTTCGGTGGAGGGACCCTTCGCCTCCTCGGCGGGGGCTTCGGCAGGTGCCGCGGGTGCAGGTGCTGGCGCGGCTGCGGGAGCCGGGGCTGGTGCCGCGGGGGCGGCGGCCGCGGCGGGCGCAGGCGGTGCTGCATCCTGCGCCTGGAGTTCACCAAGGCTGAATGCGAGGGACGAGAAGGCGGCGAGGGCTGTCATGACGACGCCGCTCCAGTTTCGAGTGGGTGTGTGCTTGAGCATAGGTCTGTAGTTGGATGGACTCCGACGCGAAGCAAAGCATCGTGCGTGCCAACTCGGTTTTCGATTTGGCAAACGCGTGATGCACGGCGGTGTCATTCCATCGGTTTGCGCAGGGAAAACGCGTTTTGCGCAGACATGAAAAAAGCGGATGGGGATGCCATCCGCTTTTCAGTGTGAGTGCTGCTTTGTTTCAGCGTTCCGAATCAAACATCACTTCGCAAACGGGCTGGTGACCATCTTTTTGAAGCCATCCATGATCTTCGCGATGACGTCCTTGGGACCGGCGAGCTTCACGAAGACATTCGAGTCCTCGGTCGGCACGATCGCGGCCAGCAGCGTGTAGTTCTCACGCGGTGTCTTCGCTCCCATGGGCGGACCGTCGTTGTAGGTGCCGCTGGCGGTCACGAGCGTGATCTTCTTGCCGCCGGCGTCCAGCTCCTCGCGCTTCGACTCGGGCGTGCCCTGGAACTGGCCGAGCCAGCGCTGCACGTTCGCCTCCACACCACCGCCGCCGCCTGGGCCGGGGAAGTGGTAGAACACGGCCTCCAAGGGCTTGTCCACGCCTTCCACCTTCGCCTGGAGAGTGCCGGCACGGAACATGCCGCTGCTTTCCACCGCGGCCCACGGCGAGTCGAATTTGAAGGAGAGGCCGGCGACTTCGAGTTTGCCCTCCTCCGCACGGACGGCGGAGGTGAGCGTGATGATCACGGCGAGGATGGAGACGAGCGTTTTCATGGGATTGCGCGTTGGGTTGTGTGTGTGGGTGAGTTTTATTTCGTGACGTGCATCACGCCACGCATGAGCATCCAGTGGCCGGGGAAGGTGCAGATGTACGGGTAGTCGCCCGCTTCCGCCGGAGCCACGAATTCAATGGTCTCGGACTGGTTCGGCTGCACCAGCTTCGTGTTGGCGAGGATGTCGGCTCTCGCGGCCTCGGGGATGTAGTTCTTCGCCATGCCCTGGGGATCGGCGAGCATCGCGTTGGCCTGGGCTCCCACGGAGTCCAGCTTGCCCGGCTTCAACAGGAGGAAATTGTGTGGCTGCGGGGCGATGCTGCCCGTGTTGGTGAGCGTGAGCTTCACCTTCTGGCCCGCCTTCACGGCGAGTTCCGTTTTGTCATAGCCCAGCGGGTTTTGCGGGTGGGGCTTCAGTTCGAGAACGGCCTGATCCGCATCCTGCGCGAGGGCGGGGAGGGACATGGCGGCGAGAAGGGCGAGGAGGCAGATGTGCTTCATGGGGGTTAGGGTGGGTTTTTGGCGGAAGCCTGTAATCGGGCTTTGGCAGCCGCAGTTTTCAACCATTACTTCGCCAAAAGCGGGGCGAGCCATGGAGCCGGCCGCAGGGCGGTGAAGACAGGTTATCATAACACAGGGTTCACTTGCCAGACGTGCGAGGTCAGGCCGTGGCGGACGTTTTCACCACATGTCCAGCCTCTCCCACGCCTTGCTCCTCGTCATCGCCGCCACGATTTCTGCCGCCGCGCAGCCTGCGTCGAAGATGCCGGATCGTTTCACTCCTTCCGTCATCACGAATCCTGGCGCGGAGTTTCAAGACGAGGCACGCGGTGGCGCGATGATCATTGGGATGGACCGCACGCCGAAGGGGCGCATCTGGGGTTGCTGGACAGGCACGGGGGACAAGCATGATGGGTATTTCCTGCTGGCGACGAGCGATGATGACGGCGCGACGTGGTCGAAGCCTCGTGTGGCGGTCGGCGCACGCATGGAGGCGGCGCAGAAGGTCAGCGGGGCGCTGGTGGGGAATCTTTGGACGGATCCAAAGGGGCGCTTGTGGCTGTTTCTCGATCAGCAACTCGGCGATCCGCAGAAGCGCATCACGAATTGGTTCATGCGCTGCGATGATCCCGATGCGGCGGAGCCATCGTGGAGCACGCCGGCGATGTTTGCGGAGGGTTGCACGCTGAACAAGCCGACGGTGCTCAAAGATGGCACGTGGTTGCTGCCGGTATCCGACTGGCACAAGAAAACGTGCCGCGTGTTTGAATCGACCGATGAAGGCGCGTCGTGGAAGGAGCGCGGCAGTTTGCAGTTCCCGGATTGGGAGTTCGACGAGCACATGATGGTCGAGTTGAAGGACGGTCGCTTGTGGATGCTCGCCCGCACGAAGGGCCAGCCGCATGAGAGCTTCTCCAGCGATGGCGGCAAAACGTGGAGCGAGCCGAAACCTGCCGCGACGGTGCAAAATGTGAATGCTCGTTTTTTTCTGCGTCGGCTCAAATCAGGTCGCATCTTGCTGGTGAAGAATGGCTCGCCCACGGAGCGACTGCCAAAGCGCACCCACATGAGCGCGTGGCTGTCCGAGGACGAGGGCCAGACGTGGAAAGGCGGCCTGCTGCTCGACGAACGCAACGCGGTGTCGTATCCCGATGGCTTCGAAGCGCCCGATGGGCTGATCCACATCCTCTATGACTGGAACCGGCACACCGACGCGGAGATCCTGCTGGCGAAGTTTCGCGAGGAGGATGTTCTGGCGGGCAAAATCGTGTCGAAGGACGCGAAGCTGCTCATGCTCGCGAACAAGGCCACCGGCCCAAAGCCCGAAAAGCTCTACAACGGCATCGAACTGCCCGATCAATGGCCGCCGCGTTACCGCGAGCCGAGCGATGCGGTGATGGAAGTGCCGTATTTGAAGAAGAAGCCGAAAGTCATCCCCATCGACCTCGGCAGGCAGCTTTTCGTCGATGACTTCCTCATCGAGAAAACCACGCTCAAACGCACATTTCATCAGGCGAAGAAGTTTGAGGGCAATCCGGTCTTCAAAGCCGAGACCGAGCGCGAACTCGGACCCGCGAGAGAAGGTGAGAAGGGCGAGGAAGCGACCACTTTCACCGGTCAGGGCGGCGTGTTTTACGATCCATCGGAAAAGCTCTTCAAGATGTTCTACGTCGCTGGTTGGCGCGGGGCGTTGTCGCTTGCGACGAGCCCAGACATGAAGACGTGGACGCGCAAAGGGCAGCTTTTGCCCGAAGGACTGCGCTGGACCGGACCGAAGCTCGTCACGGGCGGCTCCGATAACTGCGTGTGGCTCGATTTGAATGCCAAATCACCCGCGGAGCGCCTCAAATACATCACCTGCTGGCTACATGTGCCGAAGGAGCAGCGGCCGCAGGGCTTCATGCACTCGCTGCATGTCTCCGATGGCAAAACGTTCTCCGATGCGGTGACGACGACCATCGCGGCGGATGATTACTGCTCCTTCTTCTTCAATCCCTTCCGCGAGAAGTGGTGCTTCAGCATCAAGATCGGCACCTCACGCGGTCGCAGCCGTTATTATTGCGAGAGCGATGATTTCCTCGCGGGAGCGGACTGGAAGAAGAGCGTGTTTTGGACCTGCACGGACAAACTCGATCTCCCCGAGCCGCAGGGTCGCTATCCCGGCGCGGGCGAGGCTGCGCAGCTCTACAGTCTGAATGCGGTGGCCTACGAAAGCCTCATGGTCGGCATGCATTACATCCATCGCGGCCCGAACAACGGCGTCTGCGAGAAAGGTAAATTCCCGAAGCTACTCGATCTCGAGCTCGGCTTCAGTCGCGATGGCTTTCACTGGGATCGGCCGGATCGACGCGGCTTCATCGTCGGATCGCGCACGGAGGGCTCGTGGGATCGTGCGTATCTGCACGGCGCGGCGGGTGTGTTTGTCGTGCTCGATGACCAACTCGTCTTTCCCTACATGGGCACCAGCGGCATCGCGCCGAGCGGGCATCGCGGCATGTATACCGGCGGTAGCATTGGCCTCGCCACACTGCGGCGCGATGGTTTTGCCTCGATGGATGGCTCTGGCGAGCTGACGACGCGTCCGGTGAAGTTCAAAGGCAGGCATCTCTTCGTGAATATGAACGGCGAGGTGCGTGTGGAAGTGCTCGATGAGGCTGGAAAGGTGCTGCGTAGCTCCAAAGTGGCTTCGGGGGATCAAACGAAGCTGAAGGTGGAATGGGCTGACGGTATTGACCTTACAGACCTGATTGGGAAGACGGTGAAATTGCGCTTCCATCAGTCGAAGGGCTCGTTGTATGCCTTCTGGGTCACGCCGGATGAAAAAGGCACCAGCGGCGGCTACGTCGGCGCGGGTGGGCCGCAATTTGATGGCGTGCGTGATACTTCCAAATGATCTCATGAAGCGCTTCTTCGACTGGTTCAACAATCTGTATCCCGTGTGGCTCGTCACGCTGGCTGTCATCGCGTTTTACAAACCGCAGACGATGCTGTGGTTCGACAAGCCGTGGATTTTTTGGTCGCTGGCGGCGTCGATGCTCGGCATGGGGCTCACTTTGAGTCTGGACGACTTCAAAGCCATCGGCCGCATGCCGGGGTGTGTCGCGCTGGGCTTCATCGCGCAGTACACGATCATGCCACTCGCCGGTTGGGCCACGGCGAAGATGCTCGGTTTGGAGCCAGGCCTCGCCGTGGGCATCATTCTGGTGGCGAGTTGCCCCGGCGGCATGGCGTCGAACATGATCAGCTACCTCGCCAAAGCGAACGTGGCCCTGTCTGTGGTGCTCACGATGTGCTCCACGCTGCTGGCCTTTTTCTTCACGCCGATGTGGACGAGCACGCTCGCAGGCCAGTATGTGCCCGTGGACGCGTGGGGGTTGTGTGTATCCGCTTTTCAACTCACCATCGCGCCGGTGGTGCTCGGCATATTGATCCGATGGCGGCTACCGCGCACGGCGGATCAAATCGGAGCCTGCGGACCGACGGTGGCCGTGCTGGCCTTCACGCTCGTGAGCGGAGGCATCGTGGCGGCCAGCGCGGACGCCATCGCGGCGAATTTCGGCAAGCTGGCTCTGGCAGCCTTTGCGCTGCATGTGCTCGGCTTTGGCGTGGGGTATGGCCTGACGAAGATGCTGCGTTATCCTGAGTCCATCGCCCGCACGGTCAGCATTGAGGTCGGCATGCAAAACGGTGGCATGGCAGCCTCACTCGCCCGTGAGCACTTTGCGGCGATGCCGCTCGCCGCCGCCGCAGGTGTCTTCAGTGGCGTGATGCAAAACATCATCGGAGGCATCGCCGCCGCCATCTGGAAGCGTCGTCCACCCTCCGCATGAACCGCCGCGACATCTATTACTGGAAATGTGACCGCACGGCGGCCTTTCACGGCACCCAGTCGCGTGGTGAAGCGGATGCGAATCTGGCCGCGCAGCTCGAAAAGGAGCTATGTAGGCACTTTGACACGAAAAACGTCGTTTTGAGCCCTGGAGCCGGTCAGGGCAACCATCTCACGTGGAATGCTGAAGTGGATGGAAAGCCGCTTTTCGTCCGCGTGGAGAATGGACCCGAAAAAGACGCGCATCTGGCCGTGGAGTCGGCATTGCTGGATCGTGTGCGTGCGGCGGGGGTGGTCACGCCTCGTGTGTTTGGCTGCGATGCCTCGCGGATTCGTGTTTCGTTCGCCTGGCAGGCTTTGGAGCGAGTTTCAGTGCCGGATTTGAATCACTGGTTCAAACAAGGCACGCTGGAGGTGCCGAAGATCGCCTTCGAGATCGGCGCGGCGGTGGCAAAGTGGCAGGCGATCACATTGGAGGGCTTTGGAGTGCTGGATGAGCAGCTTCGCGGCTATCGCACGACTTACGCCGACTACTTCCACCTGCGTCTCGATGATCATCTGCGCTTTTTGACGCAGCGCGGCTTTTTGGCGAATGCGGATGAGATTCGGGCGGAGATTGAGAGCCATCGTGCGCTGCTACAACTCGAACACGGCTGCCTCGTGCACAAAGACCTCGCGCTTTGGAACATCCTCGGCATTCGCGATCAAATCGCTGCCTTCATTGACTTTGATGACAGCATTGCGGGCGATCCGATGGATGACTTGTCCCTGCTGGCGTGTTTTCATGATGCAGCGTTTTTGCGCAGGGCCTTCGAGGGCTATCAAAGCGTGCGTGAATTGCCACAGCATCATCTTCAGCGTTTCTGGCTGCACTTGCTGCGAAACATGATCGTGAAAGCGGTCATCCGCGTCGGAGCGGGCTACTTTGATCGCGACGACGGCTTCTTCCTCATCAGCAGCGGTTCCTCAGGCTCAAACCTGCGTGAAATCACTCTTTCCAAGCTGGCCATCGCTTTACGCGGCTTGCGGGAGGACAGCGGCCTCGACATTCTCTCACCATGAAAACTCACATCGGCACCTTTCTCTCCATCGGATCACCCGCAGTCACGGAACTCGCGGCAGAGTGTGGCTTTGACTGGGTTCTCATCGACTTGGAGCACGGTTGTGAGTCGGAGGCCGCGCTGCCAAACCAACTGCGTGCGTTGCGAGGCAGCAACACGCTGGCGATTGTGCGCGTGAGTGCTCCGCATGCCGATTTGATCGGTCGCGTTCTCGATTGGGGCGCGGATGGGATCATGGTGCCGCATGTGGACACCGTGGCGCAGGCAGAGCATTGTGTGAAAGCAGCGACCTATCCACCAAACGGCACGCGAGGCGTTTCACGTACCGTGAGGGCCTATGGCTACGGCATGAGGCTCCCCGGCGAGGAGATGCCCAAACCGATCATCCTCGCGCAAATCGAGACGGCGGAAGGCGTGGCGAATGCGGAGCAAATCGCCGCGGTGGAGGGCATTGATGCGCTCTTCATCGGCCCGGCCGATTTGAGCTACGATTTGAAGGCGCGGAAGTCGCCGCGCAGCTACGACGAGTGCCTGAACGCCGTCGTGAAGGCGGCGAAGGATCACGGCAAAGGCTGCGGCATCCTCGTGCGGCATGCGGATGACAAGGAAAAGCTCAAGGCACTGGGCCTGACGTGGATCGCGATGGATTCCGACCTCTCGCTGGTGCGCGAGGGATTCAAACGGAACCTGGAGACGGCGCGGAGCTGGTGAGGCTCATTTCGTGAGCTCGGCCACCTTGGCGGCAAGTGCCTCAAAGGAGAGCCTGTCAGCATTGCTCTTGCCGACATAACGGAAGACTTCCTTGCCATCGGGACCGATCAGGATGGTGGCGGGGAAGTGCACGGTCTGGCCGTGAAAATTGTAGCCATCGGGAATGTCGAAGGCTTTCGCGAGTTTCGCATAAGGATCGCGGTAAATCGGATTCTTGGCGAGGTCCTCGGCAGGCAGTTTGGACGCCCAGGCCTCGATTTCGCGGTCGGAGTCCGGCTTGAGGAAAATCTGCGTCACGTTGGGCAGTGTCGCGGATTTGGCGAAGTAGTCGCGGGTGTGCTTCAGGCACAGCGGGCATTCGGTTTTGAGCAGGAAATGAAGCGCGACAAATTTCCCACGCGCTTCCTTCAGCGTGAAGCTGCCTTTTCCAGCCGCTGCACGCACGGTGAAGTCCTCGGGTGGGGCGGCGGAGACGATGGAAGTGAGGAGGAGCAGGGCGCTGAGGAGATGTTTCATGGCGTGTTGTGTTGGAGAGGCAGGAAGGGCAAAAATTCCGAGATTTTCCTGTGAAAACGGGTTTCCGGCCTACTCTCGCGCCCCCATGACCGCATCCCCCCTCATCCAGTCCAAGATCATCGAGCTCTGCGAAGCCCTCGTGGCCGATGGTGATGTGAAAAACGCCCGCCTTCAGGCCGAGACCTTCCTGGCCGATGACGCGGCCATGTCGCTGTATCGCGAGATGGCCACGCTCGGCCGTGCGCTGCATCAGAAGCAGCATCACGACGAGGAACCGACTGCCGAGGAGATCTCCCGTTTCAACGGCTTGCAGGACCGTTGCGAGTCCAATCCCGTGATCTCCGGCTTTCTCGGTGCGCAGAACATCCTCAGCGGTGTGGCGGAGGCGGTGAATGCCTTTGTCGGCAAGAGCCTGGAAAGTGGTCGTGTTCCTTCACCTGAGGAGATGGTGAAGAAAGGCGGCTGCGGCGAGGGTTGCGGCTGCCATCATTGATCCCTGCCATGAAAACGCTCGTCTTCGTCGTCTCATGGTTGCTCTGGGCCTCGACCTACGCGGGAGAGCCGCAAACGGTGAAGCTGCTGACCATTGGCAACAGCTTCTCCGCGAATGCCACGCATCACCTGAAGGATCTCGCCAAGGCTGGCGGCCACACCCTGATCCAAAACTCCCTCGTCATCGGCGGAGCGTCGTTACAGGTGCATGCGGACAAAGCGAAGACGGAAGGCAAGGCACGGCTCTACACGAACGGCAAGGATCTGATCGCAAACCTCGCTGCGGATCGCTGGGACTTCGTCACGATCCAGCAGGCGAGCATCAAGAGCCACGATTACGCCACGTATCAGCCGTATGCGGGCTTCCTGCGGGATCTGATCGTGAAACACGCGCCGCAGGCGAAGCTGCTCGTGCATGAGACGTGGGAGTATCGAGTGGACGATCCGCGTTTCGCGGTGAAGGAACCCAAGCCTGGCGAGCCGAAGACGCAGGACGAGATGTACAACGGCCTGCGGGCGTCCTATGAAAAGCTTGCTGCGGAATATGGCGCACGCCTCATTCCCACCGGTGATGCCTTCCATCTCGCGGACACGGACCCGAAGTGGGGTTACAAGCCTGATCCGAAACCCTTCGACCCCAAAACGGCGAAGAAGCCCGAACTGCCCGACCAGACGCATTCACTGCATGTCGGCTGGCGCTGGGCGAAGTCGAAGGACGGCAAAAAGATCACGCTCGGCATGGACGGTCATCACGCGAACATGGCGGGAGAGTATCTCGGTGCCTGCGTGTGGTATGAGGTGTTGTTTGGCGAAAGCCCGGTCGGGCTGGCCGTCATCCCCACAGGACTCGATGCCGAGTTTGCGCGGTTTCTACAGGAGACGGCGCACCAAGCAGTGGCGGCCCGGAAGTGAGTCTCAATCGTTTTATGTTCCAAGTTTCAAGTGGCCGAGTGCTCGCGGCCGCATCATGAAACGTGGAACCTGAAACCTGAAACGAGCTTCGCTCAATTCCCCCCACCCATCGCCTTGTGGATGCGGACCCAGGCGGCGGTTGCCCTCGTGCGGCTGAGGACGATGTCGTTTTGCGCTCCGAGGGCGACGCGTTCGGCGTCGAGGACAGTGAGGAAGTCGGCGACGCCGTCTTGGTAACGCTGGCGGGCCAAAGTGGCGGCTTCACGGGCGCTGGCGGCGCTGGCTTCAAGGTGGCGGAGGCGCTGACGCTCGCGGTCGTAGCTGGTGAGGGCGTTTTCGACCTCTTCGAGGGCGAGGAGGACGGTCTGCTCATAGGTCGAAAGAGCGGCGTCGGCACGATGACCCGCGGCTTTGATCTGCTGACGCACGCGACCGAGGTTCAAGAAGGCCCAACTGAGGCGCGGACCGAGGCTGTAGGCGGGTGAGCCGTATTGATTGAGGCTGGCGAGCGTCTGGCCTTCCAGATTCAAACGTCCGCCGAAGGTGAGTCGCGGAAACAAATCGGCGGTGGCGATGCCCACACGCGCCGTGGCGGCTGCGAGGGTGTTTTCGGCCATGCGAATGTCAGGGCGCAGGCGCAGCAGCTCAGCGGGTTTGGCGATGGCAGCGCTTGAGGGCACTGCGGGCTGTTTGAGCGCTTTTTGGAGCTGCGGGCGCAATTCGGAGGGATTGCGGCCGCTGAGCACGGCGAGGCGGTGGATGGCTTTGGCGACGCTTTCCTCGTAAGTGGGGATTTGCGCCTGCGTGGCGTTCAAAAGGGCGTTGGCGCGTGCGACATCGAGCTGCGTGCCGCGTCCGCCTTTGAGGGAGGCTTCGGCGATGCGCAGGGCTTCGCTTTGATTGCCGGCGTTTTCCTGTGCGACGCTGAGTTGAGCCTGGGCACCGCGAAGTTCGAGGTAATTGATGGTCACCTCGGCCTGCAGCGTGATGAGCAGGTCCTGCAAGCTGGCTTCCGCCGCGGCGCTGGTGGCTTTGGCGGCCTTCACGCTGTTTCGGACGCGTCCGAAGAGGTCGAGTTCGTAGTCGGCATCGAAACCCGTGCGCCAGGTATCGACGGTGCGGCCGCGGAAGGCCGCGTTCATCGAGGCGCCGAGCTGGGTCGTGTCATAGCTGCTGCTGGCGGTGACGGTGGGCGCGAAGTCGAACTGCGCCTCGCGCCAGAGTGCGCGGGCCTCAAGCAGTCGCGATTTGGCGACGGCGAGGTTTTTGTTCTGCTCGGTGGCTTGAGCGATGAGCTGGTTCAACGTGCTGTCATTGAGCCTGCGCCACCAGGTGGGTTCGGCGCGGAGGTTGTTGGACGACTTGGAGGCATAGTCCGCAGGCATCTTCGGCTGCGGCTGGAGGAATTTCGGGCCGACGGTGCAACTGGAGAGAAGACCGGCCAGCAACAGAGGGAGATGACGATCCGCGCGGCAGCGTTTTGGAGTGCTCCAGCCCTCTGGAGCTTTGCGCAGGCCGGGAGACGTTCGAAAGCGCCGGAGGACCGGCGCACTCCAGGACGCTGTCGCGATCTTTGTGACCGTAAGATCGGGAGCTTCAGGCGTGTGCTTCATGATGAGTGATTGAAGGTGTCGCTTTTGCACGCCTTTCAACGATGGCGCGGAGGATGACGTAGAAGACGGGGGTGAAGAGCAATCCGAAGATCGTGACGCCGATCATGCCGAAGAAGACGGCGGTGCCGAGGGCCTGGCGCATCTCGGCTCCTGCTCCGGTGGCGAGCACGAGCGGGAGAACGCCGAGGATGAAGGCGAAGCTCGTCATCAAAATGGGGCGCAGACGCAGTCGGCAGGCCTCCACGGCGGCTTTCACGCGGTCCATGCCCTCGTCTTGAAGTTGTTTGGCGAATTCGACGATGAGAATGGCGTTTTTGGCCGCGAGACCGACGAGCACGACGAGGCCGATCTGCGTGAAGATGTTGTTGTCGAGTCCGCGCAGCCACACGCCGCCGATGGCGGAGAGCAGGCACATCGGCACGATCAGGATGATTGCGAGCGGCATGCTCCAGCTCTCGTATTGCGCTGCCAGCACGAGGAAGACGAAGATCACGCACAGTGGGAAGATGTAGATGAGCGTGTCTCCTGCGAGGATCTGCTGATAGGTGAGGTCGGTCCACTCGATGGCGAAACCGCCCGGCAGGTGCTCCTTGGCGAGGCGCTCGATCTTTTCGATCATCTGGCTGGAACTCACACCGGTGGCGGTGTTGCCGTTGATGTCGGCGGAGTAGTAGAGGTTGTAGCGTTGCACGCGGTCGGCTCCACCCGTTTTCACCACTTTGACCAGCGCTCCCAGCGGCACCATCTCGCCCGCCTGGTTGCGAATCTTGATGCGGGAGACATCCGCGGGGTCCTTGCGGAAGAGCGGATCGGCCTGCGCGGTGACTTGATAGGTGCGGCCGAACAGATTGAAGTCGTTCACATACACGGAGCCGAGATAGACCTGCAGCGCCTCGTTCAGATCCGCGAGCGAGACGCCCATGGTCTTCGCCTGGGCGCGGTTGATCTCCAGTTTGAACTGCGGCGTGCGTGCGCGGAAGCCGGTGACAAGCGAATTGAGGCCCGGCTCATTCTGCGCGGCGGCGAGGAGCTTCTGCGTGGCGGCTTCGAGAGCCTCCAGGCCGGCGTTGTTGAGGTCCTGCACCTGGATTTTGAACCCACCGGCGTTTCCGAGGCCGCGCAGCGGCGGTGGTGGCAGCACGAGCACGCGCCCCTCCTGAATCGTGGCGAATTTCTGCCGGATGGTGGCCAGAAGGCGGTCGCCTTTGAGCTCGGGCGTGGTGCGGTTGTGGAAGTCGTCGAAGACGAGGAAGGCCGCGCCGACGTTGGGCTGGTTGGCCTGCAAGATGGAGCTGTAACCGGAGATGGCGAAGGTGTGGACGATGCCGGGGATCTCCTGCGCCATGCGGTCCATCTTGCGCACGACCGCGTCAGTGCGCTCGAACGCGGCGGCGTCGGGCAACTGCACCAGAACGATGGCGTAGCCCATGTCCTGCGCGGGGATGTAGCCGCCGGGGACGGTGTTGAAGACCTTCTGCGTGAGGAAGAGCAGCCCGCCGTAACCCAGGATGACCAGCAGGGCGAGGCGGATGAGTTTGCGCACGAGTCCGGCGTAAACGTTCGAGCCGAACTGGAACACCTTGTTGAACAGGGCGAAGAACCAGCCGAACACGAAGTGGATGAGGCGCGAGAACCAGTCCGTCTTCGCCCCGTGCGGCTGCAGCAGAAGGGCGCACAAGGCGGGGCTGAGCGTGAGTGAATTGAAGGCGGAGATGACCGTGGACACGGCGATGGTGAGCGCAAACTGGCGGTAAAACTGGCCGGTGATGCCGCTGATGAACGCGGTGGGCACGAACACGGCGCACAGCACCAGCGCCACGGCGATGACGGCGCTGCTGACCTCCTTCATCGCCTGGATGGCGGCCTCACGCGGCGCGAGCCCCTTGGCGATGTTTCGTTCGACGTTTTCCACCACGACGATGGCGTCATCGACCACGATGCCGATGGCCAGCACGAGGCCGAAGAGGCTCAGATTGTTCAGCGAGAAGCCAAAGCCCTGCATGACGGCCAGCGTGCCGATGAGGGACACCGGCACGGCGAGCAGGGGAATGATCGACGCCCGCCAGGTTTGCAGGAACAGCACCACGACGAACACGACGAGCACCACCGCCTCGACGAGCGTGGTGAGCACCGATTTGATCGAGGCACGGACAAATTTCGTCGTGTCGTAGTTGATGCGGTAATCGACGCCTGGCGGGAAGCGCAGCTTCAGCTCCGCGAGTCGCTTGTAAACCGCATCGGCAGTCTGGATGGAGTTGCTGCCGGGAAGCTGGAACACGCGGAGGGACACGGCGTTGTAGCCGTCCATGTAGGTCTTGCTGGAGTAGTCGCGGGAGCCCAGTTCGATGCGGGAGACGTCGCTCAGGCGCACGACATCGCCCTGCGTGCCGGTTTTGAGCACGATGTCGCCAAACTCCTCGGCTTTCTTCAAACGGCCGGGAGCCGTGAGCGTGTATTGAAACTCCATACCTTCCGCCGCAGGCGGTTGACCCAGCGATCCGGCGGCGACCTGCACATTTTGCTCGCGGATGGCACGGACGACATCACCGGCGGTGAGACCGACGCCGGCGACTTTTTCGGGATCGAGCCAGACGCGCATGGAGTAGTCGAGCCCACCGAGCGATGAGGCCTCCGCGACACCCGGCAGTCGCGCGATCTCGTTCTGAATCTGGAGCGTGACGTAGTTGCTGAGGTAACCGACCTCCCGCGAGCCATCCGGGCTGTAAAACTGCGCGGCCAGCGTGAGGTCGGGCGAGCGTTTGTTCACGATGACGCCCAGACGGCGCACTTCTTCGGGAAGTCGTGCCACGGCGGCATTCACGCGGTTCTGCACCAGCACCTGCGCTTTGTCCAAATCCGTGCCGAGACGGAAGGTGACGGTGATTTGCACGCGGCCATCGCTGGTGGATGACGACGAGAGGTAGATCATGTCCTCGACGCCGTTGATCTCCTGCTCCAGCGGCGTGGACACAGTTTCCGCGAGCGTGCGGGCATCCGCGCCGGGATAAGCGGCGGAAACGACCACGGTGGGCGGGATCACCTCCGGATACTGGGCCACCGGCAACGAAAAGTAGGACAACGCACCGAGCATCGTGATGACGATGCTGAGCACCGCCGCGAAGATCGGCCGGTCCACGAAGATGCGGGCGAAGTTCATGGCTTTTTCTCCGTGGCAGGGGTGTCAGCGGCAGCGGGCTGCATTTCGACAGTGGAAGCCTTCACCTTCACGCCATTGCGGACGCTCATGAGGCCGAGGACGACGACGCGGTCGTCTGCCTTCAAGCCGCTGCGCACGACCCGCATGCCATCCAGCAGCGGGCCGGGCTTGATGGGGAGATAGACGGCCTTGTCCTCCGCATCGAGCACCCAGACGTAGCTGCTGCCCTGGTCGTCGCCCACGGCGGAGTCGCGGATGAGCAGCCCGTCGTATTCACCGCTGCCGGGGATGCGCACGCGGGCGAAGAAGCCGGGGGACATGAGCTGGTCGCCGTTCGGAAACACACAGCGGGCGTGAATGGTGCCGGTGGCGGGATTGAGCTGGTTGTCCACGAAGTCGATCTCGCCTTTGTGCGGCCAGCCTTCCTCATGGATGAGCGCCATCTCGGCCGGGATGCGGCCAAAGAGGGCGCTCTTGCGCTCGCCGGTCTTGTGCATCTCGCGATACTTCAGCACGCTGCGTTCGTCCGCCTCGAAATCGACGTAAATGGGATCGAGTGCCACGATGGTGGTGAGCAAGGTGGAGCCCTGCGTGCCTCCGCTGACGAGATTCCCCTCCGTCACTCGGGCGTCGCTGACGCGGCCGCTGATGGGGGCTTTGATCTGGGTGAATTCGAGTTCGAGCTGCGCGGAGATGAGCATGGCCTCGGCGGCGCGGACGGCTGCCTGCTCGCCCGCGGCGCTCTTCAAACGGCGCTCCGATTCCTCGGCGGAGATCACCTGGCCTTCGCGCAGTTTGGTGGCGTTCTTCGCCTCGATCGTCGCGAGTTCGGCATTCGTCTTCGCCTGGGCCAGCATGGCCTCGGCACGCTGCACTGCGGCGGCGTAGGGCCGCGGGTCGATGGTGAAGAGCAGGTCGCCCTCTTTAACCTGCGTGCCTTCTTTGAAGTGAATCTCGGTAAGATAGCCTGATACCCGGGCGCGGACTTCGACCCGGTCACGAGCAACAAGGCGGCCGCTGAACTCATCCCAGTCGGTCAGGCGTTTCGCGACCGGCTTTGCCACGCTGACCTCCGGGACAACGCCAGCCGGCGGACCTGAAGGCCCGGCAGTGTGCGGTTTACAGCCGGCGACGAAGGCCGCTGCCAGCACGGGCAGGGCCGCGCACCGGGAGAATCGGGGGAGGGGGATTCCAAGGGGCATGGCGTGGCTAGATACGGACGGGAAAGTGTCTTCAACAGTGCATATCCGGCATATCGCCTATACAATAATGGAATGACCAATTTGAACGACCTCCAGCAAGTCCGTGAATTCGTCCAGATCGCCGACTCCGGCAGCATCTCCGCCGCGGCGAAGATTCTGGGCATGGCACAGCCCACGCTGAGCCGCCATCTGGCGGCGCTGGAGACCCAGATCGGCGCTCCGCTCATCCGCCGCGACACACACACCATGAGCGTGACCGAGGCCGGGCGCATACTCCTGGCGGATGCACGGGAGCTGCTGGCCCTGGCCGACCGTCTCGGCAAACGTCTCCACGGTGAACGACGTGAGCTCCGCGGCCATTTGCGCATCGTTTCAGTCGTCGATGTCGGCCAGTGGATCGTCTCGCGTGTGCTCTCTCGCTTTCGGAAGCTGCATCCGCAGGTGACGATGGAGCTGCATCTCATCAACCGGCCGACGAAGTTCGTGAAGGAAGGTTTCGACTGCGGGGTCATGGTGGGCGGCCCGACCGACCGGCGCGTCACGACGAAGAAGGTCGCGGAACTCAATCGCCGGCTCGTCGCCGCGCCTTCCTTGCTCGCCGAGCACGCGGCTCCGCAGCGACCGGCCGATCTGAGCCGCCTGCCGTGGCTGGGCATCCTGCAGCCGCATTTTTACGCCCGCGACCGGGTGGACCTGGTGCGGAAAGGGAAGGTGGTGAAGCTCAAATTCGCCCCGGTCATGCTGCTCGACACCGTCACCGCGTTGCGCGAGGCCGTGATCGAGGGGGCGGGGTTCACCAGCGTGCCGGAGTGGATGGCCTCGCGAGACATCGCCGCCGGAAGGCTCGTGCAACTGCTGCCGGACTGGCACATCGAGCCCGTCGATCTGCATCTCGCCCACGCCAGCCACGAGCAGCTACCCGAACGTGTGAGAACGCTGCTGGAATATCTCGCAGCCGGCATTCCGGAGGAAATTCACAAGCTGGACCTGGGCGATCGCTGATGCCGCTCACTTTGGTGTCCAAAACAGGCGCGGTCTGTCCTTTTTGAAAACCATGACGCGCCTCCTTGTCTGCATTCTTCTTCTCGCCTTTTCATGCCATGCTGCCACGCAGGCGGATGTGATCGTGTATGGAGCCACGCCGGGTGGATTCTGCGCGGCGATCGCGGCGGCGCGTGAAGGAGCGGCGGTGGTGCTGCTGGAGCCGACGGGGCATGTGGGCGGAGTGAACACGGGCGGGCTGTGCTTCTCGGATTCGAATCAAACGGTGCGCAGCACGGTGATGGGGCTCTTCGATGAATGGCATGCGCGGGTGGAAAAGGACTACCAGCAGCGCGGCGTCGCTTTGCCTTATCAGGTGAGTGTGAAGGATCATGCGCACTGGACCTACGAGCCGCATGTGGCGGCGAAGATCACGAAGGAGATGCTTGATGAGGCGAAGGTAAAGGTGCTGACGAAACGTGTGCTTAAATCGGTGACCAAAAACGGCACGCGCATCGCGAAACTGGCCACCACAGATGGCGAGTTCGAGGCCAAAATGTTCATCGATGGCACCTACGAAGGCGATTTGATGGCCGCGGCGGGGGTGAGGTGGACGATTGGTCGCGAGGGCCGGAAGGAGTTCGGTGAGTCGCTGGCGGGGAAGCAGTATCCGAAGCCGAAGATGCGCATCTCAGGCCTCGGTGACGATGGGAAGCCGCTGCCGCTGATCACGACGACGGATGCGGGTCCGGAGGACGCGGGAGACAAGAACGTGATGGTGTATAGCTTCCGCCTTTGCGTGACGAAAGACGCGGCGAATCGCGTGCCGTTTCCGATGCCGGCGAAGTATGATCCGGCGCGATTTGAGGTCGTGCGGCGCTACTTTGCGAAGGAAAAGCGGCCTGTTTTGCCGTGGGATCTGTATCCGCTGCCAGGGAACAAGTTCGATGCGAACAACGGCATTGGAAAACAGTTCTCGATGGGCCTCGTGGGTGCCTGCAATGGCTGGAGCGAGGCGGATGAGGCGGGTCGCGCGGTGATCTGGGAGGCGCACAAGCAATACACGCTGGAGTTTTATCACTTCCTCACGACGGACGCGGCGGTGCCGGAGAAGATCCGGAAGGAGATGAGTGAGTTGGGGCTGTGTCGTGATGAGTTCGCAGATTATGAGCACTGGTCGCCGCAGCTTTATGTTCGCGAAGGCCGGCGCATGATCGGCGAATACATCGTGTCGCAGAACGACATCATGAAGGAGCCAAAGAAAGACGATGCGATCGTGGTGTCGTCGTTTCCCATTGACTCGCACGACTGCCAACGCGTGGGCACGGGCGAGTTCGTCATCGATGAGGGCACGATCATGCCGGTGCGCGTGCCGGGAAGGAAGCACGGCTACGCCTATCACATCCCGTATCGCGCCATCACGCCAAAAGCGGCCGAGTGCGCGAACCTGCTCGTGCCGGTGGCGCTGTCCTGCACGCATGTGGGCATGTCGTCGATCCGCGTGGAGCCGACGTGGATGATCCTCGGTCAAAGCGCGGGAATCGCGGCCGCTTTGAGCGCGAAACAGCAGCTCGACGTGCAAAAGCTGCCGTATCCGGCGCTGCGTGAGCGTTTGCTGGCGCAGAAGCAGGTGCTGGATCTGCCCGTGCTCTCCGAACTGCCGCCCGAGCCGAAGGGCGCGATGAGCATCGATCCGAAATCGCTGCCCGGCATCGTGCTCGATGATGCGCAGGCGGAGCTGAAAGGCCCGTGGAGCCGCTCTTCCAACTTCAAGCCGCACCTCGGCACCGGCTACCTCCACGACGACAAACGCGGCGATGGCGAATGCGCGGCCATTTTTCGCCTTCAAGTGCCTCAAAGCGGTCGCTACGACCTGCGCATGGCCTATTCCGCGCACGAGACTCGGGCGACCAAAGTGCAGTTGACGATCCAAAACGGTGAAACAGCCGTCGAACTGCTCGTGGACCAAACGCAGCCGCTTCCCGCTGGTGAAGCCTTCCGCAGCATCGGCAAGGTCGAACTCCAAAAAGGCCTCGAAACGACGATTGCGATCCGAAACGCCGACACGGACGGTTTTGTGATTTTGGATGCGTTGCAGTTGGTGGCTGAGTAGCGAGGGAATGCGTTTCAGGTTTCAGGTTTCAAGTTTCATGTTCCAAGTTCTCTGTCTTCGCTCTTTATGAGACTTCGAACCACCTTGAGCCCTCGCGCATCTCTCTCTTGAAACTTGGAACCTGAAACTTGAAACCTCTTCTTCCTCATGAAGCTCCTTCCTCTTCTTTTCCTCACGCCGTCACTCTTTGCCGCTGAACCTGTCGCCACGGTCGCGAGCACACCGGGGCTCGTGGCGTTTTGGGATTTTGTGAAGCGTGAGCCGGAAGGGCAGAAGCGTTTCACGGCGCATGTGCCTGCCGGAGCGACGACGGACTATCCGCTCGATGCCGCGAACTACATCAAGGACTACTGGGGCGCGGGGCGTGAGGCGACGTATGCGGATTTTCCGTTGTTGGGTCGCGGGCCCTTCGGAAATGCGATTCGGATCGTCAAAGAGACGGATGCGGACTTCCGGCCGTTTTTGTTCGTGCCGAGGTCGCGGCTGCATGACACGCCGCTGGACATCAAAGGCGCGGGGAAGTCGGTCACGGTCGTCGTGTGGGCGATTCGCGAGAGCGGAAATCACGCGCTTGCAGGCATCTGGCATGAGGGCACCGATTTGAAGGAGAAGAGCACCGCCACCATCGCGAAGGTGGAACGCGGGCAGCGGCAATACGCGCTCTTTACGGGCCTGAACAAGCAAGGCAGCGCCTGCGGGCATGTGTCGGAGAACGGCGCGAGTTCGTTCCTGAACAAGTATGCGCTGCACAAGTGCAACTCGGCGGATCTCTCGCCCGAAGTGCCTGCCGATTCGCCTGCGGAGGTGCTCGATGCGTCGTGGCAGTGCTTCGCGATGACCTTTGATCACGAAAAGGATGAACTCACCGGATGGCTGAACGGCGTGTCCGGCGATCGCTGGCTCGAACAGCCGAAGAAAGACAAGCTCATCTCCTTTGCCTACAACGCCTACATGCAGGGCCATTACGCGAAGCTTCCCGGCAAGCAGGACGGCGAGGACGAGGCCTTCCCGAAGGATCAATACTACAACCCGCCCGAAGGCGAGCCGCTGAGCGTGAAAGTGCTGCGCGAGTCCGCCGACGAACGCGTCGAGCTGCGCGAGCATCGCTTCACGAAGATCGAGGTCACGCTGCATGGTGGCAAAGAAATCGCACGTGATCTCGTGGCGCTGCGACTGAATCCCTGGTGGTATCCGCACGACCTCTACACGCCGAAGGACGCCCAAAGCGGCGGCCCCTTCACCATCGGTCGCGTCATCCACAGCAGCCGCAGCGTCGGCTTCACCGGCTGGATCGGCGGCGTGGCCGTGTTCGATCGGGCGCTGAGCGCGGATGAGTTGAAGAAGCTTTCCAAAGTGGCCTCGGCTTCAGCCGAATCGGCTCGATGAGTTGCGGCTGAAGCCACTTTCATGGCGACTTCACCTCAGCCTCTCCACCAGCCGATAAACCCACGTCGCCTGCTCATCCGGCCACTTCGCATCGGGTTCAGTATCCAGCTCTTTGGCTCGCTCACAGGCTTGGAGCACCAGCGGCATCAGCTTCAAGGCATCATAGTCGCCTTTGGCAAACTCCGGCCACTCGCGGCAGAGACTGCGCTGGCAATCGTGGCGATCCGCGAAAGGACGGTTGGGCTTCAGGTGTAGCCAGAGCCAAAGTTCAAAGCACGGATTGCTGAGCGCGAGGTGGTAGTTGTCGTGTTTTGCGATCTCACGGCTGACTTCATCGAGTTCGGAGGCGCTCCACGCATCGCGATCGATCACGGCCCAGTATTCGGTGTTCGGGCCTTCAAGTTTGCGGCGTTCGTAGTCGATCAGACGTTGCAGAACATCGCGTGGCCGGGATTTGTGATTGGGGTTTGGCAAGACTTTGAGACGAAAGCCTCCATCTCGGCCGGGCTTGAACGGCAAAAAGTAGATCCTCTCCGTCTCCGCCCCTTCAGAAGCGACCACGAAAAGACGCTTCGTCTTTTTGAATCCAGACCGCCGGCCTCTCATGCCTTCTTCCCCCGCGAGGTTTTGTAGGCAGCGGATTCTTCATTCAGACGAAAAGCCTCTTCCGGTGGAGTTTCGTATTCATGACGCCGCTTCATCAAAAAGGGACTCAAATGTGGCACTCCTGAAAAACGACCGCTGAGATACGCCTTCCGCACGTCCTTGTCATAGCGCACCTCCTTATAGTCGGAGAGGCTCTCCAGCAGCGTCTCGCCGTGCTTCCCGCGCTCGATGAACCACATCTCGTCCCGCCGCAGCAGCGCCTGATCCATCAGCAGCACGTCGTGCGTCGTGAAAATGAGCTGCGTGCGCGTGTCCTTGCTCCGCGTGCCGTTGTAGTGCTCCAGCAGCGCCTCGGTGAGCTGCGTGTGCATCGAGCGATCCAGCTCGTCGATCACATACACGCGGCGGCAGCCCGGCGTGGCCAGATCGTGAAACACCGGCGACAAGTCAAAGAGCCGCAGCGTCCCGTCGCTCTCATCGCTCGTCTCAAAGGGCACCTTCTTGCCCTCCTTCGAGTCGCGATAGGTCACGATGCGCCGCGCCATCAGCTCGCCATCTTTGGGAAACACGCGGAACCGCGCCCCTCCGTCCGAGCGCAGGATGATTCCCGCGTCGTCTTCCTTCAAAGTGGAGCGCAGCTCGTCCTGCACCTGCTTCGGCATGCCGATTCCGGCCACCGGCACATCCACCGCCTCGATGCCTACGATGCCCGTGTCCGCACGATTCAGGATGCTCACGGTGAAATCCCGCAGGTCCTGCCGCTCCGCCTCCTGCACCCGCAGCGAGAGGTAATCATCATTCGGCCCCAGCACCACGAGCTGGTCGCGGAACCAGCGAAACACCGGTGCCAGCACCGTCACATTGCGATCCATCGCCTCATGCAGGAAGAGCTGGTTCGGCTTCGTGCCCTTCGCCACGAACTTCGCAAACAGCCGCTCCTCCTCCGGCACCGCACGCCGCTCCCACCAGTCCAGGCTGAAGACATGCTCCACCGCGCCGTCCGCGCCCGGCTTCCGGCTGAAAAACACCTTCTCCGACACCACCCGGATCTCCGTCAGCGATTCCTCCACCACCTCGCGACCGTTCACGGCAAAGACGTAGCGAAACACCCGCTCCTCGCCCTCCGCCTCCACCACGATCTCAAACTCAAAGCGGCTCGGCTCCTTCGCCGCGTCCTCGCGCAGCCTGAAGGGAATGCGCCCCGTCGGCCCGTCCGCCCGCGTGCCGATCACGACCATGTGCTTCGCATACTCCAGCACGCGGCAAAGGTTCGATTTCCCCGAGGCATTCCCGCCCCAGATCGCCGCCGTCTGCAGCACCCGCTCCGGCATGGATTCCCCCTCCGCGACCCGCCCCAGATGCTGCGACTCCTTGGAAGCCAGCATAGAAAACTCGACCGGGGTGTCGATGGAAAGGAAGTTGGAGGCGTGGAGACGAAGGAGCATGATTTTTATCGCAAAATGGTGTTCCAAATCACTTATAACGCAATAAAATGTCATTTTCCGAGTTTTTTTCTCTAAAACATGTTTTTCTTTTTGAGATACCATTAACGCCATGCAATGTCTTTATTGGCAAATAATCACCCTCAGAATCGAATGCAAATTTACACACTCAATGTCGGCCAAGGCCAGTTTGTGGTCGTCTCCGGAAACGCCGAGGCTTTCATTGTGGACACCTTTGTCCCTCTGAATCCTGAGGTGCCAATCGTGAACGTCAAAGCTGCGCTTGCCAATATCTTGAACGGCAAGGAACTAATTGGCTTGGTTGTTACAGGTTTCGACGCGGACCACTTCAACGCGGTGGGCATGAAGATCGTGCTCAACAAGTATCGGCCCAATTGGATCATGTATCCCAAGTATTTCAAAAAGACGGCTACTGCTGATGAATGCTTCGCGGTGATCGCCAGCTTTGAGTCACAAAAAGCCTTTCAGCGCTATTCTGTTTCACTGTCTCAAAACGACACCCGTTTCTACACAAAGCTCTCGAAGGAGTTCACCTTTGAGGTCTTCTCGCCACATGCCGCAGACATGGATTCCTCGAACAACTGTTCGCTCGTTTGCAAGGTCACCGAGCGATCCACCGGAGCGGAATATCTTGTAACAGGAGACACCGAGAATGATCGGTGGGACTCAATCGTCCGCTATTTTGCCAACTCGTTGGAGTGCGATGTCCTAGCGGCACCTCATCACGGATCAAAAAATGGAATTACTGAAGGCTCATTATCTTGCATGCTGCCTGACACAGTCCTCATCAGCGCAGGCGTTAGAAACAAATATGGACATCCAGATATCGAGGCAGTTCGGCTGTTTCAAAAGCATTCCAACAATGTGTATCAAACTTTTTAGAGGCCACAGAGACACGCGTGGCTACATAAGCGCTTTGCTTTCGATAAGACACTATAAACAATGTCGTGCCGCCAACGATGGCGCACCATTGGACGGTCTGATCGCACAAACTGATTCGCGTGGATAGTATTGTCCAAAGTTTCAGGAGAGCCAAACTCGCAAACATGGCAGCTAGAGTCCTGTACATGTTATTGACCTCGGAAAGCACTTCGATCTTGGGGTCGGTCGCCGACGCCTTCACGAAGTCGTCATACGCCCCAAACTTGATGACGCCAACTTTCTTCAAAGCAGGCTCTACTATGAGGGATCCAATCCGGCTAATGACCAAGCCGACAAAATAGAAGATAAACAGGTCAGAGATGGTTTCGCCCTGGCGGATCGTCAGGAGTTTGAAGTGCTCCGCAATGACTGAGAAGACGCAGCCGGGCAGCAGGTAGTTGAAGAGATTGTAGGTTCCCAATTTTTCGAGTGCCTCTTTCATGGTTCGATTGTGTCGGGCTTCTGCTAGATTCGCAAACACAGTTTCGACGCACTATCAGCGCCCTCAACCTCTTACAGCTTGTTCGGCACCACCTTCATCCACGGGCTCCAGGCACCCAGCGCATGCTGCTGGACTTTGCGTTTCCCGATCTTGGTCATGCAGAAGGCGTAGATGAGAGGCGAAGCATGCCAGGATGTGTAGCATCACGCTTTTCGAGCCATCATCCGCGCCTCGAAGCGATCGAGCAGCTCTTCGTTGGCGCGGAACGTCGTCTGTTTGAGTTCGTTGAGAGTGCTGACGCCATCAAGGAGTCCCCGCTCGTCTGCGAGGTCGAGGATGTTCAAGGTGCCGATGGGCAGCAGGCCGCGCGCCTCCGCGGCGGCGCGGCCTCTTCGCTCGTCCATGAGCACGATGGAGACCTGTTTCTCAATGGCGAGGCTGATGGCTTCGGTCTCGCCATGGCCGAGCTGGATGGTGTCGTCCACATGCGAGACTTTGATGACTCTGATCCACTGTGGCAGATGTTGCAGCCATGCGGTGACGGCGGCAGGTGCCTTGGGATGGCGGAGTTCCGTGAGCACGGCCTCCGGGATCATGACTTCGCCAAAAAGCTGATGTAGAACCTCAGTTTGTCGGATGAGAACCAGGTAGTTCAGCGGCGTGGTGTCTGCCACGACGACGCCTGACGCGCTCATGACTGGAGGGCCGCGCGAAGTTTGTCACCGCTGGCCTCCAGTTCTTCCCAGCTCGGCTGCTGCTCGGCACCATGGCGCTTGAAGAAGGACTCAGCCTCGTGGAAACTCAGTCCGAGCATCTCCGCCGCCTGACCTCGGGAGAGCCTGCCTTCGCGATAGCTTTCCGTGATCAGCATCTCGCGGGCGCGTCCAGGCGCATCCGCTGTATCGAGGCCGAGCAGGCGCTTCCAGGAATCCGGGAGTTCGAGAACGAGTGTCATGTGGTGAGCATACCTTTCGATTTTCACTCCGCAAGTGGGTGGCGGGATCGCTGTTGCTTCATCACGCGGCAAGTTCGTTGTCCAAATCGGACATCTGGGCACCTATTCAACAGCACGCATGAAGTCTCTCGCCATCGCTCTCCTCACCTGTTTCACGCTTTCGGCCTCCGCGGCTCCGCTCGAAACCGATCTCTGCATCTACGGCGGCACGAGCGCGGGCGTGATCGCGGCGGTGCAGGCGGCGACGATGGGGAAAAAGGTCGTGCTCGTCGAAGCGGGACAGCATCTCGGTGGCATGAGCGTGGAGGGGCTCGGCGGCACGGACATCGACAACCAACCGTTTCGGAACAGCCCGGCGGTGGGTGGGCTGGCGCTGGAGTTTTATCGACGCATCAACGCGCACTACGGTCGCACGGCGAAGTTTGAGGCGATGCTCGCGGCGGGTGGCAAGGATACGTCGCTGTGGCGATTCGAGCCGCATGTGGCGGAGGCGGTTTGGGAGGCGTGGGCGAAGGAAGCGGGCATCACGGTGCTGCGCGGGCATCGTTTGAAGGAAACGGCGGGCGTGACGAAGGACGGCGCACGCATTACGACGCTGCATTTTGAAAATGGAGCCGAGGTGCGGGCCAAAATGTTCATCGAAGCGACTTACGAGGGCGATCTGTTGGCGTTTGCAGGCGTAAGCTTTGCGGTGGGTCGCGAAGGCAATGCGAAGTATGGCGAGACGAACAACGGCATCCGCACAGACACGACGCACAAGCAGCACGACAAGCCCATCGATCCCTACCAGACGCCGGGCGATGCGAAGAGCGGTGTCATCTTTGGCGTGCAGGACGAGCCGCTCGGCGAGCACGGCGCGGCGGACGACAGCATCCAGGGCTATTGCTTCCGCCTCTGCCTGACGAAGACTCCCGCGAACCGCATCGCGATCACAAAGCCCGCGAACTACGATCCCAAGCACTATGAGATGCAGCGTCGCTACCTCGCTGCGGGCGGCGTCATCAGCCCGCCACATGCCAGCGTGCCAAATGGCAAGACCGATCCCGGCACCTGGCACTCGCTCGCGTCGAACTTCACCGGCTGGAACCACCGCTACCCCATCGCCAGCTACGCGGAGCGTGAGGCGATGCTGCGCACGAGTCGCGATTACATGAACGGCCTGTATTGGTTCATGGCGAATGATGATGCGGTGCCTGCCAAGCAACGCGAGGCCTGGGCCGCGTGGGGCCTGTGCAAAGATGAGTTCACCGACAACGACGGCTGGCCGCGTGCCTTTTATGTCCGCAATGGCCGCCGCATGGTCGGCGACTTCGTTTTGACCGAGGCGCAGCTCCGCAAAGCGAACCCCGAGCCCGTG
>NZ_JACSRD010000002.1 GCF_014879935.1 Prosthecobacter sp.
CCCGAAAAGCCCGCCCCCAAGAGCACCAAGTCGAAAAAATCGACCCGCTGAGGCAAAGGCACCTCCGCCAGTCGTCCACCAAGTCCTGGGCGGAGGCGGCGGACGGTGTGCATGGGCCAGAACCGGGCAAGAGAGCCTTTCCTTGGACCTGCTTTCACGCTTTGATGCCCGCATGCCTGCGACCCACGCCGTCCACCTCGTCCAAATCGATTCTGTCTGGGAAGATCGTGCTGCGAATCATGCCAAGGCGTGGCAACTGATCGCCAGCGCCGCCCCCCAGCCGGGATCGCTGATCATCCTGCCGGAGATGTTTGCCACTGGCTTCAGCATGAACGTCTCCCTCACGGCCGAAGCCGCCGAAGCGGCCCCGACGGAGCAGTTTCTGCGTGAAACCGCCGTCCGGCATGAATGCACCGTCATCGGCGGCCTCGTGACCCGCTCTTCCGGCGGCCGCGGCTTGAATCAGGCACTGGCCATAGCTCCCGATGGCGGCCTGCTCGCCCGCTACACCAAAAACCGGCCCTTCAGTCTGGGCGGCGAGGATCAGGTGCATCAGGCAGGCACGGAGGTGGTGGTGTTTGAATGGCAGGGCCTCAAAATCGCCCCGCTCATTTGCTATGATCTGCGCTTCCCGGAACTGGCCCGCCAAGCCGTCCGCACGGGTGCGGAGGTGCTCGTTTACATCGCCGCCTGGCCTGCCCGCCGTTTCCAACACTGGATCACGCTGCTCCAGGCCCGGGCGATCGAAAACCAGGCCTACGCCATCGGCGTGAACCGCTGCGGCACCGACCCGCAGTTCAGCTACAGCGGCCGCAGCCTCATCGCCGATCCTCACGGCATCGTCATCGCCGATGCGGGCGAACAGGAGCACGTGGTGAGCACGCTTCTGGCACCCGCAGTCGTACGCGAGTGGCGGGCGCAGTTTCCGGCCTTGAGGGATGCTGGTGGGATGACCAGAGATTAGAGAGCAGCGAGCAGAGAAGCGGGGTGCGAGTGGTGCGGCCACGAGGGGGGTGGCGGGCGATGTCTGGGTGGTCATGTCTTTGAATTGTCCTCTGAGCAGCGTCGAGAGTGGCACCCGTGCCTGCCGCTGGCGCGTGTGCGGGTGGTTTTCTGCCACGCTGCTGCTGTGCCAGTGCGCTGCGTCGAGCACGAACCGCCATGGCGAGGGGGACGGGGCGGTGGACCCGTCGAAGTGGAGCCATGTGCGGCATGTGCTGCGCAGCACGGTGTTCGCGGCGGCGAAGGCACCGGTGACGACGGTGCGCATGGGCGTGGCGATGCTGGGGGAGCGGGGTTACAGCCTGCTGAAGGGCAACGTGCCGCTGCCGCGTGGCATGGCACGGCTGGACACACGCGCGGCACCGCCCGGGAGCGAGGCCTTCGACGCGCTGCTGGACGGCGCGGGCTTTCCCGCGCGCACCTGCGGCCGGATGGAGCTTTTCGTGGATGGCTCGCGTTTTTTTCCCGCTTTCCTGAAGGCGGTGAAGGAGGCGCGGAAGCAGGTGGATGTGCAGTTCTTCCTTTTCGACAACGACGATCACGCGATCCAGGCCACGAACG
>NZ_JACSRD010000001.1 GCF_014879935.1 Prosthecobacter sp.
GTATCGCTCGCCTTACATCGCCTCGCACTGGGAGTTCCTTCTGAAGCCAATGGCAATGCATTACTCGGGGGAACCGGGGCTGATACGCTACCGGCAGATCGAATTCCACCGCATGCCGCTGATGGCATACATCGCGCTGGACGATCCTCACGTCCTGACGCGGGCCGACTTCGTACGCCTGGGATTGGCTGCGGCGCCGGGCAAACCCGATGTCCTGCCATATTCCGAGCGCCACCTGCTGCGCTTCGAACGCCGCCACTGCTATGACCGCCATTGGTCCAGGGAGGGCGACGAGATGAATACCCGCTTCATCTGCAGCGGGCGGATCCTGATCGCGGTCGGCAGCGCGAGGAAAGCTGCATTCGTCGACCGCGAAACCGGCATGCTCGGCCAGTTCCGGCATCAGTATTTTCTGCTCTTCCTGATCGCGCACTTTCATCGCGCAGCGCTGCTGATGCTCTCCGACCGTCTGGTGATCGCCTTGAACGATCTGGACATCCAGAATGCCGACAGCGTCAGAAATTTCAAGCGTCTCATCCGGCACACCTTTGAGATCTTTCTGCGCTTCACCCACCGTTACTGGTTCCACGATGTCTCCGATCAGGCGCAGGCACGGGATCTTTTTCACATGTGCACCGAGAATCTGGGCACCGATGATCTCTTCAACGAGGTACGCGAGGAGATTCAGGACATGAGCAGCTATCTCGACAGCGACACCTTGCGCCGCCAGTCGAACTCGATGGTCCGCCTGACCGTTTCCACCATATTCGGCATGATGGCGACCGTGACCAGCGGATTCCTGGGGATGAACCTGATCGCTGAAGCCGACGCCACGTGGGGCATGAAGCTCATCTTCTTCCTGATAGTGGGTGTACCTTCGGTGATGCTGGCCCTCTACGTGATACTCAAGTCCAAACGCCTGTCGGACTTTCTCGATGCGCTCGCCGATGAGCGCTTGTCACCCCGCTCCAAGTCCGTGGCCGCCGAGAACATCTTCCGCAAGCGGACCAGGCCGGTACGATGAGGCACCAGGAGTGCCCAAGTCGAAGCTGATCAGGGCGTCTGCACCCGTCCCCATTCCAGCTCGAACACACGCAGCAGGGATTGCTTGTCGAGGCGGTTGAGCTCCGCCGGCACACGCGCCTTGTGACCGGAGCGCACAGGCCTGAGGCCCGCAAACCGCCAAGAGACAGGCGTTTTGCGGGCCTCTGTCATGCAAGGGAGGCGGGTTTGCGGGGTGCTGGGGAAATTCGGGCGGAAATTCCCGGTTGACGAAGGTCGACTTGGGCGGAGATACGTGCTAAATGATGATTGAAGTTTCTGTCCTTGAAAGGGAGTTCCAATGAGCACGCACCGCCGCACCGCCGTCCGCGCATCCGCCATGGCTCTGGCCGTCACCGCCGCCCTGGCCTGTGGGTCGGCAGGCGCGGGCACGGCCAGCAGCTACAGCAGCATGGGCTTCGACGGGATCGGCAACATCGTCGACGACAGCTTCTACGCCGAAGCCAGCCGCGACGGCGTCGCGCTGCCCTGGACGGCGCCGCAGCCGGGCAGCGTG
>NZ_JACSRD010000182.1 GCF_014879935.1 Prosthecobacter sp.
TAGGGAGAGGGAGCCAGATTCCCTCCCCCTCCCAGGGGGAGGGTTAGGGTGGGGGTCAATCTCACGCAGCCAATGCGGTACCCCACTATTTTTGTGGCTCTCTACCAGCTTCATTGCAGCTTTTTGCAGGTTTGATCCCCTAAGATAACGCCTGGCAAGAAGTTGTTGTGTGCAAACCGCGTGCGCCTGGCAGTTTTCTGCGCAAGTGAGGGGGAAAAATGAATCATACATTTCACCAGTTTCAAGCGGAACTGGCCAACTGCCGCCAGCAAGTCGAAGCGGCGTTAGAGGAGAACCTCACGGCCGTTCTCCCACCCAATTCGCCCTTCCGCCAGCCCATTTACGATTGTGTCCTCAGCGGCGGCAAACGGCTGCGCCCCATTCTGATGCTCAAAATGGCGGAGCTGTTGGGCAAACCCAACCAATCAGTCCTGAAGGCAGCTTGCGCCATCGAAGTGCTGCATTCCGTGTCGCTCATTTTGGATGATTTGCCGTCGATGGACAACGCCACGGTGCGGCGCGGCCAGCCCACGGCCCATCTGGTGTACGGCGAGGCGAACGTCATTTTGCTGTCGCACCTGCTGGCGTTTCAGGCGTACCATCTCATCGTGCAGAACAGCGTGGATAACGGCCGTTCCCCGCAGCAAATCGCCCAAATCAGCGCCGCCCTGGTGCAGCTCACCGGGCTGCACGGCGTCATCGGCGGCCAGATGGACGATCTGGCCGAAGCCCGCTGCCGCTTCTCCAAACAGGAAATGGAGGAGATGTACTACAAAAAAACCGGAGCGCTGCTGGCATTAACGGCCGTCCTCACCGGCCAGCTTTGCCAGGCGAGCCCGCAAGAAGCCAAAGCCCTGGTCACCTACGGCCGTCACCTGGGCATTGCCTACCAGATTCGCGACGACATTTTGGATGAAACCGGTGAGCTGCCAGAGCTGGGCAAAAATCCCCGGCAAGATGCCCACAAACAGACCCACCTCAAGCTGGCGGGGCTGGCTGCCTCACAAACGCGCCTTAAACACCATTTGCACAAGGCCGAGCAGAGCGTGGCCTGCTTTGGCCCACGCGCCTGGTTCCTCACCAGCCTGTGCCAACAATACGGAGTGCTCAATTGAACGACCTGGAAACCCATCTCGTTGACGATTTGCGCGATACGCTGCACGCCATTGCCCGGGAACCTGGCTCGGTAAGCGCCTCGGTGTATGAAACATCCCAGGTCATCCTATGCCTGGGGCCAACGGCCACCACGCCCGCCGCGCTCGATTGGATTATTGGCCAGCAAAAAGCCGACGGCGGTTGGGGGCTGGTTCATTTGCCAGATTTGCGCCAGGTGGTGACATTAACGGCCGTTCTCGCCCTGCACCAATTTGGCCAATCGGACCACACCCGGCAGGCCGCAGCGGCGGGCCTGGCTTACCTGCACCAGCTGGCCGCCCAGGGGTACTTCATGACGACGCCCTCCAACGGGGCGGAGCTCATCATCCCCATGCTGCTGGCTGCCGCGGCCAAAGCCGGACTCACGATCAGCCACACACCGTACCAAAAGATGATTGAGAAGGGGGAACGGCGCAGGCTGCTGGTGCAGATGATTCCGCAGATTGAGAAGACGCAGGCGATCTTTTCCTGGGAAGCGTTTGGCACCGAGCCAAAGCCGGAGTACGTGGACAGCTCGGGCGGCGTGGGGCATTCCCCGGCGGCATCGGCCCGCTGGCTGGCTTTGGCCCAACACGACCCGGCGCTGGCCGACAAGCGGGCACAGGTTGAGGCGTACCTGCGCGGAGCCAGCGCCGTCACCCAAATCGGCATTCCCGACGTGGTGGCGGCGGCCTATCCCACCCACCGTTTTGAGCAGTCGTTTGTGCTGTGGGCCATGATGGTTGCCAATTTGCTCAGCGACGGCCGTTTCACCCCCCACGTCTCGCCCATCATCGACGCCCTGGCGCAGGCCATCGGTCCGCACGGCCTGGGCGCCAGCGACCACATCATGCCCGATGGTGACGACACGGCCGCCGCCCTGGCGGTGCTGAAAACGTGGGGGCGGGCGGGCGACACAACCGTTTTGCGCCATTTTGAAGCCGACCGCTACTTTTTTGCCTGGCACCGCGAACTGCAATCTTCCGTTTCCATCACGGCGCGGGCAGTGCACACACTGGGCCTGTTTGGCCAGACGGCCCCTGGTCCATTTCAGGCAATGCTGGCGCAGCAGGAAGCCAACGGCCGTTGGCCCGGCGACAAGTGGCAGTGCTCCTGGCTGTACACCACCCTGCACTGCTTTTTAGCGGCGCTCCAGCAGGGCGCGGCAGACGCGGCACAAAAAGCCCTGGCCGCCTTTTTGCGCCACCAAAACGAAGATGGCAGCTGGGGTGAGGCGGCCCCCACCCCGGTGGAAACGGCCTATGCCCTGCTGGCGCTGCAAGCGGCCAGCCGCGCTGGCCACACAGAGGAAGCCATCGCCCAAAGCCGCCAGCGCGGCTTTGCCTATTTGCAAGAACGGTACCAGCCGGGACGGCCGTTCCTCGACAAGCTGTGGCTGACGAAATACGAGTACAACCCCCGACAAATCGACCGGGCGTTTGTGCTGTGCAGCCTGCTGGCGGAACTGGCCGAGCGCCAAAACCACACGGATTGGTAGAGCATTTAATTAAAACCACGGCCCGCGAGTGACCAATCATTTTGGTCTGCCTCACAGTTCGCTATAATTCCGGCAGCCTATGAAAAAATTGCCCCTGCTTCTTCTCTTTTTTGCGTGACGCTGGTTCCGTCTGGTCCGCTTTTTTGTCGTCAGGCTGCTTTGGCTGCTGTGCGCTGGCAGGCTTCTTCTGCTTCCTGGGCTTCTCCTCCTCGCCGCGGAACATCGCTCCGAGGACGATGCCGATGACGACGACCGCGGCGGCGATCAGCCCGAAGTGCAGCGGCTTCAGCGCGGCCTTGGCTTTCGGCACGTCATCGTCATCCACCACCACGGCCACGGGAACGGCGGCCTGCGCCTGTGCCACCACCGAGGCGATGCTGGCGCGGAAGTCACGTGCGTCCTGGAACCGCTTCGCAGGGTCAGGATGCACGGCTTTTTCGATCACCTCGTCCCATCGGGCTGAAACCGGCGCATATTCCGTCACGGTGCGGCGGGGAGTCTGCGGCACACGTCCGGTCAGCATCTCATAAAGCACCACGCCAGCGGCAAAGATGTCCACGCGTTGGTCCACGGCACCTTTCCCCAGGATCTCCGGCGCGGCGTAATCCGGCGTGCCGTACGGATTCTCCTCCGCTTCGCCGGTGATCGGCCGGGCGAGGCCGAAGTCCGTCACCTTCACCTGGTCGTCCTGGGTGACCATGATGTTCCCCGGCTTGATGTCCCGATGCAGGATCTGGTGCGTGTGGGCGTAGGACAGCGCCTCGCAGAGCTGCATCGCCAGCAGTGCCGCCTTCCGCACGGGCAGGCTGCTTTTGTGGATCATGTCATGCAGTGTGGGGCCTTCCACCCATTCCATGACGAGGTACAAATGCCCGCCTTTGGTGATCCCGAAGTCGTACACGGCGACGATGTGCGTGTGGTTCAGCTTGGCCATCGCACGTGCCTCGGCCTTGAACCGCTCGGCGAACTCCTTCTCCGAGCCAAACTCGGGCGGCAGGATCTTGATGGCCACCGGCCGGTCCAGGCTGGCCTGTTTCGCCTTGTAAACAGCGCCCATGCCGCCAAACGCCGCCAGCTTTTCAAACTCGTACTGCGGCAGATACTCGGCCATCTCCCCGACGCTCGGAACGGCGAAAGGCGGATGGTGTGGGGAGGGGGCTTCCTGGGACATTCAAATGGGGCGGACTTTACCGAAACGCAGAAGCCGGGCGAGAAAAATCAGATCATCAATCCAACTCGCGCCATGAGTCGCGTCAAGGCACCGCCAGCGGCACAATCTCCCTCGCCTTCTTCAAATCCGGCCGCGTGGGACGCGGATCATGCCAGCGATCCTTCGGCGCAGGTGCTTTGGTATCGAGGTAGGCACCAAGACGCATCCGCAGTGCCTCAAACGCAGGCTGCGTGTCTTTGCCGAACTGTGACTTGCCGGCGTCCTCTTCGTTCTTCTTCACCAAGGTGGCGCTGAGGCCGGGCGTGGCACGCACGGCGGCCATGACGGCTTCGCGGCTTTCGCCGCTGACGACGCAGTATTGGGTGAGATACTCGACGAGCTGCTGACCAGCGCGGAAGGTCTTCAGGCGCAGGCTGGGCACGGGGCCGTTCGCGGTCGGGTAGAGCACGGAGAGTTCGTCGGGTGTTTGCCAGGCATCGTCTTTGCCGATGGTGTTCCATGGCACCACGCCATCCGCGCCGAGCGACCAGGCCTCGACACACCACGCGGCGTTCGTGACGTTCGGCGTGCCGATGGCGTTCGCGCTGCCATACATGTAGTAGAGATTGCCGCAGGCTTTGGCGCGACGCTGAATGCGCGGCCAGTAGTCGCGCAGCACGCCGCTGACGACTTCGACGTTCACGCAGTGATCGAGCAGTTCGCGCTGCCACTGCGGGCGGGAAATGTCGGCGCGATAGGTCAGATTGACCTTCGGATAAGGCGCGACGGCGTTCCAGAACTCGCGGCCGTAGTGGCGGATGGCCCAGAAGTCCTGCGTGTGCACCGGTTCATCGAAAATCCAGGCTGCGGTGCACTTCCGCCAGTCGTCCTTTTTGAAGTACACCTTGTTGTTGAGGTAGAACTCAAACATCGGCTCAGTCCAGCCCTTCGCTTCGAGGTGCTTCGCGATCTCCGCCGCCATGTCGCGGAATTGCGTCCAGTAGGCCTCATCAAACGCGCTCTCGATCCAGTAGCCGCCTTTGAAGTGCTCGTCGTGCTTCATCGGCCAGTTCTCATTCAGCAGCAGGTAATACGCGTCCACCGGCACCGCGCCGCGCGGCAGATCGGCGAAGGCGCTGCCATCGAGCAGCGGACCGAACTCGGCATCGAACTTCGTCCAGTCCCACTTCCCATCGCCGCCGAGCTTCGGCGCGGGCTCGTCCACCTTGCCCGTCCAGCCATACGGGAGCTGATTCAATACCACGCGATGCTCATGCGCGAGCCGGTAGTAGTCACGCGCATGCCCCGGCAGGCCGTAGGCGTTCATCTGCGGCAGGAACGACAGGCGATCCGGCAGCGTGAAGTTCCAAACCGTGATCGTGAACGGCATCACGGTGCCATTCACCGTCACCGTGCCACCGTGCTTGCCTGCGGTTGCGTCTTTCGGCACGTGCAGCTCGATGAAGGTGTCTTCGCTTTTGGAATCATCGCCCGGCACGAGCGGATCATGCATTCCTCCAACCTTCGGCATCGAGTAGAGCTTCACGCCCAAATCAGGCGCTTTGACGAGCGGCTTGCCCGCGACCGAAAAACCGATCGTTTCGCCCTTCGCGGCAAAAAAGTGCGTCGAGGCCAGTTCGCGGCCGAAAACGTCTTTCGAGGGCAAATTCGGCTTCACGGCCGAAATGGCCGGAACAGGCGGCAAAGTGCCTGCGGCGACCGGATTGACCTGATTGACGGCTTTCGGTGCCTCCACCGCACCATCTTCGAGCCAGAGAGTAAAGTAGGGCTTGTGAATGCGTTTGTCCTCGCGGCTCGACACGTAGCGATTCACGAAATTCGTGAACTTCACCGCGTTGCCATCGCGCGTGTATTCGCTGCCGATGTCATCGATGACGTAAAAGCCGTGTGACCAGCCCTCAAGCCGTGCCTGGGCCACTTCGGGCGCGATGGGAATGATCTGCCAGCCCTCCGCATCCGGCGCGGAGGCCTCGCCAAAGCCCCACAGCGATCCGCCTTCCCCGCAGACGACGCAGGTGATGTCCGGCTCGTTGTTGCCCCAGCGCAGCTCACCGGTCTTGGCCCACACGAAGGAACTCGCGCCCGGTGTCTTCGCGTAGCTGCTGCCGGTGCCTTCCACCCAGTCTTGCGAGATCGTGGAGACCGTCGTGCGCCGGAGCGGTGCCTCCGGCGACGCGAGGTGCACATGCAGTTGCGCTTTGACGATCTTCTTCCCGCGCAGCGGCACCGGATCAAAGTCGATGAGGAAGAACTCCTGGATGCCCTTCAGTTTCAGCCGATGCGATCCACCATTGTTCCCCTCCACCTCCTTCGAGTAGGCGGAGATCCACAAATCCCGCGACACCTCCACGCGCTGCTGCGCATGCAAAGTGAGAGCGGCGAGGAGGAAGAGAGCGAGACGTTTCATACGGCGGTTGGGTCGGAAGTAACGCCGATGATGCGGGCATCATGTCATCCGAAACATCAGCAAGCGGCTGATAAAGAGCCATCTGAGGAAATGGGTGAACGAATGTCGCGCCAGCGTTTTGGAGTGCTCCAGGCCTCTGGATTCACCGGAAGCGGACCGGGCGGCTGAATTTCAGCAGATCAAAACGAAAATGCATCCTCACGCATGGTGCGGGAATGATCATCCGCCCAGCGGTTGATCATTTTGGCTCTCTCTGCGCCGCCATTTTGGAGCACGGAGAGCATTCCCTGGTGCCGGCTGAGCTCATCGCGCAGGTCAGCTTTGATGTAAGCAGGATTCGGGACGTATCCCATGAGGCCGTTCGCAAAGCGGTGGAGCACCGCATACTGGGGCTGATCCATGAGGAACCGCATCTGCATTTTGATCTCGGCGATCTGCTCCTTCAGCACGGTGCAATAGACCTTCAGCTTTTCATCCGTGGCACTGGCGAGGTTCGATGCCTCCACGCCGAGCCATTCCATCTCGATGCTCAGCAGCTCACGCAGATCGCCGGAGGCATGGGCGGTGGTCAGTCTCTTCATCCACTCCTCCTTCTGAAGTTTCCGCACCGGGTCGGTCTCCAAATCGGGATGAAGCACCTTGGCGAGCTGCTTGTAGAGCGACTTCAAATCCCGCTTTTTCGCCTCCTCGGCCTCCTGTTGCTTCTTCTCTTTCTCAAGCTGGGCCTTGGTGGGCTTTCGGCCGCCACTTTGAGATGATGAAGGCTGCCGGACTTCGTTCATCGTGGCCTCAAAGCGCTCCTGCATTTTCCGCTCCAGCTCGGCGGGATCACCGTGGATGTCGAGATCGCTGAGGCCAGCCTCACCCCTGCCCGATGGGCGATGCCCTCCATCATGCTGCGCATGTAATCGAACTCCTCGTCGATCCGGGCCTTCATCCCTTCTGCGGTGACGGGTTCTTCCAGCTCCTTGATCACCGCGCTCATCTGCTGCACCTGCTCGTCGGTGAGGCCGGTGGAATCCGTGACGACTTCATGCGCTTTCCCGCAGAGAAGGTCCACCAGCGCCTCGCGGCGCCGGGCGGTGAGCTTCATCGTTTTGAAGGCATCGACCGCGAGCGTCACCATCTGGAAATTCACCCGGTGAATCTCATCCACCAGCGGCATCAGCTCCTTCGAGCAGGTGACAACCAGTTCATACAGCAGCTCTTGCTCCCGCTGATGCTTCACCCGCGTGTTTTCGAGCTGTTTCATCAGCTTGTTGAACTGCACCTGCGCAGGACTGAGCACCTCGCCCGCACGCGCGGTGACGACTAGTGCATTCTTAACAGTCCGTGGCTTTGCAGGGTCGCATCCAAGTTCAAACTGCTGTTGTTTGTCCTTCATTCGATTGCTGCCTAATTCAGAGACCAGGGTGCTGCAAGCATGAGGAGCCAAAGTGTGCTCCAAGGGCTGGAGCACTCCAGGACGGCAAGTGTGATTGAATGACACGCCGCTGATGGAGCATTGCCCCCTCCACACAGGCTTTTAACCCCGGCCTGGTAGCTGACTGCCTCATCCCAGCTTCGGCCCAGTGGCGTAGCCGGATTCTTGGGTGTCGTTGATCTCGATCACAGCCGCCATCGATACGCTGGCCCAAGTCGGTTTGAATGGGGCGCAGCGGATCAAAACGGCTATAAATCACCTGCTGCCCGTCCGACGAGGGGCGGCGAGGCGACAAAAAGCTCTCAGGAGAGCGTCGAGAGAAGAAACTCCTCGCCCTACGCTCTCCGCTTTCGAGAAGAGAACGTGCAGAGGCAATTCCTGGACCACGGCAGAGGCGGGCATGCCCCGGTTACTTCAGCGGATGCTCCTTGAGGAGCTGGTCGGTGGTGTAGAGCATCATGCGGCCGGGGTTGGCGTCGCGGATGGCTTTCACCTCGGCGGGGCTGATGGGATCGGCTTTGTTGCCGAAGTGGTTGCGGACGAAGGTGAGGACGTTGGCGATTTCCTCGTCTTTGAGCATGCCGGCGAACGGGGTCATGGGGACCTGGCCGTTGTATTCCTTGCCGCCGACCTTGATGGGGCCCATCAGTCCGTACATCGCGATCTTGATGAGGCGTTGCTTGTCGCTGGTGACCCACGGGCTGTTCACGATGCTCGGGAAGGCGGGGTCGAGACCGGCGCCGTTCGGCTGATGGCACGTCACGCAGTGCCCTTCGCGGAAATACACTTCCTGGCCGGCGGTGAACTGGGCCTTCGCGGCATCGCTGAGATGCGCAGGCGCCGGCACCGCCTTGTATTCGGGTTTCACCACTTCGACGACACCGTTCAGGCGATCTGCGGCCGTTTGGGCGGCTGCCTTGCTCCAATCATCAAGCGGGAGCTTCGAGGCGATGGCGACGATGTTTTTCGCAGCAGGAATGTTCGGCAGCCAGCTCGCGGCCACGATGGCTTCGAGGCGCACGCGGCCGTGTTCGTCCTGCGCGGCCTTTTCGAGCAAGGCGACGTGATCGGCGATGCGGTGCGTGTTGTAGCGCAGCACGCGCACGGCGGCGGCGCGGGCGTGGAAGTCGCTGGAGGCGAGCATCTCGCGCAGCAGGCTTTCATCAACGGCATTGGCACCCCAGGTGACCCAGAGGGCTTCGAGCTTCGCGTGTGTGTCGTTCTGCTTCGCGGCCCAGGCTTTTGCCGCAGCGACAACTTCGCTGGCCGGATGTGCGCGCAGTTCGCGACGCGTGCGATAGCGCACACGCAGCTCGGGCTCTTTGAGGTTTTCAAAGAGTTGATCGAGCGAGGCTCCGGCGACGGGCACAGGCTTCACGAGCGGGCGCGACGGATAGGTGATGCGGTAGATGCGGCCGTGCACATGATCGCGCAGCGGATCGCGTGCGTTGTGCTGCATGTGGCCGATGAGCACGTTGTGCCAGTCGATGACGTAGAGGCTGCCGTCGGGTGCGAATTCGAGATCGACGGGGCGGAAGTTGCCGTCCTTGCTGACGAGCAGGTCGTGACGGTGATCAGTCTTCCAGCCGGTGCCGTCGTCCTGGATTTTCACCTGCTTGATACCGAGGAAGCCGATGGCGTTGCAGTAGATGAGGTCGCCCTGCACTTCGTCGGGGAAGTGGCGTGACGAAACGATCTCGAGACCGCTCGTCGGACGCACCTTGTGATCTTTCGGCACGAGATCGGCGGCGGAGGGCGTCTTGCTGCCGAAGGCTGGCTTCACTCCGACGGGAAGCGCCCAGTTCATCGTGGTGCCGGAGGTGTGGAGGAGGAAATCCTGGCCCCACTGATCAAACACGAAGCCCCACGGATTTGGAATGCTCATCTGGATCGTGCGCTCGAGCTGGCCGCGCTGCGGGCTGTAGCGATAGAAGCCGCCATCAACGCAGCGCACGGGGCCGTAGGGCGTTTCGATGTTCGAGTGAAGGAACACGCCCTCGCACATCATGAATGCCCCGCTCGGATCGGCGGTGTAGGCGCTGACGGCATGATGAGTGTCGTGCGTGTCGAAACCGCCGAGGATGATCTCCGTGCTGTCGGCCTTGTCGTCGCCGTTTGTGTCGCGAAGGAGCACGAGATTCGGCTCCTGCGAGACATAGACGCCTTCAGGTTCGAGCTCGAATCCGATCGGCAGATGCAGCTTGTCGGCGAAGACAGTTTCCTTGTCGGCCTTGCCGTCGCCATTGCTGTCCTCGTAGATGAGGATCTTGTCATCCGGCTTTGAATCGCCGGGTTTGAAATGGGGATACGCAGGCATCGTGGCGACCCACAGGCGGCCTTTGTTGTCGAAGCTCATCTGCATCGGGTTCGCCAGGTTCGGGAACTCCTTCTCGCTGGCAAAAAGCTGCACCTTGTAGCCTTCCGGCACGGTCAGGGACTTCTCGGCCTCTTCGCCATACAGATACTTCTCGCTGCCGTTTTTGACGCTCGGCACGTAGTTTGTCGGCACGGCGGGAAGCGCGTGGGTCTTGCTGTCATCGACCTTGAGGTCGGTTGTTTTGCCAGCGGTGACCTTGTGGATCAAATCATCGCGCAAAGCGGTCATCTCACGCGTCTTCCGCACTTCATCCGGATAATTCTGCGGGCCATACGGATTGTAGCGGCGTCCGTGCGCGTGCACGCCATTGAGAATGTTGTAGTCATTGTTCCACATCCAGTCCTTCTCCTTCACCGCGGCGTGGACCAGGGCCGGATCAGCCTTCGATTCACGGCTCTGATGACCGTAGAGGCCCGTGGCGAGCCATTCGGCGACCTGCTCGTAGCCCTTGTCCGTCGGCACGAAACCGCCAGTGGTGAAGAACTCGCCGCCCTTCGAGTAAACCGCCTGCGTGGGCGAATACAGATCGATGTAGGTCAGTTTGTGCTTCTTCGCGACCTTCTCGATCGCGGCGGCATAGAGCAGCAGGTTCGAATTCTCAACATCACCCTTCGGCAGATCGCGTTTCGCGCTCTGATTTTCATAGGCGATGGGCGAGGCGAGCACAACGCGCGGCGCGGTCTTGCCGTTGTAGGCCTTGCTCAGCGTGTGCACGACCCACGCGTCGAGTTCCGCCTCGAAATTGTCCACCTTGCTCGGGCCGTCGAAAGACTCGTTGTAGCCGAAGAAACCGACGATCGTGTCCGCCTTCAGATGCGTGAGCCACTGGTCCGGCGTGGCGTAGAAGCCCTGGCCGTTGTGGATCGTCTTGTCGGGATGAAACTTCTCCGCGCCCGGGAAGGCCCACTGCGAGGATCGAGAGGGATGCGGACGGAAACCCGGCGTGTCGCCCACATGACCCATGTTGCGGAAGAACAGGTCGCGGTCGGGATAGCGAAGCTGCAGCTCCGTCTCGATGCGGCTGTACCATGTGTCGCGCTCGGCAAGACCGTTGCCAATGAGCACGATGTGCTCGCCCTTCTCCGGGGGGGCGACGTTTTGACTGCGTGCGGTGGTCGCGGTGGGGGGCTCGACAGCCGGTTGATGCGGCGCACCGGCAGGTTGTTCTTCCTTCTTCTTCTCGGCCTTCTTCGCGTCGCCCTTTTTGGCAGCCGTCTGCTTTGAAGCGTCCTCAGGAAGCCCCATCGACGGGCTGCTGCCGGTAGCGAAGTCACCCGGCTTCAGATTGCGCTGCTTGAAGTAACCTGCGTCCTTGATGAAGCCGTAGAACGTCGGGTTGAACGGATCGATGAAGGCCACCTCCGCTTTTTCCGGCACAGGAAGGCCGAGCAGGTGATGCGCGGCGTTAACGATGAGACGGCGCAGGTTTTCGTCCTGATAATCCACCGCCGCGCCCATAGTCGTGCAGAAGGAGCGGCCCTTCGTGGTCCCGTTCGGAGCCGTGTAATCATGCAGCCAGGCGATGGGCTGCATCGGCTCATTCTTCGCGCCCGTCAGGTTCTTCGACTTTGGATCGAGCGACTCCGTCACCGCGCCACGCAGGAGGATCGTGTTGCCGTCCGCCTTCACATCCGGTGCGCCATACACATCGCTCAGTGCAAAGATCTCTCCCACGCCGCGCAGCACCTCGTTCTTCGAGTTCGCGGCCTCCACGACACTGCGCGTGCCCTCCTTTTTGTGCGCACCATGATGGCTGACCCACTTTTCGCCGAGGATTTTCAGTCCGAACTCGCTCCATTTGAAATCACCCGTCTTTGCGCCGCCAGTGAAGGCATGCGTCGCAGTGCGGAAGCCGATCACCGGCTTCCCGGCGTTCAGAAACTTCGCGAAGTGCGCCAGATCGGCGTCTGGAAGCTGGCGGAAGCGAGTGCCGATGATGAGCAGGTCCGCGTCATTAAGCTTTTCGGTGCCGCGGATGTTCTTCTGGTTGTTTGGATCGATGTAGCCGCCCTGTGGATCGGTGGGAAAGAGCACGATGCAGTTGAACCCGTGCGTCTTCGCCAAAATCTTCGCCAGCATCGGCATGGACTCCTCCGTGCGATATTCCTCGTCGCCCGCGACCAGCACGATCGTGCGCCCTTTGCCCGCGCCGACGGGGTTCGCAGCCATTTCGAGATACTCCTGGGCCGGGGCGGCCGTGGCAAGGAGTGCGAGTGAGAATAGGAGGTGCTTCATGGTTGGGAAAAAACGGAAGGGGAACGGTTATACCGCACCAGCAGGCGGAACCGGACAAGAAAAATTGTGCATTTGATGGATTTTCGCCGACTCGAACCGCCCCATCGCAACAGGGAGGTCGCGGAGCGATGTCTCCGGCTATTTCACATGCATCACGCCGCGCATGATGACCCAGTGCCCGGGGAAGGTGCACACATACGGATAGTCGCCCGGATCGGCGGGCGCGGTGAAGCGCAGAGTTTCGGTGCTGTTGGGATTCAGCAGCTTCGTGTGGTGCAGGATTTTGTCCGTCGGTGGAATGAAGTCCTTTTTGATGCCTTCGGGATCCTTCGCCATCTCATTGCCAGCCATGCCGACCTCCTCGGCGCTACCGGGTTTGCAGATGGCGAGATTGTGCGCGGTGGCGTCGGGGTTGTTGAAGACGAGGCTCACAGGCTGGCTGTGTTTCACGCTGAACTCGGTCTTGTCGTAGAGCATGCGCTCGCGCACGCAGTTGATGGTGATGCGGGCCACGCCGGGCTGTTTGTCGAAGGCGGTTTCCTCGGCGGTCTTCGCGCGTTCAAAGGGGCCGCGTTTGTAGTTTTTCGCAAAGGCGTCCATGAAGGCGGTGATCTTCGGATAGTCGGCGCCTTTCCAATGCTTCAGCAGCGCCTCGCTGCCGAGCGAAGTTTGCACCGCATAGGTGAGATGGTCGCCCATGGGCTTGTCGAGCACGCCGAGCACCGCATCCAGAGCCTCCTTCGTTCCAATGTAGCTGGCGGCGATGACGGCCTCCATGCGCACGATGCCATTGTCGTCAGCGGCGCGTTTGCGGAGCTGCTCGATGCGGTCCGGAAGCGCGGTGTGACGAAGCTGCTGCGTCGCGGCGGCACGCGCGTGGTGCTCGTCGCAGTTCAGCAACTCGGTGAGCAGAGCGTTGTTCTCCGCACTGATCGTGCGGTAGGTCCACATCGCCTCGGTTTGATGATGACGGAAACGTTCGTCCTTCGGATCGAGCTTTGCGACCCAGGCATCAAGCGCGGCTTTGACCTCGGCGGCATTGCGTTCATGCAGTTCGCGTTTGGCCTGATAGCGCCAGCGGTAGTGCGGGCTCTTCAGCAGATCCAGCAGCGCAGGCACCGGTGCTCCGGCGACGACGGGCAGTTCGGCGAGCTTTGCGCCTTTGGGCACGATGCGCCAGATGCGGCCGCTGGTGCGCAGACGGCGCGGATCGCGCAGCGAGTATTGGGCGTGGCCTTTGATGGGATTGTACCAGTCGCAGATGTAGAAATCGCCACGGGGGCCGGCTTTCACATCGGTGGGGATGAAGCTGAGGTTCGTGGAGAAGATGACATCGCCGAGTTTCTTCTCCTCATAGTGGTCGTCCATCTCGATCCACTGATGCATCTCGATGTTGTTTGTGGGTTTGTACCGCGCCTTGAGGAAGCCGCCCTGCAGTTCTTGCGGCCAGAAATCGAAGTCGATGAATTCCTGTCCGCAGGTGCCGGAGTAGGCGGGCAGTTTGCCGGCACCGGGATGCTGCTCGGGATACGGTGCATTGGTGGCGTGAAAGGCGCTCGCGAAGATCGGATGGCTGGCCATGTGATGGCCCCAGTCGTCGAAGGTCACGCCCCAGGGGTTCGTGTTCGGATATCCGCCGAAAAGCGTGAGCCGCTGCGTGTCCGTGCGCAGACGAAACCAGGTGGAGTTGTCGGCGCGCTGCGGCCCGTAGGCGGTCTCGATCTGGCTGTGCTGAAAAATGGACTCGCGGAAGATGAGATCGCCGTCCGGTGTCCACACGAAGTCATGCAGCGCATGATGCGAGTCCTCGGTGCCGAAGCCGGTGAACATCTGATGGCGGAAGTCCGCCTTGCCGTCGCCGTCGGTGTCTTTCAGGAAGATCATGTGCGGCTCGTCAGAGACATACACGCCGCCATCACCAAACTCGAAGGCGAGCGGAATGTGCAGCTTGTCGGCCCACACGGTCGATTTGTCGGCGCGACCGTCGTTGTCCGTGTCTTCAAGAATGATCAGCCGGTCATGCGGCTCCTGGCCGGGATACAGATGCGGATAAGCCTGCGACGTGCTCACCCACATGCGCCCGCGGGTGTCCCAGCGGATCTGGATCGGATTGGCGATCTCGGGGAACTGTTCCTCGCTGGCGAAGAGGTTCACCTCGAAGCGCGGGTCGATCTTGAACGCCGCGAGTTCATTCGCAGGTGTCATCCATTCATTCGCACCTCGTGACTCCTTCGTCGGTGGCATCTCCGGCACGTTTGAGTCATCGACCGCCTTGTCCTTTCCGTTAATGAGACCCCAGATGTGCTGGTCGCGATTCGCCACCATCACGTCAAAGCTGTGCATTGCCGGGAGGAAATCGAGGTAGCCGTAATCCTTGTTGCGGTCGCCCGTGTAGTAGAAGCCGTTCAGCGGACGGTAGCGACGGAAGAACTGCCGGTTCTTGTCCGCGATGGCCGCGCGCAGTTCCGGCGTCGTCTCCGGTGCGCTGGTGTCAAAAGTGGCACGATACAAGGCATCGCCAAACACCGCGTAGCCTGCGTCTTCGAGGTGTGCGCCGTTGAAGGTCAACCCCTTCATCGCGGGAAGCATCGGCTCAAACACGTTCGCAAACCCCACCTTCTGTTCCGCCGCGACCTCGGCCATCGCCCGGGTGTAAGCGGCGAGCCGTTCGTTGTTCAAGTCCGCCGCGGGGACGTTAGTCACGTTCTCGTTGGCGATGGGAGACACGAGCACGATGCGCGGTCCCGATGTGCCGTTGTAGGCGTGCGTCTTGAGTTCCTGCAGCATTGCCGTGAGACGCTGTTTGAATTCTGGCAGCTTCTCCACGCCGCCGAAGGATTCGTTGAAGCCGAACGCGGCGAAAATCACGTCCGCCTTCTGCGCGAAGAGATGCTGGTTCAGCGTGCCAAAATTCGTCGGGCGCGGCATCAGATCCACTTCATCCGCCGACCACGCCAGCGTGCGCACCACGAGATACTTGTCTGCATGACCCTTCAGCAGCATCGCCTCAAAATGCGGAAACTGCGCTCCGCGATCAAACAGCGTGTTGCCGATGAAGACGACGTGGTCGCCCTTCTTCAACTCAAGCGGCAGCGTGGTGTCCACGGCGGCGGTCGCTTCCGGCAGAGGCGCCGATTTCTCGTCCATGCTGTATTGCGCCAGCGCCGGGTCCTCAGGCGGATCTTCCTTGCCGCTGGGCCGGTTCTTCGCGTCGTTCTCATTGACCGGCAGGCCGCCGACGAGTTTCCCGGGCTTTTTCGTCTGGGCGGAGGCGGGCGTCATAATGACGAGGGCGAGCGCAAGGGCGGTGAACAGTGCGGTTGGCTGGATCATGGGAGAAAAGGAACGTTGGCGGTCGGGCTTTGTATCCCGCGCGTGGTCGCAAAACCGGACATGCATTTGGTGCTCGGGCCATTCGTGGCCCGCGTTTGATAAAGACGGGGCAGGAATGCCCCGGATACGCTGCTGCGGGGATTTGCCGCATTTCCAAAGTCTGGGGGATGACGAATCCATGGCGTCATGGACTTCCCTTCTTTCTACATGGATCACCTCGCGGGTGGTCGGCTGATCATTGGGCTCATCGCGAGCCTGCATGTGCTCATCAATCATCCGCTGGCGGTGGGGGCGTATCCGCTGCTGACGTGGATGGAGTGGTGGGCGCATAAGAACAACCGGCCGGACATCGACCGGCTGGCGTATCGCATCACTTTCATCGTTTTCATCGTCACGACGACCGTGGGGGCGATGACAGGGGTGGGGATCTGGCTTTCGACGTCGCTGTTTGCGCCGTTTGCGATCGGATCGCTGCTGCGGGTGTTTTTCTGGGGCTGGTTCGCGGAGTGGCTGGTCTTCATCAGCGAGGTGGGGCTCATCTGCTGGTGGTTCCTGAGCTGGAAGAAGGCGGACACGGCGGAGAAGAAGAAAAAGCACATCAAGATCGGCGTGGCGCTGAGCATCATGTCGTGGCTCACGATGGCGCTGATCGTGGCGGTGCTCGGGTTCATGATGAAGCCGGGCGAGTGGAATCAAACGCGGGCGTTCATCGACGCGATGACGAATCCGCTCTACGCTCCGCAGCTTGGCTTCCGCACGTTCTTCGCGCTGATGACAGCGGCGGTCTTCATTTGGTTCGCAGCGTTCTTTTTCACGAAAAAGACCACGGTGGGCGATGATCAGCCGCGCAGCCTGCGTCGCTGGATCGTGTATCGCATGTCACACGTCGTGCTGGTGAGCTTGCTGGGCGTGTTTTTGTTCGGGACGTGGTATTGGAACTGCATCCCGGAGACGATGAAGGCGAACAGCTCCGTGGCGCTGCTGACGCAGGAGTTCATGAGCTGGCACGGGCAGTTTCAGTCGCTGCTCGGCTGGACGATCATCGCCTTTGTCGTCATCGGCATCGGTGGGCTAAGCGATACCTTCACGCTGCCGCGCTGGGCGCTGCTGATCCCGAGTTTCATGGGCATCTGGCTGCTGGGGCACTTTGAGCGGGCGCGTGAGTTCATGCGCAAGCCCTGGGTCATCGGCGAATACATGTATTCAAATGGCATCCACAAAGACGAGCTGGCCTTTTTGCAAAGCGAGGGCCTCCTCAAACACGCGACGTATGTGAAACACCGCGAGGTGACGGACGCGAACAAGGTCGAGTGTGGCAAGGATGTCTTCATGCTCACCTGCTCCCGCTGCCACAGCACCACGGGGCTGAACAGCGTGCTCGACAAATTCACCGCCATGTATGGCGCGGACAAACCGTGGGACCCCGCAGGCATGACGCTCTTCATCAAAGGCATGCACCAGACGCGCACCTTCATGCCGCCCTTCCCCGGCAATGACAAGGAGGCCGAGGCACTCGTCGCCTACCTGCTCCAGCTCCGCGAGAAGCCCGAGACGCTCCACGGCGTGCAAACCGAGGGCATCGTGATCGCGCCGCAACCGAAGGAGCCTGCGATGACGGCGAGTGCGATGAAGTGAGTTTCAAGTCATCACCACATCGTCTTCCTCAGCCACTCGATCAGATGGAGGGGCGATTTGCAAAGTGCTTGTCCTTGTTCGCCTCACTTCACCACCGGGATCGCCATGGCGGGCCGTGTGCGGTCCTGCTGTTGCCGCCTGTAGTTCAAAGGCGTGCAGCCGGTGAAGCGTTTGAAGCGCTTCACAAAAGAGCTGGGATCGTAGAAGCCGCAGTCGATGGCGATCTCCGCCACGCCGGCTGCCGTGCGGCGGAGGGCGTCGATGGCGTGAAACATGCGCACCTGCTCGACAAAGGCATACGGCGTCATTTTCATGCGCTGCTTGAAGACACGCATGAAGTGCGTCTCCGAGAAGGCGCAGCGCCGCGCGAGGTCGGCGATGGTGATGCGACCGGCGAAGTGATGCCGCACATGGTCGATGGCCGGGAGCAGGCGGTTCAGTTCGTGATCGTGGCCGGCGACGTCGTTGTATTTCTCGTTGATCGTGATGAGGCCGATGACTTTGCCCTTCGGGCCATGCAGCGGATACTTGCTCGACCAGGCCCAGCTCGACGGATGATCAAAGAAGCTCGTGGCGTGGATTTCCTTGATCAGCGGCTGATTATTCTCAAAGACGAGCAGGTCGTTCTGGCGGTAGCTTTCGGCGATGATGCGCGGGAAGAGGTCAAAGTCGGATTTTCCCACCACATCGAAGTCAGGAGCCAGATGAATGGCCTCCTTCAGCGCCCGGCTCATGAAAACATAGCGCGAATCGAGGTTCTTGATCATGAACATCGCTCCGGGGAGCTGATCGAGCGCCTCCAGCATCTGCCGCGAATCGGCGAGACTGGCAAAGAAATGGCGTTGGACCGGCTTGAGGGCGTTCATGGCGGGATATTACCATTTTTTGATGGCAATGCCACACAGAGGTCAGGTGGCTCGCAGCGTTGGTTTGGACGTGAACAACCTTCCCATCATCGCCACGACTGCTTTCCTGCTTTTTGCAGGTGAGGCAGCCCATGGCGCGGATGATCTGTTTTCATCGAAAATCGAGCCGCTGCTCAAACAGCGCTGCTTTGAGTGCCATTCGCATGAGCAGAAGATCAAAGGTGGTCTCGCGCTCGACTCGAAGAGTGGCTGGGAAAAGGGCGGTGAGAGCGGGCCGGCGATCGTTCCGGGCAAACCGGAGGCGAGTTTGCTCATCCAGGCGGTGAGTTATGTGGAGAAAGACCTGAAGATGCCGCCGAAGAAGATGCTGCCTGCATCGGAGATCGCGCTGCTCACCGAGTGGGTGCGTCAGGGGGCGCCTGATCCGCGTGTGGCCGCTCAATCGACCGCGCTCGCTGCCGATGATGCCTGGGAGGTGGAGTTTCAGAAGCGCCTCGATTGGTGGAGCCTCAAACCGATGCGCCCAGCCACCACCGGCAGCGTGGACGGCTTCATCCAAGCTGCTCAAAAGGCCGCCGGACTCGAAATGACTCCGCAGGCCTCGCCGGAGGTGCTGCGCCGTCGTTTGAGCTTTGTGCTCACAGGGCTTCCACCTTCAATCAATAGGTCGGACACGAGCTATGAGTCCTATGTTGATGAACTGCTGAATAGCCCGCACTTCGGCGAACACTTCGCCCGCCACTGGATGGATGTCGTGCGCTACACGGACACCTACGGCTACGAATGGGACAATCCCGCCAAAGGCTCCCACGAATACCGTGACTACCTCATCCGGGCCTTCAACGACGACATCGGCTTCGATCAATTGCTCCGCGAACACCTCGCGGGTGATTTGCTGCCGAAGCCACGCATCCACGCGAAGGCGCAGACGAACGAAAGCCTCATCGGGCCGATGTTTTATCACCTTGGCGAGCATCGCCATGGCAGCAGCCTCATGTTCAATGGCATTCATCAGGAGATGGTGAACAACAAGATCGACGCCTTCTCGAAGGCCTTCCTCGCCACGACCGTCGCCTGTGCGCGTTGTCACGATCACAAGCTCGAAGCCGTTTCGCAGCGCGACTACTACGCGCTGGCCGCCATGTTCACCACGCCGCGCTGGACCTCGCGCGTCGTTGATGCACCGGGCAAAAACGACACCGCCATCACGCAGCTCAAACAACTACGCCAAAGCATCCGCGACGAACTCGCCGCGCTCTGGACAAGGAAGGGCGCTTTTCAAGCGCCCCAACTTCAGCAGTGGGCGGTTAAAAACCGCCCTTCCTTGGAAAACGCGAAGCCGCAGGACATCGCGTATCCGCTCGCACGCCTGCTGAATGACACGCTGTGGCTCACACCGCAGAATCTCCGTGCCACGGCGAAGCAGACGACCTTCATCATCGACAAGGATTACTCCATCCTCGCCACGGGCCCCACGCCGGACAAAGACAGCTACACGGTGAGCTTCACGACCGAGCCCGGTGCGGTCAGCGAGATGCGACTTGAAGCGCTCACGCATCCCAGCTTGCCCGAGCGCGGCCCGGGTCGCACGAATCGCGGCAATTTCGTGCTCAATGACCTCCGCATCGAGGTGAAGCCTCGCCTTGCCGATGGCAGCACCGGAGCGGCAAAGCAACTCAAGCTCGCCACCGCACGAGCCAGCTATGCGCAGCCTGGTTACGCGGTGGAGTCGCTTTTGCAGCCTGCCGCAGGTCGTCGCGGTTGGGCGGTCGGCCTCGCACCAGCGAGCATGGATCACACCGCGCGATTCACCTTCACCGAGGCCGTCGATCTGCCGCATGGTGGCGACTGGACGATCACGCTGGACCACTCGTATGGCACCGATCATCTGCTGGGCCGCTTTCGCCTCTCCGTGGGCCGCGAAGTGGCCTCGACCAACGATTCGGCTCAAACGGCTCGTTGGAATGAATTGGCCGCCGAATGGCAAAAAGCCCGCGAAGTGGCGAAAACAAGGAACAGTGGTTTTCAAGCGGCCTGGGCGGTTACAAACCGCCCTTCCTTGGGTTGGGTCTTTGAAGGCGAAGGCTTCGAAAATGGCCAAACCGACGACGGAACGCCTCTGATCGCCCTCGAAGGCGAAAACGTCCTCGCAGGCTTGTTGCCGCGTGGATGGCATTCGCACGCGTTGAGCTCGAAACTGCCCGGAAGCCTGCGCATGCCGCCGCAGCATGTCGTTCCAGGCAAGTTCGTGAGCCTCAACCTCGCTGGTGGCGAGTTCGCCGGTCATCTCGTCGTCGATGACCACGCCTTCCAAAACGAAACCATCTCGCTCTACACGAACCCAACGCCGCAGTGGCGCTCCTTCACCGGCGCCGAACTGAAAAACGGAGCACAGCAGGTCACCATCGAGTTTTGCACGTCCTCGCTGAATCCCAATTTCCCACCACGCACTGGTTTGGCGAGGGGCCTCAAAAACGACGACTTCGGCTATGACAAACGCAGTTGGCTCAGCATCACAGGCATCGTCACGCATGACGCCGCTGGCACACCGCAGGATGAACTCGATGCGTTTGCCACTTTGTATGCCAACAAGGCTGCCACGCCTTGGGAAAGCATCGCCGCATGGTTCAATGCCGCCGTGAGCCGCTGGTGCGAAAACAAACCGCGTCCAGGCGACCGCGAGGTGCTCGATTGGCTGCTCGCGAACGCTTTGCTGCCTAACCAAGCCGAGTCCGACTCCCAACTCGCTCAACTCATCGCCGACTATCGACGCATCGAATCCAGCATCGCCTTCCCGCGCACGGTGAACAGCATGGACGAGCGCGACGTGATGCCCGTGAAGTATCCGCTCAACGTCCGTGGCAACGTGGACACCACCGGCGAACTCATTGAGCCCGCCTCGCTGAAAATGCTGAATGGCGAAGGCATCACCAACCGGCTCGCCCTCGCCGAGTCGCTGCTGCATCCCGAGCATCCGCTCACCGCTCGTGTTTATGTGAACCGCGTGTGGCAATGGATCTTCGGCACCGGCCTCGTCGCCACGCCCGATGACTTCGGCCGCCTCGGCGACAAACCCTCGCACCCCGAGCTGCTCGACTGGCTCGCCCGCGAGTTCATCCGCGAAGGCTGGTCCACGAAGCAACTCGTGCGCAAACTCGTGCTCAGCCAAACCTTCCGCCAAGGCTCCGGGAACAGCCCAAGGAAGGGCGCTTTTCAAGCGCCCACGGCGGTTACAAACCGCCGCTCCTTGGATGTCGATCCCTATAACCGCCTTCTCACCTTCTACCCCACGCGTCGCCTCGAAGCCGAGTCCATCCGCGATTCCCTCCTCGCCGTGTCAGGCCAACTCGACCCTCAGCTCTACGGCCGCCCCATCCTGCCCCTCCGACCCGTCGAGGACGGTGCCAAGCGCCTCTTCACCGGCCCGCTGGATGGCCACGGTCGCCGCTCCATCTACCTGCAAATGTCCATCATGGACCCGCCGAAGTTTTTGACCGGCTTCAACCTCCCCGATCTCAAACTCCCCACCGGCAAACGCGACGTCACCAACGTGCCGACGCAAGCCCTCATCCTCCTCAACGATCCCTTTGTGAATGCGATGGCGAAGGCATGGGCGGAGAAGTTGGTGAAAATCGAAAGCAGCGAAGAAGAAGTCATTCGCCTCATGTTCCACCAGGCCTATGCCCGCCAACCCAGCGACGCCGAGTTGCAACGCTGGCTCAAGGAGGGGCGGTTTTTAACCGCCCAGCCCCAAGGAAGGGCGGTTTCCAACCGCCCCGTGGCTCTTGAAAAGCGCCTGTCTTTGGAAGCCCTGCAGGCCCTCGCTCACGCCATCTTAAACACCAAAGAGTTCATCTATTATCGTTAATCAAGGAGGGGCGCTTTTTAAGCGCCCATAGGCGGTTAAAAACCGCCTCTCCTTGTTCATCACCATGTCCCCCAAGTTCTTCAACCCCTGGCGCGAGATTGATCGCACGCACAACCATCTGCCACATTGGCAGCAGGAAGGTGCGTCGTATTTCGTGACGTGGCGATTGGCGGACTCGTTGCCGAAAGAACGGCTCGATAAGCACTACCATGAACGCGAGCAGTGGATTCGGTTGCATCCAGAGCCGTGGGATGAACAAATCGAGGCAGAGTATCACCGACGCTTCTCCACGCGAATGGATGCGTGGCTGGATGAAGGACATGGCGGTTGTCTTCTACGCGATCCCCGGCACGCCAAAGTTGTTTTCGATACACTTCTGCATTTCGACGGAACCCGGGCCGCTTTGATCAGCTTTGTGGTGATGCCCAACCATGTGCATGTGCTCTTCACACTGAACCCCGAGTGGAAGCTGGAGGAGATGATTCATACATGGAAACGCCATTCCGCCCACGAGATCAATCGCCATCGTGGCGACACCGGCCCGCTCTGGATGAAAGACTACTTTGATCGCCTGATCCGCGATCCCGCGCACCTGAACAACTGCGTCCGCTACATCCGTAAAAACCCGACCAAGGCCCGACTTCGGGTCGGGGAATACCTCCTTTATGAATCTCCTGTCGCCCAAAGCATTCTCTAATCAAGGAAGGGCGCTTTTTAAGCGCCCAGGGCGGTTGCAAACCGCCCCTCCTTGTTGCTCACGCCGCCAAGTTTTGGCCTCCGCCTCCGCAGGCTTCGGCATGCTCGCTCTCCGCGCGATGGCCGGGATGCCGCTGCACAACCGCGCACGAGCCAAGAACATCATTTTCTGCTTCATGGACGGCGGACCGAGCCATGTGGACACCTTTGACCCGAAGCCGATGCTCAAAAAGCACGAGGGCAAACCCATCGGTGAGAGTGCGGTGACGAAGCGCTCGCAATCAAACGCAGGTCGCGTGTGGTTCGGCAGTCCGTGGGAGTTCCGGCAGCGCGGACAAAGCGGTTTGTGGGTGAGCGATTTGCTCCCGCACATCGCCCAGGTCGCGGACAAACTCTGTGTCGTGCGCTCGATGGTCGGCGAGCTGCCTTTGCATGGTCAGCAGAACCTTTTGCTGCACACCGGGCGCATCCTCGGCCAGGCACCGAGCCTCGGCGCATGGGTGTCGTATGGACTTGGAACGGCGAACGCCAATCTCCCCGGCTACGTCGTGCTCAACAACGACTGGGTGCCCAATGGCGGCCTCGAAAACTTCGGCAGCTCCTTTTTACCCGCCAGCCATCAGGCCACGATGGTGCGGGCCAAAGGCGTGCCCGTGGACAACATCGCGCCGCAGGACGCCGCGACCATCCAGCGCCGCAAACTCGCCCTGCTGGCCGAACAAGACGCCGAGTTCGCCGCCATCACCTCCGATGCACGAGCCATCGAAGGTGCCATCGCGAACTACGAGACCGCTTTCCGCATGCAAAGCGCCGTCCCGGCCATCGCCGACATCGCCAACGAACCCGCGCACATCCGCCAGCTTTACGGTGTCGATTCCACCGACGAGCACCAGCGCTTCTACGCCACACAGGCCCTCCGAGCACGCCGCTTGGTCGAAGCCGGTGTGCGCTTCGTCGAGATCACCTGCCCCAGCTTTGACGGCAACAACTCCCCCTGGGACCAGCACGGCCTCCTGAAGCAGAACCACGAAAAAAACGCCCGCATCACCGATCAAAGTGTCGCCGCGCTCATCACCGATCTCGATCAGCGAGGCCTGCTCGATGAAACCATCGTCCTATGGGCCGGCGAGATGGGCCGCACGCCGCACACCCCGAAAATCAGCGACACGGCGGGCCGCGATCACCACGTGAACGGCTACAGCCTCTTCATGGCCGGCGGCGGCTTCAAAGGCGGCATGAGCTTTGGCGAGACCGATGAGTTCGGCAACGCCGTCGCCAGCAACCCCGTCAGCATCCACGACATCCACGCCACGCTGCTGCATCAAATGGGCATCGACCACGAACGCCTCACCTTCCGCCACGGCGGCCGTGATCAGAGGCTCACCGATGTGCATGGGCGGGTGATCAGTGAGTTGCTGGTTTGAATCGCCACTGTGGCAAATCGCCACATTTTCATCGCCTGGAGCCGGGTGGATGGAGCGGGCATGAACCTCCTCGCTGCCACGCCCATTCCTCGTGATCTGCCATTGCCGCTTCCGGTGCCGGAGTGGCTGCTGGTGGTGTGCTTGGTGCTGTTTTTTCTCGTTCACATCCTGTTTGTGAACCTCATGGTCGGCGGTTCGCTGCTCGTGGTGGTGCTGGAGTGGCTGGGGCTGAAAAACAAGCGCTGGGATGCGCTGGCACATGAGGTGGCGCAGACGATCACGGTGAACAAAAGCCTCGCGGTCGTGATGGGCATCGGGCCGCTGCTGTGCATCAACCTGCTCTACACAATGCAGTGGTATGCGGCGAACGCGCTCACGGGTCATGCCTGGCTCATGATCGTGCCGCTGGTGATCGTGGCCTTCCTGCTCACCTACCTGCACAAATACACCTGGGATACCTGGACCAGCGGCGGCAAGAAGACGCTGCATCAGCTCACCGGCCTCGGCGCGGCGCTGCTGTTTCTGTTTATCCCGCTGATCTTCCTCGCGAATGTGAACCTCATGCTCTTCCCCAGCGAGTGGGAGAAGGTGAAGGGCTTTTTCTCCAGCCTGAGCATCGGTAATGTGCTGCCGCGTTACCTGCACTTCATGGCGGCGAGTCTGGCGATGACCGGTTTGTTCCTCGCGGGATGGTTTGGACGTGCCAATGCCGATCTCTCGCATCTGGAAGGCTTCACGCGACCGGAGTTGCGACGGCTGTTTTATAAGGTGTGCGCGTATGTGACGCTGGCGCAGTTTGTCCTCGGGCCGCTGCTGCTCTTCACGCTGCCTGCGGCGGGCATCACGACGGAACTGTATGTGATCATCTTCAGCGGCGCGGCAGTGGGTTTGCTCACGGTGTGGGTGCTGTTTGGCGAGTTGAAACGCGACGATGCACGCATCGGCAGCCGCTACTGGCTCATCGTGATGCTGTTCTCCATCGTCGTGCTCGGCATGGGCAGCGGGCGGCATGTGTATCGACAGGCCGCGCTGGCTCCGCATCAGGAGGAGATCAAGGAACGCACCGAACGCTATGCGGCAGCGCTGGCGGAGTTTAACAAAAACCTCGCCGCCGCGCCCGCACCGGCCGAATTGACCGCCGAGCAGCTTTTCATGAACTGCGCCGCCTGCCACGCGCCGAATGTGAAGCTCGTGGGGCCGCCACTCACGGAGATCGCGCAAATCTACGCGGGCAATCCCGATGGCATCGTCGCGTGGGCGAAGGCTCCCGGCAAAAAACGGCCTGAGCTGCCGCAGATGCCGCCTTTTGCTCATCTGGGCGACGCGAGCCTGCGCAAGATCGCCGAGCTGATGCTGGAAAAAGGCAGCGCGGCGAAGTAGTGGGCTCCTTTCTCGTAACGGGGGCATTCCTGCCCCCACATCTTTGAACGGGCCAGGAATGGCCTGATTACCTTTTCAGCAACGGGCCAGGAATGGCCCGAATACTCATGCCTCACGCCTCCCATCCAAAACCATCACCACCACGCTGGCAGCGCTGGCAGCGCTGGCTGGGCGTGAGCGAGGTGTGGGCCGGTGGAGCGCTCTCGGCCCGAGTGCTCGTGCTGCTACGCTGGCTTGCGGCCATCGGGCAGAGCGTGACACTTTTCATCGTGTGGCGGCTCGGCGTGGAGGTGCCGTGGTGGCAATGCGGCGGTGCAGTGGCAATCACGCTGATCAGCAACGCCGTGCTCGAATGGTGGCTGCGGCAGATTCATTGGGAGATGCAGGACGGCTTCTTTCACATCCTGCTGTGGGATTCGCTCACGCTGACGTTTCTGCTGCACTGGACGGGTGGCTTGGTGAATCCGTTCGCGCTTTTTTACCTCGTGCAGCTCACGCTGGCCGCGGTGGCGCTGCGAGCCTCCGCCGTCGTCAGCCTCGGCGTGCTCATGACCGGCGCGTTTCTCTGGCTGTGGCAGCGAGCGGTGCCACTGGTCATGCAGGATGGCTCGCCCGTGCCGCCGGAGCGGTTCACGCAGGGCTTTCTCACCGCGCTGGTGCTCGCGGGTGGTTTTGTGCTCACGCTGCTGCTCGCGTTGCGACGTCGCTCGCATCGGTTGCAAAAGGAACGCGAGCGTCTGCGGCGTGAACTGGAGTCACGCGAGCGCTTTTTGTCCGTCGCAGCGCTGGCGACTGGTTTCGCGCATGAACTCGGCACACCGCTCGGCACCATCGCACTGGCGGCGGAGGAGATGAAAGCTCAGCCCGATGCCGAAACGGCCGCCATCATCCTGCGCGAGGCCGAGCGCTGCCAGCGTGTGCTGCAACGCCTCCGCGAACTCGGCCAGGAGGCCACCGGACGCTCCGCCGAGCCCTGCGTGGTCTGGCGCACGGTGGAGGCCGCTTTGGACGAACTGCCCAAAACTCAGCGAGCACGTGTGAAGCTCAATTTGAAGGCCAAAGAGGCCCCGGTGGCCTGTGCGGGCCTGCGCGAGGCTTTGCTCGTGCTTTTGCGCAATGCGCTGCTGGCCTCCGCTGATGAGGAAAAGGTCGTGTTGCGTGTCGAAACGGCTTCGGAGGCCCTGCGCTTCATCGTTGAAGATCGCGGCAGCGGTTTCACCGACGAGATGCTGCGCCATTGGGGCGAGCCTTTTCGCAGCACGCGAGATCCCGGCAGCGGCATGGGCCTCGGTTTGTTTTTCGTGCGCCGACTCGCCGCGTCCATGCAGGGCAGTGTCGAAGTCGAAAACCTCCCGCAACGTGGTGCCCGCGTGACACTCACGCTGCCTCAACCACCTTCCACCAACTCATGAACGTGCTCCTCATCGAAGACGACGACGGCTTTCGCGCCACGCTGGCGCTCGCGTTGCGACGTCGTGGCTGCGAAGTGCTGCAAGCCGCCGGCAAGCATGAAGCGCTCGGCTTGGTCGAGTCCGGTGGCATCGACGCCATCGTGCTCGACATGCGACTCGGCGCGGTGGACGGCATGACCTTGATCCCCACGCTGCGCCAGAAGCTGCCGCAGGCCCGCCTCATCGTGCTCACTGGCTACGGCAGCATCCCCGGTGCCCTCGAAGCCGTGCGCCTCGGCGCCGACGACTACCTGCTGAAGCCCGCCAGCGCCGATCAAGTGCTCGCCGCCCTGCAAGGCCGCAGCACCGCCTCGCCACGTCCCTCCGCCAACGACGTGCCCAGCCTCGCCCGTCTCGAATGGGAGCACATCCAGCGCGTCCTCCACGACTGCGACGGCAACATCTCCCACACCGCCGAAGCCCTCGGCATCGACCGCCGCACCCTGCAACGCAAACTCGCGAAGATGCCTCCCGGAATGTAATCGGGCCATTCCTGGCCCGAGCTTGGCCGTAATCGGGCGATTCTTCGCCCGTCTGAGTGGGGACAGGAATGTCCCCATTACCACCTTGAAGCGGGGCAGGAATGCCCCGATTACGTTTCATGCCTTCCACTGTGCCGTTTCAGTGCTTGAGCCGTCAATTACCGGTCGAAATCACCCAGCAAACACTGCCGCATTGGGTGCAGCCGGGCACCAGTTACTTCTTCACCTTCCGCCTCGCCGATTCGGTGCCGCAGAGCCTGCTGAATGAGTGGATTCACCAACGAGCCGCGTGGCTTGCCCATCACCCACAGCCTTGGTCGCAGATAGACACACTGGAATACGCCGAGCGCTTCACCGAGCGCATGGACGCGTGGCTGGATGCAGGACATGGAAGCTGCGCGTTGCGTGATCCCGCTGTTCGCCAACTCGTGGAGGACTCGATCACCAAGTTTGATGGCATCCGTCTCCATCTCGACGCCGTGGTCATCATGCCCAATCACGTTCATCTGCTTGTGAAGCCAAACGACGACGAAAACGTCTTCAAGCTCATCGGGGGCATGAAGGGCTCCAGCGCCCGCGTTTGCAATTCGCACCTCAACCGCACAGGACAGCCCTTCTGGATGGAAGACAGCTACAACCGCATCGTGCGGGATTACGATGAGCTACGGGCGTTTCGCGACTACATCCGAAGGAATCCCGTGGAGGCAAAACTGCGCGAAGGTGACTTCACCCTCATCGAAAAGCATGTGCTGAAGTAACCGGGCCATTCCTGGCTCGTCTGGGACGCATCCGGGCGATTCCTCGCTCGTCAGAGTGGGGGCATGAATGCCCCCACTACGGCCTGAGGGGACAGGAATGTCCCCATTACTTCTCCAGCGGGTGGTCCTTCAGCAGTTCCTCGGGCGTCCAGAACATGCTGCGGCCTTTGGTGGCGGTGCGGATGCGGGTGACGGTTTCGGGGGCGACGGCGGGGGCTTGGTTGCCCCACGAGTTGCGCACAAAGGTGAGGACGGCGGCGAGTTCTTTGTCGTTCAACAGGGAGGCGAAGGGCGTCATGGGGGGCACGCCGCGAGCGGAGTCGAAGATCTTGCCGTTGACTTCGATTTTGCCCCACAGGCCGTTCAGCGTGAGCTTGATGAGGCGCTCCTCGCTGCCGGAGACCCATGGGCTGCCTTTGAGCGGCGGATAGACGTTGAGCAGGCCTTCGCCAGTGGGTTGATGGCAGGTGACGCAATGGGCATCGCGGTGGAAAACGGCCGCACCGAGGGTGAAGAGTTCATGATCTTTCTTGGCGAGGTGGGGCGGAATGGTGACCTTGATCTTCTCCTCCACGTCGCCCGCTAGGACCCCGCCTTTCATGGTGGCTTCGACGTTGAACCACAAATGCTGCACCACGTTGGCGGCATTACGCACATGGGGTTCGGGTGAGGTTTGCAAACGGGCGAGCAAGGAGAGGTCACGCATGTTATGCTGCGAGCTGAGCCAGAGGGCTTCGAGGAGATGATGCGCGTCTTCTTTCTTCGCGGGGTCGAACTGCTTGATCCACTCGGTGGTGGCGGCCATGACTTCCTTGGAATCGCGGGCGCTGAGTTCGATGCGGGCGCGTTGGCGGATGCTGTCGGTGGGGTGCTTCAAGACATCGAGCAGCGCGGGGATCGGCTGGCCAGCGATGGCGACGGGCTTTTGCAACTCGCGACCGGTGGCGGTGATGCGGTAGATGCGGCCGTGGCCGTGGTCGCGATTCGGATCGCGCACGTTGTGCTGCATGTGGCCGATGATCACGTTCTGCCAGTCGGCCAAATACAGCGAGCCATCGGGGGCGAACACGGCGTCCGACGGACGGAAGTTTTTATCGCCGCTCATGAGGAAGCCGCGGGCTTTTTCCTCGACCACGGTGCCATCGGCCTGCGTGACCTTGACCACGAGTTCATCGCCCGCAGGCTCGCCCCAGACGGTGGCTTTTTCCGCATCGCGGGCGAGATCGTAGTGCTTCACGCCGAGGAAACCGATGACGTTGCAGATGAGGAAGTCGCCCTGCATGTCTTCGGGGAAGTGGGTACTGCTGACGATCTCACTCGCCGTGACGGGGCGCACTTCCTTCTTGAGCAGTTCATACATTTTGAAGCTCGTGCCCTCAGGCCGCACCTGATACGCGCGGCCGCCGGTGCCGTCGGTGGCGTAGTGGTAGCCCCAGTAGTCAAAGCTGGTGCCGTGCGGGTTCGGCGAGTTGTCGGCGTGCTTCGAGATGGTGAAGCGGCGCGGATCAAAGCGATACATCGCGCTCGATGTGGCCTGGAGCGACGGCCCCCACGGGTGCTCGTGATTGTGCTGCATGAAGACGCCGCTCTGCCAGTAGATGCCGCCATCGGGGCCGTAGATCAGGTTGTTCGCGCCGTGATGCGTGTCCGAGGAGTCGAGGCCTTGCAGCATGATGATGCGTACATCGGCCTTGTCGTCGCCATCGGTGTCCTTCAGATACAAAAGCTCGCTCTGGCGTGTGACGAGCACGCCGCCATTCCAGAACTCAAAGCCGAGCGGGTTGTTCACCTTCGCGAACTCGGTGATGCGATCACCTTTGCCGTCGTTGTTGTCATCGTGGACGATGAGCAGCGCGTCCTTGCTTTCCTTCAGCGGCTCCCACTTCGGATAATCGGCCCACGCGGCCACCCAGAGGCGGCCTTTCACGTCGAAATTGATCTGCACCGGATTCGCGATCTGCGGGAATTTCTTCTCATCGGCAAAGAGATGCACCTCGAAACCCGCCTTCACCGCCATGTGCTTGATCGCTTCCTCGCCATCGAGATAGACGAGGCGGCCTTCTTTCTGCGCACTGCTGCTTTTGCTGCCGCCGCCGACGTTTGACTTCACTTCGACAGGTTTCGGCACATTGCTGTCGTCGATCTTCTTGTCGCCACCGTTGATGCGCGCCCAAACGCGCTCATCGCGATTCGCGGTCATCACATCGAGCATCGACAGCTCATGCTGCAACACCACGCCATTGGTTTGGCCATCCACAAAAGCCAGCGTCGAACGGCTGCCCCACACGTCATTGCCATCGCTCGCGTGATAGCGCTGATACCAGTGGTAGCTCTTGTCCACGACTGCCTCACGCAGCGGCTCCATCGAAGCCGAGGCGCTCACCTCCTTGCCCAGCAACGCCTTCGCGATCACCTCCGCGAGCTGGCGATTGCCTTCATCCGTGAGATGCACGCCATTGATCGTCAGCGGCTCTTTCGCGGCTTTGAAAAGCTCCAGCGAGGGATGGAACAGATCGACAAACGCCACGCCGGCCTCGCCTGCGGCATCTGCCGTGGCCTTCGTGTAGGCTTCGAGCTGTGCGTTGTGCGCCTTGCCATCGGGCACGTTCGGATTGCGAGTGTCCTCATGCGCGATCGGGCTGAAGAGCACGATTCGCGGGAAGGATTTGCCGTTCGGCTTCGTGCCGCGTGTCTTCTTCACGAACTCGATGAGCTGCGCCTTGAAGTCGGCAGGCTTGTTCTCGAACGACTCGTTGTAGCCAAACATCCCGAACACCACATCCGGCTTCACATGCTGGAGGTAATGGCCCATCGAGATCTGCCCCGGACTGCGCGGATACGAGTTCGGGCGGTCGCCGCTGGTGCTCATATTGCGGAAGCGCACCTGCATCTCCGGCAAGGCACTTTGCAGCACCGTCTCCATCCAGCCATCGTGCTGCATACGCTCCGGCAAACCATTGCCCAGGATCGCCACGACATCGCCTTTGCTAAACGCAAACGGCAGCGTGTCCTTGTAGTCCGCAGGCACTTCGACGAGTGTCGGCTCCGGTGGGCCTGAGTTTCCGCCGCCACTGCTCTTCACCGCCGGTTTGCCCGGTTTTCCATCAAAGGTGAGATAAGCGACCTTCCCGCCGCCTTTGACATCAATCGTCAACGATTCACCCGCCGCGACGTTTTTGACCTCAAACACCGCTTGGCGCGAATCATCGAGCAAACTCAGCGTGAAGCCGCCCAGACGCTCCGGGAAGCCCTCGCGGCTCCACAAGCTGATCGAGTCAATCGCCTGCGCCGAGCCCAGATCGACCTCCCACCACGGATTCGGCTTGTTCTCCTGTGTGTGCGTCATGCCCTTGCCGTAGTTGCGCGATTTGTCGCCATCCATCGCCCGACTCGCATCACCACCGTGTCCCGTTGTCGATTGCGTCGCCTTCCCACCCTTCACGATGTTTTTGCCACCGCTCACGATCTCAATCTCCGCGATCTGGATGCACTGACGCTCACCCGGGATCTCGATGCGGACAAAACGCGCCGGCTTACCCGTGGCGATGGTCGGCTTCGCATCCACCGAGGCCGCAGCAGCCGCTTTTTCGGCCTTCTTCGGCTTCTCAGGCTTCTTTGTGTTCGCATTCGCCGGGATCGGCGAGTCCCAACTGGCATACATCTCCGGTTTGATGCCGCGGGCATACGCGCCGCCGGCGAAGGTGTTCGGCTTGAAGGGGCCGACGAAGGCGATGTTGAGGTCTGCTTTGATCTGCTCTTCCAAACCGAGCGCCCAGAAGATGCCGTTCACGAGCAGGCGACGATAGCCGTCATTCGTGATGTCCTCCGACGTGCCATACAGCGACGTGAAAACGCGACCTTCTTTGCCCGAGGCGGATTTGTAGCTGCGGGTCCACTCGCTCGGCATCGGCGGCTTCGTGGTGTCGGCGGGTGAATCGGGCGTCATGCCGTTCAGCGGCTGCGCCATGGTTAAAATCTCGCCAGAGGTCGGTTTGCCGACGTAACCGCCCGCCTGCACCCAGATGTCCTTCACGCCGCGCAGGATCGGATGCTGCTTCAGCGCATCCACGATGGCGATGCTAGTGCTCTGCTTGTGATTCGTGCCGTAGTGGCCCACCCACGTCTGCCCGAGCACCTGATGGCCGAAACCGAGCTCATAATCGCTGCCCTTGTAGTCGAAGGAATACTTCGCGTAAGGCGCGTCCTTCGGAATCTTGAAGCCATGCGTCGCCGTGCGCAGGCCGACGACCGGTCCGCCGCGCTTCAGGTAGTCATCGAAGTGCTTCATCTGCTCCGGCGGGAAGTTTTGGAAGCGCAGGAACACCACCGCGAGATCGGCGGTGTCCAGCGCCTCGATGCCCGGCATGTTCGACGCATCGCCCGCGACGATTTCGCCCGATTCCTTATCGATGCCGAACAGCACGGTGCACTTGAAGCCCTGATGCTTCGCCAGCAGCCGAGCCAGCCCCGGCAGCGACTCCTCCGAGCGATACTCATGGTCATCCGCCATGAAGACAATGTGCTTGCCTTTGCCCGGCCCGTTAGTGCCTTCAAACACCAGCGGCGCGGCAGTCGCGAACGAGACAAACGTGAACAGAGAGAGGAGGATGCGTTTCATGCGGTTGAGAGGCTTCTAAGTCGTCGTTTTGCCGGGTGTTTTTGCGGCGAATGAGACGATTTGGAGCCTCTATCTCACGCGAGGGGCTGAAACCGGACGAAAATAGGGGCGGGAGTTTGACCGTAGTGACTTTGTTGACCGGATTGACGTCACTGATGTCATCAAGGTCAATGAGGTCCTGCTCACAGGCTCTTCAAATGCGCGACGATGTCGGCGATGCTTTGCTCCGTGAGGCCGAGCATGGAGGGCTCGAACATGAGGCTGCGGCCTTTGAGCTTTTGGAGGCTCTGGATGCGTTTTTTGGGCACGGTCTGCACGACGCCGCCCATGCATTTGATGAGGACGGGGTCGCCGCTGGTCAGGACGATGCCGGTGATGCTGAGGCCGTCGGTGGTGGTGATCTCGCTGCCTTCAAAGCCGTGCGAAATGCCTTTGCTGGGCTCGGCGATGGCCTGGATGAGGACGTCGGCGGTTTGTTGTTTGGCGAAGGTGGTCAGATCGGGGCCGAAGTCGATGCCGTTGCTGCCAAAGCGGTGGCAGGTGTAGCAGGTGGCGATGGCAGTGGCTCCGCGTTTGGGGTCACCGTGGAGTTTGGCGATGGCTTTGAGGTCGAAGGCCTTCGCGTTCGCGGGCAACGGCGGCAGCGGGCTGGCGGTGAGCTGCACTTTGTCGGGATCGTAGATGCCGAGGGCTTTGAGGCTCTGCTCGACGTCGTAGGCCTTCCAATCGTTGTTTTTGCGGTTCATGAGCCACCACTTGGCCATGTCTTGCAGAGGAAAATCCTTCTTCTGGGCGAGTTCGATCATCGCACCAGCGGCTTCGGCGCTTTCGGTGAAGGCGAGGGCGGTGAGCATGAGCTGGCGCTGGTCTTTGCTGAGCTTGTCGTTGAGCGCACGGGCCTTGAATGCCTCCACAGCCTCCGGCGGATGCAGACGCCATGCGATGCGGGCGAAGGCATCGCTCCAGGTGGCGCTGTCTTCGGAGGCAAGCGGCTGGAACGTCTTCCAGCCTTGCATGTGCCCCGTGGTCAGGGCTTTGAAGAGTTCGCTCTCCTTGCCTTCGCTGCCGAGGCCGAGGGCTTCGAGGTAGGCCCGATCCTTGCCGTCGAACGCATGAGCGACTTCCACAAGAACGGGCCCGCAATGACTTGCGGGCATGTCTCGCACCGTCAGTGCCACCTCGCGACGCACGGCGGCATCGCTGTCGGTAGCCATCTTATGCGCCATCAACTCCACCTCATGATTCGCACGACGCAGCGCTCGATACGCGACGAGTCGCTGCGTGGCGTCTTTGGACTCCAGCAAGGGTTTGACCTTCGCGATGCCTTCATCGCCGAGTTGCGCGAGCAGCCACACGGCACGCGCTGCGATGAAGGAATCGCTGTCGTTGAGCAAAGCGGCCACGGCAGGCACGGCTTTGGCTCCGGCGGCTTTCAGGCGGTTGAAGCCGCTGTTGCGCACGTTCACGGCGGGGCTCTTCAGGGCGGCGATCTGGCCTTCGATGGTGTTGAGATCGAGTTTGGGCACCACGCTCTTGAAGCCCTTCGGCGCGATGCGGTAGATGGCTCCGGTGAAGCCATCATCGCGCGTGCCGTGACCACCGACTCGCGCATCAAACCAGTCGGCGACATACAAAGCGCCATCGGGGCCCACGCAGACATCGCTGGGGCGGAATTTGGTTTTGAGCTCGTTGGTTTCCTTGCCGCCGAGGAAGTCGCTGCCGGCCCACTGCTTCTCTTTGTTCGACGTCATGAAGTCCATGCGCTCGAGTTTGAAGCCCGCGCCGTCGGGTTGCGGTTGGTAGCCGAAAATCACGTTCTTGCCGGCCTCGCACGCGAGCAGCAGGCCGCGCCATTTTTCACCGAGGGCACCATTTTCATAAAAGGCCACGCCGGTGGGCGATCCGCCGCCATAGACATCGCCCGCGGGCATCGTGCCTGGGTCTTCCTGACGCCACTCGGCGGTCGGTGTGTCCTGGCCGGGGCGTTTGTCCGCCCCCCAACTGCGCTGACCATCGGCGCTGGCGAATCCGGCATTGCCGCCCTCCAGCACATGCGTCACGCGGCAGGCGGGCGGGTCATCGTTGTCGCTTTGGAAAAGATCGCCGTAGCTGGTGAGCGCCTGCTCGTAGCTGTTGCGGTAGTTGTGCCCGATGATGCTCACGTGCGTGCCATCGGGATTCATGCGCACGCTGAAGCCGCCGATCCACACATGACCGTCGTCGCTCTTCATGCCAGCGATGTTTTGCAGCTGATACGGACTGCCCATGCGGAAGGTCTTGCCGCTGCGGTCGGTGAACTCGGCGCCGGTGTTGCCTTGATTGAAATACCACTGCCCGTCCGGTCCGGCGGTGACGCTGTGGAGGCTGTGATCATGCTGGCGACCATTGAAACCCGTGAGCAGCACCTCGCGCTTCTCGGGCTTCAAATCGCCATCGGCATCCGAATACACGAGCAGGTCCGGCGGTTGCGACACGACGACCTTCCCATCAATCACCGCGACGCCGAGCGGCGACGCGAGCGCGGGCTCCTGCACGAAGACGCTGCTCTTGTCCGCCTTGCCATCGTGATCCGTGTCTTCGAGCACGACAATGCGGTCGCCCTCTTTGCGACGGCCGCCTTTGCCGCGATAGTTCACGCCTTCCGCGACATACAAGCGACCCTGCGCATCGAAGTCGATGTTCGTCGGATTGAAAAGCATCGGCGACGTCGCCCACAGCGTCACTTCGAGGCCCTCCGGCACGGTGAAAAGCTCCACCGGCACCTGCGGCGGGCCTTCGCTGAAGTTCGGCGGATTCGCCGCGGCCTTCGCCTCCGGCGTGGCAGGCAGCGCGGTGTAAACCTGGAACTTCACCTTTGCATCGCTCGGCTTGCCGCCGCGCATCATGCCGCCGTCGTCGATGGCCACCTTCGCGGTGAAGCGTGCCACGCCCGCAGGCAGATCATACGCGATGGCCGAGGGCGCATGCGTGCCGATGCCGTTCGCGTAGGTCTGCTTGTCCACGAGCATTGGCTTGCCGGTGTGATTCGTGCCGATGCGTGTGCGGCCAAAGCCCGCGTCATCGCCCTTCCACTTCAGCGTGGTGAGATCCTTCACCGAGCCATCGGCCATGATGAGCCGTGGCTCGATCCAGTTCGACCAATCGCAGCTCTTCGAGCCTTCATCGGAAACGACGAGATACAGCTCCTTCGCGTCCTTCAGCGGCACGTCGATGGAAACCAGCCGCGGCGTGCTCGTGGAGGTCAGCGCCGGTGTTTCAAAGACCGGTTTCGCCGTGCCCGCAGGCTTCGCGATCTTCGGACCGTGCGCCTCGGCCATCAACGCATCGAGTTCGGCCTGCGTCGGTGTTTTCGACGCGATGCCGCCCGCTGGAATCTCCAATCCGGCCACCCAGGCCACGCCATTCAGCATCGTCGTGCGGAAGCTGTCGTTCGTCATGTTCGCGAAGAAGTGGAAGCCCGTGAAGCCGAAGCCGCGACCGCCTTTCGGCCGGTCAAACGCCCACGCGAGATGCTGCGGCCTGCCCGCTTTCACATCGGCCAGCACATGCGGATTGCCACCGTGCGGACTCGGCTTGTCGCCTTCTTTGAACTTCACCGTGTTCAGCGGCGCGATGGCGCTGAGCACCGGCGTCACGCCCTTCATCTCCGGCACGAAGCGCATGTGGTAATACCATTCATCCTTCGCCGAGAAGGCCTTCACGCCATTCGCCACCGGATGCTGGCCTGGCTGCACGCTCGCCTCCCAGGTCGGGTTCACCGAGTGAAACGTCTCAAAGAAGCCGCCCATCCAGTCGAGGTAGTTTTTGCCCTGCGAGCCGATCTTCGCCTCCACGCCATAATGAATCGCCGCAAAGCCCGCCCCGCGATCGCAGGCAGCCTTGATGTTCGCATCGTCCGCCGCCCGACCACCATGATTCAGCAGCACGATGATCGCATCGGCCTTCGTGAGGTCCTTCGGCCAGTTGCTGTCCGGATACACCACCGCAAAAGCCTGCGGATACGTTTCATTGATGCGCCGCGCCAGATACGAAGCCCCCGCGAGGAACTCATGCTGACCGCCGCCCCCATGCGTCCCCTTCGCCGCGATGAAAACGAGCCTCTTCGTGCCCGCCGGTACGTTGTTTTGGCCGGCGTAGTCAAAAATGTCACGCGGCTGGCCGAATGCGGCCGTGGTGAGGAAAGCGAGAGCAAGGAGGGATTTCATGCGTGGCTGTAAAGTCGTGTGATAGCCTCGTGTTTTTGCGGGGAAAAGGGCGATGGGGAGTCTTCATCCCGCAGTGGTGGGGTAAACCGGACGAAACTCGAGCCCACTTGTCGATCTAATCGCTGGCCGGGATACTTGTTTGGGGAAAAGGGGGCTGAGGATGAGGGCTAGTGGTTCGGAACGGCCAAGTCGAGGGGTGAAAAGCGGTGTTGTGGTGGTAAAAGAGGTGCATGGC
>NZ_JACSRD010000286.1 GCF_014879935.1 Prosthecobacter sp.
CTGCCCCACCCGGATACTTTTCGGCCTGAATCGCTCTCCCAGGTCGCCCACCCGAAACAGCGAAGACCCAAAGTTGGGCTGACAGAGTGGCAAGAGCACCGGCTGATGCGTCGTATTCCTGGCCGTGAATCCAATGCCATTCAGCCGCCGCGAGATGCTGCGCCAGTCGTGCGCAGGGTTCGGTTATCTTGCTTTGCAGGGTGTCCTGGGCCTGGAGGCCGCCCAAGCGGCGGTCGTGGACCCGCTGGCACCGAAACATCCGCATTTTCCCGCAAAAGCGAAGCGGGTGATCTTTTTGCTGATGAAGGGTGGTCCTTCACAAGTGGACACCTTTGATCCGAAGCCGCTGCTGGACCGCGATCATGGCAAACCGCCGCCTTTTGCGCTGCCTCGCGTCAAATTCGCCCAGACTGGGAATCTTTTGAAGTCGCCGTGGAAGTTCAAGAATTATGGCCAGAGCGGCCTGCCGGTGAGTGATCTGTTCCCGAATGTGGCGAAGCATGTCGATGATCTGTGCATCATCCGATCGATGCATGGCACCAATCCGGCCCATGGCGGAGCCTTGCTGAAACTTCACACTGGCAGCGACACATTTGTGCGTCCCAGCATGGGATCGTGGGTGAGTTACGGTCTGGGCACGGAGAACACGGATCTGCCTGCCTTCATCACGATTTGTCCCACGCTGGCGCACGGGGGCGTGAACAATTGGGGCTCCGCTTTTCTTCCTGCACACTGCCAGGGCACACCGCTCGGAAATGCCAGCATCGCGGCGGAAAAAGCCGTGGTCCGGCACATTCAGAACAAGTCGCTGAAGCCGGAACTGCAGCGGGCACAGCTTGATCTCGTGTCGCAGATGAATCACAGCCATCTGGTGTCCACGGGTGCCAATGCGGCGCTGGAGGCACGGATCAATTCGTTCGAACTGGCCTATCGCATGCAGTCCACGATGCCGGAATTGCAGGACATTTCGGGCGAGACTGAGGCGACGCGAAAGATGTACGGCCTCGACGACCCGGTGACGGCCAATTTTGGCCGCCAGTGCCTGATGGCGCGGCGTTTTGCCGAGCGAGGCGTGCGTTTCGTTCAGGTCACGCACAGTGACAGTTTTGTGCAGTGGGACCAGCATGGCGATCTGCTCAAAGGTCACACTAAAAACGCGGCGGAAGTCGATAAACCCATCGCCGGGCTGCTGGCGGACCTGAAATCACGGGGCTTGCTGGATGACACGCTGGTGATCTGGGGTGGTGAATTCGGCCGCACGCCGGTGGCGCAGGGAACCGACGGCCGGGACCACAATCCGCACGGCTTCACCATGTGGCTGGCCGGTGGCGGTAGCAAACCGGGCATCGCCTACGGCGCGACGGACGATTACGGCTACTACGCGGCGGTGGACAAGGTCCACATCCACGATCTGCATGCGACCATTCTCCATCTGCTCGGTCTGGATCACCTGAGGCTGACTTATCGCTATGCTGGACGGGATTTCCGGCTCACCGACATCGCCGGGGAAGTGGTGAAGGGCATTGTGGCCTGATCACTTCCAGATCGCATTCAGCACCGCAGCCGTTCGTGCGGCGGCTTTGACCATCTGCACACCGGCCACGACCTTTTGTTTGTCGATGTAGTCGGCCGGCAGTTTGACCTCGATGCGTTCGATCTTAGGGCCTTTGCCGCTGGTGTTGAGCGTGCAGGCACCGAATTCGATGCCGGCGTAAGCCCCTTTGGCCAGGACGACGGATTCGCCTGCCCATTGCTCCGCCCAGGTGTGATGATCGCCGGGCGTGGTGGCGTTCACCTTCGGCAAAGCGTCCTGAAGCAGCTTCGCCAGGTTCTTCAGGCCTGCGAGACGTTTCACAAGCTCGAAGTCCCACAGAGCGTGCATCTGGTCGTATTTCTCCGGTCCGAAGAACAACTGGTTCGCTCCACGATCCTCCAGCTTTTCCTTTTTCAACGGCAGGCATGAGACGGGATCGGTCTTCAGCACCGGATGCCGGATGTCGCTGACGTCGAAGAAGCCGCTGGCACAGTGCATGGGCTGGTGGATGTCGCCCACCAGATGCACGAGCACGCGGAGGGCGGTGCGTTTGTCGAGCGTGGTGGCTTTTCCGCCGAGGCAATCAATGCAGAGGTTGATCTGCTGCACCACGTCGTCACGTGTGGTGAAAACCTTCGCTTCTTGATACGATTTCACGTCCAGCGGCAGGTCCACGTAGTGCCAGGTGGCGTTGTAGGGGAAGGTTTGGTTGAAATCAGCCGCCTCCGCGTCGCCGATGAGCGGGCCTTCGTTCCTGGCGGCATCACGCACGCGATCCATCCAGACTGCGGTGAGCTCCAGTTTGTCTCCCGCCAGCGTGGCATCCACCTGCTGCCTTGCCTGTGGCGTGAGGAGGGATTGGGCCGCTTCCCAGATGGCTCTGTGACCTTCATCAGCCCAGGGATAGGCTGACACTGGAAAGACGCAGGCCAGAGCGAAGGCGGCAAAGCAGGGGATTCTCATGTTTTGATGGTGACGTAGGTTTCCACCAGACACAATCTTGGTTCCTGCCAGGCAAAACGCGGAATGCGATGGCTCGCATTCCGCGTGGGAGTCGTTCAAATGCAGGCCGCAAGCCTGCCAGGCGTCATTGAATGAAGAAGAACTGGCGGGTGTTCAGCACCGTCCAGAGAACGTCGCCACGATCGGTTCCGTCGGCATTGTCGGCGATGGGCTTGAGCAGCGATTTCTCCTCAGCGCTGGCCTTGCGGCTCAACAGACTGAGATAAACCGAGTCGATGACTGCCTCGCCACCGTCCTTCTTCGCCTTGTCCATGGAGCGGGCGATGACGGAGTAGCGGTTCATGAGGTTCGTGAACACCTTGCCATTCAGCAGCATGAGCGCCTGGCTCACGCTGGCCTCGTCGCGTGAGTTCTGCACCAGCTCGCGGTCGCTCTGGCCGAATTCACGCAGGAAGTGGCCGTTTGGCGCCGGGCTGCGCAGGTCCGCCGCGCGCAGCATATAGGTGTCGCGGAAGTTTTCCCAGGCAGCGAGCGAGGTCTTCTCATTCTTGCTGGTGACCTCGAAGCGCTCGGCGTCGGCTTTCGTGCGGGACTTGATCTGCTCCTGGTGCTTGGCACGGCGTTGTTTGGCCAGCAGGCCGAGAGCGCCCTCCAAACTGAGCTTTTCACTCTTTCCAGACTTCAGGACCAGCTCGACCTCCTTCACGAACGCCTCGTCCTTGATGATCTCATTCAGGCGGCCTGCGTCGGCGAGTTCGGCGAAGCGCTTGAAGCCGGCGTCATAGACAATCGCGTCCACGGCCTCGTCGATGCGTTTGCGCTGGCTTTGGATCGCACGGCGAGCTTCCCGAATGGCATCTTCGTCCTTCTCCTTGGTCGCGGCGTCGAGTTTCTCCTGCGCGGCACGGACTTCGGCGGCCAGTTCCTTCTGCTTCTGGGCGACCTTGACGGTGTACTGCTGCAATTCCTTGGGCGACAGGCTGTTCAAAGCGCGGTCGAGCCACTCGACGCGGCGCAAGGAGGTCTCCGCCTCGATCTTCGTTTCAATGCTGGGCGTGTCGGGATTGGGCTTGTAGAGGGCGACCATGCTGTCCCAGATCTGCTCGGCGCTCATGCGGCGGAGCAGGGGGCCGGGGAAGTTGTAGATCTCGCCGAGTTCGACGTCCTTCGTGTAAGCCTCGCGCTGATAGGCGGCGGAGTTCAAAATGCCGCGCAGCAGGGCCTTCATGTCGTAGTTCGCCGCCTTCATCGTGTCCTCCAGGAAGCTCATGAGCTGCGGATTGCTCGGCACGGTGCTGTCGGTGATCTCATCGACGGGTTCGATCAGGCCCTGGCCCATGAGCTTCTTCCACAGACGATTTGCGATGACCGTGGTGAAGCGCGGGTTTTCCTTGCTCGTCATCCACGCGGCATAGGCGGTGATGGGGCTGTGGCCTTCCTTCGCGATCTTGCCGTCCTTGCTGAAGGAGGCAGGGATCAAAGGCTCGATCGTCTGTTTGGGCTTGGCGTCGCTGTATTGATAGTCGTGCGGGAGACGCAGGGCCTTGCGGTGGGAGTCGTCAATGACCGTGTTGTAGCGCAGCGGGCGGAGGATTTCCGTCATGGCGCGGCCCACGTCCTTCTTTTCGATGCCCTCGGGCATGTCGAACTTGCCGGCAGCGCCGCCATAACGGGTGGCCTTTTTCTTCGCCGTGCCGCCGCCATAGATGGCCTGGGCGAGCAGCGGGTTTGTGAGGCCATTGCTGCTGGTCATGCCGTAGGTGTGGGCCGCCATCTGGTAGTAGTCCATCTGCGTCCACTTGTCGAAGGGATGGTTGTGGCACTGGGCGCACACCATGCTGGTGCCCAGAAAGACCTGGGTCGTCACCGCCATGTTGTCGAGCGGCATGTTGTAATCGCGGATGTAGAAGCCGACGGCGCCGTTCTCATACGTCTTGCCGTCGGCCGTCACCACATCGCGGACCATCTGGTCGTAGGGCTTGTTGGTCCGCAGGCTGTCTTTAAGCCAGTTTGAATAGGCATGGAAGGCCGGGAGGCTCTGGCCGCCCCCCACCATGTTGCTCTTCAGGCGGAGGATGTCGGCCCAGTAGTTGTAGAAATTCTGCACATAGCCGTCGCTGGCCAGCAGGCGATCGATCAACTTCGCACGCTTTTCGGGATCACTGCTTTTGAGGAATTCGGTCGTTTCGTGCAGCGTCGGAATGCGGCCGGCGACATCCAGATAGACACGGCGGACGAAGACCTCGTCGCTGGCAGGCTTGTTCGGGGTGATTTTCTCCTTGGCGAGCTTCGCGTTCACCAGTTCATCGATCTTCGCCGCGGTGGCCTTGAGGTCGGGGGCGGCATGCGCGGCCAGAGTGAGTGCGCTGGTGGCGATCAGAAGGGGTATTTTCATGGAGGGAACGGAGCGGGCGGGGGATTTTGGTTTTCAGGCCGCAAAACGCGGGTGTGCGGGGGCTCTTTCACGCTTTCCCGCGTGTTTTGTGCCACGTTCGGGCACATTCTCCGATTTTAACTTTGACATTTCATGCCGTTTTCCGACAGAATCTCCAATCTCCTATGAAATTGCTGCTGTCACTCTCCCTCATCACAATTCTTGCTTCCTGCACCGGCTACAATAGCAGCGGCTGCACCAGCGTTGCCGGTGTTCCGCGCTACACGTCTGAGCTGCCCTGCCGTGCCGCCCCGGCGACCAATGAAGGCCTTTGTTACGTCAGCTCGACCGGCGGTCAGGTGGTGAAAAGCACGGTGGACACCGTGGATGACACGGCGGATTACGTCGGCATCGTCGCTGACAAGCAGGCCCGCGTTTACACCAACATCGGCATGACGGCCATCCGCCGCACCGACGACATCGTTTATCGTGAGACCACACGTTACCTCGATTACGCCCTCGACACCGTCGATGACGGCGCGGCTTACACGGGCACGGTGATCAAGCGTTGGCCGAGCGTCGCCACCGGAGTTGTGCAGCGTGGCCTTGGTTCCACCCGTCGTGTCTATCAGAGCACCCTGGCCACCTACGGCGAGACCGTGAACCGCACCTACTGGCCTTTCTGGAACGTCTTCACCCCGCCGGAACCGAAGCCCTACATGGTAGGCAGCTTGAATGATCTTGATCCGGGTTACGCCCTTCCTGGCTCCGCTTGGCGCTGCAAACTGCCGGAACTTCCCGTCGAGCCGGTTGTCGAGGAGACCGCCGCCAAGAATCCGCGCACGATGTCCAAGTAACGTTTGTCCCGAAGCGGGGGCGGCTGACAAGGCCGCCCCCGCTTTTTTGTGCCCATGAGCCTCCATGCATTGTTTTTTGACGCCACCGGGACGTTGATCCGGCCTGCTTTCCCGGTCGGTGGCACCTATGCTCTTTTTGCCGGCCGCCACGGGATGCATGTGGCTGAAAAAGATCTGATGAAGGCGTTTCGTGACGCGTGGAAGGCCGCAGCCCAGCCGATCCACCCGCCGGATCAACCTCCCGCCGATGACGATCGCGGCTGGTGGCGGTTGCTCGTGGCGGATGTGTTTGCACGGGTGCTTGGCACTCCCCTGGCCGAGAGCACGCTGGACTGCCTTTTCGCCGAACTTTATGCTCACTACGCGAAACCTGAAGCCTGGGAGGTCTTCGTGGACGTCCGGCCCGCTTTGGAGGACCTTTCGCGCGATCATCGCCTGCTCGTTCTCTCGAACTTCGACCGCCGTCTCCGCTCCATCCTGGAAGGGCACGGGTTGATGCGGTTCTTTGAGAATGTGATCATTTCCAGCGAGGTCGGGGCCTCCAAACCGCATCCACGCATGTTTCAGGCGGCGCTGGCCGTCGCGGGCTGCGAGCCCGACCGCTGTCTCCACATCGGCGACGATGCCAGATGCGATGGTGAAGGCGCTGCGGCGGCGGGAGTCCACTTTTTCGCGGTCAATCGGCCCGAAACGAGTCTTGTGGCGCTGGTCGAGAAAGTCCGTTCAGCGGCATATTCCGGCTTGCGCAGGCCCGGCATATGAATACATACCCGCCCCCTTACCGGGAAGCGCAGGTAGCTCAGCGGTAGAGCAGTTGGCTTTTAACCAATTGGTCGAGGGTTCGATCCCCTCCCTGCGCACCACTCTGAAAAAGAGTGGTTTATGAACGAATAAAGCGAAAATCAGCCGCAAAGGGAACATTATGGGAACAAATTCCCCAGTTGATTGCCCCTTTCCATCCGTGTCCACGGTTGATGCGTGAGGGCTTGCCACAGGAGGGGCGAACGGCTATCCTCCGTCATCATGTCCACCCTGACACTCGATCAAACGACGCCTTACGCCAGTCTGCTGATGGCTGGCGAGGTTGTGTCTGTGATGCAGGGGGGCAAGAAGCTGGGTGTTTTCCTTCCGACCACTCCCAAGCCGCAAAGCGTGCCGCTGCCGGATTTCCGCGCCCGCCTGCGGCAGACATGGGGCAACCGCGTGTTCAGCGAGGCGGAGGTGCAGGAGATGCGCGAAGCGGAGCTTGAACACTGCCACGGCTGATGCATTGCGCGGACACGTCCTTTCTGTGCGCTCTCTACCGCCAGCAGGCGAATTCAGAGCGGGCGATTGAGACGCTGGAGGCCGTCGGTGCCCCCATTGTGATTTCATCCCTCCTGGCCTACGAGTTCCGGCAGGCCGTGCGCTTTCAGGTGTTCCTGCGGTCCCGTGACGCCAAGAAGGGGTATTCGGAAACGGAGGGTTTGATGGTGCTGGCGCAGTTCGAGAACGATCTGGATTCCGGCGTGATCATTGAAGCCGGGGCGAACTGGACCGACGTGGCGGCAATCGTGGAGCGCCTGAGTGAGCGGCACACGATGAAGCGTGGCGCACGCTCGTTTGACCTGCTTCACATCGCCACCGCGCTGCAATGGGAGGCCACGGTGTTCCTGAGCTTTGATGGACTGCAACGCGAGATTGCGGCAGCGGAGGGGTTGGATGTGCTGCCTGCCGATCTCTGATGCCATGCCCAAGCAAAGTACATCCAAGGCGAAGGCTGCCACCGGAGCAGGGGGGACGGGCACCAGTTCTGTGCCGCCGAGCACTGAGCGCAGGGGGGAAGTTTTGCCCCCTCCAAAATTGCCCGACTCAAGACAAGAGGCGGTTGTCCTTGTTGCTTTCGCCAATCAAAACACCCCAAGTGCAAGCCAGCGTGAAGATTTTATGGCAGCGGTTCAATGGGAGTGCGCAAGGCATGGCTATTATCACGGAATGCTCCCTGAGTTTTACCGGCTTGCAGCGGAAAAACGCAGGCCAGATTCCAGCACCGTTAGGAACACGGCTGATGATGTCTTCGATAGTTCCGACTTTCCCGCTACACCATGGGCAAAACTACCAGAGGACGCGAAGCGCCTGTTGTTGAGGCTGCTCTGTGGAGATCAGTCAAAGGGGGCCAGACTGCTCAACGCATACGAGGGCTATCCACAAGCCCTGCGCTTCGTTAAATGGAGGAATGCTTTCGATGAAGAGTGTCCATTGGATGAGCTAGAAAAACGGCAAAAAGACGCCCCCAGATTCATGCCGATGGATGATGGCGGCGCGGTTGTCTTGGTGCGTATTTATCCCGGCTGCGGCTGGGGTAAAATCACCAGCGATCTTCAAAGTGAACTCAAAGACTTGAACCTGCCAACGCTGTCTCAAGACGGTAGAATGAATGCCAACGATGTGAATCATTGGGCGAAGGTTTTGAAGGGGCTGGCCGCCCTTTGGCTTGAGAAAGCGCAGACATCGAGAGCAGAGCAAAACAAACTGATTTACCCGACACAGGGGAAGAAAGCGGATTACGCTTCTTTGGAGGACGCAAAAAGGAAGGCGCAAGCCGAGGTCGATGCAATGGTGAATGCGCTGGTGGAAAGATGCGAAAGATGGACGAAATGGAAGAAAGAATCGGTCGCAGGAGAGGAGGCCTTTTTTCGCTGTCTCAGGGACGCAATGAAGCCAAAACGCACCAAGAATAAGCAGCGCGGGAAACCCTGATTCAGCTTTTGGGGAGGGTAGGTAGTAGCCGATTTGGCGCTTGGCATGATCTGCCATGCGCCAAGCAACACCGCCCAAATCCACCATCGTCACAACCACTCCGCTGGAGTGGATCACCATCAAAGAGGCGAGCCGCCTGTTTTCTATTGGCCGCTCATCTCTTTATTCGCTCATGGGAGAGCGAAAAATCAAAAGCACCTGCCTGCGCATCCGAGGGAATCAGCGCGGCAAACGGCTCATCTCAGCGGAGAGTCTGCGGCTGTTTCTTGAGTCAGGAAGCGAAGGCTAAAACGAAACGAGCCACTGACTTTCGCCAATGGCCGGCGCTCGTGATTGATGCGCGGAGATCAGACCAGCGGGAGCAGGGGCGCAACAACCATCCACCATGTCCCCGAAACCACTCTATTTCATCGGCGAATCCGTCAAATCGACCACCGTTGAAGCCCATCCAGCCGCCACGTTCAAGGAGTTCGTCACCGCCCTCCGTGACGAGCCGCACAAGCTCTCAATCACACGCGCTGAATTCCAGATGATGGACAAAGCTGGCCGTGCTGCGGTAAAAGAAACACTTCCCTATTTCCTGCCATGCACCTTCAAAAAGTCCCCGTGGAAAGGTCGCACACGAGAGAACGCCCGGCTGTGCAATTTGATCTGTCTGGACCTCGATAACGGCGAAGAGGCAAGACGTTTCGTGAACAATCCCCAACTCCTCAAGCAACTCCTAGGGAAATACAATTTCTTCGCCTATGCCACGATTTCTTCGACCCCCGAACAGCCTCGCATCCGCATCGTGGTGGAAGCAAAAGACATCCCTCCCGAACAGTATGCATCAGCCGTGCGAACCGTGGCGCGAATGCTGAAGGTGGACAAATTTGACCCAGCCTCACTAAATCCGGTTCAGCCCATGTTTGTCCCCGTCATTTTCAAAGGCGAGTGCGGTTTGTTGGATTGCCCCGGTTTAGCCAGTTTTTTCGCATCCCGCCCTTTCTCCGTGGCTGACATCGAGCACGAAGAGAGGGCAGAAGCCGCAAGCCCAAGCATCCAGATTGTGACTGACGAAACGGCAGCCGATGGGCTGGAAAGTCTCCCCGTCGCAGGCATCACCGAAAGTGATGCGCGGCGGGCACTCGCAACGCTCAACGCTGACATGGATTATGATGATTGGGTTGATGTCGGCATGAGCCTCCACCATCAATTCGCAGAAGATGGTTATGAGCTTTTCGACGAATGGAGCGCGAGCGGCAGCAAATACACAGCCTCGGAA
>NZ_JACSRD010000101.1 GCF_014879935.1 Prosthecobacter sp.
ATCCGTTATCCAACCCGTGAGTACAACTTCTTTCTCTCGCCTTTTGAGGTTTTAAAACACTGCCTAGCCTTGTTTATTCTTGCTGTGCTTGTCTTCGACTTTTTGCCATCCTTCGGACCACCATTTTTTCGATACACTGGCTCGGATCCTAAACACCTCGTTTGGAACTTGGGCTGGCCGATTCCCTGGATCATATACGATTCTGTCAACCCACCCCATTGGTTCGCCTGGCTTGGCGGGAGAATAGCAATTCTGTTCGTGACGCAGGTGATTCTGATTATGGCCTGCGCGTTGTTGCCGTGGATTCTCAAGAACAACGACAAACACTGAGTGAAGGCCACCGGCCTTCCGTAACACAGCCCAGGGTTCGTAGAACCCTGGGCTGTGTTACGCAACCCCATTGGGGTTGAAGAAGCAGTCACAAATTACTTCAACGCCGCTTCGATCGCGGTCATCAGTTCGGGCGAATCGGGCTCCACATCTGAGCCGAAGCGCTTCAAGACGTTGCCGTCCTTGCTGACGAGGAACTTTTCGAAGTTCCAGCCGACTTCGCCTGCGGTGGACTGCAAGGCGGCGTAGAGCGGATGTTTGGCGTCGCCTTTGATCGCCACCTTGGAGAACATGGGGAAGGTGACCTTGTAGTTGTCGGTGCAGAAGGTCTTGATGGCTGCCTCGGTGCCAGGTTCCTGGCCGCCGAAGTCGTTGCAGGGAAAGCCGAGCACGGCGAGGCCCTTGCCGCTCATCTTCTCATGCAGCGCCTGCAATCCGGCATACTGGCCGGTGTAGCCGCATTCGGAGGCCACATTGACGATGAGCAGCACTTTGCCCGCGTAGGTCTTCAGCGTGGTTTCTTTGCCGTCGATGTCCTTGACCGTGATGTCACTGACGTTCGAGTCGGCGGCGACGGCGAGTGTGGTCATGAGGAGCGAGAGGAGGAGGTGTTTCATGGGGATGGGATACGAATGACGAATGACGAATGACGAATGACGAATGACGAATGTTGCGCGGTCTGGACATTCGTCATTTGTCATTCGGATTTCGTCATTTTTTCTCCTCCACCATGCTGAGGAAGATGTCTTCGAGGCGTGTGCCGCGCTGTTCGTGCTCGCGGCGGAGTTCTTCCAGAGTGCCGAGGGCGATGAGTTTGCCGTGATTGATGATGCCGATGCGGTCGGCGAGCTCCTCGGCGATGTTCAGGAGATGCGTGCTCATGAGCACGGTGGTGCCGCTGAGGCTGCGCTCCTTGATCTCGCGTTTCACCGTGCGGGCATGGATGGGATCGAGGCCGACCATGGGTTCGTCGATGACGAAGACTTTCGGATCGTGCAGGAGGGCGCTGGCGATGCCGAGACGCTGCCGTGTGCCGTGGCTGAGATTCTCGATGCGCTGCCGGGTGTGCTCGTGCAGGGCGAATTTGGTGAAAAGCTCGTTGGTTTGAGCCGCGGCATGATCCCGGTCCATCTCGAACAGTTCGGCGATGAAGTCCATGAACTCGAGAGGAGTGAGCTTCTCGTAAAACACGGCCACGTCCGGCACGTAGCCGAGCAGTGACTTCGCCTGCATCGGTTCCTGGTGCACATCGTGTCCGCACAGCCTCACGCGGCCTGCGTCGGGTTTCATCAGGCCGGTCAGCAGCTTCATCGCGGTCGTTTTGCCCGCGCCATTCGGTCCCAGGAAGGCAAACAGCTCGCCAGGCTGGATGGTGAGGTTCAGGCCATCGAGCGCCCGCAGGTCGCCGTAGTTCATGGTGAGGTCTTCGATCTCGATCATGCGTCAAAAATGCGGTTCTGCTCAGTGTGCGTTGTCCTGGAGGCCGTGGATCGTCGGCTCCAGCAGCGAATAGCCGTTCGGGAGGTCGATCCGGGCGAGTTCTCCGGCCTCGGTGAAGAGCATTTTCACCTCATGCGGGCCGATGACCGGCAGCGTCAGCACAAAGCACTTCCGCTGGCGGCCGGCGAGCATCATGACGCCTTCGCGGGCGGAAAGCGCGGTCTGCTTCGGCATCTCGCCCAGCTTTGCCAGGCCACCGCCGCCGAAGAGGGACAGCATGGCCATGGCGCCGCCGTCACCGGCTCCGAGGATCATCTTCATGTCCTGCGAGTTCATGAGGACACGCTCTCCTTGTTTCACCAGGACCTCGGGGGCGGCCTCGTTTTCACCCCAGGCCAGTTTCATGCCGGCATTGCGTTCGGGGAACTCGGCGCGGATCTCCAGGTGCTGCCAGCGTTCCGCATCCGCGAGGATGCAGGCCACATTCCACGAGGCGGCCACCTGCCGACGCCCGTCGTCTTCCATCTGCTCCACCACGCCTCGTGCGAGGATGTCGTGGACAGTCTGGTGGTTCGGCTTGATGCGCTGGCTGATCTGGAAGCTGGCGTGGCCGATTTTTTCACGGTGGTGATACAGATGAAGCTGGCTGCCGAAGGAATCGGACTGGCGGAGGAACAGATCGATTACGACACGAGGCGGCACCATGGCGAAACGGGAGGCCTCGGGGAAGTAAACGTCACGCACGAGCAGCCCGGACATCACCGCCCAGAAAAGCACCGCCAGGAAAGCCGCCACGCGCCAGATCATTGAAGGGATTGTTGTCAGGAAACGCCCGTGGTGGCAAGCACGGCGGCATTTTGGCGGAAAACTTTCTCGCCATGTTCGGGACGGCTTGCCACGATGGGGTGATGCGCCTGCTTTCCGCCCTCCTGTTCATCATTTCCGCCGTTTCCGCCGCTGAAACCCGGCCGCCTAATGTGGTGATCATCCTCGTCGATGACCTGGGCTATTCCGATGTCGGCTGTTTTGGCAACACGCAGATCAAGACGCCGAACATCGACCGAATGGCGGGCGAGGGGACGAAGTTCACGAGCTTTTACGTGGCGCAGGCGGTGTGCAGCGCCTCCCGTGCCGCGCTGATGACCGGTTGCTACGCGAATCGCGTCGGCATGCAGGGGGCGCTGAATCACACGAGCAAGGAGGGCATTCATCCGGAGGAGCGGCTGCTGCCGGAGATGTGCAAGGAGCGCGGATACGCCACCGGGGCGTTCGGCAAATGGCACCTGGGCACCTATCCGATGTTCAATCCATTGAAGAACGGCTTCGATGAATTCCTCGGCATCCCGTATTCGAACGATAACAGCAAGTTCCACCCCTCGCTGGCTCAGGAGATGCCGCCGCTGCCTTTCTACGATGGCTTGAAGATCATCGAAACCGATCCTGACCAGAGCCAGTTCACCCGCCGTTTCACCGAGCGGGCCGTGACCTTCATCGAGAGCAACAAAGGGAAGCCGTTTTTCCTCTACGTGCCGCATGTCATGCCGCACGTGCCGATCTTTGCCTCCGACGCGTTCCGGGGCAGATCGGCCGCCGGGTTGTATGGCGATGTGGTTCAGGAAATTGACTGGTCCGTGGGGAAGATCCTGGACGCCATCCAGCGCTGCGGCATCGAGCGCGAGACGCTGGTGGTGTTCTTCTCGGACAACGGGCCCTTTCTCAGCTACGGCAATCACGCGGGAAGCGCAAAGCCGCTGCGTGAGGGCAAGCTGACCACCTTTGAAGGCGGGGTGCGCAGCCCTTTCATCGCTCGCTGGCCCGGAAGAGTGCCGGCAGGCCAGGTCTGCGATGAGCCGGTCATGGAGATCGACCTGCTGCCGACGATTGCTGGACTGACAGGCGCGAAGCCGCCTGAACGCAAGATCGACGGCCGCAACATGATCGACCTCCTTGAAGGCCGCCCCAATGCGAAGTCGCCCCACGAGGCGCTCGTTTTTTACGGCGGCAGTGAATTGCAGGCGGTCCGCAGCGGCGAGTGGAAGCTGCACTTTCCGCATCCTTACATCACGGTGGATGGTGAGCCGGGGCGGGATGGCAAACCGGCAAAATTTGGCCAGATGAAGCCGAAGTCGATCACGCAGAGCGGCATCGCCGGCATCGCCTCGCGGCATGGCTACCGCGTGGAGGACATCGGCCTGTCGCTGTTTAATCTCAAAGAAGATCCCGGTGAATCACGCAACGTGGCGCAGGAGCATCCGGAGATCGTGGAGCGGCTGAAGAAGCTGGCTGAAACGACTCGGCAGGAGCTGGGCGATGATTTGCAAGGTGTGAAGGGGTCGGAGAACCGGCCGCTCGGCATGGCGCCGTGAGCCGCACGTCGTTCCTCCATTGCGTGCGGTCCGGAACATTCGTCTTCACGCCGCAGCGTGAACAAGGTGCAACGATCATCTCCGCGCACGCTCTCTGGCGATGACTTCGCGGATGTGCTCCATGCGGTTCTCCGGACTCGGATGAGAGCTCATGAAGTCTGAGCGGCCGGCACCACCGCTGGCCTCGGCGAGGATCTCCATCACGCCGATGAGCGCTTCGGGATCGTAGCCCGCCTGGAGCATGAACCGAACGCCGAGCGCGTCAGATTCGGATTCGTCATCGCGGCTGAACTTCATCACTTTGTATTGCGCCACCATCTGGGCGATGTGCATGCCGGTGTTGTTCTGCCCGTCGGACAGCAGGACGCCCACACCTTGCGCCAGACCGCTCCACAGGCGCGAATTGGCCATCTGCTCGTTTGAATGCCGGCCGACGACGTGCCCCATCTCGTGCCCGAGCACTCCTGCGAGCTGGTCTTCCGATTTCAGGCGTCGGAAGAGGGCCTCGGTGATGAAAATCTGCCCGCCAGGCAGTGCAAAGGCGTTCACGGTGCGTTCGTCGGCCAGCAGATGAAATTTGAACTGATACGGCGTCTGCTTTGCGGCTGTGGAGGCGATCAAACGTGATCCCACCTGCTCCACGAGGGCACGCCCGGACGCATCGCGCGAAAGTCCGCCGCTTTCGCGGATCATCTGCGGCGCGGACTGCAGGCCGAGGGCGATCTCCTCATCCGGCGTCGCGATCGCGAGCTTTTGGGTGCGGCCGGTGAACTCATTCTGATACTCCGTGGTGCCGACCCAGTGGTAAAGCAGGGTGCCGCCTATGATGAGGAGGGCCATGATGACCCGCGGATTGCACCCGATGCCGCCACGACCGTGACGACTGCTGTAAACCGATGGGCGTGTCGCTGAGAGGAGCCTGCGGGCAGTAGGGATCATGGCGCGGCTTATACCGCATGGAAAAACCTTGAGCCAGCATGCATTTTGCGGCATGGCAGGCGCATGTCGTTGTTTCAGGAGCACGAGCGCATGGTGGACTGGGGCCGCAAGGGATCGCAGGCGGTGGTCACACTGGCATGCCTCTACATCGTGCTCACGGGCATGCAGGCGGCGGCGAATGTGCTGGTGCCGGTGGCCTACGCTTTTTTTCTGGCGGTGCTGAGCTACCCGCTGGTGCGCTGGTTGCGTCGTCATCGAGTGCCGGCCAGCCTGGCGCTGGGAATCACCATGCTGGTGAACCTCTCGGTGATGGCGGGGATCATCACCGTGGGCGTCCGGCTGCTGATCAGTTTCTGGCGTGATCTGCCGCACTATCTGCGCGGCCTGGAGCGCTATCTGAACGATGCTGCAGCGTGGCTGGAGGCCCAGGGAGTGGAGGGGGCCAGGGCGGCTGTCTCAGGGATTTTCGACTGGAACACGATCGTCGGCTACGCCACGCAGCAGGATGTCATGAAGAGCCTCGGCGGCCTCGTGGGCACCACGTTCGGCACGCTCGCGACGGTGCTGGCCAGTTTCATCATGACACTGATCGTGATGATGTTCATCCTCATGGAGGCGCACGGCACGCAGAGCCGCCTGCAGGCGGTGAATCTCTCCGGCGGCCCGGATTTCAGCGGCCTGATGCGCAGCGCGGACGACATCCAGAAGTACCTCGGCGTCAAAACACTCATCAGTGCGCTCACCGGAGCCCTGGCGGGATTCTGGTGCTGGTTTTTCGATCTGCATTACCCCCTGCTCTGGGCGCTGCTGGCCTTCCTGTTCAATTTCGTTCCTGCGGTGGGCAGCACGGCCGCGTCCATCCCCGCCATCGTGGAGGCGCTGGTGCAGCATGGGCCGACGCACGCGGTGTTCGTCGCCATCGGCTACGGAGGGATCAATTTCTGCCTCGATAACTTCGTGCAGCCCACCATGCTCGGAAACCGCTTCGGCATCTCGCCGCTCGTCGTGATCCTGTCCGTGATCTTCTGGGGTTGGATGTGGGGCCCGCTCGGCATGTTCCTGGCCGTGCCGCTGACGATGGTGCTGAAGGTGCTGCTCGACAACAGTGGCGAGTTCCACTGGATCTCCGTGGCGATGGCCAAGAAGAAGGTGCGCCATGGCGAGGTGGAGGTGGCAGGCTACGATCTGCATCTCAACGAGGGCGAGACGATCGGCAGCGGGGCCAGCACGGAAATTCCAGGGCCGGGCCGCGAGTGACGCACTTGCCCAGTGGGGCCGCACATGTGTGCCATCGAGCCACAGTGTCCTCGAACCCGGGTCGCTGACAAAACGGGCCGTAAACGAGGCAAATCAAGGTTGGCAGCCGCATGCGATCTTGTGGCATGCTTCAAGCACGGAGCTTGTTCAAACAACCACCAACCTCACCACGCCATGTCTCCCGAAAAATTCACCGTCAAACTTCAGGAAGCCTTCAATGCCGCCCAATCCGTCGCCACACGCAGCGGCCAGCAGGAATTGAAGCCTGTGCACCTGCTCACCGCCCTGCTCGAACAAGAAGGAGGCATCGCCACGCCGCTGTTTGAGAAGGCAGCCGTCAATGCGTCGGCGGCTTCAGCTTTGAAGTCCCAAGTTTCAAGTTTGCTGGCCAAACTCCCGAAGGTCACCGGTGGCTCCGGCGGCCTCTATCTCTCCAACGAGTTCCGTGAGCTCATGACAAAGGCCGAGGACGAACAAAAGAAGCTCAAGGACGAGTATCTGAGCGTCGAGCACGTCATTCTCGCGCTGTTCAAAACGAAGACCGAGCTTTCGGAGGCGCTGAAGCAGGCCGGACTGACCTACGACACCGTTTCGAAGGCGCTCACCGCCGTGCGCGGATCGCAGCGCGTGGTGGACCAGGATCCTGAAGGCAAATACCAGACGCTGGAGAAATACGGCACCGACCTGACGGCCCGCGCGAAAGCCGGCAAGATCGACCCCGTCATCGGACGCGATGAGGAGATCCGCCGCGTCATGCAGGTGCTCAGCCGCCGCACGAAAAACAACCCGGTGCTCATCGGCGAACCCGGCGTCGGCAAGACCGCCATTGCCGAAGGACTCGCCCGCCGCATCGTCGCCGGTGACGTTCCCGACTCGCTGAAGGGCAAAAAGCTCATCAGCATGGACCTCGGTGGCATGATGGCCGGCGCGAAGTTCCGTGGCGAGTTCGAGGAGCGCCTGAAGGCCTTCTTGAAGGAAGTCACCTCAAGCGAGGGCGAGATCATCCTCTTCATCGACGAACTGCACACCATCGTCGGCGCTGGCAAGGCCGAGGGAGCGATGGATGCGGGCAATCTGCTCAAGCCCCAGCTCGCCCGCGGAGAACTTCGCTGCGTCGGAGCGACCACTTTGGACGAATACCGCAAACACATCGAAAAGGACCCCGCGCTGGAGCGCCGCTTCCAGCCGGTGAAGGTCGGCGAACCCACGGTGGAGGACACCATCGCCATCCTGCGTGGTTTGAAAGAACGCTATGAAGTGCACCACGGCGTGCGCATTCAGGACGGCGCCATCGTCGCCGCCGCCACGCTGAGCAATCGCTATATCACCGACCGTTTCCTGCCGGACAAGGCCATCGACCTCGTCGATGAAGCCGCCAGCCGCATCAAGATCGAGCTCGACTCCATGCCCACCGAGATCGACGTCATCGAACGCCAGATCATGCAGGACGAGATGGAGCGTCAGGCCTTGAAGAAGGAAAAAGACGCCGCCTCCAAGGCACGCCTTGAAAAACTCGAACGCGAAACCGCCGATCTCAAAGAGAAGTCCGCCGCGCTCAAAGCCCAGTGGATGAAGGAAAAGGAATCCGTCGATGCCGGGCGCAAGGTGAAGGAGGAAATCGACCGCCTGCGCACCGAACTCGAACAGGCCCAGCGCCGTGGCGACTTCGGTCGTGCTGGTGAGATTCAGTATGGTTTGATCCCCGACCTCGAGAGAAAGCTCGCGTCTTCCTCAACTGACAACCGCGAACAGCGAACAGCGAACACGCTGCTGCGCGAGGAGGTGACCGAGGAGGACATTGCTCGCGTCGTCGCCAACTGGACCGGCATTCCCGTCTCACGCCTGCAGGAGGGCGAACGCTCGAAACTCGTGAAGATGGAGGAGCGACTCAGCCAGCGTGTCATCGGCCAGAAGGACGCCATCGCCGCCGTCAGCAATGCGGTGCGCCGCGCCCGTGCGGGCATCCAGGATGAGAACCGCCCCATCGGCAGCTTCCTCTTCCTCGGCCCGACTGGTGTCGGCAAGACGGAACTGTGCAAGGCGCTCGCCGAATTCCTCTTCGACGACGACAGCGCCATGACACGCATCGACATGAGCGAATACATGGAGAAGCACAGCGTCAGCCGCCTCATCGGCGCGCCTCCCGGCTACGTCGGCTATGAAGAAGGCGGCCAGCTCAGCGAAACGGTCCGCCGCCGCCCCTACAGCGTCGTCTTGTTCGACGAGGTCGAGAAAGCGCACCCGGATGTCTTCAACGTCCTGCTGCAGGTGCTCGATGACGGCCGCATCACCGACGGCCAGGGCCGCACGGTCGATTTCAAGAACACGGTCCTCATCATGACCAGCAACATCGGCAGCAATGCCATTCAGGACGTCAGCAATCCTGAGCAGCGTGACGCCCTCGTGCGCGACAGCCTGAAGCAGTTCTTCCGTCCCGAGTTCCTCAACCGCATCGACGAGATCGTCATCTTCGACCGCCTCGACGCCGCGCAGCTCGACCAGATCGTCAAGATCCAGCTCCAGCGCGTCATCGACCGCCTCGCAAAGCAGAACATCCACCTCACCGTCACCGACGACACCACGCGCCATCTTGCCGACGCCGGCTTCGATCCCGTCTTCGGCGCGAGACCTCTCAAACGCGCCATCCAAAAGCACCTCCTCGATCCGCTCAGCCTCGCAGTCCTCGAAGGTAACTTCAAAGAAGGCGATCAGATCACCGCGACGATGAACGAAGGGAAGGTGGTGTTTGAGAAGAAGTAACGGAGCGCGGGCCTCCGAGCCCGCAGCACTCCGCGACAGCCAGCGGCCTGAAACCTCGCAAACGCCTCGCTATTTTGTAGGTCGAAAACAGCGAAAACAACATGCTCTTTATGCTTGCAATCCTGTATCCGGAATTATCGAAATGGTATGTTGTGATGTTAACATTCTCGGAATTGGGTCGGTCATCTTCATGGGCCATGATGAATGTCTTTTGTGCTTTAATAATGAAGCCGTACAAGCAGGTCGACAAGCGCACCTTCACTGTGCTGAGAAAGGTAGTGTCGATGCATCCTGTGTAACCTGGGGTGTTCGAGAGCCCTGTGTGAATATTGGTCAATAACTCCGGTGACAGATTGTTGATGTAAATTATATACATCCAAGATGCAGGTTCTATTGCGCAAGGTCTTGCGCAAGATGATCTGCTCATTGATTGAGCAACAGACTGATTTCAGCGCCCCAAAAGACGTCTCGCCAACTAGGCAGTGTTTTAAAACCTCAAAAGGCGAGAGAAAGAAGTTGTACTCACGGGTTGGATAACGGAT
>NZ_JACSRD010000009.1 GCF_014879935.1 Prosthecobacter sp.
GAGCCTGTCCGGAATTTTGTGTGCGAGGCATAGCATGACGATCAGGAGCATGTATGCCAATCAGCAAGACGAAGATGAAGAACGCGGCGATCGCGGCCAAGTCCGCGGCACTGCCCAAGATTCCCAAGGAACTGCTTGACCAGTTCGTGAGCGGACCGATGACCGGCGAGGCGGTCAACTCCGCGTCGATGGCGTTCAAGAAGGCGCTGATCGAGCGGGCGCTGGGCGCCGAGCTCGGTCACCACCTGGGCTACCAGAGCGGCACGGCCAAGCCTGATGCCGGTAACAACCAGCGCAACGGCAGCAGCGGCAAGACCGTGCTGACCGAGGACGGGCCGCTGCGCATCGAGGTGCCGCGCGATCGTGATGCGAGCTTCGAGCCACTGCTCATCCCCAAGCACGAGCGGCGCTTCACCGGCTTCGACGACAAGATCATCGCCATGTATGCCCGCGGCATGACCGTGCGCGAGGTACAAGGCTTCCTGGCTGAGCAGTACGGCGTGGAAGTGTCGCCGGAGTTCATCAGCAGCGTCACCGACGCCGTGATGGCCGAGGTCGGCGCCTGGCAGGCCCGTGCCCTGGAGCCGATGTACCCGGTGGTCTTCTTCGACGCGCTGCGGGTCAAGATTCGCGAAGACGCGGTGGTGCGCAACAAGGCGATCTACCTGGCTCTTGGCGTTCTGCCCGACGGCACGCGCGACATCCTGGGGCTGTGGATCGAGGGCACCGAAGGGGCCAAGTTCTGGATGAAGGTGTTCAACGACCTGAAGACGCGCGGTGTGGCCGATATCCTGATCGCCGTTACCGATGGCTTGAAGGGCATGCCCGAGGCGCTGAGCGCGGTGTTTCCGTCCACGACGCTGCAGACCTGTATCGTCCACCTGATCAGGAACAGCCTGGACTACGCGAGTTGGAAGGACCGTAAGCTGTTGGCCGCAGCGATCAAGCCGATCTACACGGCCCCGAGCGCCGAGGCCGCGCAGGCCGAACTGGATGCCTTCGAGCAAGGCACCTGGGGCCGTAAATTTCCCACCGTCGTGGCCGCGTGGCGCCGCGCCTGGGACCGGGTGATCCCATTCTTTGCATTCCCGCCGGCGGTGCGTCGCGTGATCTACACGACCAACGCGATAGAGAGCATCAACGCGCGGCTGCGCAAGATCATCAAGTCGCGAGGGCACTTCCCAAGTGACGATGCGGCCACCAAACTGATCTGGCTGGCGCTGCGCAACATCACGGCCGATTGGGGCCGCGCAGCGCACAACTGGAAGGAGGCGATGAATCAGTTCGCGATACTCTACGAGGAGCGATTCACGCAGCCGCCTCGTACCTGGGGTTGAGCCATGAAATACATGGCCCAATCGGGGGCGCCTCCGGCGGCTTGGTAGGGGCCTATTGTTCAAAGAACTTCAAGCGAAGACGCATTCAACAACCCGCCTCGAACACAAAAATTCGGACACTCCCGCACTGCTCAGAACGATGCGAGCGCGGTTGCTCAAGGCCGCCGGCAACGACCGG
>NZ_JACSRD010000088.1 GCF_014879935.1 Prosthecobacter sp.
TCTCTGCCAAACTTGCCGCACCGCTCGATCCTCTGCATAAACCGTCGAAGCCGCCCTCTCGATGTCGAACTCGAACAAGATGTAGCGCTCCGCTACCTCATAGCTGGCCAGGCTCACGGCCAACGCCCGCAGTTCAGCATCATCGATCAGATGCGCGTGGCCGGTGATGTTGAACTCGCCGCTTGAGCCGCTGTTGTCACTCACCGCGCAGTGAATGGCGTAACGTCCATCGCGCTGCAAATCGTGGCCTTTGGGCGAAGTCGGTTCCATGAAAACGAAGAAGTGCCCTCGCCCGATGATGGGCGTCATCGGATGCAGGCGCGGCGATCCGTCCTTGCGGATCGTCGCCAGATAGGCCACTCGGCCATTCAGCCGTTCGAGTCCAAACGCGGCCAGTTTGGGTTGTTGGTCTTCGAGAATTTTCCAGGTCATTGTTGCCTCGTCACACCGCGCTGCACGCACGCCTTGTCCGCCATGCCATGGCGGAGGCGCGCTGGGCGGGGTGCATGTGTGCCCGAGTGCGCGCTTCGCGTCGGGCATCCAGAGTGATGATTGGCGAACTGGTCGATTGGCCAATGGATTCCCGCTTGCCGTACCCAGACTCCACCGGAGTCTGGCGGCACGCATGCGCGACTACCGCGGGAATGACCTGTGCGGCGAGATCAGTTCTCAACTCACTGCTTTCTTCACGAGCGCGCTAATCCTCTTCTCTTCGGCGGCCGTCAACTCCTTCAGCGCAAAGGAGGTCGGCCACATCGCGCCGTCGTCAAGATGCGCGTCTTCGTTGAAGCCGAACGTCGCGTACCGTGACTTGAACTTCGACGCCGGGGTAAAGAAGCACACGACCTTGCCCTCCGCGTTAGCATACGCCGGCATCCCGTACCAGGTTTTCGGCGCGAGGGCCGGCGCGGCGGCTTTGACGATCTCGTGGATCTGCCTGCCCATGGTGCGATCCGGTTCCGGCAGCGCGTTGATGGCCGCGAGTGCGACACGTTCCCCTTCGGCCCGGTTCTTGCTGGCACGCGCTTCGGCTTTCAGTTCCTGCGCGCGGGCCTTCATCGCGGCTTTTTCTTCGGCCGTGAATCCTTCGGACTTCTGGCGAGTTGCAGTCGACTTTGCAGTTTCCTTCTTGGTGCTCATAAAATGTCTCTCCTGTTGGCTGGGGCTGTTTAGATTGTCCGCTGTTTCTGGACTCTTGTAAACACGCCACACGCTAAAGCGCCACAACGGCAGGTTGGCGGAGGATTTTTCAAATCACTTGCGCTCAGCGTCCGCTCACGCCGTGTCCGCGAAGCGGCGGCGCGCTGGGCGGAATGCTTGTCACGCTGTGCTTACGGCATCTTCCGCAACTGCGGCACCAGCGCAATCACAAGCGCGGCGAGAATGAACGTGCAGATCGCATTCAGTGTGATGATGGTGCTCATGCCCCACTGTTCCGCCAGCTGTCCCATCGCCAGATTGCCGAACGGTGCGAAGCCGAAGAACGTCAGCGTGTACAGTCCCATCACACGCCCG
>NZ_JACSRD010000114.1 GCF_014879935.1 Prosthecobacter sp.
TAGCCCCCCAGCGTACTCCCCATCCAAACTCCCCTCACGCACCCTCCGCGCAGCGGCTCAGTTCAACACTCATTGTCTAAAAAACATGCCAAGCATGATGCAGGCATCGCAAATGGCAAATCACTGACTTGGAACTCGTTTGGAGAGGTTTCCAACCGGACCAATCAAAACGCGAAAAACTCCGTTGCCCTGCGCCCTTTGCTCTCTGCTATCAGCGCCCTCGCATGTTTTACGTCGCCGAAGACCATGAAGAAGGCAGCCACGCGCCGCGCCGGAGCCATCCGCCGCTCGGTCCGCGCATGCGCATCGCTTTTTCTGAAGACGGAAAGCTGTCCGAGTCGCCGCAGTTCGAGTATCGCCCGCAGCAGCAGCGCATGGCGGAGCTGGTCGGAGCGGCGCTGGATGGCAATCAAGCGCTGGTGTGCGAGGCGGCGACAGGCGTCGGCAAATCGCTCGCCTACCTCGTTCCTGCGGTGACTTTTGCGCTGGAGCAGCGGCGCAAGGCGATCATCTGCACGCACACGATCAATCTGCAGGAGCAGCTCATCTCGAAGGACATCCCCATCGTCAAACAGATCGTCGGCCCCTTCCACGCGGAGATTCTCAAAGGTCGCGGCAACTACCTCTGCCCCACCCGCCTCAAACGGGCGCTCAATGAGTCCGGCGATCTCTTTTCGACCTCCGAGGCGTCCGAACTCAAGCTGCTGCTCGACTGGGTGGCCGAAACCGAGGATGGGACGCTCAGCGATCTCGATTTCAGCCCCAGCGCACGCGTCTGGTCGCTCGTGTGCAGCGAACCGCATGCCTGCACGCCACGTCGCTGCCCGCCTGGAAGCCGTTGCTGGTATCAGGACACCCGCCGGCGCATGGAGGCCGCGGATGTCATCGTGCTCAATCACACGCTGTTCTTCACGCTTCTTGCCTCCGCCGACGAGACGGGCACCGATGACTGCAACTTCCTCTTTCCACGCGACTTCGTGATCCTGGACGAGGCGCACACCATCGAAAACGTCGCCGCGCGTGCCTTCGGCCTCCACATCAGCGAATCGAATCTCAAATTCGAGCTCGGCCGCCTGCACAACCCGAAGACGCGCAAGGGCTTCTTCCAGCTCGTGGGCGACAAGGACGGCGTGCGCGAGGTTTTGCAGACGCTTGAGGTCGTGGACACGTTTTTCCGCGCCGCCGAGGCGAGCTGCAAGTTCAACAACGTCGGCCGCGAGTTCCGCGTCCGCGAAGCCGGACTCGTCGAAGACTCGCTTTCCCTGCCGCTGCAACGTCTGGCCCAACGTGCGCTCAAGGCTGGCGACGCGGCGCACAAGGAAGGCACCAAACTTGAGCTGCACGACCTGGCCAAGCGCCTCACGTCCATTCGTGTCGGCCTGAAGGCCTTCCTGGACCAGGAAAACGAGGATCACGTGCACTGGGTGGAGCGCACCGGCATGGATCATCGCACCATCAGCTTTCACACCGCGCCGGTCGATGTCGCGCCCCGTCTGCGGCAGATCTTTTTCGCCAGCCACAAGGCCTGCATCTTCACCAGTGCCACGCTCGGCGTCGGTCATGACGAGGAGCTGAACTACTTCCGCAACCGGGTCGGCGCCGAGGATGCCAACGCCGCCTGCATCGAGAGTCCATTCGACTTCAAGCGGCAGATGAAGCTCTATCTGCTCAAGAAAATGCCGCAGCCGTCCGATCCGGGCTACCTCGACCAGCTTGAGCACTGGATCACGCATTTCATCGACCTCAGCAGCGGCCGCGCCTTCGTCCTCTTCACCAGTTACAGCCAGATGACCTCCCTGGCGGACAAACTGGAGGCGCATTGCAACCAGCGCGGCTGGCGTCTGCTGGTGCAAGGCCGCGGCATGCCGCGTCATCAAATGCTCGCCGAGTTCAAGAACGACACCCACAGCGTGCTCTGCGGCACGGACAGCTTCTGGACCGGTGTCGATGTGCCCGGCGAGTCGCTGAGCAACGTGATCATCACGCGTTTGCCCTTCGCCGTGCCGGATCATCCGCTCACCGCCTCACGCATCGAACACCTTGAGGAGCAGGGTCTCAACCCGTTCACCGAATACAGCGTGCCCGAGGCCATCCTCAAACTGCGTCAAGGCGTCGGCCGCCTCATCCGCACCGCCACCGACAAAGGCATCTGCGCCATCCTCGACAACCGCATTCTCACCAAGCCGTATGGCCGGGCGTTTCTGTCTTCGCTACCGGAATGCCCGACGGAGGTGCTGTAGAGTCGCGAAAACCGCGCCACCATGAGCACCATGCAATCGGACCTCGATTCCATCCGCCAGAAACTCGGCCAGGAGCCGCGACGCATCGGCTTCATGGGCTTTGGCTGGGGCGGACGCGTGTTTCCGATCCCGCCGGCCCTGCGCGGACTGACTCCCGAGCAGGAACCGATGATCGACACGCTGCTCCGGCAGAAAGACATCTGGCGGGGCGGCCGTATCGTCTGGGGCTACATTGTCATGGCAAACAGCGGGCTCTACATGCCTGGGGAAGACGATCTGCCCGGCGATGTCGTTTATTCGCTTTCAGCCACCGATGATGACGCCATGGAAGCGCTGCCACAGATTGCGGAGACGTTGTATGCCGCCAAGATGTCCAAGGACGACATCGCGGCATTCCCGGACGATCAGCAAAACATCATCGAGCACCTGCGGCAGGAGACGGATCGCGCCTTTGGACTCGTCGTTCCGCCTTCGATGAGTCATGAACTGCAGTGCCATGTGTCCAGTTTCTGGGCGCATCGACCCTTCCTGCCTGAAAAGGCCCTCGGCGGTCGATTCGTGCCGCTGCTCGTGCTCGCGGACAAGGTTCATGACGTGCTGATTATTCCGGCTGGCTTCTGGCCTTCTGATCTTCGCATTCCATGGGAGCAACGCGTGAAGGAACGCATGGTGCTGCGAGGCTTTTCGAAAGAGCGCATCTCTCAACAAAAAGCCTGGCTCGGAGCGATCAAGCGCGATGGTCCGCCCGAACCTTGGTTGGAAGCAACAGCCGAGTCGATCTCCGGTGAGTGGGCAGGTGAGTTTGAACACGAAATACCTGATGATGAGAACTCACCTCTCGTGTCCTTGCTCATGCGCCACGAGTGGCATTTTGAAGCGGATGGTCGCTGCAGACTGGTCATCACATTGCAACCTTTGCTGAACGGCGAGGCGCCCGACTCCCACGACGCCTCCTCCCAGGAGCGAGAAGGGTGGTTCACCATCGAGGCTGGCGTTCTCACGGCCCGTTGGCACGATGCCGAGTCCGGACAGATGGATCTGATCATCGTGTCGGATGGCGAAATGTTTGATGGTGAACTCATCTGGCTGCGCCGGGCTCGTCAGCCCTCGCATGAGGAACGTGCCAGCGCGGTGACGGACGGCGGGAGCACCATTTACCGGCACAAACCGCGTGCCGCGTCGCCATTTGCCCCGCCGGACATGAGCGAGTCGAACCTTCAGGCCATCGACGACCATGTGACCGAGCACATCGGCGCAATCGAAACGGTGTGGCACGAAATCTTGTCCGACATCGTGCATATCGACATTCATGTCGTCCCGCCACGCCCGGAGCGTCCCTACTATACGCTGGTCACCAGCGGCATGAGCGATCAGGCGATGAATACCCCGGAAGGAGCCGGGGACTGGCGCTTTTCAGAGTTGATGATCTGCTTGCCGCCCGACTGGCCGCTCACAGACGAGGCATTCAAGGATGAGAACAACTACTGGCCGCTGCGCTGGCTCAAAAAGCTCGCGCGATTCCCACACGAGTATGAGACATGGCTCAGCGTGGCCCACACAATCCCAAACGGCGACCCGCCTCAGCCGCTGGCAGACAACACCTCCCTCATCGGATTCATGCTGGTTCCGCCACTGACGACGAGCGTGGAATTCCATGAGCTCATCGTGCCGCCCCTGAAAAAGATCCACTTTCATGCCCTCATGCCCCTGACCACGCGCGAGATGGATTTCAAACTCAAACACGGAGCGGATGCGCTCATGCAGCGACTGGAAAACGCGAAGATCACCGAGTTGCTGGATGTCGGCAGGAAAAGCGTGATCTGAGCCGGCCTACCGTCCCTTGCGAAACTCCCGCACCGCCTGCGAGGTGCTGTGGCAGGTCGCCAATGTCCCCGCCAGCGCGATGTCGAACTTCGGCAGCAGCTTGCTCTTCTTCGCCTTCTTGTAACGACCACCGTCGAGAACGAACACCCTCAACCCGGAACTCTCCCACACCCAGACTTCGGGAATGCGGAATGGCGCGTAGAACTCCAGCTTGTCGATGGAGCCGCTGGTGATGACAACCTCCAGCACCATGTCAGGCCGTGTTTTCTTCAATTCACCGAATACAAAGCTGTCGTCCGGCTCTTTGCCTCGATCCCGTGGAATGCGCAGTGTGGCGCTTCCTTGCGTGGCGAATTCAACGCCTTCGTCCAGGCAGTGCGACGCAATCAGATGCGACAGGTTTCCTTTGATGCGTTCGTGATCAATCGAGAGCGTCATGATGTCGAGCCTTCCTTTCAAATAGCTGACGCGTGAGCTGGAGCCTTCCAGCTTGGCATCAAGCTGGAGGTAGAACTGCCATGTGGTGTCCCACACGACTGTCAGATGATCGTGGGGTGGAGCCAGTTCCGGCGGCGAAGAACGCTTGCGGCGGGGTGGGTCAACGACAGCAGGCATGATGAATTTTAGCTGTGAACCGACGTTTTGCCAATCACGGAAACAAACCGCGGATCGCCTTCGCCTCATGCACGCGCTGGATGCCGAGGCTGAGGGCGGCGAAGCGCATGCCGACCTTGCGTTTCTTCGCGAAGTTCACGGTCTGCATGAAGGAGGTCTCCAGGATGCGATAAAGCTTGCTCATCACCTCGCCCTCGTCCCAGAAGAAGCTCTGCAGATCCTGCACCCATTCGAAGTAGGAGACGATCACGCCGCCGGCATTGCAGAGAATGTCGGGAATCACGAAAATCTCCGGTCGCTTGGCGATGATCTCGTCCGCTTCAGGCGTCGTGGGGCCGTTCGCGCCCTCGGCCAGGATGCGACATTGGATTTTCGCGGCGTTTTCGACCGTGATCTGCCGCTCCAAGGCCGCTGGCACGAGAATGTCGCAAGGCGTGACGAGCAGTTGCTCATTCGTGATCGCCTCCGCTCCATCAAATCCAACCACGCTGCGTGTTTTGGCGACATGTGCGTCCAGTTTGGCGAGGTCGATGCCGTTGGCGTTGTAGAGGCCGCCGAATGCGTCGCTGATGGCGATGATCTTGATGCCCTGTCGTGCCATCGTGGCCGCTGCGATGCCGCCGACGTTGCCATATCCCTGAACAACTGCCGTCGCTCCGCTGGCAGGGATGCCGAGTGTGTCCATGGCACGCGAAACGAGATAGGCGACGCCACGTCCGGTGGCCTCGCGGCGTCCGAGCGATCCACCGAGGCTCACCGGTTTCCCGGTGACCACCGCCGGCACGCAGTGACCGCTTTGCAGCGAATACGTGTCCATCATCCACGCCATCGTCTGCTCGTTCGTGCCCATGTCAGGAGCTGGAATGTCGGTCTGCGGTCCGATGAACGGAATCAGTTCCTGTGTGTAACGCCGTGTCACGCGCTCCAGTTCGCCGATGGAAAGCTCGCGCGGATTCACTGCCACACCGCCTTTCGCACCACCATACGGCAGGCCGGTCAGGGCGCACTTCCAGCTCATCCACATCGCCAGCGCGGCGACTTCGCCGAGCGTCACATCCGGATGGAAACGCACGCCGCCTTTCGTCGGGCCGAGCGTGAGGTGATGCTGCACGCGATACCCCATGAAGGTGGTCACGCTGCCATCATCCCGCCGCACCGGCATGGCGACACTGACGCTGCGTTTTGGGTATTTGAGGCGATCCCGGGCTGAATCGGGGATTTCGAGAAAGTCGGCCACCAGATCAAACTGCTGGCAGGCCATGCGGAAGACGGGCGTGTCATAGACTTGCGGGACGGAAGCGCTCATGGTGATGGAATTACGTCGCAGGGCGGATTTTTGCCACACGCTAAAATTGGCATCTTGACAGCGCCGCCTGACGCCAAGCAACATCGCGCCCATGTCCGCCGCCAAAGCGCCCGCCAGCCTCCGCCACCTGTTTGATGAGATCGGCACCGTCGACCATGTGGGCATCGAGGAACGCGTGGCGAAGTACACCACTCGCAGCCTCAAGAAGAAGTCGAAGGTCTTCGGTCTGCGTCTCGCCGTGTCGATGGTCGATTTGACCACGCTCGAAGGCAAAGACACACCCGGCAAGGTTGCTTCCCTCTGTCAGAAGGCGCTTTGTCCGCATGATCAAGGCGACATCCCGCAAACTGCCGCGGTCTGCGTTTATCCAGCGATGGTGAAGCACGCCAAGAAGCACGTCGGCGGAACAAGCGTGAAGATCGCCTCCGTCGCGACGGCATTTCCATCCGGCCAGGCTCCGCTCAAAACACGCCTCGCTGAGGTTCAGGCCGCCGTGAACGACGGTGCCGACGAAATCGACATGGTGATCAATCGCGGCGCGTTTCTCGCCGGCGAATTCGGCCGCATGCAGGACGAAATCGCCGCCGTGGTCGAGGCTTGCGGCAAAACGACGCTCAAGGTCATTCTCGAAGTCAGCGAACTCGAAACCTACGACAACATCCGTGCCGCGAGCTTCCTGGCGATGCGGGTCATTCGTCCGGGCGACTTCATCAAGACCAGCACGGGCAAAACGTCCTCAAATGCCACGCTCGGCAACAATCAGGTCATGATTGAGGCCATCCGCGATCACTACCTGGCCACGGGCGTGCCGATCGCCATGAAACCCGCTGGCGGCATCCGCACCGCGAAGCAGGCGCTGCAGTTCCTCATCGCCGTCAAAGAAACCCTTGGCGACGAATGGCTGAACAACCGCCGCTACCGCTTCGGCGCCTCCGCCTTGCTGAACGATCTCGTCCGCCAGCTCGAAAAGGAACGCACCGGCGCTTATCAGGCCCCATGGAACTTCAGCGAGGCGACGGAGGGGTATTAATCGTCGAGGGAGTGTCGAAACTGATCGCGAAGATTCGCCCCCGGGTTCGAATCTAACTTGCCGATGCCTCAAGGTCCTTATATTCCAGCGCAGAAACCTGGGCCTGAAAATCGACGTGAGATCGACATGGCCTCGGAGGTCAAAAAGGTTATCGCCGCCGTCCAAGCTGCCATAAACCTGGCCAGCAGCGGCGACAAGCTGGCACCCTTCGCCCAGGACCCAAAAGGACGCGTAGTGAGTGTCCGTCTCCCAACCGATGGATTGACGCTGGACAGATGCCCCGGAAAAGGCATGTATCGCGGCGAGAAAAGCGTCCGTAATCCCCTAGCATGAGCCATCTGGAGCCCTCGAAAATCATCCGCCTCCTTCTTCCTGCCGCATTGGCGCTGCTGGCCTCCTGCCAGAACACCGCCAGCCGCGGCCAGACGCAGTACCTCGAAGCCTTCGATCCCGGCAGCGTCCCGCATTCGGCGATGTACAATGCCGACCAGGTCTCCTACTGGGACGGCGACGGCGTGGGCGGCTTCCCGAGCATTACCATCGACCTCAGCGACCAGAAGGCCTATTTCTACAAAAGCGGCTCCCTGGTGGGCGTCTCGGCGCTGTCCACGGGCGACGAGAAGCACCCGACCAAGACAGGCAGCTTCAAGATTATCGAAAAAGACCAATGGCATAAATCCAACCTCTACGGTGACTTTGTCGATGGTGTCGGAAACGTGGTCGTCGCCAACATTGACATCACCAAGGACAAGCCCCCGGCCGGAACTCGCTTCGAGGGCTCGAAAATGCATCACTTCATGCGGTTCACCGGCGGCATCGGCATGCATGAGGGCTTTCTTCCAGGCTACCCAGCTTCTCATGGCTGCGTGCGCATGCCTGGCCACATGGCGGCCATTTTTTACCACAACGTCGTTAAAGGCACGCCCGTCACCGTGCGTCCGTGAAATCCTGAACGTATGACCCCGGACACGCCGATCGAGATCAGTCCCACGGACGTGTCCTACCTCCTCGGCCGGCCCGGCCCGCGCACCTGCCGCATCATTGATTGTCGTGAGGAGAGCGAGTGGCAGGTGTGCCGCCTGCCGGAAGCGCAACTCGTCCCGCTGTCCCGCTTCGGCGAACTGGCTCCCCAGGCCTTCCCGAACACGCAGGAGCACCTCATCATCTACTGCCACCACGGCATGCGCAGCCTTCGTGCCGCGCAGTGGCTGCGCGAGTACGGATTCATCCACGCGCAAAGCATGCGCGGTGGAATTGATGCCTGGGCGGATCTCGTCGATCCCGAAATGCCGCGTTATTGACGGCGACCCCGTCGCGAGCGTGGACGGATGGAGTGTTGGACGGATGGATTATTGGATGGATGGCCCGGCGTGGCGATCATCGCTCCAGCGATGGCCATTCAATCCCCTGGACTTGATGAGATGTCTTTGTTGCTCGTTTCCACTCACGGTCCAGCCACTGCCCACGATCCAATAATCCATCAATCCAGTCGTCCACGGCCCCTGCCATCCTCGCCCAACAATCCACCGCTCCGCGGCTCTTTGTTCTAGCGCGGCTCTCCGTGGCGAACTATCGTCCCTGCCCCCCAAACGCCAGCATGGTTCGCCTCCTCACCCAGCAAGGACAGCTCATCGATTGGAACGATGAAAAGACGCATCCGTTCCCGGACAATCTTGTCTATCTCGACCTGCTGAACCCCGGCCGTGGCGAGGAACTGGAGGCGGAAAAGTGGCTCGAATACCAGCTCCCCACGCGGGAGGAGATGCAGGAGATCGAGGAGTCCAGCCGACTCTACATGGAGAAGGGTGCGCTCTACATGACGGCGTGGATTCCCGTCGGTCTCGACACGCCGGACCCGGAGAACACCTCCATGTCCTTCGTCATCGCGCCAGACTGCCTCACCACCGTGCGCTACGCGGATCCCATGGCCTTCCGCGTGCTCGCCGACCAGGTGCGGAGGCAATGCAGCACGCCTCTGAGCAGCGACGCCGTCTTCCTCACTCTGCTGGAACTCATCGTCGCCCGCATCGCCGACGCCTTGCAGAGCGTCGAGGGCGACATGAAAAAAATCTGCCGCGACATCTTCAATCTCGACCCGCACAAGGCGCACGCGGGCGTGGAAAAGGACCTCAGCGATGTCGTGAAACTCCTCGGCCGCCGCAGCGCCCTCGTCGCCAATTTGCGCGAGAGTTTGCTCAGCCTCAGCCGCATGCTGCAGTACTTCCTCAACAACGCCGCCACCTGGATGCGCGGTGATCTGGCCGCGCAGTTCCGCAGCGTCATGCGGGACATCAAGAGCCTCGATGACTACACCAACCAGCAGACGCAGGAGATGACCTTCCTGCTGGAGTCCACGCTCGGCCTCATCAACATCCAGCAGAACCAGATCATCAAGATCTTCACCGTCGCCAGCGTGCTCTTCATGCCGCCCACGCTCATCGCCAGCATCTACGGCATGAACGTCGGCCTCCCCGCCGCCGAAAACCGCTGGGCCTTTGTGTTCGTCATGCTGGTGATCGTCCTCTCCGCCGTGCTGCCGATCTGGTTCTTCAAGCGCAAACGGCTTCTGTGAGCCGCCGCTGGTGCGCATCAGGTGAGGATCTCGCGGATCACGTGCCCAAAATCACGCTCCAGCCGCTTGCGGCCAGGTACTTCGAGTTTGTGCGGGTCGAGACCCAGTTGATGCAGGATCGTCGCATGCACATCGGTGACGTAGTGCGGGTGCTCCACCGCGTGGAAGCCGAGTTCATCTGTCGCGCCGTGGATCGTGCCGCCTTTCACACCGCCGCCCGCCATCCACACGCTGAAACCATACGGATGATGGTCGCGACCGTCCGCGCCTTGCGATCCCGGCGTGCGGCCGAACTCCGTGGCGAAGACCACCAGCGTGTCGTCTAGCAGGCCACGCTGCTTGAGATCCTTCAGCAGGCCTGAGATCGGCTTGTCCACCTGCTGCGCGAGCATGGAATGGTTCTTTTTCAGGCCCGAGTGCGAATCCCACGCGCCGGCAGCACCATCGCCATGCTGGAGCTGGATGAAACGCACCCCGCGCTCGGCGAGACGACGCGCGACGATGAGCTGTCGGGCAAAAGGTTCGGTCACCTTGTCATCGAGGCCGTAGAGCTTCTTCGTCTCGGCGCTCTCGCTGTCGAGATTCATCGTCTCCGGCACGGCAGTCTGCATGTTGAAGGCGAGCTGGTAGCTTTTCATGCGCGCGGCCAGCGTCTTGTCGCCGGGATACTGCTCCGCAGTGAGCGTGTTCAGACGGTGAATGAGATCAAACTGCGCCGCCTGCTCGCTTTTGCCAATTTGAAACTCCGGCGCGGCAAAGGTGAGCGGATTCTTCGGATCGACCTTCAAGTTCACCGCGTCGTAGGCCGGGCCGAGGTAGTGTCCGTCCCGCACATCGAAATAGCGCGGCCCCATGTTGATGAAGGACGGCAGATTGTCCGTCATCGAGCCCAGACCATACGTCGCCCAGGCACCGATCGTCGGCACGCGGGGCTCCAGCATGTGCCGGCCGCTGTGGAATTGCACCTGCGCGCCGTGATTGTCATCCGTCGTCCACATGCTGCGGATGAAGGCGATCTCATCCGCGCAGGAGCCGATGTGCGGAAACCAGTCGCTGACCTCCATCCCGCACTGCCCGTATTTCTTCCAGCCGGTCTGCAGCGGGTAGATCGTGTTGCGCTGCTTGCCGTTGGCGTCGTTCACCACCACCACGCGCACCTTCTTGAGCTTCTCGGGATCCTGCACGCTGGAAAAGGGCGTCTCGCCGATCGACTTGCCCGCATACTGGTTGATCGCCGGTTTCGGGTCGAAGCTCTCCATGTGGCTCACGCCGCCGCGCATGAACAGCCAGATCACCCGCTTCGCCCGCTGCGGCATCATCGGCAGTCCGTCCGGCGGCTGCCATGCCTCCTCGCCACGCAAATCACGCGCCAGCATCGCCGTGACGGCGATGCTTCCCAGTCCGCCGAGGATATCGCGGCGGAGGAAGGGGCTCTGCTGGTTTGTGAGGTTCATCGCAAAGTGACGAAGTCGTTGTGACTGAGCAGGGCCTGCAAAAACAGGCTGCGGTTCTGTTTCAACGCGGTGAAACCCTCCAAACTCGCCACGCGCTCGGCATCGGTCGGCAGCCGGTTGAGGATGGCGAGGAAGCTTTGCTCAATGAAGGCCTTCTCGTCCAGCCGGCTCATCTTTGCGGCCAGCGCGTCGGCGCATTCGCGGCTGAGCTTGCTGTTAGTCAGCGCGAGCGCTTGCTGCGGCACGACGCTCTCATTGCGACGGTAGCATTCGAGGACGTTGCTGTTGTCAAAGGTGGCGAGAAAGCGGTGCTCCGTGTCGGTGGTCTGGATGAAGTAGAGTGAGCGCCGCGGGCTGGACTCTGCCTTGTCGGGATCGAGGCTCGGTCCGCCAAGGGAAAGATCGAGCTTGCTGGCGAGGTGCAGCAGGCTGTCCCGGACCACCTGGCTTTCCATGCGGCGCGGGTTCATGCGCCAGAGGTAAAAGTTGTCAGGATCGTCGGCAGCGGTGGCGGCATCGGCGTTCGCGTTCGAGGAACTGCGCCGATACAGTTCCGACAGCACCATGGCGCGGTGCAGGTGCTTCAGGCTCCAGCCATTGGCCATGAAATTGACGGTCAAGCTGTCGAGGATGTCCCGATGCAACGGCGCAGGGCTGCGCAGCCCGAAATCATCGGCATTGGCCACGAGCGACGTGCCGAAATGCCGCGTCCACACCTGGTTGACGAGCACGCGCGCCGTGAGTGGATTGCGTTTGTCCGCGACCCACCGTGCAAAAGCCAGCCTGCGGCCGGTGCTGCTGTCAGGATACGATTGCACCGTCGCGTTGTTGCTCTCCTCAGGCCCTTCCTGGGCCTTCAAACTCGCTGGCAGCGAGGTGTAAGTCTCTCCGGGCGCTGCGACCTTCTGCCTGGCCTTTTCCAAGGCTTCGCGTGCGGTTTTGAGCTTCTTGTCGGCGTCCTTGGCCTTCGGATCGGCCTCGGCTTTGGCGAGCTCGAGTTCAGCCTGCGCCAGTTGGTACTCCGCATCGGCCGCTGCGGCGGCTTGGGCGAGCTTTTTGTCGTTCCTGGCCTTCTCCGCGGCAAAAACGGCACGAATCATCGGCACGCGAGCCTTGGCGGCGGCGAGTTGCTTCTCAGCGAGAGCGACGGCCTTCTTCACATCGCCCGTTGAGGCGAGTTGACCGGTGCCTGCCTCGCGCAGAACGGCGTCTGCATCGAGATTCGCGAGCTGGAAGCGGTGGAACTCGACATCGCAGTCGAAAGCCGCGAGCGCCATTGCTCCGGCCCGGCGCGGCTGCGTGAGGCGATAGGCCAGAACGTGCTCGCCATTGATGCTGGCATTCAGAAGCTGGCCACGAATGCGCACATTGAGCGTGTGGCGCACGTCCTGCTGGATCAGCCGTGCGACGGCTCCGCCGGCTGGATAAGTCGATTTGCCGTCCTTGCTCGTTGTGAGCTGGATCTTCGAGGCGCCACTGGCGGCGCTCATGTAAACCATCGCATCCTCGCCATTCGCGCTGTCGAAGACGAGGCCGACGGATTTCCACTTCTGGCCACCGCGGATGGTGAAGCTCACCGTGGCGTCGAAATCGGCCGGTGCAGCCGTTTTGAGCTGCAGCACGCGACGCTCCGCACCGGTCTCGCGTTGCCGCACACCGTTCGGAGAGTGCTGCCAGTCGCCTTTGACGACCTGCCAGCGATCGGGCGCTGGCTGCGTGAAGTCGTCCGTGAGGCTGACCTTGGCGGCGACGGCTGTTTTTGGCGCGGCGGGCGGCGATTTGGCGAGTTTGGTCTTCGCATCGTCCAGCGTCTTCTGCGCTGCGGCGATTTCGCGCTCCGCGGCCTTGAGTTGGTCATCGAGAACGAAGGCAAGGAGCAGCGGTTTGGCCGTCGAAGCGGGCAAAGCCACCTTGGCGGGCTGGAACGCGGCGAATTCGAGCACGGGCGGGATGCCGGGCTGCATCGGCTTCGATTTGTCCTCGTTCTTCTCGTCGCCGCGCACGTGGCGGAAGGTTTTCTGGTCGAGATGCAGGTCAAAGGCGCGCGGCAGGCCGTTCTTCTCGAAGTTGGTCTCCCCGGGCCACGGATCGAGGCGCACGTGCATCGGCTCAAAGATGGCGCGCATGCGGTAGTAGTCGGGCTGGTCGATGGGATCGTATTTGTGGTCGTGGCATTTCACGCACTGCATCGTCAGGCCGAGGAACGCGCGGCAGGTGTGCTCGATCGTTTCGTCGAGCCAGGTGGTGCGGTTGAAGAGGTAGTAGCTGCGGGCGAGGAAGCCGGTGGCGCGCAGGTTGTCGCGATCGTCCGGCGCGAGTTCATCCGCCGCGAGCATCTGCACGATCATCTGGTCGTAGCCTTTGTCGGTGTTGAGTGACTCCACGATCCAGTCACGCCAGTGCCAGAGGTGCTTCTGCGAATGACGAAGCTGCGCGCCGAGGCCATACCAGTCGCAGTAACGCCAGATGTCCATGAAGTGCCGTGCCCAGCGCTCGCCGTATTGCGGGGTGCCGAGGAGGTGATCGACCACGGTTGCGCAGGCTTTCTGTGCGGCGGGAGAAGACAATGAGACCGTGAGATGGGGAGACAGGGAGATGGCCGGCCTCTCCTTGTCTGACGGTCTCCGTGTCTCATTGTCTCCGCTGCATTCGCTCAAAAACGCCGCAATCTGCTCCGCCGTCGGCGGCAGGCCGATGAGATCGAGATACACGCGGCGCAGCCAGATCTCCGGCGTGGCATCGGGCTGCGGCTTGAGGTTCTTCGACGCGAGACGTGCCGCCAGCAGCGCATTCATCGACTTCCCGGACGATTTCGGCGGTTGGTAGGCCCAATGGGCACGCGGATCGGCCTCGGGTTGTTCCTGGGACGGCGATGGAGCGCCTGCATCGAGCCAGGCACGCAGCTTCAACACCTGATCCGCGTTCAAGGTGGCACCCTCGCCCTCCGGCGGCATGCGATCGGCCTTTTTCGCCGTCGTCACACGGTCAATGAGCAGATGGGTGGCGTCACCGCTGTCACCGCCTTGTTTGAGGGTCGCGACCGTGTCGAGGCGCAGTCCGCCTTTTTGCTTCAAGGCACCGTGACAGGCGTAGCAGCGCTCTTTGAGCAGCGGCTTGATGTCCTTCTCATAGTCCGCGGCCAACGCAGGCGCCGCGGCCAGGGCAAACGCCGGCCATCCTCGCGTGAGGAGCTGGCGGAGGGCGGATGAGGCGCGGGACGGGATCATGCGACAGGCAGAGTTTGAAGTACGCCCGTGAAGGGGTGACTCCATCGTCGTCTGAGCGATGCGGGATTGAAAAAACCGCATCCAGCGGAAGATGTCGGCCTGCCTTCCTCCCCTGGCACCTGTCATGAACACTTTCTTCACCCTCCACCTCGCGGCGACCTGGATGCTTGTCGGGCTGATCTGGATGGTGCAGCTCGTCGTGTATCCGCAGTTCCTCGGGATCCAGGAGGCGGACTTTCCGGCCTACCATTTCCGGCACTGCTTCCGGATCGGGCTCATCGTCGTGCCGCTGATGCTGCTGGAGGCTGGCACAGGGGCGTGGCTTCTTTGCCACAGCGAAGGCTCGGCCGTCTTTCTCCTGGGGGCCGGATTGATCCCTGTGATCTGGCTCTCGACCGCCTTGGTGCAGGCCCCTATCCACACCCGCCTGAAGAGCGGCCAGGACAGCCGCCTTGTGCGTCGTCTCATCCTCACGAACTGGATCCGCACGCTCGCATGGACAATCCGCGGCCTGCTCGTTAGCCTCACGCTCATGAACCACCACCTCCTGCTCTCCCTTTTCACTGTCGGCAGCCTTCTTCAGGCGCAAACCACGGTGGTGCCCGCTCCGCCGGCGATCCGCACGTCTGCGGACGGCACGGTGACTCTGAGCTCCAGCGAACCGGGGACCGTCATCCTCTACACGCTGGATGACACGCCCCCGGTGGCCAAATCAAACCCCTACCTGGCACCGATCGACCTGGGCAGTGGCGGTCATCTGATGGCGGCCTCCTTCACCACGGACCGTCGGGCAGTCAGCAGCATCGCCGAGGTCACCTTGGACCCCGTGGCCGGACGTGAGCCACTTCCCAGCACGCGCGTCCCGGTCACGCAGGATCGTAGCTGGCCGCAGTATGACTGGGAAAAGCGCCACGAGCTCACCAGCGCCGCGGTGAAGCGTGCGAAGCCGCAGATCCTCTTCATCGGCGACTCCATCACGCATTTCTTCGGTGGCGAGCAATTCGACAGCTACGCGCTGCGTGGCACAAACACCTGGGACGAGTTCTATGCGCCGCGAAACGCCGGGAACCTCGGCTTCGGCTGGGACAAGACCGAAAACGTGCTCTGGCGGCTCCAGCACGGAGCGGTGGACGGCATCTCGCCAAAACTCATCGTCATGATGATCGGCACGAACAACACCGGCAACATGGGCCCGAACCACAAAGGCACCTGCTCCGCGGCCGACATCGCCGGCGGCATCGAGGCCATCGTGCTGGAGCTGGAGAATCGCCTGCCCGCGTCAAAGATCCTGCTGCTGGGCATTTTCCCACGCGGTGAAAAGCCGAACCCACAGCGCGAGAAGATCGCCCAGGTGAACCAGATCATCGCCAAGCTCGACGGCTCCCACCATGTGACCTTCCTAGACATCGGGCCGAAGTTTCTCACGCCTGACGGACGGATCACCAAGGACATCATGCCCGACTACCTCCACCCGAACGAAAAAGGCTATCGCATCTGGGCGGAGGCCATCGAGCCCACGGTGAAGCGCCTGATGGGCGAGTGATCTGCCGCACCTGTCGCGCCCCATGAAACGCCGCGAGCTCTTTCACGCCAGCCTTGGTGCTGCGTGCCTCACAGCCCACGCCATCCACCGCGGCTACGCCGACCCCGCCTACTTCATGTATGAGGCCTATCGCGTGATGCCGCAGGCGAAGTGAAGAGCGTCTTCGACCGCTCATGTCATGCAGGCGGAGAGGGGGCTCTCGGAAGACGCAGCGCTCGCGGCATTTTGTGTCCAGCAGGTCGGTGCTTGCACTGATCCCGCCCGGATGGATATGATCCATCTCGACAACCACCTGACGCCATGAACGATGACTTGCAGCAGTTGAAGGAAGCGATGGAGGCCATGCGCACTGACATGGATGCCATGAAAGCGAAGCTGGAGAAGATCGGGAGGGTGGTGACCATCCACGAAAAGGAGGACGGGAACTGGTTTGCCCACATTCGCTGCGCGCGCCTGAATGTGACACAAGGCCCGGAACATGAGCGCACGGCCGTGCACATCGGCTATAGCGAGATGGGCGGCATGATTTGGATCAACCGCCCCGAAGGGGAGCACCGTCGCGCCGTTTGGGTGGGCATGAATGACGAAGGCGAGCCCCAGGTGAAGCTGACTGGCGAGGACGGCCAAATGCGGGCCAACCTCTTCTGTGAGCGAGATCATGGGACACTGGCCGTGCTGGGGCCAGACAATGCCGCAGGTGCGGTGATGCGCGCTCGTCCGGGCGGCGGCATGATGGCCGTGCTGCAGCCAGATGGAAGGGCGCGCGGGGTGTTGATTCACAGCGGGAGTGGCCCGAATCCAGGCGAGGAAGACGCGTCGGCGACGGAGCTGATCTTTGCGCGGGCCAATGGACAAACCACACTGAAACTGCGGTCCGATGACGGTGGCGGCATGGTCTTTACCGGCACACCCGATCAAACGGGCACGGCGGTCATGACGGCACGAAAGGGCGGCCCAGCGATGATTCTGCGAGGCAAGCAGGACGGCACCACGGTCAGTCTGATGGCAGGTGATGACCTGGCCCGGGTGTCCGTGAATCAAGGCATGGTCGGCGACAAGCAGGCGGAAGCCGCCCTGATGGCGGGCGCCACCGGCAGCTCGATCACGCTGAATGAATGTGATGGCACGAACCGCGTGGACATTTCTGCGAAACAGGACGGGGCGGTCCTTCAGCTTCTGGACGTCCATGGCAAAGCTGGCGTCGCTTTGAGCCACTACTCAGACAGTCATTCCAGCCTCGCCATGTCCGGCTCCGCTGCCCACGGCTGCGTGCGCATTGTGGCAAACAAAGACGCCGCGCTGCTGCGTGTTTCGTCTCCGGAAAACCCGGACACGGAAATCACTGCGGGGATCTACGAGGAGAAGCCCATGCTGATGATGCGGCAGAACAAGGTGCCGCTGGTCATGGCGGGGCAGACGGAGCATGGCGGCGTGGTTTGTGCCTACGGTTCTCAAGAGGTGCAGGGTGGGATCGCCTCCCTGTCTGGAGGGCCGATGAGCGGCGTGCTTTCCATCAGCGCCCGGGATGGCACGCAGTTGATGACGTTGGATGGCACCGATCATGGCGGCCGGCTCATGATCAACAACGACCTGGGTTTTCAGCGCATCATCATGGGCGTGCATCAGGAGGCGGCCTCGCTCGTTCTCAACAATACTGGCAGTAAGGGCGTGATCGCCGCCGCCCTCCCTCAAGGCGGCGTCATCAGCGTGTGCGATGCCGAAGGCCGTGTGACGCAAAGTTTGCCGTCCCCCGAGAATGAAGACGGGAATTAGGGGGGGAGGTGACCAGTAGGACTCGCACAACGCGGACAGCGCCTGGAGCGCCTCTTCATCAATGCCGCCGTTCGCCTGCTGGACGAGGCTCCAGCGGGTGGTCTTGAAAGTTTGCGGGAGCACGGCTGTCGGCATGCCCGCTTCTACCGGATCAGCGGCGGGAGGTCACAAAAAAAACGTTCAAGCGATGCTCAACCGCGCTTCTGCGCGAAGAGCCACTCCCAGAACTCGGGGTTCGCATACGTCTGTGTCCACGAGTCGTGGCCGACGCCGGGATAGATGGTGAGTTTGACCGGTGCGTTGATCTTCTTCAGCGCGTCGAAGATCTTCTGGCTGTTTTCGACAGGCACCGCGCCGTCTTTGTCGCCGTGGAAGATCCAGCACGGCATGGATTTGAGGCGCTCGGCCGTGACCCAGCGCACACCGGCACCGCCGCAGACAGGTGCGATGGCGGCGTAGGTCTCCGGATACTCAAACGCGGTCTCCCAGGTGCCGAAGCCGCCCATGCTGAGGCCGGTGAGGTAAACGCGGCTGGTGTCGATGCGCTCCGTCTTGATGAGATGATCGGTGACGGCCTTCACCCCGTGCGGATTCCACAGTTCATTTTTCGGGCACTGCAAACTGGCGATCACGGCGGGGAGTTTCTCGCCGGCGGCGATGAGTTTCGGCGGGCCGTGCTTCTTGAGCTGCTCCAGATCGCTGCCACGCTCGCCACTGCCATGCAGAAAGATGACGAGCGGCCATTTCTTCTTCGCATCGGCCTCGTAGCCCTCCGGCTTGCTCAGCAGGTAGCTGTAATTGACCTTGATGACGAAATCGCCGCTGAAGTTCTGCGGCGTCTGCGTGTCGGCGAGGGCGAGGGTGGCTGCGGCGAGGAAAAGGAAGGACGTTTTGACCATGCGAGCATAACGCGAGGTGGGAGGGACCCTTGCAGCGCAGGCGAGCGACGTGCTGGTCGCGTCGTAGGGCGGATGTGTTGGGCGGAAATAGTGCCGCTTCGTTCTGATGGGTCGTCGCCCAACTATCCGGCTCTGGGCGTATTCGCAACGTCCTCCAAAGCAGCCGGATAGTTCGGCGAACACGCCTCTCGTGCTGGTGAGGCTCAATGCGCCGAACACATCCGGCCTACGTTCAGCCCGGCCGTGATTTTCCCGTGCCGGGCAGGGCGCTGAGGAAGAAGTAGCGTGGGGAGCTGAAGAGATCGCCCACCTCGCGGATGGCCATGCAGAAGAGCAGTTCGTTCAGGCGGCTGTGCGCCTGGCCGTGATTTTGCAGATGATCTTCGAGGAAGCGGCGGAGGCGCTTGTTGGCGTTCAGTTCGGTCGGAACGCTGCCGAGATTCAGCAACAGGAGGATCAGCAGGACGCCTGCGGTGATCAGGATGGCCATGCGCGGCACCAGCACGCGAAACAAGGTGAGCCCGGTGATGAGCAGAACGGCGACTGTGGGCAGATAGCGGCTCATGCGGATGCAGCTTTGCCTCCATTTGAGTTCGCCGAGGCTGTCGCCAGTCTGCAAGGCGTGCCCGGCTTCATGCAAGGCGACGGCCCAGGCGCTCAACGTGGTGCCCTGGGCGATGCTGCTGTGCAGAAAGAGGCGGCGGCGGACGGGATCGAAGTAATCGGTGACCAGCGCGTTGTGCTCGACGACCTGCACGTCCTCCACGCCCTCGGATTGGAGGAAGAGCAGGGCGATCTCCGCGCCGTTGTGCGCGGTGGGGGCGTTTGCCCGTGAACCCTTCGCCATCATCGAGGCATGCCTGCCCTGCGCCCAGCGGGCGAGGGCCATGCCAGCGAACAAAACGATGCCGAGAAGGATGAAGGGCATGATTTCACCCTCGCAGCATTACGCGGGCAGGCAAATCGTGTGTTCGGCGTTCTTGCGTGTCCTCCGGGCGCATGATTGGATGGCGGCATGATCCGCTCCATCGCATTGCTCGCCATCAGCCTCCTGAGTTCCGCCTTGGCTGCCGAGGAGATCCTCGGCCAGGGCGAGTTTCGCTACCGTGTGGTGCCAGACTGGGGACGCGAGGCGCTGAAGCAGGTGAGCGTGAAGAACGGCCACGCGGTGGTGATCGACTCGCAAGGCCGGCTGCTGTTTCTCACGGACGATGCGCGGAACAACGTGGTCATCCTGGATGCGAAGAGCGGCGCCTTGATCAAGCACTGGACGGCCCGCATGCCGGGAGCGCATGGCATGAGCCTGGTGAAGGAAGGCGGACGCGAGGTGCTCTTCATCACCGACACGCAACTGCATGAGGTGCGCAAGCTGACGCTGGATGGCGAGGAGCTGGCGGTGTTTCCCTGGCCGGAAAAGGCGAAGCTGCATGCCGATGCGAAGGAGTATCGCCCTTCAAAGACGATTCACTTTCCGAATGGCGAGTTCGCCGTGTTCGACGGCTACGGGAAGGACTACATCTTCCATTACCGGGCGGATGGGACACTGGTGCGCTCGTGGGGCGGGAACATCGGCGATCCACGCGACCAGTTGAAGCACTGGGGGCCGCATGGCGGCGCCTTTGATGATCGCGATGGCACGCCGCGAGTCGTCATCGGCATGAGTGACCAGCAGGAGATCCGCCGCTTCACACCCGAGGGCCATTTCATCGATCAGCGGCCGTTTCCCGGCGGCAATCCGCGCGACATCGTGCCGTTCGGTGCCTTCACGATCATCCCGCATCTCGGTGATCAGTGGCCGAAGGACAAAAACTCGCCCGGCTTCATCTCCATCGTCGATTCGCAGTGGAAGATCGTGTCGAACATCGGCGCACCCGCCGCGGTGTATCAAGACGGCGTGCTGCAGCTGATGAAGAGCGATGGCAAAACCTTCATCCATCCGCATGGCGTGGCGGCGGACGCGACAGGCAATCTCTACGTCGCACAATTTGCCTCGCCCGCAGCTCCGCTGCTGAAGCTCGAGTGCGTGAAGTAGCTGCAACTTCGAGCCTGCGGGCTGGTTATTAAGCCCGATGAAAACAGCCCGCCGTCCCAAGGTTGCCAAACAAACGCAGCAGCGGAAAATGCCCGCCATGCGCCTCCTGGTCCTTGTTTCCGCTCTAGCCGCCACCGCTGCCGCCCAGCAGCCGTCAGGAGACAAGCCGCCTCCGCCTCCGTCACGGCCGGATGGACCGCCGCCACATCGCGAAGGTGATCGTCGTGGCCCGTCCGGCGGCCCGCAGGGGGGGGCAGGCATGATGCCCGGCATGGGGGGCAAGCCACGCGGCTGGGACGGCTTTGAAAAACTGTCCGAGGAGGAACGTGCGAAGGTGCGTGCGGCGTTCGACAAGGCGTGGCAGCGCCCGGAGGTGATTGAATCCCGCGACAAGGCGATGCGGGCGAACGAGGAGATGCGCGAGCGTCTGCGCAAGGCCCTGCAGGAGATCGATCCCGAGGTGGCGAAGATTTTGGAGAAGGTGAAGCCGCCATTTCCGATGGATCAGCGCGGCCTGCCTGAGATGCCGAAGCCCGAATCTCCGGAATTTGGCCGCATGGCCATGATGCGGCTGGCCGCGGAGATGATCGCGATGGCCCGCCCGGAGAGACGTGAGGAGACCCGCCGCTTCCATGACCGCATCATGCAGATGCCGCGCCTGAAGGAGGCGCTGGCGAAACTCGATCAACTGCCGCCGGAGCAACGCATCGACGCCTTCAAAAAGCTGCGTGAGACTTATCGTGAAGTGGTGGGCCAGGAGTTCGCTAAGCTCCGGGAACGTGCGGCCGAACCGAGGGAGGGCCGAGAGGGCGGGTTCCGGCGTCCGCCGGAAGGTGGCAAGCCACTGGAGCCGGAGAAGAAGTGAAACCGCGCCATCGGGTCCTCATGCGTCTGTTTGCTGTGCTGTGGCTGGTCATCGGTGCGACATCCCAGGCCGGAGACATTCGTGTGCGTGGTTCGATCGCGGGCCGCGTTGAAAATGATGGCACGATCCGCGTCGGTGGCAGCATCGTTGGCAAATTCGAAAGCGGCGGCGACATCCGCGTGCGCGGCAGCATCGCTGGCCGGATCGAAAGCGACGGCTCCATCCGCAAGAACGGCAGTCTGGTCGGCAAGGTCGAGTCCAACGGTGATGTTCGCCGAAGCGGGAGCATCGTCGGGAACATCGAATCGAACGGTGACGTGCGCGAGCGGGGCAGCATCATCGGCCGCGCCGAAGGCATGACCAGAGCGCAGGCGGCTGCGCTGTTCTTTTTTGAATTCTTTGACCTCCGATGACAAAAAAGCCCGGCTTTGAGCACCGGGCTTTTCATTCGGGAATCTGAGGCTTGAAGCTCAATCTCCTCCGCCGGCTTCCTTGCGGGTGTTGCCGGTGCCTTCTCTGAGCGCGGCCATGGCATAGTCACGATTGAGCTTGGTGATCCAGCGGACGCTGATCTCTTTCGGGCAGGCGGCTTCGCACTCGTATTGGTTGGTGCAGTTGCCGAAGCCTTCCTTGTCCATCTGGCGGACCATGCCGAGCGTGCGGCGGTCCTTCTCGGGCTTGCCTTGTGGCAGCAGATTGAGCTGTCCAGCCTTCGCGGAGACGAAGAGCATGGCGCTGGCGTTTTTGCACGCGGCCACGCAGGCACCGCAGCCGATGCACGCGGCGGCATCCATCGCGGCGTCGGCGACTTCTTTGCCGATCGGCAGCGCATTTGCGTCCTGCGGCGCACCGGTGCGCACGGTGACGAAGCCGCCGGCCTGCTGGATGCGGTCAAACGCATAGCGATCAACGACGAGATCCTTCACGACTGGGAAGGCCTTCGCGCGGAAGGGCTCGATCCAGATCGTGTCACCCGTGCGGAATTTGCGCATGTGAAGCTGGCAGGTCGTCGTGGCCTTCTCGGGGCCGTGCGGCACGCCGTTGATCTGCATGGAGCACATGCCGCAGATGCCTTCGCGGCAGTCGTGATCAAAGGCGACGGGCTCCTGGCCTTTGGAAATGAGGCGTTCGTTCACGATGTCCATCATTTCGAGGAACGAGGCATGATCAGGGATGTCCGGAGCTTCGATGTCCTGGAAGTGACCGGGCTGGCCTGCGTTCTGACGCCAGACTTTGAGGTGAAGATTGAGTTGGGACATGGGATTTAGACGGGAAAATTGAGTTTACGCTTTAGGCGCGACGCAAAGCGAGGGAGGTCAAACTTCAGTTCAATAACCAGTTTGGCGACAGAGATGGTTGCTCCATCGAGCAATTTACGAGCGGCGCTTCGCAAACCACCCTCATGACCAAACCAGTCCACACCGGCAAGAAACAGGCACACCACAGCCATTTCACGCTTTTCGACGCCATCGAATTGTGTCCACGCGTCCGCACGAAAGTCCCCGCGCTGGGCAGCGCAGAAACTGAGCAGTTCGGACTCGGATTCGCGGGTCATGAAAGACTAGCTTTGTGCAGGATGCGCAAGCTTTTGAAGCTCGTGAAATTTTCGACGCCCAAGCTCGCGGAGTTGGGCAAATTTTGCTGGATCGCTCTTCTGACGTGTTTTGAGCGAGTCGAAGATGCGGTTCAAATCGAAGCCATGCTCGGAAGCAGCACTACGTTTGAGTTCCAGCATCTCGTCGAGAGTGGAATCACCTGTGTTGAATGGTTCGTGCTGAGTGTTCATGCAGGCAAGTTTAGCAGTTCGAGCGGGCTTAACAAGACCGGGAGGGAACAGTCAAAACGAGCCACGACAGCCTCAAGGCGTCGCTCAACGTTCGGGTTGTCGATGTGCTTGAAATTGTAGGTGACTAGAAAATCCATTCCCCACCAGGATGCGGTGGCTATGTGGAGGGCGTCTTCGACTGCCGTGGCAGGAACAATGCCGCTCTTTTGCAGGTCCTCGGCGAGGTCGCGGATTTCTACCGTCAGTGGGAGGCTGGGAATGTCTTGCAACAGTTGGAGTCTTTTCTCCGCCAGATCTGCGCGGCCTTTGGAAGCTTCAGAGAGTACGACCTCTGAAACATAAAGCTCGAATTGTGACTCTTTTACACGCCAGAACGCCTCCGCATGTTGGCGGCGGAAGCTTTGGATGGAATCTGGCGCTGAGGTCCGCATCGGCGTGAGGTATCCGAGGATCGTGGTTTCGAGATAGACCTTGGGTTTCGGCATTATTTGTAGCTGCGGACGGCGAGGTGGACTTCTTCGAAGGTCAGCGGCTCCTTGTTGAGCGTGGGCTTGCTGAAGTCGCCGGTGTATTCCCAGGCGGCGGCATAGCAGAAGTTTTCGTCGTCGCGTTTCGCCTCGCCATCCGGGTATTGATGCTCGCTGCGGAAGTGACCGCCGCAGCTTTCTTCGCGGTGGCGGGCGTCGAGGCAGAGGAGTTCGGCGAACTCCATGAAATCGGCCACGCGTCCGGCTTTTTCGAGCTCAGGATTGCAGGCATCGCCGCTGCCGGGGACGAAAACGTTTTGTTTGAACTCCTCGCGCAGTTCGGGGATGCGCTTGAGCGCCTCGCTGAGGCCGGCGTGGTCGCGGGCCATGCCGCACTTGTCCCAGACGAGCAGGCCGAGCTCGCGGTGGAAGCTGTCCACGCTGCGCTTGCCCTTGTTGTTGAGGAAGTGTTTTGTCTGGGCGGTGCAGTCCTCCAGCGCCTTCTTGAACTCAGGATGCTCGGTGGTGATGCTGCCGGGCTTCTGCGTGACAAGGTAAGGAGCGATGGTCGTCGGGATGACGAAATAGCCGTCGGCGAGCCCCTGCATGAGCGCCGAGGCACCGAGGCGGTTCGCACCGTGGTCGGAGAAGTTCGCCTCGCCGAGCACGTGCAGGCCGGGGAGGTTGCTCATGAGGTTGTAGTCCACCCACAGGCCGCCCATCGTGTAGTGCACGGCCGGGTAGATGCGCATCGGCTGCTTGTAGGCGCTTTCGCCGGTGATGCGCTCATACATGTCGAAAAGATTGCCGTAACGCTCGGCGATGGTCTTCTGGCTGAACTGTCCGATGGCCTCCGCAAAGTCAAGATACACGCCGCGGCCGCCAGGGCCCACTCCGCGCCCGTCATCGCAGGCTTCCTTGGCCGCGCGGGAGGAAATATCGCGTGGGGCGAGATTGCCGAAGCTCGGGTACTTGCGCTCGAGGTAGTAATCGCGATCCGCCTCAGGAATCTGCGAAGGTGCCTTGCCACAGTCTTCCTTCTTTTTCGGCACCCACACGCGGCCGTCGTTGCGGAGCGATTCGGACATGAGCGTGAGCTTGCTCTGGTAATCACCGCTCACCGGGATGCAGGTCGGATGAATCTGCGTGTAGCAAGGGTTCGCGAAGAACGCGCCTTTCTTGTGCGCACGCCACGTCGCGGTGACGTTGCAGCCCATCGCGTTCGTGGAGAGATAGAATACGTTGCCGTAGCCGCCGGTGCAAAGCAGCACCGCGTCGCCCGCGTGCGCCTCGATTTTGCCGGTGACGAGGTTGCGCGTGATGATGCCCTTCGCGTGGCCGTCCACGGTCACGATGTCGAGCATCTCCGTGCGCGGATACATCTGCACACCGCCCGCGGCGATCTCTTTGTTCAATGCCGAGTAGGCACCGAGCAGCAACTGCTGGCCGGTTTGACCACGAGCATAAAACGTGCGGCTCACCTGTGCGCCGCCGAAGGAGCGGTTCGCCAGCATGCCGCCGTATTCGCGGGCAAAGGGAACGCCCTGCGCCACGCACTGGTCGATGATGTTCACGCTGACCTCGGCCAGACGATGCACATTGGCCTCGCGGGCGCGGAAGTCGCCACCTTTGACCGTGTCATAAAAGAGGCGATGCACGCTGTCGCCGTCATTCTGGTAGTTCTTCGCCGCGTTGATGCCGCCCTGGGCCGCGATGGAGTGCGCACGACGCGCGGAATCCTGGAAGCAGAAGCACTTCACCTTGTAGCCCAGCTCCGAGAGCGTCGCCGCGGCTGAAGCGCCCGCGAGGCCGCTGCCCACGACAAGCACGGTGTATTTGCGCTTGTTTTTCGGATTGATGAGCTTCGAGTCCTGCTTGTGCTTGGACCACTTCATGGCCATCGGGCCGGAGGGAATGTGGGAGTCGAGAGGCATGGCGAGAGAAAGGTCGAATGACGAATGCAGAATGACGAATGAATCAGCGGACGAAGCCAAACCAGACAGCGAGGACGATGGCTGAGTTTCCAATGAAGATCAGGCCGGCGAAGGCGCGGCCGAGGCGCTTGAAGACGACCTCTGTCTTGTCCGTGCTGATGCCGAGTGTTTGGAACACGCTGCTGAAGCCATGGCTCAGGTGGCTGCACAGCAGCGCCATGGCGATGAGGTAGAAGATCGACGCCGGAGCCCAGGAGAAGCCCGCGATCACCATGCGATACACGTCATGCACGGTCTCGCCATGCAGCGTGGTCTTGTAAGTCGCGTAATCGTTGCCGATGCGCACCGTGAAGTGCAGCAGGTGGTAAACGATGAAGGCCAGGATCGTCAGGCCGCTCCAGATCATGATGCGCGAGGAGGGCGAGCACACCTGCTGCTTGTGCTGGCCGTATCTGTCAGGCCGTGCGGCGCGGTTGGCTTTCGTGAGCTGCACGGTCGCCACGATGTGGATCACCACCGCTGCCAGAAGGCCCAGACGGGCGATCCAGACGCCGCCGCCGTGAAGGGCGGTCTGCAGCATGTGACCGTATTCATTGATCGCATCCGGACCGGCGAAGACCAGCAGGTTGCCGACCATGTGACCGAGGACGAAACCCATCAGGACCAGGCCCGTCAGGGCCACCAGGATCTTTTTGCCGATGGAGGAGGTGTAAAACCGTGAAAAGGAGTCAAAAACAGCGCTCATGGGAGAGTGGGCAGCCATCATGGACATACGCCGCCCCCACGCAAGCGGGGTGTACATTTTTCCTTGTGAACAACCGCTGCGAACGCGTCTCAAACGCGCTCCACCGCCATCGCGATGCCCATGCCGCCGCCAATGCACAGGCTGGCGATGCCACGCTTCAAACCGTGACCTTCGAGATGATGCAGCAGCGTCACCAGAACACGAGCGCCGCTGGCACCTATCGGATGACCGAGCGCGATGGCTCCTCCGCGTGGATTGAGCTTCGTCGTGTCTAAATTGAGCTCTTTGGCGCAGCCGAGTGTTTGAACCGCGAAGGCCTCATTGATCTCGATGGCATCGACCTGATCGAGATTCCAGCCGGTTTGGGCGCAGAGTTTGCGGATCGCGCCGACAGGGCCAAGGCCCATCACCGCTGGATCGCAGCCGACGGCAGCGCAGGCGATGATGCGGGCTCGCGGTTTCAAAGCATGACGCGCAACCGCCTCTTCCCCGGCCACGAGGACCAAGGCAGCGCCGTCATTGATGCCGGAAGCATTTCCGGCCGTCACGGTGCCGTCCTTGCGGAAGGCGGCCTTCAGTTTCGCGAGCGATTCGACGGTCGTGTCGGCACGCGGATGCTCATCGGCAGTCACATCGCCCACCGGCACGATTTCGCGGGCCAAAGCCGCACGACTGGCCGCGACGCGGCTTTGACTGAGCGCGGCAAAGGCGTCCTGCTCCTGGCGTGTGATGCCGTGTCTGTCGGCGATGCGCTCGGCAGTCTCGCCCATGCCGATCCCGAGCAGCGGATCGGTCAGACCATCGACGAACATCGCGTCACGCAGCGAGGAATCGCCGAGCTTTTTGCCCCAGCGCAGATCCATCGCGTAATGCGGTGCGCGGCTCATCGATTCGACACCGCCAGCAAGAACGAGATCGCTTTCGCCCGCACGAATCGCATCGGCAGCGAGCGCCACAGCTTTCAAAGACGAGCCGCAAGCCATGTTGACCGTGAATGCGGGCACTTCCTGTGGAAGACCGAGCTTCAGGCCGATTTGACGCGCCACGTTCATGCCTGCGCCTGCTTGCAGCACCTGGCCGAGAATGACCTGCTGGATGTGCGGGCGGAGTTCCTTGGCCAGAATGGCTTCGCCGAGGGCAAAACCGAGGTCTGTGGCACTGAGATCCTTCAATCCTCCTCCGAACCGGCCGATGGGAGTGCGCTTGGCTTCGATGATGTAAACAGGCTTCATGGGATGGTGGCGATGGTTTCGGCGATCAGTGGCTTGAATTGCATCAGATCGAGCACGTCGCGTTGCAAATCGAGTCCGGCGGCGATTTCGATGAGGCGCAGGCCGTCTGGCGTGAGTTCAAACACGGCGCGTTCGGTCACATAAAGCACCTGCTGGCCGTTTTTCAGGGCCGTGGGGCCGTGGAAGCAGACGTGCTGGATGTTCTTCACGAACTTCGCGTTTCCTTTCGCCTGGAAGGTGCAGCAGAAGACGAGACGGCGGGCGCTTTGCGCGATGTTCACGAAACCGCCGACGCCCGCGAAGCGTCCGGCGAAACTGGCGACGTTCACGCTGCCTTCCGCATCGATTTCCACGGCGCCGAGCACGGCGATGTCGAGCCCGCCGCCGTCGTAGAAGTCGAACTGCGATGGCTGGTCGATCACGGCTTCGGGAAAGTGGCTGCAACCAAAGCTGAGGCCGGATGCGGGAACCCCGCCCGTCGGGCCGCTTTCGACGGTGAGCGTGAACTCCTGCAAACGACCGGTTTCCGCCGCCACCATCGCCACGGCTTCCGGCAAACCGATGCCAAGGTTCACGATGTCGCCTTTGCGGATCTCACGCAGCGCTCGCGAGCCGATGCGTTTGCGTTCCGAATCGGGCATCGGCGGCAGCTCGAAGTGGCCGTCGCCGGTGACGACGAAGTCCTCGTTGAAGACTTCAGCGAAGGTCTGGTCGTGATGCACGCCGCCGGATGGGACGATGTAATCGATGAGAATGCCCGGAACACGCACCGCCTTTGGGTCAGGCAGTTGTTCGACGACGCTTTCGACCTGCGCGATGACGATGCCGCCATGGTTCTTCGCCGCCTGCGCCATCGGCAGCACTTCGCTGATCAAGCCTTCGCACTCCATGCTGAGATTGCCTCCAGCGTCGGCATAGCTGCCGCGGATCAGTGCCACATGGATCGGCATCGGCTTGTAGCGCAGCCAGGTCTGGCCATCGAGCTCGATGCGTTCGACCAGCGGCTCAGTCGTGCAGGCGTTCAGGCGTCCGCCGCCATGAATCGGGTCGATGAAGGTGTTCAGGCCGACCTTGGTGATCAATCCGGGTCGTTTGGCCGCGATTTCACGCGTCAGCACGCTCAAGACGCCTTGGGGCAGGTTGTAGGCCTCGACTTCGTTCGCCAATGCCAGCGCCCCGAGCGTCGGCGCGAGGTTCCAGTGCCCGCCGACGATGCGTTTGAGCAGGCCGCGATGCGCGAGGTGGTTCAATCCGCGTTCAGCCCGGTCTCCTTGCCCCGCACAGTAATAGAGCGTGATATCGCGAGGCGTTCCGGTTTCGAGAAAACGCCGTTCAAGGGCCCGCGTGACCATTTCTGGATGCCCGGAGCCGACGAATCCGCTCACGGCAACGGTCGCGCCGCTCGGAATGGCGGCGACGGCTTCGTCAGCAGTGGTGATGTGTGCGGGGGAACGCATGAGGGGAGGACTGGCAAGGTGCAACCTGTCAACGCCAGGCCAAAGTCTTCTTTGGCAGCTTGTTGCCATTTTTGCGAGTATTGATTCATACTTTCCATTGCATGGCCCGGACGAATGAAACATGATCTCACGCAAGATGCCGCAACCCGAACGCCTGGCCGCACCCGCAATCCTGGCAGCCATCACCGCCGCGTTGGCGACAGGCAAATTTCACCTCAGCGGAAAAACTGATCAGTGGATCAAGCGACATGACCTCACGACCGATATTGTCATTGATGCGCTGCTGTCTCACATTGCCAGCGGTGCCAAGGTGCATGCCAAGACGTATCCCACAGGCAGCACCGGCGTTCAGGGGAATGTCCGCCTGCCACACAGCCGCGGGGAAGATGCCTACTTTGATATCAAACGCATGAAGGACGGCGCTATGTTCCTGGATCTGTGGTGGGTTCAGGTTCATTCGCATGACACCGGCTATCCACCACTCTCACGCTGATAAATTTTTGTCCCCCCATGAATGACTCCAGATCCATCACCTGCCCCGCTTGTGAAGCGGCGATTATGAAAGCTGTGCGCGAGGACATGACCTACACGCTGAGCGACGGAACCAAAGTAGTTGTGCCGAAACTCGCCTTCCACCGCTGTCCTGCTTGTGGAGAAACCAGCATTCCGGCGGAATCGGCGAGACGTGCCGATGCCATGGTGGCAAAAGCCACCGAGCAAATGGCACCAGAGGAGGTGGCTGCATTTCTCAAGGCATTGAAGCTCGATCAAAAAACCGCAGCTCAGGCCTTGGGACTCGGTGAAAAGACGTTTCACGCCTGGGTGTGCGGCAAGCAGACTGTCTCGCGTTCAATGAGTTTTTATCTTCGGGCCTTGAAGGCCAATCCAGACTTCTTTCGCTTCATCCAGAACCGTGGCTGGCATGAAGTCCTGCCTTCGGTCGCATCGGTCCGTTCAACGAGCCGGAAGAAGCCGGTGACACGTAAACGGAAGGCGCCGCACAAGTCGAACCTCAACCTCTCCAGCCGCCGTTGATCTCGATGGTCTGGCCCGTCACGTAGCTGGCCAGCGGCGAGCAGAGGAACAGGACCACGTTCGCGACTTCTTCCGTCGTGCCGAAACGGGCGAGGGGGACGTTCTTGAGCATCTCAGCCCGGACGTTCTCAGGAATGGTGGCGGCCATCGCAGTGTCGATGACGCCTGGGGCGATGGCGTTGGCGCGGATCTGCTTGCGGGCGGCTTCGCGGCTGAGCACGCGCATCATCGCCTGCACACCGGATTTCGCGGCGGCGTAGTTCGCCTGGCCGAAGAAGCCCTGGATCGCGGCGATGCTGCCGAAGCTGACGATGGCCCCGTGGTCGCGCATGATTTCGAGCGCGAATTTGCAGCAGTAAAACACGCCGGAGAGGTTCACATCGATCACGGCGTCCCATTCATCGAGCCCCATCTTCGCAATGGTGCGGTCCTTGATGATGGCGGCGTTGTTGATGAGAAAATCGAGTCCGCCATGGCGTGCCTGGATCTCTCCCATCATGTTTTTGACCTGATCAGGCTGCGAAACGTCGGCGGCGATGAGGCTGGCGCTGTCGGTGCGGAGGAGATTCAGCCCGTCTGCCAGCGATTGCGCATCCGCCGTGGTGCCGGGCGTGCCGAGGTGATTGAGAACGACGGCGGCACCGGCCTGATGGAAGGTCCGGGCGACCTGCGCGCCGATGCCTTGGGATGCTCCGGTGATGAGAGCGACTTTGCCTTTGAGATCGATGGGGATCATGGAATCAAGGTTTTACGAGACGGCTTCCGCAGGATCAAGCTTTCCGCCTCAGGGAGGATCATTTGCCTCGGCAGTCAGCCTGTGGCATGGGACCGGCAGCCATGGTCAAAAAACTCCTCCACACCCGTTACCGGGTGAACGATCTCGAGAAGACGGTGAACTTTTACACGCAGGTGCTCGGCCTGAAGGAAGTGCGCCGCCACAAGTCGCCGCGCGGCTCGGAACTGGTCTTTTTGCAGACGCCGAACAGCGACGAGCTCATTGAAATCTGCAGCTATCCGTCCAGCGGGCCGGTGACTTTCTGCAGCGACCTGACCCACCTGGCCTTCGAGGTGGACAGCATTGAGGAATTTGCGAAACACTCCGCTGCGCTTGGTTATCCGCTCTCTGACGGACCGACGCAGAGCTCCAGCGGCGTTTTCGCCTTCATTGACGCCCCGGAGGGGTATGAGATAGAACTGATCGAATACCGGAAATAACCTCTTCCCACGACCACCCTCATGGACTTCGACTGGATCGGCGCCGCCTTTGACCTCACGCAACTTCCGCCGAAGGACATCGAGGAGTCGTTTGAAGATCCGTTTTCCCTCAAGCTGCTGCCCGATGGCCAGAATGAGAGCGCCGAGGCCCGCTACTACAACCTGGGCAAGTCGCTCCAGGGTAAGCCGGTGTTCAGCGTGTTCTGGACGGATGGGAAAAAGTACCGCGTGATCTTCGCGCGGCTGATGACGCCATCGGAGCACGACTTCTTTGAGCGCAAGAAAGCGGAAGACATCTGAGTTCTCATTTCATGCCCATGGACACCGCCCCTGCCGACTTGAAGCCGATCCGTGCCTGGCGGGAAGTGCCTGCCTTCGATTCCGAGGAGGCGGAAGGGCATTTCTGGGCCGCGCACCAGCTCGATGCACGCCTGATGCAGTCCTCCATTCATCGCGCGGATGTGCGTGAGTCCACCACGATCACGCTGCGCTTTGATCCGCGCATGCTCAGCCGCATCAAGCGGGTCGCCCGTCGTCGCTACCTGAACTACCAGAGCATGATCAAACAATGGTTGAGCGAGCGGATGGAGCAGGAACTGAAGGACTGAACAAAAAAGCCGCGCCTCGTGGACGAAGCGCGGCCGGCGGTGGCTGAGACCGGTCAAACCGAGGCCTTCAGTGCCGCTGAGGGCGTGAAGCGCACGGTGGAGGAGGCTTTGATCTCGACCGGTTCCTTCGTTTTCGGATTTCGACCCATGCGCGCGTTGCGCTTCACTGGTTTGAAGGTGCCAAAGCCGACGAGCATCACCGGCCCCTCCTTCAAGCCACCGGCGATGGCGTCGAGCACCGCGTCGAGGGCCTCCGTGGCGGCACGTTTGGTGGTGTCGCCGCCGAGGATCTTCTGCACTTCGTCGATGAGCTGGGCTTTGTTCATGGGGGAATGATGGGATTCGTTGTTGGTGAAGACGCGGGTCCGTTCCAGAATGAATGTGGCGCGGCCTTTTTTATGGCGTGCGCTGTTGGTTTCTCAAACATAAAACTCACCGCAAAAACATGGAGCTCTTGAAAAATTTCCTGCTTCCGCAATTCCAGCCGTCCATTGGAGAGGGCGTTTTCATCGCGCCGTGTGCCGTGGTGCTCGGTGCGGTCGAGATGGGCGCGCAGTCCAGTGCCTGGTATGGAGCGGTGCTGCGTGGTGACATCAACCGCATCGTCGTCGGCGCGCAGAGCAATGTGCAGGATGGCAGCGTGCTGCATGTGAGCGATGACTGTGCCTGCGTGCTGGGAGAACGCGTCACGGTGGGGCACCGGGCCGTGGTGCATGCCTGCACGGTCGGAGATGAGGTGCTCGTGGGCATGGGTGCGATCATTCTGGACGGTGCTCAGATCGGTCCGCGCTGCACCATCGCCGCAGGTGCCTTGGTGACGAAGAACACGGTGCTCCCTGAGGGTTCGCTCGTGGTCGGATCACCCGCGCGTGTGGTGCGGCCGCTGTCAAAGGAGGAGCAGGCGGCGAATGCGCGGCTGGCCCTGAAATACGTGGAGGTCTCGCGTCGCTACCTCGAGCTTGGGCTCGGTGCTGCACGTGCCGGCGCATAAAAACCCATGGTGCATGTTGCCAGCGGGCGACGGGCGGCGTTTAATCTGATCATCATGAACAAGGATGTCATCGAAGTGCAGGTGCGTGCCGTGCTGCCGCTGGAGGGCAGCTTCGCCGTGTTCCTGGGCAATGAGTCGAAGGTTTTTGTCATCTACATCGACGAATCCGTCGGCACCGCGATCTCCATGTTCATGCGCGGCGTGTCAAAGGAGCGCCCGCTCACGCACGATCTCGTCGGCCACCTGCTGATGGCTTTTGGCGCGAAGGTGGAGCGCATCATCATCAACAACATCAACGGCAGTGTCTTCCATGCGCGTCTGATCATCTCCGCTGAGAACGAGCTGCACACGACCCGCAAGGTGATCGAGCTCGACGCGCGGCCCAGCGACAGCATCGCGATGGCGGTGCAGCAGAGCGCGCCGATCTTTGTGGCGAAGAAAGTGTGGGACTCCGTCGAGGACGTCAGCGAGACGCTCGCCCAGATCGAAAAGCGCGGCCTTGAGGCGCAGCAGGCGGCCGAAGCCGCCGCCGCCAAGGGCGAGGAAGGCGATGAGGAGGACGAATTGGAGGAATTGAGCGACGAGGACATCAACAGCATCGCCGGAATCGCCAGTCCTGGCGGAGATGGTGATGATGACGAGTACGATGATGGCTTCGGCGATGACGATGACGACGAAGGCGAGGAGTGGAAGAAAGCCGACGGCTGAGCCCTGATGCAGGCGCTCGTGCCTTGCCGAGGGCGCCAGGAACTCCATCGCGGGCATGGGGGCCCGCATCACTTCGATCAGCGCCTCGTCAACGCCGCACGTAGTTGCAAGGCATCGCCGTGACCAGGGGCGATGTTGAGCGTCCGATCCAGTGCCGCGACGGCTTCTTGAATCCGGCCCTGCTGGGCGAGAATCGTCGCACGGGCGTATGGGATGCCGGGATCACGCGGATTGGCCAGTTCGCCACGTTGCAGGGCGTCGAGAGCGCCCGGAATGTCCTTTTGACCATTGCGGGCGAGGCCGAGGTTGTACCACGCACGTGCGAGCGACGGATCAAGGCGCACGGCTTCCTGCAATGACGTGATGACACCGGGCATGTCGCCGGTCTCGGCGAGGGCGAGGCCGAGTTCGTAGTGATACTCGCCATGGTTGGGCGCCAGCTTGATCGCATCGCGCAGTTTGCCGATGGCGAGCTGTGTCTGGCCGGTGGTGCTGTACATCATCGCCAGATCGTGATGGAAGGGTGGTGAGTTCGGGTCCCACTGGATGGCCTTTTCCATGTGCTGGATGGCAGCGGCGGCGTTGCGCCGTGAAAACTCGAACTGCGCGAGCTGCATCTGGCCGCTGGGCTGGTCGGCGTTGAGGTTCAGCATGTGCTGGAGGTCCTTTCCGGCGGCGGAATCGAGATGAAGACTGTCCCGCAGGGCCCAGGCGGCTGAAACACGCACACCACGCACGGCGTCGGTCAGCAGTGGTTCGATCGCGGAGCGGATGGAGCCGTCCTGGATCATGGGTTCCAGCGTGCGGATGGCGCTGCTGCGCACCAGCGGATGCGGATGTTGCAATTGCGCTGTGACGGCCGCTTGGACGTCAGCTTGATCCATCCAGCGGTCCAGCAGCAGCGTGGCGCTGGCTTTCCAATGCGGGATCTCATCGCTGCCGAGCAGGGCGACGAGGCCTTCGCGGGCTTCCGAGTCACCCTGACGAGCCTTGGCGATCAAAGTGGCCCGCGTGCGTGTCCTGCGGTTCATCTTGTCCCCCCACCACTTGTCCGTGGCTGTCAGCGCCCAGTCGGTGTCCTTGTCCGTGTGGCATTTGTTGCAGGCGTTCGGCACGTTGAACTGCTTCGTCAGCAGCGGATCGGGAATGGTGAAGCCGTGGTCGTGACGCGGGTGGCGCTGCATGTACACCGTCTGCGGCATGTGGCAGTTCACGCACTGGTTTCCGGTGCTGGCGGCTTGATGGAAGCTGTGCGCCTCCGGCAGGATGACCGGCGCGTTGGGAAAGCCGCCCTGCGTGTGGCAGCGCATGCAGAGCTGGTTGCCAGGCAGGAGGGTCTTCATGCTGTGCATGTCGTGGCAGTCCATGCAGCGCACGCCCGCGTTGTGCATGCGGCTGCTCAGAAAGCTGCTGAATTCGTAGTTTTCATCGCGGATCTGGCCGTCGGGATAAAACGTGTCGCTCTGGTCGGTGATCGTGAGGTGGTAGTGGTCCCAGAAGGACTCGCCGGGCGCAAAGTCGCCCGTGATCTCGCCCCGCCGCGCATGACAGCCGGCGCAGTTGTCGATGTGCTGGTCGCGCGTCCATTTCGTCAGCGTGGGATCGCCCTTCTGGCCGCGATGGGCCTTCTGCCACTCGTTGTGGGACTTCATCGGGCCGTGGCAGGCCTCGCAGCTCACGGTCATCTCCGCCATCGTCGTTTTGTAGCCGTCCGTGGCGGTGTCGTAGTTTTTGCGCAGGCGCGTGTTGTGGCAGGTGGCGCACATCTGGTTCCAGACCATGCCGCGGCCGGTCCAGTGGCCCCATTCGCCGGGTTTGCGGTCCTCGTTGCCATAGACGTTGAACCAGTCGCCCTTGTGCGGATCAAAGCAGGCCTCCATCGCCTGCAGACGGCCGTTTCCGCCATCCACCAGGAACTGCCGCAGCGGATCATGGCCGATCACGCGTTCGACCTTGTAAGGCGCGACTTTGTCGCCAAAACCCAGCGCGGTGAGGATGTAGGCCGCATCCTGCTTCGCCGCGGTCGTGGTCTGGCTGCCGTGGCTGAAGGTTTTCGCCGGCACAAAGGCCGGATCATCGAGTTTCGCGTCCGGATTGCGCTCCGCCAGGCCGTGATGCGAGTCCTGCCACTTCGCGAACTGGTCGGCGTGACACTCCCGGCAGGACTCCGAGCCGCCGTATTGCGCGAAAACGACCTTTTCGTCCGGCATCACAAACGGTTCGGCCTTCGCGAGAGAGATCGTGGGCGGCACCGGCACCGGCGTGTATTTTTTCCGCGGCCAGAAGGCCCACGCGATCAGCCCGGCCAGGACCAGCGTGATCCCCGCCATGAACAGAACCGCCTTCGACGACGATGCGGGTGTTTCAGGAGCGGGCGGGGCTTGTTTCTTCATGCGTGCGCCAGACTAGCCCGTGGTTCTCACGGCAGGCAAGCACGAGGATCACGGCCAAGCCATGCCTGTGCTGCCGCTGACCCGTCTCAAAAGCCTCTCCGCAGGTGAACCGCACACCCCTCCGCCCCGCAATCGAGTCGGCGGATTCACGACTCGAGTCGAGGCGGCGGGTGGTGGAGTGGGTGACCCCGTTGACTCGGGTCGCCCGGTTTTCGACCGGAGTCAGGGCCGGGTTCATGTCAGGTCGGCCTGCGTTCGAGTCGAGTCGGCGGTGGGT
>NZ_JACSRD010000154.1 GCF_014879935.1 Prosthecobacter sp.
CTTCCGTCATGCAGCCCAGGGTTCGCAGAACCCTGGGATTCCAGCCAAGAAGCCCTGTTTCTCAAGAGCGAACCCCAACGGGGTTCCGTCCATTGCCGCTACCTCCCCAATCCCGCGAGATACGCGATCAAATCCCGCAGTTCCTCCCGCGTCATATTCATGATCAGCCCCTCGGGCATCAGCGAGCCAGCCTCCTGCTTCTCCGCGATCTGCGCCGCTGTGAACCGGCTCGTCTGACCGCTCGCCAGCTCTCGCAACTGCATTTCGCCCCCCGCCTCGCTCACCTTGTAGCCTTGCAGCTTGCGACCGTCCTTCAGCGTCAACGTCGTCGCCACATAGCCTTCTTTGATCTGCCGGTTCGGCCACACCACGGCCTCAATCAAAAGCTCAACGGGCACACCACGGCCCACCGCATCGAGTTCCGGCCCCACGATGCCGCCCTGCCCGCCGATCTTGTGACACGCGATGCAGCCGGACAGCGGCGCATTGAAAACGGCGTTTCCCTTCACCGCATCGCCATGCGCCTTCACCTCCGCCGCCAAAGCGTTCACCCAGGCCGCGTCATAGGAGGGCACCACATTCTTCACGCCCAAAATCTTCCCAAACGCCGTCGTCAGCACTGCATCACCACGCCCGGCTGCCGTGAGCGTCGTCATCGCCAGCTTCGCCGCTTCCGCCGAGCACGGCTTTTCGTCCAAGGCATTCGCCAGAGCGCCCAGAGCCGCTTCACGCGACAAAAGCGGCACCAGCCACGCCCGCATCGTCTCCGCATCAGCGATGCTCGAAAGCGACGCCGCAGCCAGTTGCCCCGCCACCACCGGCTTTTTCTCCGCCAGCACCGTCAAAGCCGCCGTGCGCACCGCCCACAACTGTTTGGCATCCTTCGCGAAGCTCTCAAACGTCTCCACCGGCTCGCTCATTCGCGACAGCGCCATCAATGCGGGAGCGCGGACGCCCTCGTCCGCTTTCAATGACTGGCGGAGGAGGGCCTCCGCACTCCTGAGCTTCCACGCGCCCGCCAGCACACACGCCAATGCCTTCTGCGCTGCGCCGCCGCTCTTCAACAACTCCAATACCATTGCCTCGCCGCCCTCTGGCATCTTCCCGGCACGCTGAGCCGCCGCTGCGGCCAAATCCTCCAGCACCGCCTGATCCTTCACGCCCAGCTTCAGCGCCATCAGCATGTCACCCGGCTCGCCTTTGCGCACCAGCGCCGCCACCAGCCCACGCCGCGTCTCAGGCGACATCGACTCGCCCTTCTGCGCCAACATCGTCCGCACCACGCCCAGCAACTCCGCGCTGCCCTCCTTCTCCACCAAAAACGCCAGGTGCTTCGGCGGCAGCGAGTTCAAAATCTCAAACGGCGGCTTCTTCCACTGCGGTGCCGTCGCATGCACCGCCAGCCACAACGCTCGCTCAATGAAACTGTCCATCGGTTTGTCGAGTACCTTCAAGGCCACTTTGATGGCCTCGGGTGATGGAACCTTCGCTGCTGCGACAACGGCTTCGAGGCGGACAATCGGTGAGTTATCTGCAACGATAATATCTAGCCATCTTAAAGTGAGTTCTGCACCACCTCCACCACCAAGTGAGTGAACCATGTATGGGCGACCAATGTAAAAATTGCCAAATCCCATCAAGGTGTAATCAAAGGCCCATTCTTCTGCAATTTCATCGACCCTGCGTTCAGCAACCCCGATCTCCTCCTGATTACCTTTCCATGACGGAGTAACATTCCCGAACTCAGACTTGTCCATGGTCGCAATTCGTGCCGATTCGACAGAAAGCTCCCCTCTAAAAATTTTCTCAGTGAGCAGTCGCTGAGCCTGATAACTCAGCCATCGATCTTCGCATCGCAGGAGTGGAGCGAGTTGCTTGCCAGCAACTTCTGCTATTGCTGAGTTGCCCTTCACAAGCCCTTTCCCCTTCGCCACCACCCGCCAAATCCGCCCATGCGTCGCATCCCGATTCGGATGCCGGAAGCTGGCCTGATAGTGGCCGATGATCGGGTCATACCAGTCGGCGACGTAGAGCGCGCCCTCGGGCCCAAAACGAATGTCGATCGGCCGGAAGGCGACGTTGTCGCTGGTGATGAGCGCGGGCTGCTCCACGGCCTCCATGCCGCTGGCGAATTCGCTGTGCGGGATGAGCTTGTGGCGATACACCGCGTTCTCAAAGAAGCCGCCGGTGATGACTTCCTCCTGCATCGACTCCGGCCAGTGCGTGTTCCCCACGATGTCCACGCCGCAGAACTTCCGCAGGCCGTCCGTCTTGATGATCTGGCCGCTGTAGGGCAGTTGAAAGCGCTCCAGCAGGAAATGCGGGATGCCGTGGCGATTGGAAACTTGCGAGTCCTCTTCCAGCGAGGTGCTCACCTCCATCGGCCGCGCCCAGAACATGCCCGCCGCGCCTGCGACCATGATCGGCTGGCCCCATTTCGTGAAGGCCGTGCCCCAGGCGTTCGCCGGCATGCCGGTCGGATACGGATTCAGCCGGCCGCTCTTCGGATAGCAGTGCCAGAAGCCCGCGCCGTAGAGCGTCTTCGTGCCATGCACCGTCGTCACGCGTGAGTAGCAGTGCAGGCCCTGATGCATCACCAGCGCGCCATCGGGTGCCCAGATGAAGCTGTTCAGGCACTGATGCGTGTCCCCCGTGCCGAAGCCGCTAAAGACCACCTCGCGCCGGTCCACGCGATCATCGCCGTCGTCATCGTGCATCAGCCAGAGCTTCTCGCCCTCGCCGACATACACCGAGTGGCCATTCGACGACTTCACACCCGGATCACGCGGTGCCAGTTCCAGGCCCATCGGCTGGCTCAGTCCGCCGGTGAAGACCGTGTTCTTGTCGGCGCGACCATCGTGATCCGTGTCCTCCAGAATGATGATCTTGTCGTCCGACACCGTCCCTGGCTTCGCCTGCGGGTAATCGCTCGTTTGCAGCACCCACAAGCGCCCGCGCTCATCCCATCGAATCGCGATCGGATTCGGAATCCCGTCCGCCTCGCTCGCAAACAAGTTCACCTCGAAGCCATCCAGCACCTTGAACGATTTCAACCCCGCCTCCGGCGAATGATCCGTCGGCGGCTCACCGACCGAGATGCCCTTCTTCGCCGACTGCTGCCCAAAGGCGATGCCCACCGAGAGGAGCGCGGGAACTCCTGCCCGCCACAAAGCACTTCCAACTGCGGGCAACAGTGCGCGCGCTCCCTTAAGGTACTTCATGGAAGCTTCCCTCCCAGATCGTTCGCCAGTTTCCATAGCTCGTTCTCCTTCGCTTCGATCAGCGGTTTGAATTGCTCCACCTCACCCGGAAACCAGCGCTGCGTCGGATCGGTGTGATCTCGACTGCTCGGCTGTGCCGTGCGGTCTCCATGCAGAAATGCCCAGTTCGCCGGACGCCAGTAGCGATGCCACAGCCCGTTCTTCTCGCCGATCAATGTCCTCAATCGCTCATCCGGGGCTTTCGCATCGCCACCCCAGAGCTTCGCCACACGCATCCCGAGCTGTGCCGCGCCTGCGACAGTCAGAGTCAGTCCATCACGAGTCGATCCCGGCTTCAAATCGCCATCTTGAGCCGCAAACAACGCCCCATGTGCCTTCGCGACCTCCGCCATCAGCGCCGCATACTTCTTCAAAGTCGCGTTGTGCTTCGACAACTCACCTTCGAACGAGGGCGGTTCCAGCAGCACCAGTCGCGGCGTCACTTCCGCACACAACGTCACCAGTTTCTCCAGCGCCGCACGAAACTCCGCCAGTCCGGCCTCGCCGCGCTCCAAGCACTCCTGCCGCCCAAACATCAGCATCGCCGCGGTAGAACCAGAGCGCACGAGTTGCTGCTTCAAGCCACCAAAGTTCATCGGACGATCCTGTCGAAACACCGTGTCCGCCTCCCAGGCCAGACTGCGGACCTTCACGCGACTGCCGGGAAACTGCGTCAGCATCAGCGCCTCCATCGTCCCCTCCTCCATCATCGCCACCGCCTCCGTGCCACCGAGCACGGCCACGACTTCCTCCGTCATCAGCTTCATCGAACCCGTGAACGGCTCCAACTTCGGCTTCAAACCTGTCATCGGTGCCATCGCCGCGAGTTCGAGAATTTCCGGACGAGTCAAAGCGCGATTGTAGAGCCGCAGATTGGCGATCTGGCCTCGTTTGAGAACTCCAGGCAGCAGAAACTCCGCCTTTTTGAGTTCGATGGTTCCGGGGGCCTCTCTCCATGCCTGCACCTCGACTCCATTGGTCCACAGACCCGACAACGGTTGTCTGACGTCACGTTTAATGTTGACCACAACATGCTGCCAAGCCTTGGCAGCGTCGAACGACGGCGCAGGAATAATCGTGGGATTCCATTCGCGTCGAAACAGGAGGCCCCTCTCCGGCGGCGCATCAAAGCGGAGGAAGAAACTCTCATCCACCGTCATCCAGAGAAAATCCAAAGCATGATCGCCTCCAGGATAACCTTCCAGACGCAGCATGAACGAAACCGCAAAGTCTCCCAGTTTCATTCCATCGGCTGGTTTTGGCAGTGCCAATGGATCATCAAGTAACATCGGCATCAACTCATCCCACTTCGCCACCAAGCCCGCCTGCAAATCCGACACATCACCACTCACCTGCGCCGTGACGCTGCTGGTGAGCAGGAGAGTGATCCCGAGGAGGCAACGATTGAGCATATAGCCGACAAAACTCGCACCGTGGCGGCCTTCTTGCAGTTCGTTCTGTTCATCGTCGGGCAATGCTGTTATGCCTGACGTGTTCCCCTTTCTCCCTCATGAAGCTCAAGATCGATCTCGAACAATTTCGCGTGCCCGATGGCAAACCGTTTCGCATCAAGAAGGCGAAGACCAAGGTGAAGGATGTCTATCAGGATGACGCGCACTACGAATCGCTCATCGCCGAGTTCCGCACGGAGATCGACGACCTCCAGCAGAAGATGTATGCGCAGAACCGTCAGGGGCTGCTGCTGGTGTTTCAGGCGATGGACGCCGCCGGGAAGGACAGCACGATCAAGCATGTGATGAGCGGCGTGAACACTCAGGGAGTCGAGAGTCACGCCTTCAAACGGCCCACGGACGCGGAGCTGGACCGTGACTTTCTCTGGCGCACGACGCGTGTGATGCCGCCACGTGGCCGCATCGGCATCTTCAACCGCAGCTACTACGAGGAGGTGCTCGTCTGCCGCGTGCATCCGGAGATCGTCACCCGGATCCAGCGTCTGCCGGCTGAAACGACCAGAAATCTGAAGAAACTCTTCGCCGACCGTCTGAAGGACATCCGCAACTTCGAGTCCTACAGCCATCGCAACGGCATCCGGGTGGTGAAGTTCTTCCTGCACGTGTCCAAGGCGGAGCAGAAGAAGCGTTTCCTCACCCGCATCGACACTCCGAGCAAGAACTGGAAGTTCGAGGAGGGAGATGTGAAGGAACGCGGCCACTGGAAGAACTACATGGCCGCCTATGAGGACGCCATCCGCACGACCGCCACGGAGGAATGCCCCTGGTATGTCGTTCCCGCTGACGACAAGAAGAACATGCGCCTCATCGTTAGCGCCGCGATCCTGGCCGAGATGAAGACGATGAAGCTGAGGTATCCAGAGCTGCCGCCGGAGCAAAAGAAGCACCTCCAGGCCGCAAAGAGAATGCTGCTCGCGGAGTGAGCCTAGCATGGGCTTTCCAGCCCGTGATCCGGACACGGACAGGAATGTCCGTGCTACTTCAAGCTCCGCAGCCACGCCACGAGGTCCAGAAGCTCGCTTTCAGGCATCGTCTGGTCGAGCCCCATGGGCATGAGGCTGGTGATGAGGGTCGTATCACCAGAGATCTGCTGATGCGGGATGTTTTTCTCCTGACCGGCGATGTCGAGGACGAGGAGGCCTTCGGCGGTGTGGGATTTAATGACGCCGAGGGTCTGCTGGCCGTCGCTGGTTTCGATGATGTGGGCCTCGTAGTCGCGGGCGAGAGTGTTCGACGGGAAGAGGATGCTTTCGAGCAAGTCACGCTCGGTGCGGATGGTGCCGATGTGGGAGAGGTCGGGGCCGATGGCTCGGCCGGTGTCGCCGATCTTGTGGCAGGCGATGCAGGTGCCTTTGCCGGCTTTGAAGTGTTTTTCACCATTCGCGGCGTTGCCGCTGGCGATGACTTTGTCGGCGAGGGGGCCGAGCTGGCGCTTTTTGGCCTCGGTGGCGGCCACGGCGGTGTTGTAGGCGGGCAGGATAATCGTCTCAAAGATCTCCGGCGGCAGATCCGCGAGAGCGGTGCGGTATAAACTCTCCTGCTGGCTGGCGATGGCCGGATTCTTCGCGATCTCGCGGGCGAGCGACTTCACGATCTCGACGTCTTTGTGACGCTTGAGCAGTGGCAGCAGCGTTTTGAGCTCCACCGGGCCCACAGTGGCAAACAGCGGCGCGATTTTCTCAACCTGTTCCTTCGGCATCGGCCCGGCTGCTAGCATGCCTGCAGCCTGAATCTTCGCTGCGGAAGACGACGCGGCATCGGCGAGGACGTTTTTGACCATGTCGAAAGTCTCACCGTTGAGTTTGACCGACTTCGCCGAGTCGAGTGCCTTCAAGCGGATGGAAAGCGGGCGCTTCGTGTCGCTAGCGATGGCTTGGAGCGCATCATCAAAGTGCGGCGATTTCAGTTTCTTGATGGCGTCGAGAACGAGCGGCGTGGGAGCGTCGGAGAGGAGTTTGTCGAGCAGGGGGAGCCAGGCGTCGTTGCTCACACCTGCGGTTTGAGTGGCGAGGATGTTTAGAGCGGTTGATACCTGTCCCTTTTCATGGCCTTCCAGCATGTAAGTGAGGTCTGATTGCAGCTCAGAGTCAGCAAGCGAGGAAGCAATCAGACTTTCGAACCGTTGTTTGTTGCGCAGGCTCGGTGAACGAAAATGATCCACAATTTTTCTGGCTAGCTCTGTGCCGAGTTTCGGATCACGCTCCAAAACCGTGAATGAAGCTTCGATCAGAGGCTCCGACAAAGAGGATAGCCCTCCCAGTAAATAATCCTTGAATCGATCTGAACGGAGACCAGCGGCGTCTGCCACTAACAGGATGCGAGACATGTACCGATCGGATCCTGCGTCCCCCCATTTGATAATATAATCTGGACTTTTGGAGTTGGGATCGCTGTGTCTCAACCAAGCGCTAAAAAAGTAGCCGTCGATGTTGTTACGATACAGTCTTGCAGCAGCGAGTGTAACCGCGTGCTGCAATGATGAATCAAGCTGCGAGGCGAGCAACTTTTGCATTGCCAAGTCTATTTCTGGGCTGGAGGTCGGTGACTGTGCCAGTAATTGACACGCTCTGATGCAGACATGCGGGTTGGATGAATTGAGCTGGGCGACGATTGATTTGAGATCAGTTTTGCCAACAGAAGCATCCGCGCTTCTGGAAGCGAGCGGGGCAGCATTCGGTTTCTTCGGCTTGATGCGGTACACGGCACCGAGGAGGTCGGATTTCGCCATCAAGCTGCTCGGGCAGCCGATGCGGAACCAGCCACCGGTGTCGATGAGGAGGAGGGAGCCGTCGCGTGGGTCCTCCATCACGTCGGTGAGGTGGATATCAGGGTTGTGGAGTTTGAGAAATTCGTTTTCGACGGCCTTGTAGGTGCTGCCGCTGGGGGTGAGCTCCATGCGCACAAGGCGCTGGGTGTTGAAGTGAGTCACCATGAGGTTCTCGGTTCTTGGTTCTTCGTTCTTGGTTGGATAGCTCCTCCAGAAGCAGCAGCCGCTGACGGCGACGTGGCCGAAGTTGTACATGACGGGCATGGTTTCGAGCGTGCGCGGGAGGTGGGCGATGGCTTTGAGCTGGTCGCTGCGCTCGTAAACGCCGCCGTAGAGCCAGTGGATGATCGTGTCGCCGCGGGGCTGGGTGTAGTAGAGGTTTTGCACGCCGATGATGTCGCCGCTGCGGGTGAAATCGACTTCGACGGGGTTGTCACCGCAGCCGAGCGAGTGCCAGGCGACGTCGCTGCCGTCCGGTTTGCAGCTCCAGATGCCGCAGGCGAGCGAGGCATCGACGGGTGTGCCGTCTTTCTGCTTCACGTCGTGGCCTTTGCGGCCGTGGCACCAGTAGAGGCGGCCGTTCGGATGCAAAAACGGGCCGTGGATGTCGGCGGCATTGCCGGTGTAGTCGAAGCCGGTGACGACCTCCTCGCGCTTGTCGGCCACGCCGTCGTTGTCGGTGTCCGTGAGCTTCCAAATCGACGGCGGGGAGCCGACGTAGAGGCTGCCATCGAGCCAGCACGCGCCTTGGGGAAAGGTCATCTTGTCGGCGAAGATGGTGCTCTTGTCGAAGGCACCGTCCTTGTCGGTGTCTTCGAGCATGAGGACGCGATTCGGCGGATTCTCTTCGAGCTGCTTTTTGTTCCAATTCACGCCCGTGGCATCGCCGACGAACAGACGCCCTTTGTCATCGAGGCAGCCCATGATCGGATGCGTGACGAGCGGCGACGCGGCGGCGACCTCCAGCGTGTAGCCGTCTTGCAGGTCGTGCTTGGGCAAAGCCAGCGTCGATTTGCCCGTGACGACGACGGGGCGCCTAGCGCTGTCTGGAATGGTGTTGCCTTTGTCCGGCGGCAGATCGGCGGCGAGGGCGGGGAGAGCGAGGAGGCAAAGGAAACGGCGCATGGAGCCAATACGGCATGAAGTGCTGCAAACTATGCGGCCAAGGCGGTTTTGGCCCCTCACCCCAGCCCTCTCCCCGAAGGCTATGATTGATAGTAGTCACGTCCTCGGTGGGGAGAGGGAGATGGCTGTCAGGCGGCCGCAGCGCGATTCTCGTCTTCCACGGAGAGTTCATCTCGACGCGGCTGAAAAGCTGGATTGACCTTGTTTGAGCGCATCACATAAACTTCACCTTATGACGACAACCTTTCCGACCGAAGACATGAGAATGGAGCGCAGCGCCGCATTGGTGCGGATGCGTCAGCATCAGCGTCGGGAAGAGATTCGTCTGCGTCGTGAAATGGACCTGCCGATCTGGCGTGACTGGATGTTCTGGCTGGGCGTTTTCCTCTTCGGAGCCAAGGTCAGTCACGACGGCGTGGTGATTTCACCACCCGCATGGTCTTTGGGGATCATCATCATGATCGTGGCTCTGGACCGTGTCTCGCGCCGCCGGTCACGGGCCGCACGAGAGCTGGAGGAGCTTCGCAAGGGCGACGGGTTGCTGCCAGACAAGTAACCTGCCGGTGCTTGGGACCGTGGCATAAGCCGGAGAGGAAGCGCACGAAGCACGCAACCAACGCTGCGCCTCGTCGTTTACCCCGCTTTTCATGGAAATCCCGTCCACCTCCGCCCGCCGTCATGATCTGGATGCTTTGAGGGCGTTTGCGATGCTGCTGGGGATCGCCCTGCATGCGGCGCTGTCTTTCGCGGGCGGGCCGTGGATGGTGCAGGACTCGCGCACGAGCGGTGTGTTTCATCTGCTGATCAGCGCGGTGCATGGCTTTCGCATGCCGCTGTTTTTTGTGCTGAGCGGTTTCTTCACGGCGATGCTGTGGCGGCGGCGCGGGTTGCGGGCGCTGGTGAACCATCGCTTCAAGCGTGTTTTCCTGCCCCTGGTGCTCGGCACGGTGACGATCGTGCCGCTGATGCACGTCATCGGGGGATTTGCGATGAAATCCGCCGCCCGGGAGGCAGGCTCGGGCCCCATGACCCTGTGGAAAGCCGCCGCGGCCGGCCAGACGGAAGAGACGGCGGGCTTCATCGAGCGAGGAGCCGATGTGAACGCGCCCGATCCTGCCATGGGCGTGACGCCGCTGACCTACGCGACATTGTTCGGGCATGAAAACGTGGTGAGGCTGCTGCTGGCACGTGGCGCCGATCCTCGGCTCACCAATCGCGATGGCGGCACCGCGCTGCACTCGGCGGCGTTTCTCGGACGGGCGAACATCGCGCGAGAACTGCTGAAGGCGGGAGCGGATACGACGATGACGAATGAACGCGGTGAAACGGCGCTCGACGCGACGCTGGCGGACTGGGAGATGACGCGGTTCATCACGCAGATGCTGAAAATCCCGGTGGAGGAGAAAGCGCTGGCGCAAGGTCGCGATGAAGTCCGTGCCTTGCTCGGCGGCGGTCCGGTGGAGCCGAAACGGCGTCCACTCCTCGGACTGTGGCTGTTTTTGACGCGCGCACCGATTTTCAGCCACCTGTGGTTCCTCTGGTTCCTGTGCTGGATGGTGGCTGGATTCGCCGTGTGTGCGTGGATTGCCAGACGGATTGGCTGGCAGGCAAAATATCGCGGCTGGGTAGCCTCAAGCTGGCGGCACGTATGGCTGCTTCCACTGACTTTCGTGCCCGCGTGGCTCATGGGCCGTGCGTTACCTGTTTTCGGCCCTACGACGTCCGCCACACTGCTGCCGCCGCTGCCGCTGCTGGCCTATTACGCGGTGTTTTTCGGCTTTGGCGCGTTGTATTTCGACAGCGGGGATGAAGAGGGCCGTCTGGGCCGCCGCTGGCGGTTCACACTGCCTCTAGCGCTGCTGCTCGTGTACCCTGCGGGACTGGCCGCGACCCACGGCGGGCCGCAAATGCGCCTCATCGCCATCATTCTCCAAGTGATCTACGTCTGGATGATGAGCGCGGCCATGATGGGCCTCTTCCGCCGGTTCGTGGCCCAGGAGCGGCCGTGGATCCGCTATCTGTCTGACGCGTCGTATTGGATGTATCTCGCACACCTGCCGCTGGTGCTGGCCGCGCAGGTGTGGATGCGGGAGTGGGCACTGCCTGCGGGTGTGAAATTCATCCTGATCTGCGCCGGCGTGTTTCCGCTGCTGCTGGTGAGCTATGAGCATCTGGTGCGCTACACGTGGATCGGCGCACTGCTGAACGGGCGGAAGACTCGCACTACAGCCGCCGCACTTCCTGCACCTCAAGACCTGTGAGCTTCCATTCGCCGTTGTTGGGCGTGATGGTGACGCGGGCGTTGTAGATGTTCACGCGGGGATGGCTGTGGCCCCAGTGGCCGACGATGCCGCGGGCCATCCAGTTGCAGTCAGCCACGAAGCCTACGCCCTTGGGATTGCGATCCACCTTGTCCACGTTCGCGGAGAATTCAGCGATGGTCACGCGGGTGCCTTCGCGGCCTTCGAGCGTGAGAGCCTGGATGGTTTCGAGGTAGAGTTTGCGCAACAGCTCGCCATCCACACTGCGGGCGAGCACGTCGTAAACCTCCGACTCGCTGTGGTGATCGAAGGCGCGATACACATTCCGCAGCAGCGGCGTGACGATCTTCCGCGCGTCCTCCACCTGCGTGATCTCCGGACTGGCGGAACCGGTCTCGATGGGGATCACGAGCAACTGGCTCATCAGCACCGCGCCCAGCAGCCAGACGGCGGCGTAAGGCAGGCTGCCGCCGGGCAGCTTGTGATCCTTGACCTTGAGGTAGATGTAAAACACCAGGCCCATGACCAGCCACACGATGCCTCCCAGCGGCAGACGCATGGGCTGGGGCACCTCAAACTGCGGCACCGAGGCGAGCGGCGCCGGACGTGGGAGGCGGCCTTGATTGCGCCAGCGATAGTGTTTCACGGCGGAGTGAATCTCGCTGTTCTCGCTCGCCGGGCCGAAGAAGGCGCGCACCGGCAGTTTTGTGACGCCTGGAATCCAGCCCTTCCAGGTGACATCGAGTTCCTGCGGCCCAGGCGGCGTGGCAAACTCCCAGATGAAGCCGAGCATGGCCTGATTGAGCGCCACGTCCTCGTCGTCCTTCATCGGCAGGGTGTTTCCGGGCACACCCTTGATCACCGCCACGACCGGCTGCGGCACGGGCAGCGGACCATCGCCTGCGGAGAGCTGGCACCACTCCGCCGCCCGAGGAGCCGCCTTTTCAACGAGCTCCTGCTGCTGCTGCGGAGTCAGCGCCGCAGGCGGCGTCTGGCCGGGCGAAAGCCACTCCAGCATCGAAGCCGCATCGAACAGCACTTCAAAGCGCGTCTGATAGGGCTCCACATAGAGGTAAGCCTGCGCGACAGGCCCGGTGAGCAGCACGGAAGCTTTTTCCGGCAGGGGCGGAGGAACGGGCGCGGTCGGAGCAGCCGGTGGTGCCGGCTCCGCCATCTTTGGCTCCTCGGCCCTGACGGGAGCCGCCTCTTTTGCCGGTGCGAGCGAGGGCAAAGTCTCCAGCGGCTTGAGCGGCCCGATCTTGATGGTCTCGGCGGGCTGTTCCGCCGGCGACTGCGCCCGGATGACGGCGGCCGTCAAAAGCAGGAGGCAGAGAAGCAATGACGAATGTCGAGCGACGAATGACGAATGGCGGTGACTGGTCACAGCTCGTTCGTGTTTCCGATGGTGGGAGGCCTTGGTCATTCGGCGTGCGTGTTTCGTCGTTCCAAGCTCACAGCGTCCACGGTTTGCGCCATTCCTTGGAGAGCAGCTTGGAGGCGGCGGCGTTGTCGGCGATGGTCTCGGTCTTCGGATCCCACTTCAAAGCCGTGCTGCCGCTGCGGAGGGCGATGTTTGCCAGATGGGCGATGCTGATGCTGCGATGCGAGACTTCGATCGGCGTGGCGGTCGGTCTGCCGTCGTAAATGCAGGAGAGGAAGTTGTCGGTGTGATCCTTGCTCTCGTAGAGGTGGATCTCGTCCTTTCCAGCCTTGTCGCGGAGGATCTCCGGGCTGCTGGAGGTGATCTTGCCACGATTGACATAGATCCACTTGCCGTCGTCGCCTTCAAACATGACGCCGACGTGGTCGAAGGGCTTTTTGCCGGAGGGAGCGCCCAGAGAGGCCTCCACTTCGGGCATGAGCTTGTGATCCGGGCTGGCCACGTGCATGACGACGCCGTTTTCATACACGCACTCAAAGGTGAACGCGGTGGCGGTGTTGTAGAGCGCGTCCTTGTTCATCGTGCCGGAGACGTTTTTGATCTCGACAGGGCCGGTCAGGTCGGTGCCCATGCCCCATTGAGCGATGTCGATGTGATGCGCCCCGAAGTCGGTGATCATGCCGCCGGAGAAGTTGAAGTTGTGACGCCAATTGAGCGGCAGAAGCGCCGGGCGGTAGTCGATCTGCTCCGCCGGGCCAAGCCACATCTCATAGTCGAAGTCGGCAGGCGGCGGCGCGGGATTGATCTGATCGGCCATACCGTTCCAGTTGGAATGACCGCCGGGCAGTCCGACGCGCACGCGCTTCAGCTTGCCGATGCGGCCGTTGCGAACCTGTTCGCAGGCGAGGCGGAAATACACGTCGCTGCGCTGCTGGCTGCCCGTCTGCCAGGTGATGCCAGCCTTGGCCACTTCATCGCTCATGAGGCGACCTTCGGCGATGTTCAGCGCCAGCGGCTTCTGGCCGTAGATGTGCTTGCCTTTGCGGGCGGCATAGACGGCCATGTAGGCATGCCAGTGGTCGGGTGTGGAGACCTGCACGGCGTCGAGGTCTTCCTTTTCCATCATCTCGCGGAAATCAGCATACGCGGTGCAGACTTTGGCCGGTTTGTTGGCCGCCTTTGAGTAGTGCTCGTCGATGATTTTCTTCCCTGCCTCACGACCGCCGGTTTCCTTGCCGTCGTAGCCGTAGTGGCCGTATTCCTTCATCGGATCGGCCACGGCGATGACCTGGCACTTGTCGTTGTTCAAAAAGGAAGGCGTCCAGTCGCCGGCGATGGTGCCCCAGCCGATCGCGCCGACGGTGATGCGCTCCGAAGGTGCCGGACGGCCGCCTTTGCCCAGAGCGGTGGCCGGAATGATGGTGGGAAAGCCCAACGCGGCGGCACTGCGGGCAAGAAATCGACGACGGGACGAGGTGAAAGGCTGGCTGGTTTGCATGGTGGTGGTGTTATAACGAACGCCCCGGGGCGAGGCCAGCAAAGAAATCTGCGGCATGAAAACCGCTGTATGGCGCGACATGAACGTGAATCGAGGTGGACACACGGTGCCCATCTGGCGCATGATGTCGAAGAAGTGCGATGGATGACCGCAAACCCATGATCAAACAAACCGCAGTGCCGTTGTGCGCTTTGCTGATGATGCTGGGAGTGGTGCTGATTCCGCGGGATGCGGTGAAGCCGCGGATGAAGGTGGCTCTGAGCGTGTGGCCGGGTTCGGAGCCGCTGGTCCTGGCCCGTGACAGCGGAATGTTGAAGGGACAGACCCGAGTTCTGGAAATGCCGTGGGCATCCGCCGTGACACGCGCCTTTGATGACGAAGTGGTGGACGTGGCGGTCATGACCCTGGATGCCGTGTGCCTGCTACGGGCCGAAGGGCATCGCCTGAGAGTGCTGCGAGTGCTGGACCAGTCCACTGGCGGCGACGCGCTGATCGCCCGCCAGCCGATCAGCACCTTGAATGAGTTGCGCGGCAAGCGGGTGGGCGTGGATTTCCAAGGGACTGGAATGTTTCTGCTGATCAATGCCCTGGAACAGGCCGGAATGACCCTGCGTGACATCGAGACCGTGCCGCTGATCCAGCCCGAGATCGAAAGCCTGTTTGCCAAGGGCGACATCGACGCCGCAGTGGCCTCAGAGCCATGGCTGAGCCAGGTCAGCACGGAAGGCACGAGCCGTTTGTTTGATTCGAAGGCACTGAAGACGCCGATCTACCGCCTGCTGGTGGCATCCGAGCAGGCGGGGGGGCAGTTCCAGCCTGAGATTCGCGCATTGATCAAATCCATGGAGGTGATGACCGCCCGTTTGCGCAGCGGCGGCCGGTTCGAAGGCGCAGGCGCGGTGTTGCAGCGGCAGAAAGTCCCGCTGCCGCAGTTCATCAGCGGCCTGGAACGGTGGCACGCGCTGAGCACCGAGGAAAACATGGCACTCATGGCAGGCGAAAAGCCCCGGCTGGAGGAGCTGGCCCGCGAAGTGGCGGCGCAGTTGCTGCGGCACGGGCTCATCCCGGGCCCGCTGCCGGCGGAAACTTGGATCGACCTCCAATTCCTCCAATGAGCACGACGATGAAACCCGCGCGATCCATGACAGGACGCATCACCCTGATGATGCTGATGTTCGGCGTGGTGATGATCGTGGTGAACCACTGGTGGACACGCACCTGGATGACGGAACGGCATCTGGAGAGGCTGCGGGCGGAGGCTGCGGAGGCTGCCAGCCCGCTGTCCGGCATCATGCAGCACCTGTTGCGTCGTAAACAGGAAAGGGCGGCGGAGCTGGAGATGTCCTATGCGGCGCTGTCCCCCCGTGTCGATCTCGGCCTGGTGTGTGACCGCAACGGCAAGGTGAGATTCTCCACGCAACTGCAATGGCGCGGCCTCAACATCCTGCAGACGCCCCTGGCGAAGGACTGGCCGCAGATCCGGAAGGTGCTGGACGCGGAGCGGTCCATCGATGTGTGGGGCGCGGACCAGCAAAGCCTGGTGGTGGCGTCCCGCTTCTACGAAGGCTACGACGCGGCGAGCAAGGGCGCGGTGGTGATGCGGTATGACTACACCCACGAGCTGGAGCAACTGCGCAGCGACTCCGTGCATGACTTTCTGGCGCATGTGGGCGTGCTCGGGGCGCTGTGCCTGCTGCTGTGGCAGGCGCTGGACACTCTGTTCCTGCAACGGGTGGCCAAACTGCTGGAATGCTTTCGCGGAGCCTCCTCCAAGGGCGGCACGCCGGCGACACTCGACGGCAGCGACGAGCTGGCGCTGATCTCGCAGGAGTTCGCCGACACGGTGAAACAACTGCGTGAGGCCGAGAACATGCTCCTGGAGGCCGCGGAGGAGGAGCGCCGCCGGGTGGGCAGGGAGCTGCACGATGACCTGTGCCAGCGGATCACCGCCACGAAACTGAAGGCCGAGGTGGTGCATGAGCTGGTGCCGCCGGAACGACAGCAGGAGTCCGAGCTGACACGGCAGCTCGCGGAAGAACTCACGGAGTCCGCGGTGATCGCACGCAGCATCGCGCGCGGCCTTTCTCCCGTGGGACTGGAGCAGGACGGCCTGGCTGACGCGCTAGAAGACGTGGCGCTGTTCGTGCGAAAGTCCTACGGCGTGCGCTGCACGGTGGAATGCGATCGCGTGGACCGACTGCTGACGGACAACGCGCAGGAGCTGCTCTTCCGCATCGCGCAGGAGCTGGTCGTGAATGCCAGCAAGCATTCGAAGCCGGCCAGCATCAGCATCGAGGTCAAGGTGCTGCCGGATCATGTGAGCCTGGAGGTGGCGCATGATGGCAGGCCCTTCGAGGAGGCCCCAGCAGGCTCCGGCAACAAGGGAATGGGCCTCCATCTCATGAAACAGCGGCTGCTGACCCTGAACGCCAGGCTTCAGCGGCAGGTGCGTGCCGGCACCCCGGAAATCTCCATCGCCGCGGTACACATTCCGCCAAACCGTGCGAATAATCCCGCCACCACTTCCCCACCACCATGACCAGGACAGCCACCTCCCTTCCAGCATCCTCGGCTTCAGACAAACCGTGCATCCGGGTGGCCATCGTGGACGACCATGCGATGATGCGCGAGGGCCTGAGGCTGTTCATCGACCAGACCGGCTACATGCGCTGCATCTGGCTGGCCGGTGACGCGGCCGAGGCGGTGCGCATGGTGGGCGAGAACGCTCCCGACGTGCTGATCGTGGATCTGACGCTGCCGGACCGCTCCGGACTGGAGCTGATGAAGGACCTGCGCCAGTTGTGCCCGCAGATGCCCATGCTCGCAGTGTCGATGCACGATGAAAAGCTCTACGCGCAACGGGCCCTCAAGGCCGGTGCCCGTGGCTACGTGATGAAAAGCTCCCCGCACAAAGTGCTGGCCGGGGCGATCCGGCGCGTGCTGGCAGGCGGCATCGCGGTGAGTGATGAAATGTCCGACGACATCCTCAAGACCTTCGTCACCGGGGCTCCGGCCGCCACATCGACCAAGGACGGCATTTCTGAACTCAGCGACCGGGAGTTTGAGGTGTTCCGCCTGATCGGCGCCGGCCGAAACACCGGCACCATCGCCGAGGCACTCAGAATCAGCGCCAAGACGGTGGACGTGCACAAGCTCAACATCCGCACCAAGCTGGGTCTCAAAGATGGCAACGATCTGACCTATTTCGCCATCCGCTGGGTCGAAGGGCAGAAGAACCGCTGACCCCGGATTCCGAGCTTCCACGGGGCGGGAACGCCCCGGCTACCCGGCTACGCGGAACACCCGAAGCAGTGCTGAAGCCCCGTGTGATCGAGATCTCCGCGGTGATACTCCGACAAACAACAGGGGCTGGTGAAATCACCAGCCCCTGAGTCTTTTTGAATTTGGCGGACCTTGTGCGGATCAGATGCCATTCCGACGGCGACGGCGGAAGAACAGCCCCAGGAGGCCGAACAGCACGAGGAGCATGCGGGATGGCTCCGGAACCACGACCAGGATGCCGTAGGTCGAGAACGCCGAGGTGTCCCAAGCGAAGTTCAGACTGGTCAGGTCAGGAAGAACGAAGTCGCCGAACACACCGCCGGAGGTGAATCCGGTCCCGGCATTGAATCCGGACGCCGAAACGGAGCCCCAGTCGAGCAGGTTGAAGACCTGGCCGTAGCTGTAGGTCATGGTGCCGTTCTCGATGACCTTCACCGTGCCATCCAGCGTCATCGCACCTGTGACATTGATGAAGTCATGGTTCGTCGTGGCCGTGGGAGCCACGTTCCAGGTGCTCAGTGCCGTCGATTCCGCGGCGAACAGGGTGCCGGCATCAGCATAGTCGGTGGAGTTATAGACATAGTGTCCATCCACGAAGGTGAGAACATTGCTGTTCGTCGAGGACGAGATCTGCAGTTCGGTGGTGGCTCCGGAGGTCAGGATCAGATCCTTCGTAGCAATGGTCGTGCCGACAGTGAGGCTGCCGTTTTGATTGATGCCGGTCGCAAAACCGTCTCCAGGACGCAGTGTGGCGGTGCCGTTGATGGTGGTGCTTCCCAGCACCGTTCCCGTGCCGCCGAGGATGGCGGAGTTGTTCACGTTCACCGCTCCCGTGCCGGTGGTGGCACCAGTGCTGGCATTGTCACCCACTTGGAGAGTTCCCTCATCGACCGTGGTGGCACCGGTGTAGGTGCTCGCACCAGCCATCACCCAGGTGGCGGAGCCGTTCTTGGTCACGGAGGTGGCACCGCCGTTGTCGGTCACGGGAGCCGCGAGCGTGTTGCCATCGATGTTGGTGCCGGTGAGGGTCACCGACCGGGCACCCGAGCCGCTCATCGTCACGCTCGTGCTGGTGAACACCATCGCGCTGCCGCTCGCGCCTGACGCATCCAGCGTGGCACCAGCCGTGCCGATGGAGAAGCTGCGATCCGTGGTGCCGTTCGAGGCCCCGGTGCCGATGTAGCTGAGCGTGCCACCATTGATGACCAGATTGGTGGCGGCGCTGGTCGAATCACCAATGCTGCTGGCCTGGCCCCCATTCGCCAGTTTCGTGACCTGGAGTGTGCCGGCGCTGATCGTGGTGGAACCCGAGTAGGTGCTGGTCGCGGCGGTGAAACGCAGCACACCGGCACCCGTTTTGGTCACACTGTCTCCAGCGCTGCCCGCGCCATCATCGATCGTGGCGGTCACATCGACTTCGGCATTGGATCCAATGACCGTGGTGCTGTCGCCAACGTTGAAGGTGCGGTTGACAGCGCCTGGAAGTGCGGTGCCGGCCGCCGTGCCGCCGAGGGAGAGGCTGCCGGAGATGACGGCACCATCGGGATTGTTGGTGGCATCATAGATCACGCCGCCGGCCATGAGAGTGAGCGTGCCCGCACCGGTCTGCACGGTGGAGACGCTGCTCGTGGCCCCAGAGATCGTCAGGGATGCGATGCCATCGTTGAAGCCGTTCAGATTCAAGGAAGCCGTGGCACCGGAAGGATTGAGCGTGACCACCGTGCTGTCCGGCAGGACGTTGTTCGCGGCGGAGGTGATGCCGCCAGCCGTGATGGTGGTGGAACCACTGTAGGTGTTCGGGCCGCCGAGGGTCAGCGTGCCAGTTCCCTGCTTCACGAAGTTGAGCGCGGAACCCACGTTGTTGGTGATGGCACCACCAAAGGCGGTGTTGCTCGCGTCGCCGACCGTCAACGTCACGGTGCCCGTGGTGAGGGAACTGGTGATCAAGCCGCCGGTCGTGCTGCTGTTTCCAGCCAGGGAGGCGACGGTCGTATTGACGCCGTTGAGGTCGAGCGTGCCACCGCTGCTGACAGTGAGAGCGGAAGCAGCCGGGATGCCCACCGTGGTGCCGGTGGCGATCTTGAGCAGGCCGCCGCTGACGGTGGTGGCGCCAGCATAGGTGTTGCTCAGGCCCGTGCTGCCGATCACCAGAGTGCCGTTTCCAGCCTTGCTGATGCCGCCATTGCTGACCACACCACCCAAAGTCGCCGTGACCTGCGGGCTGGTCACGGTGATGGTGCGGACGGCGCCACCGAGGTCCACCGTGCCGTTCAAGGTGATGTTGTGGGTGGTGGTGGTGCCTCCGAAGGTGAAGTTGCCATTCACCACCACGGCATTGGCCAGCGTGCGGGCAGCCGTTCCGGCAAGAAGAGTGGTGCCGCCGGCGATCGTCAGCGTTCCCGTGCCAAGCGGGCCGCTGGTCACCGTGCCGCCCACCGTGTTCGGGGTGGAGTCGAGGTTCACGATGAGCGAACCAGCGTTGAGTTGCACACCATCCGTGAACGTGCTGGCTCCCGAGAGGACCAGCGAGCTGGTGCCCGCCTTGATGATGCCCGCGGGCGTGCTGCTCATCGTGTTCTGAATCACGCCGCTCATGATGAGGCCCATCGGAGAGCTGCCATTGACGGTGATCGTCTTGCTCTGGCCGTTCAGCTCCAGAATCGAGGCGATGGTCGGCGTGGAGGCATAGTTGTCATTCGTGGCGGTGATGGCGCCGTTGATGAGGATGGTGCCACCCGTGACAGTCGGTGTGGCGGTGCCGCCGAAGTTGTTGAACGTGAGGGACTGGAACGTGTTCTGGGTCAGCAGAGTCAGAACGCCGCCTCCATTGATGGTGATGTTGCTGGTGGATGCGATCGTGCCATTCATGGCGCTGACCTGCGTGGCATTGGCGTTGTTGAGGATCAGATTCCCCGGCACCTGGATGCCACCGAGCTGTGTCGCGGTGCTGCCGATGTTGAGCGTGCCCTGATTGACCACCGTGTCACCCGTGTAGGTGTTGGAGAAGTAGGGCAGCGGCGAGGAGAAGCTCACTGCCGAGCCGTTGGTGATCGCGGCGATGGTGGCGGTCGAGAGGGTGACCACGTTGCCACTGATCGAAGCGATCGTGGTATTGTTGGCGATTCCCGGGGCGGTCACGGGCATTCCGACGGCGAGACCGGACGCGCTGGCGACCGTGATCGTTGTGGCACCGCTGGCGGCAGCCGCGCCGAGCGTCGTGGCGACGTTGGCGTTGTAGTTCGCGATCGGCGCTCCGAAGATCAGGTTGTTCGCACCATGGGTGGCCGTCGCATTGACCGCGGCTCCGGTGGTGGCGTTGACCAGGGTGATCGTGGTGCCGCTGATGGTGCCGACCACCGTGTTCTGCGGGATGCCGACGCCCTGCACATACATGCCCGCCGCGATGCCGGCAGCCTCGGCGGTCGTGGCCATCGTGATGGAGCTGCTGCCACTGGTGATGGAGGCGATCGCCGTGCGACCGATCGCAGGCGTCACACCGTAGTAGGCGTTGGCAGCGCCCGTGGCGCTCGCATTCTGAGAAAGAGTGATGGTGTTGCCATCGACGATGCCTGCGACCGTCGTTCCCGAAGGAATGCCCGGGCCCTGGACCGGCTGACCGACGAACATGCCGAGGCTGGAGAGCACCTTCACGGTCGCGCTGCCGCTCGTGGTCGAACTGATCACCGAGCGCTCCACCGGAGCCGTGAACGAGGCAGCGGTGACCGCGCCAGTGGTGACGGACGACAGGGTGATCGTCGCTCCGATGCCGCTGCCGGAAACGGCGGTGACATAGGTGTTGGCAGGGACGCCGGTGCCGGTGACCAACTGGCCGACCACCAGACCTGTGGCCGTGTTGAGCGTCAGTGTGTTGCTGCCGCTGGTGTTGGTGACCGAGACGTTGGTCTGGGTGGCGATCGGCGCAAAGAGCAGCGTGGCGGAGCCGTTGGCGGTGGCATTGGCCGAAAGCGTGACCGTGGTGCCGGAAACGCTCAGCACCGTGGTGTTGGCGGCCAGCGTGCCGGTGCTGCCGACCGCGGTGGTCACCACCATGCCAGGATAGACATTCGTGCCGGCAGGAACCGTCACCGTCGCGGAACCGCTGGTCAGCGTCTGATTGGCGAACACCTGCGTCGTCGGTGCCGTGAAGGTCTGGTCAGCGTTCGTGCCAGTGCCGGTGCCGACATTCTGGCTGATGGTGAAGGTCGTGCCGCTGTTGATCTGCGTGACAATGGAGGACGCCGGGATGCCCATGACCGTGGCTGCGAAGCCCATGCCCACCACCATGCCGGGAACGCCGGCGGCACCGGTGCTGTTCGCGCCAGCAGATGTGATCAGAGGATTGGCGGAGGTGGTGGAATCGAACTCGATGCGAGGTTCCGCGCGCAAGGTCACGGTGGCCCCGCCAGACTTCACAAAGTTCACCGCACCGCCGCCGTTGTTCTCAAGACGGCTCAGAAGGAGGGTGCCACCGTTGTTGGCGAACATGTACATCGTCGAATTCGCCGCCGTGCCGGCCGTCATGCGTCCATTGAGGAAGTTGACGCCGACGCCGTTGTTGTTGGTCAAAATGCCGCCCGTGGCGATGGTGACCAGTTGATCCATCGAGCGCATGGTCAGTCCGTTCGCCGTCGTCGCGGTGTTGGTCGTGTTGCGGAAGGCCCACGAGTTGATCGTGCGGCTGGTGATGTCCGACACGCTCCCTGTCGTGCTGATGTTGTCGGCTGCGACACCGGCGGTGATCGCGTTGGCGGAATAAGCTCCGAACGGCGTCTGTCCATTGTTGCTGAAGCCCAGGTTGCCCACGCCGAAGGCACCGGTGATCGGATCCACGGTCGAGCGGTAGCTGGCCCAATCCGCGCCGTTCACCACTGCCCAGCCACCAATGATGCTGTTGGTCAGTGTCGGTGCCGAAGTGATGACGATCTGAGGATTGGCCGCCTGGTTGAGCATGGCGGTGTTGGATGCGTTCACCAAGGTGCTCACCGGACCGCCAAGATTGCCGCCGTTCGTCGTGAAGTTGATGGTGGATTGAACTGCGTTGCCACGGGTCAGGCTGGGGATGGTCAGCACCGAGCTGGAGCCGGAGGCTGAGCCCGTGCCGAAGATCTGGTTGAGGATGACGTTGGCACCACCGTTGATCGTCACCGCGCCGAGCGTCTGGGTGTCGTTGATGTCAGCCGCCAGGAAGGCCAGCGTGCCGCCCGTGAGGCTGATGGCATTCGAACCGACGCGGGAGGTGCTGACAATGCCCAGACCGGTGTTGTCCAGGGTCAACTGGCCGAACGGCACGTTGATGGTGCCCGTGACCGCCAGCGTGGCGCTGTCGCGGAGGACAAGCGAGCCACCACGGATGGTCAGATTGCCGGTGCCGAGGTTGTTGCTGGCGCTGACGAGTGTCAGGCTGTTGGAGCCCTGCTTCTCGAAGTTGATGTTTCCGCCGGAGATCACACCGGAGAAATTGATGGCGGTGTTGTCCTGAACGACCAGCAGGGTCGCGGTCGAGGCATTGCTGTTGGTCACCGTGCCAGCGCCATTGGCATAGGTGTTCAGCGTGTTCTGCGTCAGCCTCCGAACGGCCTGGGAGTTGCCATTCAGGTCAAAGGTGCCGCCATTGACATTGAGATCGGCGACCGTGGCGACCGTTGCAGTCGGAACGACCAGGAGCGGGTTCAGTCCCAGGCCCGCGCCGAGCTTGAAGGTGCCGTTGTTCACGGAACTCGCTCCTGTGTTGTAGCTGCGTGCATTGAGCGTGGCCGTGCCGTCCTCGGACTTCACGATGCCGCCAGTGCCCAGGATCGTGCTGCCCACGGTGAAGGTGGTGGAGCCACCGATCACATGGAAATGCACCGGATTGGCCGCGCTGGTGATCGAACCGCCGGCGATGCCGGTGTTGCCAGCATTCGCGATGATGCCGCCGCTGCTGATCGTGAGCGTGTTCAGGGCGCCGTTCAGGCCATGGAGCTGGCCGTTCGGGCTGTTGGTGGCCGTGAGGCTGCCGCCACCGAAGTAGGAGAAGCCGCCGCCGCTGTTGAGCGTGAGGCTCTGGATGGTGGTGGCCTGCTGGATGATGTTGGCAACGGCGCTGACGAAGTTGGCGGTGCTGGTGGCGCCAAATGTGATGCGCTGGGTCTGGGCACCGCCGGTGGTGGCCGCGCTGAGGGTGACCGTGTTGCCGGAGATGCTGCTGATCAGGCTGTTGGCGGCGATTCCAGTGCCGCTGACGGCCATGCCGACGAACAGACCCGAAGCGTCAGCCACCTGGAGGGTGGTGGAGTTGTTCATCGCCCCGAGAAGGACCACACCGGTCCCTGTCGTGGAGGAAAGCAGGCTGCGGTATTCAGCAGCGGTCAGCAGACGGTAGCCGTTGGCGTCGTGCGTCACAAAGCCACCCGTCGCATTGCTGGAATCAATGCCCAGGATGTCCGGACGGATGCCGTTGGTGACGGAATTGGCCACGGCCGGGTTGGTGCCCACCAGCGTCGGCGTGGAGGCGATCACATTGACGCGATTCGCCCCAGCAGCGCCGCCGCCGAGCGTGCCACTGCCCGCATTGAGGATGAGGGAGCCGTGGTTGGCCGAACTCTGAGCCGTCATGGTGCCCAGGCTGATGCGGGTCTGGTTGCCCGTGTTCTGGGTCAGGTTCCACAGGCTCTGGCCGGCCACGTTGGTGACGGTGTTGAGCGTCTCCACGATGGCCGCCGAACTGCTGCCCTGGTAGTTGAGGACACCGCCACGATTGTTCAGCACACGGTCCGCGCTGCCGCTCTGGATCGAGCGGTTGCCGCCGAGACGGTCGGCAAGCGCATTGGCACCATTCAGGGTCAGGACACCGCCTTCACCGAGGTTGGTGGTGACGAAGCCGAGCTTCCCGGTGGCCTGGTCGAGCACGACGGCGTCTCCCAGGATGGTGAGAGTGCTGAGCAGGTTGCCCGAGCTGTCACCAGTCAGCGTCCAGTCGCCGGAACCGATCTTGGTCACACTGAGCAAACCGGTCGTGTATTCACTGGTGAACGTGCCCGCGAACGTTCCTGCGGAGCTGTTGCCGGTGACGAGCGTGCTGCTCGCCTGGGGATTGAAGTTCTTGATCACGGAATTGCTCACCCCGCTGATGGTACCGATGGCGGTGTTGTTATTACCGCGCATGTCCAGGATCGTTCCTGCGTTGGCGAGATTGATCGTCGTGTTGGCATAATTGGACGCGCCGCCGCCTGTGTTGGTTCCCAGCACCAAGGCTCCAGCGTTGATGTTCACCGCCAGGATCTGGTTGCTGTAACCGCCGAGCTGCAGGACGCCCGGTCCTTCCTTGTTGATCGTACCAGTGCTGGTGATGTTTGAATTGATGGCCAGGCCGATCTGCTCATTCGACTGACCGGCCGTGCCCTGCACAGCGGTGAGTCCGCCCGCCACCTGCGCCACCGTGATCGTGGCGGTGGAAGGCAGGCTGAGGCGGCCATTGAGGGTCGGAATGACCCGGACGTCATCCAGAGAGGTGGCGCTGATCGTGTCCGCCGTGTTCGTCAGGGTGAGTGTGCCGCTGCCGGTGAGCACCGCCGCGCCGCCGCTGATGCCGCCCTGCGAATTGAAAACCAGCTTCGAAACCGTCTCATTGAAGCCATTGAGATCCCAGGCCGTGCCGCCACGGACAGTCACCACCGCTGTGTCGGCGATCTGCTGGCTGCCGAGGTTGCGCACCGTGGAATTGGCCACCGTGCCGGTGTCAACACCGGACGCATCACCGCCCGTGAGAGTAAGATTGCCCGTGATGGAATTGCCGGAGCCGGTCTGGTTGTCCAGCAGCAGGATCACGCCATTGGAGAAGGCATTGCCGCTGTAGGTGTTCGCATTTGTCAGGCGGATCGCGGCACCACCGACCGTGCCGCCGGAGGTGAAGACCGGATTCGTGGTGCCGGTGATATCCGCGTTGACCGTCAGTGTGTTCGCTCCGTTGTGGATGAAGAACTCGCTGGCGTCGGAGGTGATTTTACCACGCACCGCCGTGGAACCGATGGTCCTGGCGGCATTGTCTGAGCCGGAAAGCAGGCCGCCTGCGGCGAGCGTCAAAGTATCGCCCGCAGCAGCGAAGTTCACCGTGGAAGCGGCTCCATTGAGAGTCAGCGTGTTGATGGTCAGACCGCCGGAGGGAACGACCTGTGTTCCATTGAACCGAACGTTGCTCGTGGAAGTGGCGGCGGCCAGGGTGGTCGTCTGCTCGAGCAGATTCAGGCCGCGAATGCCTCCAACGGCTTCATAAGTGGCAAACTCCAGATTTCCACCGGCCGTGGTGCCATTCGTCGTGTTGACGAGCGCCCAGGCTCCCAGGATGCCGGCTGTGTTGGTGGTCAATGCGGTGTCCAACGCGTAGAAGAACGGATTCGCGCCGACAACGCCGGAACCGGAGACAAAAGTGATCGTCGAGTTGGCTGTGCGGGTGAAAGCACCTCCGAGAACGACTGTGGCCTGGCCGACACCGGTGTTGCCGGGGTTGGCGCGGATGATGGAACTGCCGCCAACGAGCGACAGATCGCCAAGCGTCACCGATGCGACAGTGCCGGAACGGCTGATGAACTCAAACGCTCCTCCATCGAGTTCGAATGCCACATCGTCGGAGATACGATTGCCCATGCCCTGGATGCCTGAGTCATCCCAGCGCAGGAGGGAGTTGCGGATGCTGATTGTGTCACCTGCCGCCATGCCGGAGAGCCGTCCTTGATCGACCAAAGCTGTGATGCTTCCCATCAGTGTCAGGTTGCCCGTGAACTGATTGTTGTCGCGCATGGTGAGCTGGGTGCCGCCGGTCTTGATGAAGTTCAGCGCACCATTGATCTGGCCGGTCCAGTCACGGGCAGCGTTCACCGTGGTGATGAAGGTGGCCAGGCTGCCGCTGTTGTTGATGATGCCGCCGCTGCCCACGGTGCTGTTGCGGGAGAGCAGGTCGCCGAAGATCTGTGAGTTGCCGTTGAGTTCGAGGACGCCACCAGCCGTGATCACCAGAGCGTCATCATTGTCGCCCGTGGTAGTCGCGTTGATGGTGGAGGTGCCAAAACGGTAGAACAGCGCGTTGTTCGGTGCTGCATCTGCGATCTCCAAGGTGCCCAGGTTGATCGAGGTGGTACCGGTGTAGTGGTTGCCGCTGGTTGAAGCGAGAACCAGCTTGCCATTGCCAGCCTTGGCAAGACCGCCGGTGGTCGGAGCCACGCGGCCGCCCAGAGGGACGTCCAGCGTCAGCGTGGTGGCGGAATCATAGGTGTGAATGCTCCATGGTGTGGTGGCAGTCGTGGTAGTGAGAGTGCCTGTGCCGGTGATGGACGAACTGGTCTTCGCAAGGATGCCGCCGGATTCAATCTGGAGGTTGCGGAAGGCATTCACGGTGAACGGCCCGGTGCTCTCAAAAGTGAGCGAGTTGATGCTGTTGCTGGTGATGCCAGTGACGGCAGCGCCCGAGTTCAGGGCACCGGTCACGCGGACGTTGTCATTGTCGCCGAAAGTGGTCGCCATCTCCGTGGTCGGATTCAGCGGGCGCAGCCCGTTTGAACCGGCGTCATATGTCAGGAACTGGGTAGTGGTGGACGTTCCCGTGCTCGTGGAGGAAATGTCGCCCACGGCCCAGGGGAGCACACGCATTTCGATGCCGCTTGTGTCCGCCTGCCCCAGGATCGTCTGGAAGTTCGTCGGCGCGGTCAGCGTGGCGAGGATGATGTTTGTGTTCGTCGCACCGGTGCCCTGCCCGAGCGCGTCACCACGGACAAACGCCGTGGCGAGGTTCGCGCGTGCGAAGGTGCCCGTTCCCTGGGTGGTGATGCGCAGATTGGCTCCGTTGTTGTCGAGTGTGATGAGATTGTGGCCGGTGTTGAAGCCGATCTGCACGTCGGTGGCCAGTGTTTCGTTCACGGCGGTGCTGGCGTTGCCCATCAGTTCCAGATGCCCGCCATTGAAGGTGAGCGTGCGGCCGCCCAGGCGGACGCTGCTGGCAGTTCCGCTATTATCGAGCGTCAGGCGTGTGTCAGGCAGGAGCAGGCCGCCCGAAGCGGTGAAGGTGCTGTTGTTCAAGGTGATGGTGCCCGCGTCACCCAAGGTGCCGGCGCCGCTGGCGATGATGCGGCCCAGATTGATCGTGGTGGCGTCGTAGGTGTTCGCAGCCGTCAGGGTGATGGTGTTGTTGCCGACCTTGGTGAGCGTCTGATTGCCGCTGATCACGCCGCTGAAGGTGATTCCCCCGCCCTGCGTGACACCGCTGAGAGCATTGACATAATTGCTGCCAATGCTGGTGGCAGCGCCGAGGGCAACGGTGCCCGTCCATGTGGCTGCCGTCGTTGAGGTGTTGATCACCGCTCCCTGTGAACTGACGGTGCCGTTTCCAGTCAGGGTGCCAGAGCCGCCGTAGCCAGTGCCAGAGACGGTCAGGCCCTCACCGGTGATGGTCTGGCCATTCAGGTCGAGAACTGCGCCGCTGACAATCGTGGTGGCCGTCGCGGTGGCGCCAAGCGCACCTGCGTCGCCAAGCTGCAAGGTGCCGAGGGCGACAGAAACCGGCCCCGCAAGCGTCGCGGCATTGTTCGCACCCAGAATCATCGTGTTCGTGCCCGTCTTGGTCAGGGTCGAGCCTGCGGCGGATGTGATCGTGCCGCTCAGCGTCATGTCGCCATAACCGCCGATGGAGGTGCTGCTTCCCAGCGTCAGCGCTCCGGAAAGTGTGACGGCGGCAGCGTTGCTGTTCCACAGGGCGCCATTGAAGTTCGTGGCCAACGCGGCATGTCCCGCGCCGTTGAGCGTCAGCGCCTTGCTGATCGAGAATCCGTTCACGTCCAGCATGCCGGAGGAAGCAGCGGCGAGGTTGGTGATGGCGCCGCCTGCCGTGGCGTTCTGGGAGATGGTGATCTGCGACGCACTGTCCACGCTGACGATGTAAGCACCTGCGGGAATGTTCGTGCCGGTGACCGCCATGCCCTGCTGGAGGGTGGTAGTGGAGGTGATGCCGGTGATCACCGCCGAACCAGCGACTGTGGTGCCATTCTGGGCGGCCACCGCGGCATTGCTGACAGTGACGACACCTGAAGGCAGCGCACCCTCGTGATTCAGCATCACGGTGCCGCCCTGGATGGCCAGATCACCCGTGAAGGTGCCCGCTGTGGCATTGTCAGCGCCAAGGATGAGGGTTCCCTGGCCGGTCTTGATCAGAGCACCGCTCGCACCGACGCCTGTGATCAGGCCCGTGCCGCTCTGGGTGATGGCACCGATGAGATTAAGCGTGCCGGCGCCGGAAGTCGCCATGTTCGTGGTGGCGAGGATGACTCCCGTGCCAATCGTGGTGGGAGCGGCCGAGCCGAACCAGCCGGTGCCAAAGCTGCCGTTGCTGCCGTTGACGATGTTGAGCACGGAGCTGTTGCCCAGCGTGAAGGTCTTGGAAGGATCGATGACCGCACCGAACTGCGTGCCAAAGGTGTCGATCGTCGCCGTCGTGCTGGCCGCGAGCGAGTAATCGTTGTTGATGATGGCCGCGCCGTTGAAGCCGTTCGATGCCGTCGGAGCCGCCGTGGTGTAATACAGCTTCGCCGATGAAACCGTCTGCACGGCGTTGCTGGTGTCGGGACCGGAGTAAAGCAGGCGGAAACCACCGCCGGACGCCGCATTGGCAGCCTTGTACACGATGGAGTGGTAGCCAGCGGACAGGGTCGTGGTGACGGCCGTCGCATCGGTGAAGCCGTGGCCGAAGGTGTCACTGGAGATGGCATTGCCGTCGATGTAGAGCGTCATGCCATCGTCCGAGCCGGAGCGGAAGGTGTACTGCCCGGCCGTGGTGACTTCCAGGAAGCCGGAGTAGGCGGCGGTGCCGTTGACGAAGGTGCCCGACGTGCTCACAGGACGGTTGGACATGCCGCCATCGGCGATCAGATTCGCGACAAAGCCGGAAGCGGAGAAGCCGATGCCTGCGGACTGTGTGGAGACAACTGCCGCCGGAGCGGTTCCCAGCACGGAGAAGGAGCCGTTCAATCCACCGCTGGAGTAGCCAAAGCTGAGCATGTTGGCCTCGGTCAGCACCGCCGTCTGCACACCCAGCGGATAGCTGCCGTTCAGGACGATTGGATTCGTGGCGAGAGGGGTCGTCGTCCCGATGGACACGAGGTCAGGGAACACCAGGCTGCCCTGGCCGACATTGATGGGCTTGTCACCCGAGTAATTGAACACCACTGCCGTCGAACCGGCAGCCACGTTGATCTGCGGCACGGCACCGCCGGCAGCGTCACCACTGACGTTCAGGAGGCGCAGGACGTAGCCGTTGGCGCTGCTGACGTTGAGGATCTGGCCGCCATTGATCGTGATGTCCGCCACTTCGACGGTGTTGAAGGAGTTCGCGCCGTTGTTGCCGACAAAGAGGTTCGCTGTGGCCAGCGATCCGTTGATCACGATGTTGTTGGCGTATTGAATCAGGCCGTTGCTGCCCGTGCCGCTGTTGGTCAGGGCCAGAAGGCCGCCGTCATTGATCGTGGCCACCGTTCCGGTGAAAACAGGAGCCGTGCTGCTGCCGTTGAGGCCGGCGAGAGCCAGCGTTCCCGCATTGACGATGACACCGCCGGTGAAGGTGTTGTTGTTGCCCAGGATCAGGGTGCCCAGACCTTCCTTGGTGATGCTGTAGCCGTTGCCAGCGTCATGCAGGAGCATGTTGAGGGACAGCGTGGCTTGCGGTGCCTCCACGTTCACAGTGGTATTGCCGGTCAGCACGGAGGTGACGTTGTTGCCGTTCAGAGCCAGGCTGTTCAGGCCCTTGTAGGTGATGGTGGAGCCTGCGAGCGTGACTTCATTCTGCAGCGTGAAGGCACCCGTGGAGGCCAGATACGTGCCTGCGGCACCGATGGTCAGCGCACCCGTTCCCACAGGGCCGTTCGTCAGCCCGGTGACCAGGCCGGTGACGGCGTCCCGCGTGCCGGTGCTGCTCGCACCGATCGCGAGCCCGCCAGCCTGCACATTGACGCCACCGCCAAACAGGCTGGCGCCGGAGAGCTGCAGCAGGCCGTTGCCAGCCTTGATCAGGCCGGTGGTGCCCACGTCAACCGAGCTGCTGATCGGTGCGCTGATGTTCAGCGTGGGGGTGACATTGGCCACGGTGGTGTTTCCGTTCACCGTGACAGGATTGATCGTGAGAGTGCGGGTCGTGCCATTCAGATCCACAGCCACGCCACCCGTGCCTGCGCCTGAGATGGTGGAAACAGTACCCACGTTGCTGGAACTAGCGGTGATGTTGCCATTCAGGGTAAGGATGCCGGTGCCCGTGGTGATCTGCGGGGCAGTGCTGCCGCCGTTGTTGTCGAAGAGCAGTCCAGAAACCGTCTGGCTGAAGTTGTTCAAGCTCAGAGTGGCATACTGGCCGCGGAGCACTGGCGTGATGCCAAAGTGAATCTGGTTGCTGGCTTGCAGGCGGACGGTGCCGCCGTTGATGATGAGAGAGTCAGCGACATTGGCCGCGAGCGGGATGGCAGAGTTCCCGGTGCTGCCGTCCGCACCGACGACCGCGAGATCCACGAAACCGTTGCTGGCTCCATTCGTGGAGTTCACGACAGTGCCTCCCGTGTAGCTGTTCTGTCCATTGGTGATGCGGATAGTGCCCGTGTTGTAGCCTGTGAGAAGCACGCGCAACGCGTCAGCCCCATTGTCCACGATGCGCGAATTGAAAGTGAGAGGGTTTGCCGTGGCTGCCGTGACCACGACGTGAAGATCATCCGCGACACTGTCCGACGTCCCGCCCGCAGTGAGCCTGCCGTTGTCCACCGAGGCACCGAAATCCACGTTGAAGTTGCCCGTCTTGATGATCTGACCAGCGGTGAGATTCATCGTGTCGGTATTGGCGGCGAAAGTCAGGGTCTGCGTCACGCCGGAGTTCAACACCAGGGCGTTGAGGTTCAGTCCTCCAGCAGGCAGCGCCGGGATGGCCGTTCCCACCTTGTAGTTGCCCGTGGGATTGCTCGCGGTCGGGAGCACGGTGCCGTCATAGCCCTGATAGCCAGGCTGGTTGAGCGGGGCAAGGCCTCCTGCGGCATTGCCGGAAGTGGGAGCCACATAGCTCACCAGATCCGCGCCGCCATTGTTGATCCACGGAATGATCCCGTTGATCATCAAGCTGGTCCCATTGGCGATGATCAAGCGGCTGGCGCTGCCCATCTGTCCGGTGGGATTGTTGATCAAAAGCATGCCGCCATCGGAGGTGTGCGTGAGATTGCCAATCGTCAGCACCGTGGATCGAATCGAGCCATTCGCGCCATTGGTCACCTGGATGTTGCCGCCACCGGCACCGATCGTGACATCGCCCAGGGTCTCGGTCACATTTGCCATGTCGCGTCCGTTCAGGATGAGCACGCCATAGGATTGCAGGGTGATGTCGGCCGCGTCATTCACCCGGTCGGACATTTCCATCGTGCCGGAGTTGGTGATGGTCAGCCCGCCGCCACTGAGGATGATTTCATCAGTGCCGGAAATCTTCCCCTCATCGGTCAATGTGAGGGTCGCCCCGTTGATGAGTGTGGTGCCGGTGTAGGTGTTGTCACTGCGCCAGGTCGTGCTGCTGCCACCGGATTTGTTGAAATACAAGCTACCCTGGATGCTGCCGCCCCAGTCGCCTGTCGCATTGTGGGAGGCGATGAAAAGGTTGCTGCCGGTGACGATCCCGCCAGCTCCGGCGAATGCGGTGGCGTTCGGAGAACGCAGTTCGCCGGTCATCTGGGCATTGGCGCCGAGATTGAGCGTCGCTCCCGGTCCAACGGCCAGCAACTGGCCGTTCGTGCCGCCCTGCACACCCTGCCAGAGGGTGTTTTCCCCGCCCGCCAGCGTCACGGTGCCGCCCAGAATGGTGAAATAGTTCGCGCCCGTGGTGAAGAACTGTTTTGTGTTAAAAGTCAGATTACCGCCGAGGCCCTTCGTGACGTTGCTGGAGTTCCACATCGCAGCGTTCACAGTCAGATCAGCGCCGGTGTCCACCAGCAGGCCGCCTTCCACCGAGGTGTAGGTGATGGCCGTGGCGGCTGTCGGCACCGTGATCGATCCAAGGAAGATGGCCGGAGCGGAGTTGGTGGCGACAAGGGCCGCGCTCCCGATGGTCTGGCCTGTGCCGGTGGCGAGGATGTTTCCAGAGGTGAGGGCAAGCTGGGTGCCGCCGGACGTGGCGAAGACGACATCGGTGCCGTTGCCGGTGATCTTGAGGGCGTTGATGTTGCGCAGGTTGAGACCCGGATTGCTCAGGGCGCTGGTGTCGCCAGAGACGAGGTAAGTCGGAAGGGCGCTGTAAACGCCGGAGACGTTGGAGGCATTGAGGCCGTAGGCGGTGCCGCCATTGACGTTGGTGAATGTCAGATCCGTGCCCGCACCAGTGCCATCGGAGGCCGTGTAACCGGAGAAGGCCGTGATCGCCGGTGTGGAGCCGCCATAGGTGGCGAAGTTCGTGCCGCTGGCATCCTTGACCACAGCGCGCTGGATGATGCCGGTGGTGGCCGGGGTCAGCGTCGGCGCGGTGGTGAACACGATGCGGTTCGTGGAGGAGTTCAGCGTCTGATCGCTGGCGAAGGTGAGCACGGAGCCGCCGTTGACCACGTTGGAGGCCAGACTCGCAAACGTCAGTGTCGCGTTGGCCGTGCCTGTATTGTTCAGCGTGATGGTGTTCGCGCCCCAGGTGGACGTAAGAGCGCCAAACGCCTGCGTGGAGCCCGAGGTTTCGTTGGCCGTGAACGTGAACCGGCCTGTGGCGAGGTTCATGGTTCTTCCCGTGCCGCCAAAGCGGGCCAGCGACGTACCCGTGTCATCGACATTCAGCAGGCCGTTGTTCTGCACGGTGATGTTTCCGCCGGTGGCCGTGAACTGGCCGGCTCCGCTGACATTGAAGCTGCCCTGTGTCACGGCGATTGCCAGACCCGTGGTCTGCGCGGTGGTCCAGTTCAGCGAACCGGTTCCGATCTTGGAGATCGTCACGCCCGCCGTGCCGATGCTGCCATTGATATTGATGACACCTGTGCCCACGGCGTTGAAGGTCGGGCTGTTCGAGAGACCGAGACCGCCGATGTTCAAGGTGGCGCCATTGGCGGCGCCGAAAGTGACCCCGACGCTGGCCGTGTTGGTGATCGCTCCGCTGATGGTGTTGGACCCGCTGGAGGAGAAGACGCCACCGGTGTTGTTGATTCCCGTGGGTGCTCCAGCGCTCGTCGCCGCCATGTTGATGGCATTTGTGAGCGTGATCCCGCCTTCCAGCCAGAGTGCCGCACCCGCGGCCGCAGCACCTGGATTCAAGATGATCTGGCCGGAGCCGAGGTCATTCGCATTATCAACAACGATCAAGCCACCTGCGATGGTCGTCGTGCCCGTGCGCAGAGTATTGTCCGCGTCGATGCGCAAGGTGCCGAGGTCGTTCTTCTGCAACGCGTTGCCTGCGCCACCGGCGAAGGCAGTGGTCAGAGTCAAGGTGGCTCCAGGAACCACATCAATGCCCACGGTGGCTGCGTTGAGATTGAAGGTGCGGGCGGTGGAGAAAGTGCTGGTGGCACGGAAGCCCTGGGTGCCGCTGTTGGCGCTGAGACGGATCACGTTGCTGGCATCCCCTAGTGCCCCGTCACTGCCGGCGGCGATGATGCCACCGGTCACGTCGATGACGGTGCCGTTGCCACCGAAGCTGTTGGTGGCATTTCCCAGCTTCATGGTGCCGTTGCCCGATTTGGTGAGCACCACGGCACCCGCTGTGGTGGATCCCCCAGTGACCTGGCCGCTGATCACCATGGAATCGACCAGATTGGAGACCCTGGCACCCCCGGCGACATTGAAGACCGGCGCTGATCCGGCAACCACGGGTGTCAAGGCCACCGCACCGGTCACATCCAGGCCATATCCGTTGTTGGCGGTCAGAACGACGCCATTGGACACATTGGAAATGCTGGCGGGAGTGATGATCTTGTTCACGGCCTGGTTCCAGAGCGCCGACTGGCCTGCACGGCCGATGATGAGGCTTGGCGGAGAGGTCAAAGTGAGGGCTCCAATCGAAATCACATCATTCTGCACGTCGCCATCGCCATCATGGAGGATGCCGAGGGTGCCGCCGTCGTTCAGCGTGATCGGAATGGCCGACATGCCCATGAGATTGACCGTCAGGCTGCCCAGCCCGGTCTTGGTGATGCTGGTGATGGACGACGCGTTGGTGAACTGGCCCACAAGCGCGGCGGTCAGGTTCGGATTGTCCACCGTGATGCTCAGCGCACCTGTCGGAGTGGTGATGGTGCCATTGAGAGTGGCAGTCACGTTTGTGCCGGTCGTTGTGTTCCGGAAAATCGGTGATCCTTGGAAAACCACCGGGTTGAAGATGGTGCGGGAGGTGTTGTCGAGGAACAACGCATTGCCTGAAGCAAGGGTGAGCGCTCCTGTGCCGAGCGGGCCGCTGGTCAGGCCATTGGCGGAGACCCCGGTGCCGGCGGTCACGCCCGTTGGCACACTGCTGGCACCCAGAACAATGCCGCCGGAGGCACCCGTGGTGGTCACGCCGCCGGTGAAGGTGTTCGCGCCGCTGAGTTGCAGAAGGCCATTGCCGCTCTTGATGATTCCAGCCCCGGTGCCTGCCAGGACCGCGCTGATGTTCAGGGTCGGCTGGTTGATGGTGTAAACCTGCGTGCCGATCTGGATCGGGGCGATGCTGAAGGTGTTCGAGCCGGAGGGCAGATTGATCGTGCCGTCCTGGATGATGGCCGTGTTGGCCGCATTGGCGCTCGTGGCGGTGATGGAGCCGCTGGTGAGGTTCAGCACGCTGGTTCCCGCCGTTCCCAGGTCGAGTGTCGGAGCGCCTTCACCACCGACGTTGTTGATCGTGATGCTGTTCAACGTGTTGGTGTGCGCACCATAGGTGAAGGTGACACGGCCGTTGATGGTGAGATCGGTGGTCGCCGCGACAGCCCCGGCGGCAGTCGTGGAGTTTACTGTGACACCGGTGCCAGTAACACCGCCATTGATGGTCAGACCACCTGCTGGAATAACCACATCGCCTGCCGTGGTCGGGCTGATGTTGACGGTGCCCTGATTGATGACCGTGCCCAGCGAATAGGCATTGGGAGCTGTCAGGGTGAGGGTGCCCGCACCTGATTTGACAAGCTTGGTGGCACCGGAGATGACCGAGTTGATCGTGGTGGTGCCCTGGTTGTTGTAAACCACCAGTTCACCGATGCCGCTGGTCAGAATGCCGCGGATGGCCGTGGTGCCGATGTTGGTGGCGTTGTTGACGTTGGCACGCAGGAGACCGCCCAAGGCCAGATTGAGAGTGTCACCGGCGTCCTGGAAGTTCACATCCACGGTGAAGGCTCCACTGATGCGCAGCAGGTCGGTGGTGGTGATGCCGGAACCCAGCAGCATGGACGAGGCGGAAATCGCATTGATGTCCGTGATCGCACCACTGGCGAAGACGCCGGTCAGCGGCGCCACGTTGCTGCCATTGATCCCTTGAGTGGTGTAGGGAGTGAAGCCCGCCATGCCGATGGCGCCCAGGCCATAGGCGCTGTTGTAGGCGGCAAAGTTGTCACCGCTGTGAATCGCCCATGCGCCAAGGACATCCGTGCTGTTGAGGACCGTCGGAGCAGCCGTGAAGAAGATGCGGGAATTGTTACCCTGCGTGCCCAAACCCGTGCCCCCAGAGGTCAACGTTGAACTCGATGTGAAATTGATGGTGGTGCCGTCCGAGTGGGAGAGGCTGGCAAAAGTGGCCTCCGCAGAAACGAAGGCACCCGCCGTTCCCGTGCCGCCGGTGGCCACGATGACGGTGTTCGCTCCCTGGGCGGAGGTCAACGCCCCGAAAGTCTCCGTGGCATCGGTGTTCACGCGGCCCTGATATTGCAAGATACCGCCACGGAGGTTGATGCCTGCGGCGTCTCTGAGACGGTTGTTGTTCTGGATCACCAGGCTGGCGCTGTTGTCGAGGATGAGGGTGCCGTAATTGACATCCACGCCGGTGATATTGAGCAAAGTGCCGTTGTCACGGAGGCTGGTGGTGCCGCCCAGGATCGTGAGAGCGCCGGTGACTGAGCTGGCATCAGACAGCACCAAAGTGCCGCCGCCGACACGACCCAGGTTCATGGTCCCGGTGATCTGGCCGCCAAAACTGCCACCCCCATTGGTGACAAACAGCGGAGTTCCTGTCGCATTCGTGAGTGTGCCGGCAGTGCCAGGCAGTGCCGAGCCGAAGCTGCCGAACGCGCCCGCATACTGGATGTTTCCATTGAGGTTCAATGTGGCGCCGACATCGATATTCACAGCACCCACGGTGCCGGTGCCTGCCGCAAAGAGGGTGTTCAGACCGCCAACAAGCTTGAGCGTGCCGCCGCTGACAGTGGTGGTCGTGTTATGGAAGGAGACCGTGTTCAGGTTCATCTGACCGGCGCCGGTCTTGTGAATCGTGTTGGTGAAGGAAGCGTTGACATCCAACGTGGTCGTCGGGTCCACCTGGATGAAGCCCTGGTTGGTCTGGATGATCTGCGCAGCGGTGATGGTGTTGTCGCCACCGGTGTTGAGGATGTTCGAGGAAGTCAGCGTCAGAGTTCGGCCTGCCGTGCCAACAGTCAGTCCGTCCCCGTCAATCTTGATCGCGTTCAGCGTGCGGTTGCCAGTGAGGGCGGCGTTGGCGGTCACCTCCAGGGTGTCAGTGCTGAGAGCGGCGTCGAGGTTGTTCGAAACATTGTAGCCTGTGAACACCTGGAGACCGTTGCTGTTCGCAGAGACGCCGTCATGGTTGTAACTGACAAAGTCACCCGCGATCATCACCCGGGGAACGATGCCGCTGGTGGCGGGAGAGATGCCAAGACCGGTGGCAGTGGTGAAGAAGATCTTGTTGTCCACACCCAGGCCGTTAACACCAGAGACATCAAGCTGGGCGGTGCTGCCAGTGAAGGTGACGCCCGAGAAGGTGAGGCTGTTGTTGCCGCTGCCGCTCATGTTGAGGCTGCTGGCACCAGTGACGGTCAGGGCTCCGGCGGTCTCGCTGGTGGTGTTTCCGATGAAGTCCAACGTGCCGCCGGCCATGGCGATGGCACCGGTGTTGAAGAGACGGTCATTGTTGTTGGTCACAGAGTTGTCGAGGCGCAACGCTCCCTCGGCGTTGGTGGCAAAACTGCCGGCCGTCCAGGCGCCGCTGGCTCCCGAGAGCACGATGGTGCCGCGGTTGACGGTGAGAGCACCCGTGGCGTCGTTGGCGTTGGTCAGAGTCACAGTGCCTGTGCCGGACATGGCGAGCCCTTGAGCTCCGGTTCCGGTCGTCACCTTGCCCGTGATATCGGTGTCGCCCGAGCCGGTGAGCGTCAGGGTGGCAGCGGCGCTGTTGGTGACATTGCTGGAGATGGTGAGCCTGGCCCCGCCGGAGAGATTGTTCATCAACAGGCGGCTGGCGCTCATCGTGGTGGTGGCAGCACCGAATTCGATGCTGTTCGTGCCGCTGATCTCCGGCACGTTGTCTCCGATGGTGATCTGGTTGGTGATCTTGCTGGCACCAGTGAGCGCAGTGCTGGCCTGAAGGACGCCGCCATGAAGGGTGAAGTTCGGCGAGCTGAGAGCGTTCACCGCGCCGAGGATGACAGTGCCCTGGCCGAGCAGGTTCGCGGTGCCAGTGTAGCTGCTGGCGGCATTGAGGGTGACGCTGCCGCTGTTGGAAAGGCGGATGTCGAGCGAGGTCGGAGAGGCCGCCGCGCTGTTCTGGATGGCTCCGCCAAAAATCGTGGCCCCCGTTCCCCGGATGCTCAGAGTGCGTGCGGTGGTGTCACTTTGAAGGCTGAGGAAGCCATTGGTGATGTTCAACGTGGCTCCTGCTTCAAGAGTGTTGCTGATCGTCCACGGGTTGCCGGAGACACCACGCAGAGCCTGGGTGCCCAAGGTGATGCTGTACTGGCCGACGAACTGTGCCTGCGTGTTCGCGGCGATCTGGGTGATGTTGTTGATCGTCAATCCGGCGCTGTTGGTGGCGAAGATGCCGGCGTTGGAGATGGTCAGGACGCCAGTGGAGATGGCGCTGCCACTGGAACCCGTCGTGGTGCCTGCGATGCCGAGGAAACCGGAGTTGACGTTGGTGCCGCCGGTGTAGGTGTTCGCGCCGCTGACCACCCAAGTGCCACCATCGGTCTTCTGCAGGGCAAGCAGGCTGGTTCCGTTGTCCGTCAGATTGGCGGATATCTCGTTCCGGTCAGTGTTCCAGCCGCGCAATTCCAGGAAGTAGGTGAACGCCCCGGTGTTGCTGTTGGTGATGTTGGTCAGCACCAGGGGCCCGGAGCCGGAAGCGTCAATTCGATGAGTCTGGCTGGCCGAAAGCGTGGTGGCCAGCGAGATCGGACGCGTGGCGGTCTCCCCGGGGCCCGTGTAAACCAAGGCGTTCAGTGTCGCGTTGGAGTTGAAGATCAGCGTTCCACCGCTGGCCCCGAGGGAACTGGCGGTGGTGCCGGTGGCGTTTCCAATCGAGGAAACGATCAGGCCGCCAGCGGTGATGGTGGTGTTGCCAACATAGGTGTTCGAATTGCCGAGATAGAGCGCTCCGCCGCCAGTTTTTGAAAGGTTGCCGCCTGTCCCACCACCGATGACACCGGAGATGATGGCGAAATCGAGACCGGTGTTGCCATTGTCATCGACCTGGATCGTGCGGGCGGCGGTGCCGAGGTTGATGTTGTTTCTCAGTTCGACATGCGCAAGGGCTGTGGAGGAATTGAGGATCAGAGTGCTGCCGGTGGTGGGCGCGGTGCCGAGGGTGAAGGTGGCCGTGCTGCCGCCGGACTGCAGATCCACAATGAGCGGAGCGGTGCTGGCAGCGAAGCCGAAGGTGCCCGTGGCATTGATGGTGCTGGTGCCTGCGGTGGCGGTGAGGGTACGGTTGAAGGTGCCGCTGGTCTGCACCAAGCCGCCATTCATCGTGATGTGCGAGCCCGTGCTCACGCCGATGCCTTCCACAAACTGGAGCGCACCGCCTGTGATGGAGGTGGTCCCCGTATAGGTGTTCGGCGTGGAGGAATCGGGATTGAGAATCCAGAGGCCGGTCCCTGCCTTGGTCAGGGAGAGCGCCTCGTTCGCGTTTGGATTGTTGATCAGACGGAGACGCATCACGTTGTCGCCGATCGAGCTTCCCTGCAGCGTGATAAGGCGGGTTCCCGAGCCGCTGAAGGCCACGGCGGCTGTGTTGCTGAAAACGAGGGAGGCATTGTTCGCCGCGCCGGCGGCAGTGACGATCTCATTGCCATAGGTGGGGCTGGAATCGATGGTGCCCGCCCCCGCCAGGGTGAAGAGGCGGTTGGTGCTGACCGACTTGGCCCCGATCGTGTCGTAAATGGCCGTGGAGGAACCCACGTAGGTCAGTGTGCCGCCATTGAAGATCAGACTGGCCGCGTTGGTCGCATTGCTGGTGGCGTCACCCTTGCCGATGCCGCTCGCGACACCGATGTCGGCGAGATTGTTCACCTGGAGCACCAGATTGCCTGCTGTGGTCTTCGCCAACGTGGTGCTGCCCGTGTACGTGTTCAGGCCGCTGAAGGCGAACGTCGTGGTCTGCCCGGCGGTATTGTTCGCGGTGGCCAGGCTCACATTGGTGACACCGCCTCCTGAACCATTCTCAATGATGCCGGAGAAGACCCCGGCGACGCCGTTGGTGGTCACGCCGTTGCCAACGCTCAAGGTGGAGACACCTCCAGCCGAGCTGGTCACCAGCCCGGATCCATTGAAAGCGCCCACCGCCGTGCCAGTGGACTGGCCGAAAAGATCAAGGGTGCCCCCCTGGCGGATGACCAGGCCCTGGTTGTTGGCACCCAGTTTTCCACCGCTGCCGATGCGGAGGATGCCTTCATTGATGGTGATGGCTCCCGTCTGGGCATTGCTGCCGCTTGTCAGGATGAGGGTGCCCGCACCGCTCTTCGTAAGGCCGCCGGTGGTGGTGCTGGTGATGGGTGCCTGGATGTCGAGGGACGCCCCGTCAACCACGCGAACCACGAGATCGCCCGAGCCGCCCGAGGTGACACCGGTGCCGCTGAGAACGCCACTGCCGCTGGACTGGATGATGCCGCCCGGCGTGTTGGCCGCCGTCTGGATGGTGAGCAACCCGGTCTGGGTGATGGTGTGGCTGCCAGCGATCTTCAGGGAGGAGACGGTGAGGGCCGCTGAGCTGGTGCCGCCGGAGACAAGGTTATGGCTCGCCGCCGTGAGCGCGGCACCAGCAGTGACGAAGCCGGCGTCTGGAGTGCCGGCCGGAGCATACACAGGTGCACGGAGCGTGGTGCCAGCGCCCGAATAAGCGAAATCGCTGCCGCCATAGTAGAGGCCCGCGTTCACGAAACCGGACGTGCCGGTGATGTTCACCGTTCCAGTCGTCAACACATTGGCGACGGCTCCCGCCGTGCGGGTGCCGAAGGAACCGAAGGTGAGCGCTGCCGAACCTCCGGATCCAGGCCGCACATCGATCACTCCACTGCCGGCAGTGAGGGTGAGCGCACCAACGGCTTCCGTGCTCGCGTTCGCCCCGTCACCGAAATACTGGAAGGTGCCGCCTGCCACCTGGTTGCCACGCAGGGCGTCCACATTGAACTGGATGGCTCCAGTGGCATCGAGGACATTGCGTGAAGATCCCGAGAACGTGTCCTGGACCCGCAGGGTGCCGCCTGTGACAATCGTGTTCCCAGTGTAGGTGTTGGCACCGGACAGCACCCAAAGGCCATTGCCGGACTTCTGCACGGTGGTGGCGGCCGTGTTGTTCGGAATCACTGCGGAAATGGTGTTCGCGTCCTGGTTTTCACCACCCAGGTAGAAGTTCTTGGCCGCCGTATTGCCAACGGTGAGGTTCGGGACCACGAGAGCGGAGGTGGCCGTGCCAGCCTGGTTCGCCAACAGGATGCTGACCGCGTTGTTCAGATTGAGAGTCTTGTTGGTCCAAGTCTCGCCCGCGCCGGTGGTGGTGTCCCCGATGAAGCTCAGACCACCACCGCCAAAGACGACCTGGCCGGAGCCGGATGCCTCATTGAGCACCTTGAGTGTGCGGATCACCAACATGCCATCGTTCACATTGGTGGCTCCTGTGTAGTTGGATGACGTGCCCGAGGCTCCTTGCAGCATGGTCAGCGTGCCGGAACCCGCCTTGGTGAAAATATGCGCGCCAGCACCATTGCTGTTGATGCGTCCGTCGATTGTCATGTTCCCGGTGGCCGTGGCCGTGAACGTGCGGGCCGTGCCGTCGCCGATCTGCACGACGCCAAGGAAGTTGAACAGGCCGTTCGAGTTGTTCGTCAGCGCGACGTTGTTGTTGCCGTTCCCGCCGACGCTGGTGGTCGAATTCGTGCCGATGGTAATGCCGTAGCCATTGCGACCGTTCAGGGTGAAGGTGCGGCTGACGCCATTGAAGGCAAACGCACCGAAGGTAATGTTTTGGTTGAGCTGGGTGCCGTCGAAGCTGCCGATGGCGTGGTCGGCAAGAAAGGTCAGATTGCCGTCCATCGTGGTGCCTTTGGCGCTGAAGCCGCCCGTGTCGGCCGGGGCCACACGCAACTCCAGCGTGCCGCCGTTACCGCGAATGGCGCTTGCCGTGGTTCGGAACCCCAACGCAGATGCAGTCGCGACACGCACGGTGCCGGAGTCAATGCGCACCTCGTTGTCAAAGGTGTTGTTGGCGTTCTGCAGCCACAACGTGCTGGCGTGGAGGTTTCCGGTCTTGTAAAATCCGTTGGTGGCCGCCGCACCGAGCTGGGTCACGGGTGCCTCGAAAATGAAACTGCCGTTGCCGTAAAAGATGTTCGACTGCCCGCCGCCCAGAGTGACCTGCCCGGTGAAAGTCTGGATGCCGGTGGAACTGATGACACGGTTCTCCGCCACGGCGCCCAGCAGAACATTGCCGGAGAAGGTGTTGAAACCGTTGACGACCAGCGCCGCTCCGACGTTTTGAGAGCCGCGCCCCCCGATGCTGAGGTTGCGATCAAAGGTCGTGGTGGCGAGCTGACCAGGACTGTAATAGAGCGTGCCCCCGCCAAACTGCAGGCTGCTGATGCCTGTGACGGCCACCGTGCTCGTCCCCGTGCCGAGTTGCCCCATGTTGGAGATGAACACCGTGCCGTTCTGCACCGCCATGGGACCGGTGTAGCTGTTCGAGTTGTTCGTGAGCGCGAGGTTCCCGGTGCCTGTTTTGATGAAGCCCTCCGCGCCGGCGAGGATGGCGCTGATGGTTGCCTTGTTCCCGGGCCCGTTGACCTCGATGACCGGAGAAAGATCACTGGTGGTGGCGAGCGTCAGTGTCTCGGTGCCCGTCGGCGTGATGGTGTAGCCTCCGCGATTGAACCGCAGTCCTCCAGCAATGATGCCCTCTCCCAAGGTCACCATGCCTGCGTTGCCGGTGAAAACCGCCAGGTTGTTCAACGAGTTGTTCCATGCCGTGAGCGGATTCGTGCCATCCCACCAGTTGCTGGTCGAAGTGTCCCACGTGCCAGCGCCGCCCAGATTGAGCCCGCTGGTCGAATTTCCAGTGTCAGAAGCATCAGTGTCCCAGTAAAACGTGGCTCCGCGTGTTTGGACGGCCCAGAGGGGGAACAGAAGCATCAGAAGAGATGCGACCGGGCGTCCGGCGCGACGGCGCAGACAATTGAGCAAGGGGCTGGATTGATTCATCGGTTGGCTGGCTGGCTGAGGCTGGTGGGAGACACGACTGACAGCGCCGGAATGCAGTGGCGGGAGCTGCAAAAAAGACGGCTGGTCAATCGCTCTCCATTTGAGCTAAAACCTTGATTTAGAGCCATTGGACGAACTCTTGCAGTTGGGTAAGCAGGCCCGGTTTCGGCCGATAAAATGATCCTTTGTGACTGATAAAGACTTTATTTATCACCCATGCCACCAGCATGCCTCTCTCCCCCTTGACCAGGCCCCCGAGACCACCTTTAGCACCGCTCGTTTGATCGGTTGCGGCCCGCGCACGGCTCAACACACTCGCCATCATGCCGCGCATCCCGGAGGAGACCATCCAGCAAGTTCTTGCCGCCACTGACATCGTGGCGCTGGTCGGTCGTTCCGTGAAACTGCGGAAGGCAGGCACGAACTACCTCGGCCTGTGCCCGTTTCACAACGAACGCACGCCGTCGTTCAATGTCAGCCCCTCGCGCGGCACCTACCACTGCTTTGGCTGTGGTGCGGGCGGTTCTGCAATCCGCTTTGTGATGGAGCACGACGGCATGTCGTTCATCGAGGCCGTCAAACGCCTCGCCGACGCGGCAGGCATCCGCGTGGAGGAGGAAGTCTGGGATGCGAACGCCGAGGCGGAGGCGAAACAGCGCTCCCTGCTGCTGCGGGCGAATCGAGAGGCGGCGGAGTGGTTTCACCTGCTGCTGATGAAGCACAAGCTGGCTGCTCCAGCCCGCGACTACCTCAAATCTCGCGGCATCAACGCCGAGATGGCGAAACGCTGGCAGATGGGCTACGCGCCGCAGAGCACGACGTTTTATCGCGAGTGGATGGCGCAGAAAAAGCTCCCGGAACGCGTGATGGTGGACGCTGGCATCTTCGTGCAGCCTGTGGAGGACGACCACGGCCAGATCGGCCGCGCCTACGCCCGGTGGAGGCATCGCCTGATGTTCCCGATCCGCAATGACAATGGCGATGTCATCGCCTTCAGCGGCCGCATCCTCGACAAGGACCAGAAAGGCGGAAAATACGTCAATTCTCCCGAGACGCCGGTCTTCACGAAGAGCCGCGTGCTGTTTGGCTTCGACAGGTCGAAGCGCTTCATCTCGAAGGCCGACCAGGCCATCATCTGCGAGGGCCAGATCGACATGATCATGGTGTTTGAAGCTGGATTGCAGAACGTCGTGGCCGGACAAGGCACGGCCTTCACCGAACTGCACGCCAAGATGCTCAAACGCGTCTGCAACGAGGTCGTTCTCTGCTACGACAGCGACAATGCCGGCCGCGAGGCCACGGAGAAGGCCTTCCGCATCCTCTCGCCGCAGGGCATCAACGTCCGCGTGGCCGCCCTGCCGCAGGGCGAGGACCCGGATTCGCTGATTCGAAAGGACGGGCCTGATGCGCTGCGAACCATCGTCTCCGACGCGCCTGAGTTTCTGGAGCACCAGATCCGCCTCCTGCGTGGCAGTGCGAAGGGGAACAGCATGGTCGAACGCGTCCGCATGGCCGAGCAGGTCGCCAGCGCGATCAGCATCTTCACAGGCGTGGCGCAACGCGTCGCCGCCGTGAACAAGGTGGCCAAACTGCTCGAGATCACCGAGGAACAGCTCAACGGCATGGTGAAAAAGGCGGCGGCGGAGCAGAAAGCCGACGCGAAGAAGCCAGAAGGCAAAAATGGCACCGCCAACGTGGCGGACGAGGCGCGGAAGCTGCTCGCCTCCCAGCACAAGACCGCCGTGCTGCTCTGCCAGATGGCTTTGAACGATGCCGAGGTGCTCCACTGGCTGCGGGAGGCCGATTGCGAGGACATGCTCCGCGAGGTGCCGGGCACGGAGTTGCTCGCCCTGCTGGCACGCAGCCGTTACAACCCGCTGGATGACACCTCCCAGCTCGTTTTCATGACCGGCCTCGAACGCCACGAGGAGGCGGCCTTTGCGAAGCTGCAGGCACAGCCCCGGCCGCCGGGCGGGCTGGACGATGCGAAGCAGGCGCTCTACACGCTGGAGATCGCACGCCTGCAAAATCTGATCCAAAGCACGCAGGCGAAACTGCGGCAGGCAGGCCTTTCCGAGGCAGAGATGGAGCGGCTCCAGCAGCAGGTCGTGGAACTCACCGCCCAGAGGAAAGAATACCTTGACCGCATGAAGGGCAACCCGAATAGTCCGCCTCCCTGACCGACGCAGCTCCCGGACCCCCGTGGCATGTATGGCCGTCCCCAAAAAACATCACAACGGTTCCCACTCTTCAGCCTCAGCGAGCAACGCAAGTGCCCCCCGTGTCACTGCGGGCGCAGGGGGTGAGCAGCCCGTGAAGCGCGGTCGTGGTCGTCCCCGCATTCATCCGCCGAAGGAGAAGCCCGCTGTCGTGCTCGGACCTGACGGACTGCCGGTGAAACGCCGCCGCGGACGCCCGCCGAAGGGCGGCTATGCCGGCGGCATCACGCAACTGGCCAACACCACCTACGACGACATTCATTCCCCGGATGTGCAGGCCCGCCTGCGCGAGCTGATCCGCACCGCCCGGGAGCAGGATCACCTCACCTGGGACGACATCAATGACGCCCTCCCGTCAGGCTTCGTCACTCCAGACCTGATGGATGCCCTGATCACCCGCCTGCGTGCGATGGAGATCAAGATCATCGACGAGGCCGAGGTCGATGGCATCACCGGCCGGGCCGCCGCCGCACGAGGGCGTCCTGCGCCTGAGCGCGACGCCGCCTCCCGCGCCGACGTGCTGGACGATCCGGTGCGCATGTACCTGCGCCAGATGGGCCAGGTGCCGCTGCTCACCCGCGAGCAGGAGATCCAGATCTCCAAGCGCATCGAAAAGGCCGATCTCAGCATGCGCCAGTGCCTGCACACGATCGGCTTCATCGGTCATGCTTATCTCCAGTTCGCCGAGGCTCTGAGCAATGGTGTCGAGCGCTTCGACCGCCTCGTGAGCGACCGCAAGATCGACGAGCGCGACCTCTACTTCAAAAAGCTCAAGCCGTTGCTCGAACAGGCACGGGCCACGCACGAGAAGACCACGAAGGCCTTCGTCGCCCTGTGCAATGCCGGTCCGCGCAAACAAGCCGCCTGTCAGGAGGAGTTCGAATCGCTGCGCTCCTCGTTCTTCCGCCTCTGCGAGAAGTTCTACTTCAAATCGAAGATCGCCGAGGACTTTGTCACCCTGCTGCAGCAGCGCCTCGTCGAACTCGGCGGCCTGGAGAAACACCAGCGTGAGCATCCACGCAGCGAGGCTCCGAAAGAAGCCATCCGGGCCTTCGAGCGCGAATCGTGGATGACGGCGGCCGACTACCGCACGCTGATCACCGACACGTTGAAGCACGTCAGCGACTCCACCCGGGCCAAGACGGAAATGATCGAGGCCAACCTGCGTCTGGTCATTTCCATCGCCAAAAAATACACGAACCGCGGCCTGTCCTTCCTCGACCTCATCCAGGAGGGGAACATGGGCCTCATGCGTGCCGTGGAGAAGTTCGAGTATCAGCGCGGCTACAAATTCAGCACCTACGCCACGTGGTGGATCCGCCAGGCCATCACCCGCAGCATCGCCGACCAGGCCCGCACCATCCGCATCCCGGTGCACATGATCGAGACGATCAACAAGCTGATGCGCGTGCACAAACAGCTCCTGCAGGAGCTCGGCCGCGATCCGACGCCGGAGGAAATCGCGGAGGAGATTCACCTGCCCGTCGAACGCGTGAACGCCGTTCTCCGCCTCTCCCAGCAGCCCGTCTCCATGCAGGCCAAGGTGGGCGAAAGCGATGGCGACAACGAATTCGGCGACTTCATCGAGGACAAAGAAGCACGCGATCCGATGGAGCTCACCGCCATGAATCTGCTGCGCGACAAGCTCAAGGACGTGCTCGACACGCTCAATCCGCGCGAGCGCGAGGTTCTGGAGCAGCGCTTCGGCCTCGGCGACGGTGCCGGCCGCACGCTGGAAGAAGTCGGCAAGCAGTTCCAGGTCACCCGCGAACGCATTCGCCAGATCGAGGCCAAGGCTTTGCGCAAACTGCGCCACCCCACGCGGATTCGCAAACTGGGCGGCTTCTTCGGCGCCAGTTGATCTCCGCTTGCCTCACCAGCACGCGCCCACATCCCGCCGTCCTTCGACACTGCGCAGGTAGAGATAGCCTTCGACACGTTGATCTGCGAACTCGCCTTCAAGTTCCACCGGCACGCGTTCGTATTCGCCGCCGTCGATGTCCTCCAGCACATCAAGTTTCGCCAGACCCGTCAGATCGACGTCCCAGACCTCGCCCACGATGGCAATTCCAGGCTCCGACCGGATCATTCCGGGATAACCACCGAGGTCAAACAGGCGATAGATCGGTTTCGTGCGCGCTTCAGCGATGAACCGCTGCTTTTCGATCCAGCCGTGGTTCTCGCGACCCCGTTTCAGCGTGCCATAGACAAACACAAGCGTCATCCCAGCACATCCTCCCGGTCGCTGAGCCATCCAGGCAGGCCGTAGCGCTTCTGCACCAGTTCCTCGGCGCGTGCTGCAATCTGCGGCGGCAATTCCTCGACCACCGTCACCTCTTTCGCGATTCCAGCGGCCCAGCGGGTCCAAAAATCCGGCGGCATCACGACTTGCTGCACGCTGCCTTGATGCAGCAGGCCCAGCTTGCCCCGCCGCTGCCCTGCCCCGGCGATTTTCACCTTTCCACGCACCACGTCATGCAAGGCGGGCGCCACAAAGCAAAACGCGTCCTCGATCAAATCATCCGGCCCGGCCAGACGGCAGCCGGCCATCCCGGCGGCATTCAGCCCTTCCGCCAATGCGGCGTGGATGAGCTCATAGCTGTCCAGCGGACGCGTCTGCGCCCAGGCGTGGGCCGCAGGCACGATCACTGAATAGGTTTCATCGTTGTCGTGCAAAACCACGCCGCCGCCGGTCCAGCGCCGCACCACCGGCCAGCCGGGCAGTGCATCGCCAAGTTTCGTCAGGTTTTGAGCGTAACCGATCGACACTGTGGCACGATCCCAGTCATAAACGCGTACCACTGGCGCGTCTGAATTCTCCAGCCAGGCCTGATCCACCGCCATGTTCCACGCACCGTCATGCGGAACCGGGTCCAGGTGCAAAATGAGGCGGTCAAACAGGGGCGCGGAGCGAATCACGCGACATCATCGCTTGCATTCGGCTTTGACGCAAAAAACATCTCAATGCGCGAGCAAGAGAGCCGCCACAGCCATGGCGAGCATCAATCCGTCCTCCACAATGGTGACGGTGGACATGGGAAGATTGAAGACCGTGCCCAGGCAGGCGCAACGGATCGATTGCTTCGACAGCACCGCCTTCAACACCCCGGTCAGACTCACGGCCATGACAACGGCGGTCACGCCATTCACCACCTGCGGCTGCCAGTCGGCCAGATAAGCCAGCCCAAGGGCCAGTTCGATGAAGGGATAAACGATGCCGTAGGCGGGCACGGCCCGCGCCACGAGGTCGTAACTGCGATACGCGTCACTGAAGCCGCGAAGATCGAGCATCTTGAAAAATGAGAACGCCACAAAGAAGCCGCCCATGAACAGCCGCATCGCCGTCATGGCCTCAAACCGGCCGCTGGAGGCCATCACCACGCCGATCACGCCCAACAGGTAGGCCAGGAGCAGCAACAGCGGCCGGTAGGTCTGCGCACCCTTCTCCGGTTCCCCGGCAGAGGATTTGGGATGTGCGTCGGCCACGTGATACTTCTCCAGCGGCTTCAGCCAGTCGTTCATGCCCTCGTCATCCAACGATTTTCGCGTGCTGATCCGCGCTTCCGGCGGTTTGAGCGTCACCTCCGCCTCCGTGATGTCCGGATGCTCCAGCAGACGCCGCGTGATCTTCTCCACGCACTTGGCGCAGGAGAGACCGGCCAGGGGGAATGTTTGCGGGACAGCCATGGTTTCAGGCAGGTTACGAATAGAAAGCGGCACCTGCATGCGGATGATGCCGCCGTCAGAGCGGCTCCTCATCGCAGCAGCCGCAGGGCGTTGGCGATGACCAGCAGCGTGGCTCCGGTGTCCGCCAGAATGGCCAGCCACAGGCTGGTGTGGCCGGTCAGCGCCAGGAGAAGGAAAACCGCCTTGATGACCAGGGCGAAGGCCACATTGAACTGAATGACCCGGAGCGTGCGCCGGCCGAGCACCACGGCGTCTGCCACGCGGGTGAGATCATCCTGCATCAGCGCCATGTCCGCTGTCTCGATGGCCGTGTCACTGCCGATGGCTCCCATAGCGATGCCGACGCTGGCCCGTGCGAGCGCCGGGGCATCGTTCACGCCATCGCCGATCATGCCGACGTGATGATGCACGGCCATCAGCCGCTGGATGTGCCCGATCTTCTGTTCCGGCAGCAGATCGCCATGCGCCTCGTCGATTCCCGCCTGTCGTGCGATGGCATCGACGGTGCGTTGGTTGTCACCGCTGAGCATGACGACGGGCGACACACCGGCCTCATGCAGCAAGGTGAGCGCGCGGGCCACCTCCGCACGCACGGCGTCGCCGATGGCGAAAATGGCGAGCACCGTTCCCGCGCAGCCATCATGCGGCGTGTGGCCGAGAATGGCGAGTGATTCGCCACGCGACTCGATCTCCGCGAGCCTGGCCTCGATCTCCGGGCTGCACACACCGAGGCCATGCGCCATCGTGTGATTGCCGATGAAATGTGGGTGGCCGTCAATCACCGCCGTCGCTCCACGGCCGGTCACGGATTGAAAGCTGGAAACTTCCGGCCATTCGATCTTCCGCTGTTTCGCGGCCGTGATCACCGCCTGGGCCAGTGGATGCTCTGAATGCGCGTCGATGGCAGCGGCCAGACGCAGCGCTTCATGCTCCGTGAGGCCCAACGGAATGACGGCGGTCACCTCCGGCCTGCCATGCGTGATGGTGCCGGTTTTGTCCACGGCCAGCGCCCGCAGCTTTCCCACGGCCTCCAGATAGGCACCGCCTTTGATGAGGACGCCCCGCCTCGCGAGCGCGGTGATGCCTGAGACGATGGAAACGGGCGTGGCGATGACCAGCGCGCAGGGACAGGCGATCACCAGCAGCACGAGGGCGCGATAGGCCCAGGCGGACCACGCAGCGTCGGTGAGCAAGGGCGGCAGCACGAACACCAGCAGCGCCACGATGAAAACCGCAGGCGTGTAGATGCGTGCAAACCGGTCGATGAAGCGTTGCGTGGGCGCTTTCTGCTCCTCCGCCTCCCCCACAAGCTGGATGATGCGTGCCAGCGTCGATTCCGTGGCCTTTTTCGCCACTTGGACGACGAGCGAACCTTCGCCGTTGATCGTCCCGGCGAAAACACCGTCACCGGCCTGTTTTTCCACCGGCACAGACTCGCCAGTGATGGGCGCCTGGTTCACGCTGGAGCTGCCGCTGAGCACTTTTCCATCCAGCGGGATGCGTGCGCCGCTGCGGATGCTGATTTCCGAGCCCACGGCCACTTCAGCCGCCGCCGTCTCGGTCACTGATCCGTCAGCACCACGCACGAGAGCAGTCTCCGGGGCGAGTTGGAGCAATGAATCAATGGCACGTCGGGCGCGGCCCGCGCTCCAGGACTCCAGCAACTCCGAAAACGCGAAGAGGAAGACCACGGTGGCGCCTTCCGCCCCTTCCCCGACCAGCCAGGCGCCCGTCACCGCCACGACCATGAGCAGGTTCATGTCGAGGCGCCGGTCTTTCACCGCGTTGAAGGCCGGCGGCACGACAAGCAGGCCGCCTGCGAGCGTGGCGAGGGCGAAACAGCCCTCGTGCAACGCTCCGGGTCCAAGATTGAGCCAGCGGAAGGCCAGCCCGATGCCCAGAAACAAGCCCGACGCCACCACCAGCGCCTTTTGCGGCAGCGACGTCTCATCATGGCCATGCTCGCAGGAGCTGCATGGCCGTGAATGAGGGTCGTGGCGGCGCTCTGTGCTCATCCCGGTTCAAAGCCAGTTCGTCGCCGCCTGACCGGATGGGCTGGACTATTTTATCCCGGACTGCGGCAGCATCACTGCTTTCCTTCCTCCTTCTTGCACTTGCACAGCCATTCCGGCTCCTTGCATTCCTCGCAGGTGGCGGTGTTGTATTCAAAACGCGCGGTGATCGTCTTTGAGTCCGGAGTGTTCTTGTATTGCAGGATCAGCCACTCGCCTGCCTTCACCAGAGGCAGGGCAAACCCCTTGGCATCCTTCTCCACAGCGAGTTTTTGCGGCGAACTGCGATCTCCCGTCGTCGCTGTGAGAGTCTGCTTGTCCGTCGCCACGGGTTTCATGTCCTTGTCGAGGAGAGCGATGTGATACTTGCCATCTTTGACGGTGACCTCGCCATGCATGGTCTCGTCCTTGCTGAATTCGAGGATGCGTCCGCCGTTCGGGCCGAGTTCGACGCCTTCATGGCCGAAGGCGAGGCTGCTGATGAGTGTGACGAGGAGGATGAGTCTGGTTTTCATAGGGTGTGTGTTTGGACGTGTTTGAGGGCGGCCTTCCGGCCAAAGAGGTAAAAAACAGCAGGCGTGATCATGAGGTCCAGCAGCGTGCTGCTGACGAGACCGCCGACGATCACCACCGCCACGGGATGCAGAATCTCCTTCCCGGGCTCGTTCGCGGCCAGCAGCAGCGGGATCAGGGCGATCCCGGCGCTCAGCGCCGTCATCAGCACCGGCACCAGCCGTTCCAGCGTGCCGCGCACGATCATCTGCCGCGTGAAGCCTTCGCCTTCATGCCTCATCAGATGCAGATAATGGCTGATCATCATGATGCCATTGCGCGCAGCCACACCGCCCACGGCGATGAAACCGACGATGGTGGCGATGCTGATGTTGTCGATGAGCAGCCAGGTCAGAAACAGCCCGCCCATGAGCGCCAGCGGGATGTTCAGCATCACCTGCAGGGCCAGTGACAGGCTGCGGAAGTAGCCGTGGAGCAGAATGGTCACAGCAAGCAGCACGAGCGTGAAATAAAACGCGATTCGCCTGGCCGCGGCCTCCTGCGCCTGGAACTCGCCCTCAAATCGGATGAAGTAGCCCTCCGGCAGCCGCAGCTTCTCGTTCACCGCCGCCTGCCAACGCCGGACAATGCCTTCCAGATCGCGCATGGAGCTGTTCGCGCTGATCACCATGCGGCGCTGGGTGTTTTCGCGATTGATGACATTCGGCCCCCTGCCCTCGCGGATGTCGGCCACCAGACGCAGCGGGATGCGCTGGCCGCTGTCGGTTTCGATCAGCAGGTCCCCCAGTTTCTCCGGCGAATCACGCAGGGCTTCAGGCAGGCGAAGCACTAGATCGACCGTGCGCTGGCCTTCACGCAACTCAGTGACGGTCTTTCCACCGAGCAGAGCCGAGACTTGCTCATTGAGCGCTCCAGGCTGCACGCCGTAAGCCACCGCACGCTCCCGATCGACTTCGATTTTGATCTGCGGGATCGAGACCTGCGCCTCCAAGATCACATCTGTGAGACCGGGGATGGTTTTCGCGATGTCACGCACTTGAGCGCCCCTGTCACGCAGCACGGTCAGATCCGGACCGAAGATCTTCACCGCGATCTTCGCTGAAACGCCGCTGAGCATGTGGGACAGACGATGCCCGATGGGCTGGCCGATGTTCAGGAAGGTGCCGGGGATTTTACCCAGCTTCTCGCGGATCTCGGCAAAGACGGCCTCCCTCGGCCGTCCTCCTTCGTGAAACTCAACGTCGAACTCATTCACGCTCACAGGCATGACGTGATCATCGCGTTCGGCACGTCCGGCCCGGCGGCCGACGCTCTTCACGCCATCGATGTTTTGCAGCAACTGCACACCGACCTCGCCGATCTCATTCGATTGCGCCAGCGAGGTGCCTGGAGCACTGGCCAGCGAGATCGTGGCGCTGCCTTCATTGAATGCGGGCAGGAATTCCTTTCCCATGATCGGATAAAGCAGCAACGATCCGACCAGCAGCACGCCCGCCAGTGCGATCACGAGCAATGGGGCTCCGAGGGCCAGTTTGAGGAAAGTGCGCTCCACGAACCACTTCATGCCGCGCACGACAAACGAATCGCGATGTTGGAGTGGAGCCTTCAGGCGATCTGGGGCGTCGTCGAATCGGCTAAAGCCTGGACTCCAACTTAACAAAAGAGAGCACAGAACGGGAATGACCGTCAGCGAAACGACAAACGACGCCGCCATGCTGGTGATCGTGGCGATTGCAATCGGCGTGAACAGGTGCCCTTCGATGCCTTCGAGCCCGAAAAGGGGCAAGAACACGAGAATGACGAGAACCGTGGCGTAGAGGATCGAATTCCGCACCTCGCCGGACGCGCTGGCGATGATGTCGAGCCGGATCTTGGACGGACTCTCCCTCAACCGACGCCAGACGTTTTCCACATCCACGATCGCATCGTCCACCACCATGCCGATGGCCACAGCAAGGCCACCGAGCGTCATGGAATTCACGCTGACGCCGAACGCTTTGAAGGTCAGTATCGTCACGGCAAACGAGAGCGGCATCGCCATCAAGGTGATGAAGGTGGTGCGCAGATTCAGCAGGAACAAAAACAGGATGATCGCGACCATGATCGCACCATCGCGGATGGCCTCCTCCAGGTTCCCAATCGCATGCTCGATGAAGTCCCCCTGCCGGAACAAGATCTCCGCACTGACGCCCGGTGGCAACGTGGGACGCAACTCGGCGAGGGCTTCCTCGATCTGCCGGGTGAGTTTGAGCGTGTCAAAACCGGGCGCTTTGTCGATGCTGAGCACCACGCCCATCGTTCCGTTGACGCTGGCATCGCCACGCATCGTCTGCACTCCATGAGCAAGTTGCGCGACATCACTGATGAGCACCGGACGATCACCCACGGTCTTGATCACGGTCTTGGCGATGTCTTCCAGCCGGGTCGTCATGCCGAGATTGCGCACCATGATCTCCCGCGGACCGGCCTGGAGATAACCACTGGTCGCATTGCCAGCCGCGCGACCCACCGCAGCCTCGATCTCATCAAAGGTGACGCCAAAAGCCGCGAGCCGGTTGGGATCCGGCTGCACCTGGATCTGTTTCACGCCACCACCGATGGTGAGCACCTCCGCCACCCCGCTGATGCTTTGCAGGCGACGGCGGATCGTCCAGTCCGCCAGCGTGCGGAGGTCCATCGGCGGAACCTTGCCATCCTCGCTGCGCAAGCCGACGAGCAGGATCTCGCCCATCAGCGATGAGACCGGTGTCATGCCCGGTTTTGCGCCCTTCGGCAGCGTGTTCAACGCCGCCTGCAAACGTTCCTGCACAAGCTGCCGCGCCCGATAGATGTCCGTGCCCCAGGCGAACTCCGCGAACACGAGCGACAGGCCCACATCGGAGTTTGATCGCAGGCGGTCCAGCCCGCCCACGCCCTGCACCGCGGCCTCAATGGGCTGGGTGACCAGCGTTTCGACTTCCTCCGGCGCCAGGCCCGGCGCTTCGGTCAAAAGCGTCACGGTGGGCTTCGTCATGTCGGGAAGCACCTCGACAGGAAGCTGCGTGAGCGTCTGATAGCCGAACAGCAGCGTCGCCAGCGCCGTCATGAGAACGAGCGGCCGGTGATGCAGCGAGAAACGGATGAGCGAGTTCAGCATGGCTTCAATGGGCGGCAGCTTTGCGGTTCAGGACCATGCTCACGATCAACAGCACCAGCAGCAGTCCGGTGGTGCTCGCAAAAAACGTGGTCAGCATGTTCCAGCGGCCTGCATCGTGATCGTCATGCTCATGGCCCTCGTGACCGGCCGCAGCGATCTGCTCCTTGGTCATCTCAGTGCCGTCTTCATTGTGCGGATGACCGTGTGCCGCATCCATCGCCTCTTTGAGCGAGACACTCCCCTTCCCCGCAAAGCCCAAAGAGTAGGCACCACGCGTCACCACCTCATCCCCTGGCAGCAGACCCTGGAGCACCTCGGCAAAACGGTCGTTCTGCGCCCCCAGCACCACGGGCACTTTGACGAAGGCGTGCTTCAGTTCGTAGTCCTTGATGTAAACGAAGTGTTGCGACGCATCCCCCTGCACCGCGGAACGCGGGATCGACATCACGTTCTCACGGTGGCTGACGACGATGCTGAATTCCGCCCGCATCCCCGGCCGCAGCAGAGCCTCCGGATTGGCCACGTGGAAAGCCGCCTCGATTGTTCCTGTCGTCTCGTCAGCCACTGTCGCGATGTGGGCAATCTTGGCTTCAAACACGCGCTCTGGCAGCGCATTCACACGGATGTGCGCCTGCAATCCGGCGGCCAGCCTGCCTGCGAGGTGCTGCGGCACGCTGGCGACGGCTTCCACCGTCTCGAGATTGACGATTTCGATGAGGGAACTGTCCGGTGTGACCGGCTGTCCCTGCACGATGTCCACTTTCGACACCATGCCATTGATGGGAGCCTCCAGCTTGATCACTGGCGGCGGATCTCCCGGCTGGCGGCTTTCCACCCAGGCCACCTCGGCCCCCACATCGACCTGCTGATGCGGAACGACGAGAACGGAGAAGGCACGCCCGGGAATGCGGCTGCTGACGATGGCTTTCTTCCCAGGAAGCACCTCGATGTGCCCGAGGGCGAAGACGGTTTCCTCGAACGAGGTCTCCTCAGCCTCGGCGAATTCGAGCCGCAGGTGCTTCACGCTCGTTTCATCGAGAATGACGGTGTTCGCGGCACGATCAGGCTCGGCGGCGGCGATGAGGAGCGGAGTGAGTAGAAAAAGGAACGGCTTCATGGCTGCGTGGCCCCCGTGGCGGATTCGTAGCGGATGCGGGCGAGGTGGAAGTCGCGCACGGCATCAAGCGTGGCGGCTTCGAGCTGGAGGCGCTGATCGCGGGCGCGGAGGACGGTGAGGAGGTCGGTCTGACCGGACTCGTAGGCTTTTTCGAGCTTGCCAGTCTGCTCGATCACGAGCGGCAGCAGTTTGTCTCGCGTCTCGCGGGCCAGATCCACGTTGGCCTGCATCTCCTTGCGTGCGGTATCGGCCTCGCTGGCGATTTGTTTGCCCAAAGCCACCGTTTCGAGCCTCTGACGCCCGGCGGAGGCGTTCTTCTCAGCGATCTCGCCTTGATTGCGGTTCCAGAACGGCAGCGGAATCGAAACGCGGAAGCCGATGTAGCCCGTGCGCTGGTAATTCGAGCCCTGCACGTGCTGCTGCTCCGGGCCGCCGACAACGCCGACACTCACGTCCTGCAGGCGCTTCGACCGCGCGAGCTCGACATCCGTCTGCGCGGCCTGCGTTCTCGATTGGGACAGGCGGTAGTCCGCACGTTGCTGCCAGGGAATGAGCCCGGGCATCACGAGTTCTGGCAGACCACCGGTGATGGTCAGATTTTCCTGCGGTGCGATGCCGAGCATCGGCTTCAACTGGCCGAGCAGACGAGCTCGTTGCGTGTCGAGCTTCTTGCCCTCCACGATGAGACGTTGCGCATCGAGCTGCGCCTGGGCGGCATCCAGCGGTGAGAACTCGCCCTTCTCCGCACGGTTCCTGGCGAATTCGGACAGCTTGGTGGCCAGACCGCCCTGCTGCTGGCGCAGTGCCCGCTGCTGATCGAGCGCGATCAGCTCCACCGCAAAGCCTCGCGCTTCGGCAATGAGACGCCGTTCAACATCACGCACCTCCAGCTCGGCGGCAGCGACGAGCTGTGCCGAAAGCTGTTTCTCCAGGCGCAGACGGCGCGTGACAGGAAAGGACTGCTCGAAGGAGAACTCGCCAGCCGTCGGACTCAGCCGGCTTTCCGTGCGATAGTCAAAGCCGAGCCTAGGATTGGCGAGGCGGCCGCTGCCGAGCTGCCGCCCGCGAGCCTCCTCGATGGTGAACCAGGCTGCTTTGAGCATGGGATGATGGCTGCGGACGCGGGCGGGGATTTCAGCCAGCGGCAATCCGGCCGCGAAGCCGGTGGCGGGCAGACAGGAAAGAAGAATGAGGCGCAACATGGCGGGAAAGAGTGAGGAATGCGGGACAGGCAGGCATGGCGGTGCGCCACGCGTGCGATTGCGTCAGAACCGCCGGAAATCGTGTCCGGCGGCGGCTTCCCGCTTCTCAAACCCTCAAGGAGATGACCTGCGCGATCCTGCGCGGCCATTCGTGAGCCGGCAGGCTTCGTCGTGGCGGCGTTTCAGGCGCACGACGCACGCCAGCCAGCGCCAGACGGCAGCTTTTCTCCAAAACAAGCGTTCCGATCACATCAAACTGCGGAGAAATGTCCGGCGTGGCATCCTGCTGATGCTTGGCGACGAGCGAATCCACCACGGCCGCATGTTCGTGCCGGTCGCCAACGTCCTCCTCATCATCGTGAGCCGGTGCGGGCTCATGCTCCTCCTCATGGCAGGCGGCAGAATGCGGTCCATCGCAATGATCGACCTGGCTGAGACGCTCCACCCCGCCGCAATCGCACATGAAACCGCGATGCAGGCCGAACGTCTGCGCCCAGCCAATCGCGAGAAGCGCGAGCAGGCCGAGGACAAGCCGGTGATGGCGGAGACGAAGCATGGCGGCAAGCATAGTCCACATCGACGGTCTGCCGCAAGCTTCGATTCAATCCAGCCCGCCGGACAGTTCGCCCGGACGTCTCACGTAATGGGTGACATGAGCAGCTTCCGCCTCCGCCCGCACTTCACGCACCGGCTGGACATGAACGTCGAGCAGGCCCGGTCATGGCTGGAGAGCGGCATGCGTGAGCACGCGGAACGCTGCGAGGTGAAAAGCTTCCCCGGCTACCTCAGCCTGCGCATTCTGGAGTCAGAGCAGCATTACTGGTCTCCCCAGCTTCAGCTCAGCCTCGATCCTGATGGGGATGGTGCGCTGGTCACCGGCACCTACGGGCCGAACACGAACCTGTGGTCCTCATTTGTGTATGCGTATCTGATCCTGGCCTCGGCGGCGCTGTTCTCAGGCATCCTCGGCATGTGCCAGTGGTGCATCGGCCAGACGCCGTGGGGCCTGTGGATTCTCGGCCTCGCCCTGACCATCGCCGCCGGGCTCTACATCTCCGCCCAGATGGGGCAGAAGCTAGGCGCACAGCAGACTTTCCAGCTCCATTGCGTGTATGAGGCCGCCATCGGCCGCGAAGTCGCCATCTCGTGACGTCACTCCTGACGCTTCTTCAATTCGACGAGCGCATTGAGGATCTTCACGCGGTTCATCTCATGAACCTCGATCTTCTCGCCGATCTTCGGCACCAGAGTCACGGTCAGTTCACCGCCCAGGTGCTCGCGGAATTCTTCGAGGCCTTCGAGGATGACCGGTTCGCCGCTGCGACCGTTGTCGAGCAGGTGCGGCGAGTAGGTGGCGAATCCGATGCGCTCGATGAGCTGGAGCACGCGTTCGCAGGTTTCGGCATCCAGAATGCCCTGCATGCGTGAATAGACGAGATCGACGGCCATGCCGATCGCCACGGCCTCGCCATGGCTGACGGAGAACTTCGAGATCTGCTCCAGTTTGTGCGCGGCCCAGTGGCCGAAGTCGAGCGGGCGGGCGGAGCCGAGCTCAAACGGATCGCCACCCGTGGCGATGTGCTCCACGTGCAGTTCGGCGCTGCGTTGGACGACTTTTTCGAGTGCTTCCTGCTTCAGCGCGGCCAGATCGTCCGCCATGGCTTCGATTTGCTCGAAAAAGACGCCGTCACGGATGAGCGAGACCTTGATCGCCTCGATGATGCCATTGCGGCGTTCGCGAGGTGGCAGCGATTCGAGGAACGCGAAGTCGTTCACCACCGCGTAGGGCACGGCGAAGCTGCCGATCCAGTTCTTCTTGCCGAAGAAGTTCACGCCGTTCTTCACGCCGACACCGCCATCGCCCTGCGACAGCGTGGTGGTGGGGAAACGCACGTGCCGGATGCCGCGATGCGCCGTGGAGGCGGCAAAGCAGACGAGATCCAGCACCGCACCGCCGCCAATGACGAAAACGTAGCTGTGACGGTCGAGCGCGGCCTCATTCATGGCGTCCCAGCAGCATTCGACGAGGCGCAGGTCGTTTTTGCATTTTTCCCCGCCAGGAATCACCACCGGCATGTCCACCAGCGTGAACGCGTCGGCATGCGCCTCGCCGTAACCCACGATGTCATCCAGCAGGTCACGATTGGCATTGGAGACGGCCTCATCGACGAACACGAGCACGCGCGGGCGCTTGTGCGGATGGTCGAGGGCGATGAGATCGCGGAGGGTGTTGTTTCGCGCCACAAAGACATCCCGCGAAAACAGAATGCGGTGCGTGTGTTCGAGCCTGATTGTCTTCTCCAGCATTAACGGGGATCGGTTCTTTGCCTGCAAGACGGTTGGAGGTCAAAGGGAAAGGCCAAACGGGACGCCAAAGCGCGTTCTTGCGCTCACGTCGCGGCGATCCAGCGCTGCCAGAGGCGCAGCAAGGGAGCCAATGCAGCAAAAGCCAGGGCCAGAGGCACGGAGACCGCGGCGACAGCCAGGGCATCCACAACGGCAATCCCCGCCAGCAGAAGGCCGACCGCCCGGCCGATGTGAGGGCCGCCTCGGCGCAAAGTGTTGAGCGCATGAAGCACCCACAGGGCAAAGACAATGAGGATGAGATACTGCCACTCGTCCCCCCCTCCAATCACCACCCTGGTCACACAGAGGACGCCCGGCTGAATCAATAGAATCAACGCGGTCAGTGAGGAGAGGAGCGGCAGCACGCCCTTCTGCTTGTGCTCCAGCCTTGCCGCCAGGGTGATGCCCACCACGTAACTTCCCAGCGCCAGAGCAGCCATCAGCACCGCATAACCCGGCTGTCCAGGCACGGAGGAAGCCGCTGAAGCAGCCATCAAGTAGAGCAAAGCACGGCAGGCGCCCATCACCAACACGGAGCCCGCCCAGGGCTTGTGATACAGGTCATAGAACAAAATGGCGGCCACCAGACCGAGTGTAGTCCCGACTTGCGCTCCATGGAGGCAGGCGATGACAATTCCCGCCGCCAAGAAGCCCCCACCGACGCTCCAGGCCATTCCCAACCCCACCTGCCCTGCCGGAATCGGCCGCTCTTGGCGATGCTCGCGGTCGAATTTCACATCCGCCGCGTCATTGAGGATCATGCCGCCGGTGTAGAGCAATGAACCCGCGAAGATGAGCCAGTAGAGGCGTGCATCCGCCCACTCACCGCCTGCGAGCAGCCATGCGGCGGTCACATTCGTCCACACGGTGGGCAGATTCGAGATGCGGGCGAGCTGGAGCCAGGGTTTCATCCGTCACTTCAGCATGGCACGGATGAGCGGGAGCATGCCCGAATAGAGCGTGCTGCCACCACGGCGGGAGAGCTGTTCGTTGACCAGCTCGGCATCACTGTCCGCATCGGCAGGGAGGAGTTCCTTGTGCTCGTGCTGGCCGCAGGAGGTGCAGACGTGAACAAAGGACGAATCGCAGTCGCGCCGCACATCGCCACGCACGCCTTCTCCTTCGAGAATGAGGCGTTGCAGGGCCGGCCCCGTGTCTTTTTCGATCAATTCGAGCTCCAGCGACATGTCGAGCCGGCGGTTGATCCACGCGGCGAGGAGCAGCGCGGTCATGCGCTGGCCTTTGAGATGCGTGATGGTCAGTTTGCGCAGCTTGGAGAGGTTTTGCAGCGCATTGGCATCCTGGAAGCATCCAGCCAGGGCTGTGCGCATGAGGTGGGAGCGGGTCCAGGCGAGGTCACGGACATCAAACCGGGCGGTCTCCTCACCCAAGGCGGCCAGGAGCGCGTCGAATTGAGGCGCGGGGTCGCTCCAGCGGGCGGAATCGATGATCAGCGTGTCGATGCGGGAGTAGAAGCGCTCGTGGAAGTGCTTCGTGATGTCCGCCTGCCACCACACGACGAGCGGGAGGTCGGAATTGAGGTGGGCGAAGACGATGTTCTGCACCTGCGTGGCATCGCCGCCTTCCAGCACAAAGCTGATCTGCTCGCTGCACACGGCCTGCCTGCCGTGATAGGGACGGCAGAGGGCCTGAATCCAGGCGCGGGCACGCGGCGGCTGCGCCTCAGGCAGCGCCAGGATCAGCAGGGCGCGGCAGGAGTGCTCCGCCGCGACGCGGTCGAGCAGGGCGTTGTCATCAGCCAGCACGGAGCTGTCCTCGGTGTAGATCGCCAGATTGATGAGTGAGGCGCGGGTCTTCGCCTCGTCGTTCTCCCACAGCTTCTTCAACTCGCTTTCGATGCGCGAGATGGGCGTTTCCAGGCCGAGGCGGCCGAGGTCGGAGTCTTTGAGTGAGGACGCGGCCATGATCGTCTGCATTCCAGGTTAAAGGAGCCGCCATTCGCGGCCGTCCTGCCGGAGCAGGTCGTCCGCTTCCTTCGGCCCCCAGCTTCCCGCCGGATATTCGCGCATGGGCGGTGGATTGTCCGTCTTGTGCCAGGCTTTTTCGAGCTCGTCGATGAACTTCCACGCGTTCTCCACCTCGTCGCGGCGGGCGAAGAGCGTGGCATCACCGGCCATGGCGTCGAGGAGCAGGCGCTCATAGGCCTCCGGGCTGGCCTTGCCGAAGCTGCTGCTGTAGCGGAAGTCCATCTTCACCTGCTGCATGTTCATCGCCTGCCCCGGCTGCTTGCACAGGATGCGCAGGGCGATGCCCTCATCCGGCTGGATGCGGATGACGAGGGTGTTTTCGCTGTTCTTGATGAGATTGTTCGTGGCGAAGGGCACCTGCGGCGGCTTTTTGAAGTGCACGCTGATCTCGGTGGCCTTCTTCGGCAGTTGCTTGCCCACGCGGATGTAAAACGGCACACCCTGCCAGCGCCAGGTGTCGATGAACAGACGCAGGGCGACGTAGGGCTCCGTGTTTGACTGCGGATTCACCCGGTCCTCCTGCCGGTAGCCCACACGCGGCACGCCATCGACGCTGCCGGCGGTGTACTGGGCGCGGATGACGTTTTTGCCCACGGCTTCGGGTCCGATGAGGGGCCTCAGCGCACGGATCACCTTCACTTTCTCATCACGCACGGAGTCGGCGCTCAGATCGGTGGGCGGCTCCATCGCCACAAGGCTGAGGAGCTGGAAAAGGTGGTTCTGCACCATGTCACGCAGCGCACCTGCGGTGTCGTAGTAGCCACCGCGACCGCCTTCCATGCCGAGATTCTCGGCACAGGTGATCTGCACGTGGTCGATGTAGCGGGAGTTCCAGTTCGGCTCGAACAACGCGTTGGCGAAGCGCAGCACCATGATGTTCTGCGCGGTCTCCTTGCCGAGATAGTGGTCGATGCGGTAGGTGTCTTTCTCCTCGAAGGTCTCGGCCACCACATGGTTCAAAGCACGGGCGCTGGCCAGATCCTTGCCGAAGGGCTTTTCACACACCACGCGCGCCCATTTGCCGCCGACGCCTTCATTCAGCCCTGCGGCACGGAGCATCTCCAGGATCGATTTGAAGGCCTCGGGAGCGGAAGCGAGGTAGAACAGGCGGTTTGCCGGAGCACCACGTTCCTTGTCGAACTCGTCGAGCAGGACGCGCAGTGACTTGTAACCGTCGAGGTCCTCGAACTCGCTGCGGTGGTAGTGGATGCACTGCGAAAAGCTGCTCCACAGTTCCTCGTTGTGGCCCTGGCGGCTGTTTTTGCGGTTCCCGGCCTCCAATTCAGTGCGGAACACCTCGTCCGTCTTGTCGCGACGGGCGAAGCCGACGACCTTGAACTGCGGCGGCAGGTCGCCACAGGCGGCGATGTTGTAAAAGGCCGGGATCAGTTTGCGATTCGTCAGGTCACCGGTGGCACCGAAGATGACCACGGTGCAGGGCTCCGCACGGTGGCGGGAAATGAGGGTTTCTTGGAAGGGATTTTCCAGATCGGACATGGTTTTGAAGCAAAGCTCGCGCCACCATTGCAGCGCGTGAAGCCAGACTAGCCTCTCGCCTCGTGATGGCAACCTGCGATGCGCCACGCCACCTCCGCGTTGGATGAAATCACTTCATCGCGCGGATGAACAGCGCCGATCACGGACCCCGCCGCAAAATGCACGGCTCTATCGCCGAATTTCGCAGTGTCGCGGAGGTTTCAATGGTTTGACACGGCCGCTCAACCGCTGACAATCAGCGCCCGATGAGCAAAGCGGCGCCAGAACCCGAGATCCAGGTCCCGGAAGACGTGAAAAAAGAAAAGGGCTTGTGGGAGAAAACCCGCAAAAGCCTGATCGAGCGTCTGAACAACTGGGAAGACCAGCGCACCTGGAACGAGTTTTACCAGACTTACTGGCGGCTGATTTTCAGCGTGGCCACCAAGGCAGGCCTGACCCGCGAGGAGGCCTTTGATGTCATCCAGGAAACGATCATCGCCATCGCCCGCCAGGTGCAGAAAGGGCAGTACGATCCCCGCGCCGGCTCGTTCAAGGCCTGGCTGCTGCAAATGACGCGCTGGCGCATCCTGGATGTCTTCCGCGCCCGCAAACGCCAGCCTTCGCTGGCCGACCAGGGCAATGCGGACACGGAAGACACCAGCACGCAGATCGTGGACCGGCTGTCCCAGGACAAGGACAACATGCTGGAGAAGATCTGGGACCGCGAGTGGCGTGACAACATCACCGCCGCCGCGCTCGAACGCGTGAAGGCCAAGGTCTCGCCCCGTCAGTTCCAGATTTTCGACTGCTACGTCATGAAAGGCTGGGGCGTGAAGAAGACGTCCGAAGCCCTCGGCATCAACGCGGCGCAGGTGTACCTGGCCAAGCACCGCGTCGGCGCTCTCGTGAAGAAAGAGGTGCAGGCGCTCGAAAACACGATGCTGTAGCGCAGGCGGCGTCCGGAAAGGCGGCCCTGGGGCATGCACGCGAGTTTCAATGCCCCGAACGGATTGCTTGAGAAGGCCGTTTTTGATGGGAGACTTCCGCGCGTTTGAACCAGCCCATGCCGGCCGGCTTCAACCAGCGCACCTCCCACGCCAGCCTCATGAGCGATCCTGACGCCCTGCCAGCCGCACTTCCGCACTCGTCCGTTCACGCCGACGCAGCGGATCACGTGCCTGCGGCCCAGGTGGTGGAAGACGTGGATCACCGGGACTCCACCCGCAGCGTGGAACTGCCCGCGCCTCCGATCTCCCCACCGACGGTGAAGCCGCGGGCGAAAGCGCAGCGTGAGAAAAACGGGCCGCCCTCGCACCGCGATGACATCGTCATCCCCGACTACACGCTGCTGAAACGCATCGGTTCCGGTGCCTACGGAGAGGTCTGGCTGGCACAGAGCGTCACCGGCGCCTTGCGTGCCGTGAAAATCGTCTGGCGTGAGGACTTCGAGCTCACGCGCACGTTCCATCGCGAATTCCAGGGCATCCAGCAGTTCGAGCCGATCTCCCGCGGTCATCCCTGCCTCGTGCACATCCTGCACGTGGGCTGGAATGAGGAACGCGGCTTCTACTACTGTGTGATGGAGCTGGCCGACGATGCCGAGGACGGCGCGAACATGACGGATGTGCAGACCTACGTCCCGCGCACACTCGGCACGGACATGAAGCGCCACGGACGCCTGGACCCGTTCTTCTGCCGCGACGCGGGCGTGTACATGGCCGACGCGCTGCATTACATGCACAACCACGGTCTCACGCATCGTGACATCAAGCCGTCGAACATCATTTTCGTCGGCGGCGTGTGCAAACTGGCCGACATCGGCCTCGTCGCGGCCTTTGGCGAGCGCACCTTCGTCGGCACCGAGGGTTTCGTGCCGCCAGAAGGCCCCGGCACGCCGCAGGCGGACATCTACAGCCTGGGCAAGGTGCTCTATGAGATGAGCAGCGGGAAGGACCGCATGGAATTCCCGGAAGTGCCCGACAATCTCTCCGATGAGGAGTGGCCCTTCTGGCTGGACCTCAATCGCGTGATCTGCCAGGCCTGCGAATGCGATCTGGACCGCCGGTTTGCCACTGCGGCGGAGTTTGCCGAGGCTCTGCAGCACGTCGGCGACAAGAAACCGGAGAGCTTCATCCGCCGCTTCAGCCGCGCGGCGATCTTCACCACCGTCGGTTCATTTCTCCTCGCCAGCGGTCTGGTCATGGCCAGACACCAGCGTGAATGGGCCTACACCATCCCGGTGCCGGTGAAACCGCCGCCCGTGCTACCAGCACGGCCGCAGCCGCCCACCCCGGGCAAACCGTGGCAGAACCGTCTCAAGCAGTGGTTCACCTTCAAAGGAGACCGCCACGTGGCCGATCTGCCGCTCGATGCCCTGCTCTTTCGCAATTTCCTCGACGCCACCTATCGTGCCGCCGAGTACGAAGTGACGCCGTTCACACTCCCGGACAAGACCGTGCTCTACGCAGCGGTCATTCCCGCGCCCGAGGCGGATGCCTTTTGCTCATGGATGACGGCCGCCGAGCGGCAGACGGGCCGTCTGGGCGCCGGTCACGAATATGTTTGGCGCACGGCCAACGTCCCGCGGCCTCCAGGAGCCTCTGCTCCAAAGCAGGGTCACAGCGCCATCCGCTGCGAGATCGTCAGCGTGAAATTTGGCAGCCTGAACATCGCCAGCACGCCTTCCGGAGCCGATGTTTACGACGGGGAACGCCTGCTGGGCCGCACCCCGCTGGCACTGCCCAAGGTGCGTGCCGACAGCTTTGACTACGAAGTCAGTCTGCCAGGCTACAAGCCCGAACACGTCAGCGGAAAGCTGAAGGAGAAGCAAAGCATCAGCTTCAATCTGCGCCTGAAGGCCACCGGCGCGGTCGTTTTCGGCAAAGCCTGGCAGAACAGCCTCGGCATCAAGTTTGTGCCGCTCGGAAAGGCGATGCTCGCCAGCACCGAGACACGGCGCAAAGACTTCGCTGAATTCGCGAAGGCCACAAATCAACCGCCCGTCGATGGCCGGGTGCTCGATGCCGGACCGGACATGCCTGTGACGATGGTGAACCGCTCCGAGGCGGAACAATTCTGCCGCTGGCTCACGGATCGTGAGCGTGCGCAGGGTTTGCTCGAACCTGACCAGGAATACCGCCTTCCGAGCGACGACGAATGGAGCATGGCCGCCTATCTTTCCCGCGAGATCGGCGCCACGCCGGCCGACCGCAACATGCGCATCGAAGGCATCTACCCCTGGGGCTTCATCTGGCCGCCACCAGTGAAGTCAGGCAACTTCCTCGACAAAGCCGCCGACAACACCGCCAAGAAGGCCATCCCGGGCTACAACGATGGTGCCGCAGGCGCGTCCGCCGTCGGCTCCTTCCGTGCCGATGGTCGTGGTCTGTTCGATCTCTCCGGCAACGTCTGGGAATGGGTCTCCGATTCATGGAAGGACATTCCCGACCAGGGAGTGCTGCGGGGCGGAGCTTACACCACGGCGGAACGCCAGGAACTGCTCGCCTCCTATCGCCGCCAGTCCGCCGCCGCCGACCGTCACGTGGACGCCGGATTCCGCATTCTCCTCTGGAACATCGGTCAGGCAGCTCGTGCGGATGAAGATTGAGCCGCCGGGGCCATTGCGGGAATAAGCAATCTTCGCCCGCCCTCCCACGTATCAGATGCTCCCAACGCCATGAAACTCCGTCTCGCCCTCTTTTCCGCCCTCCTCGCCGCCTTCTGCATCGTAAAGGCCGAAGACAAGCCCAAAACCGATCCCAAAGCCATGCCCCAGCCCGAAATTGTGAAGACCGATGACGAATGGAAGAAGCTGCTCACCCTCGAACAATACGAGGTGACCCGCCAGCGTGGCACCGAGCGCCCCTTCGGCCACATTTACGAGGAGTTCGAAAAACAGGGCGAAGGCACCTACTACTGCGTGTGCTGCGGGGCCGAACTCTTCACCTCCAAGGAAAAATTCCACTCCGGCTGCGGCTGGCCGTCATTCTATGACTCGTCGAAGGCCAAAGGCGTTCTCGAAAAGCCCGACAACAGCCACGGCATGCGCCGCGTCGAAACCGTCTGCAAGCGCTGTGGAGCGCATCTCGGCCATGTGTTTGAAGGCGAAGGCTTCAAAACACCCACCGACCGCCGCTTCTGCATCAACGGCATCGCCTTGAAGTTCGTCCCCAAAGGCGGCGAAGCTCCGAAACTCCTCGAAGTCAGCTCAGATGCCGTCCAGAAAAAGAAAGACGAAGTCGCCAAGGAAGGCGGAGTCGAGGTGAAGAAGTGAAGCTGATTCCGGCTCAACGTCTGATGACACCGTAAGCCGTCGCCAGCAGCACGACCGTCACTCCCATCAGCATGTAAACCCAACGTGCTGGTCGGGTTCGCATCAGCGGAGTCAGACGGATGACATCCTGATAGTCCGCGCTGAATACTCGCCGCGTTTTTGCGCTGAGGAGGTAGCGAAGCACTGCTGCGTGGATGATCACATCGGCCATGCCTCGCGGAAAACGGGCAAGGCCCACCAGGATCAGAAATGCCAGCCCGAGGCATGTCCCTCTCCACGCCCATGGTTTGAGAAAGCAAAGCGCCCCTCCGAACAGCAGCGGCAGCGCCGTTGCTGCCACCTTGAACGCCGACAGCCTGAAAACACCAAAGACATCGCTCAAGATGCGGCCCATCATCACTTGGGCCGCCACATTCAGCACCCCGGCGAACACGATGAGCACGCCCACAGCTTTCAGGTGAGACTCCGTGGGCAGGTTTTCCCGCCTGATCCGTGCTGCGTCCGGATCATCCTCCAGCACCTGAGATCTTGGCGCTGCATACGGATTGAGTTCGTCCATGGGAAAGCAGCTCCGGCTGCACGTCACGGATCAACCCTTCCCCGTCTTCACAAAGTCGATGATCTTGCGGTCATCGTCGCTCGCAGCCCACGTCACTCGCAGAAAATCAGCCGGGTGAATCTGGTGCTGGGTGAAAAAGGCACGATCTCCGCCGCAGCCATACATCGTGTCCGGATCCATTTCGCCCTTCAGCTTGGCACGTGCCTTCACGATCAGACGCGGCAGCCATGGAATCCCGTCCACAGCGGCCGGTTTGGGCGGCAGTTCGCTCGGCGGCACCGTTTTGCCGGTGAATTTCCCCTCCATCACCACCTTGAAGTAATCACGACGCACCGCAGCCACGAGCAGCGCCGTCTCCAGCGTCGGCCCCTCCGCTCCGTAGCGGCAGTGATCGTCCACAAAGTCGAAAAACTCCTGCGTGGTGTGCCCGATGGAAGCCAGAAAAGCCTTGTCGGCCTCGGTGAACCATTTTTCGGCCCGTGTGTCGCCTGCGCGGTGCAGTTTGGCGCAGCGTTCGAAGAGTTCGCGGAAGGTCGTGTCCCAGGTTTGATCGTTCATGGCCGTGGATGCTAGCGGCGGCATCTTGCACGTCAAACAATCGCATGCGCAACCATTCCGGGCCGCATGAGTTTACAGCCCTCATGTTTCCCGCTAGCATGGCGGTTCCCTTTCCCGCCTTTCGAATGCCCCAACCGGAACGGATCGCTCCCACACCGCCCGCGACTGCTGATGCAGACGCGGTCGATGAGTCGTCCGACCAGGAAAACGTCCGCCTCATGCTCCGTGTGAAGGAGGGCGACATGAAAGCCTTCGAGCGGCTCGTCGAACTGCACCAGAACGCCATCGTCGGCACCGTCGCACGCATGCTGAACAACGTGGACGACGCGCACGACATCGCGCAGCAGGTCTTCATCCGCGTGTGGCGCAGCGCCCCGCGTTACGAACCCACGGCGAAGTTCACCACCTGGCTCTACACCATCACCCGCAACCTCGTCTTCAACGAGACACGCCGCCGTTCACGCCGCAAGGAAGTCAGCATCGAGCAGGAGAACGAGGACGATCCGCCGAAGCACTACGCCGACCACAGCGTCCCCGGCGCGGACGAAAACCTTTCCAAGGCCGAGTTCCACGACGCCCTCGACAAAGCCATCGCCGCGCTGCCGGAAAAGCAGCGCATGGCCGTCATCCTTCGCGGCCGCCAGGACCTGCCATACGAGGAGATTTGCGGCATTTTGAAGATGTCGCTGCCCGCCTTGAAGAGCCTCCTCTTCCGCGCCCGCAATGACCTGCGCAAACACCTCGCCAATTTCCTCGGCGAAGACGTGGGATAGGAGCGCGGACGCCCTCGTCCGCAAAAATGGCTTGGCGAACAAGGCTGCCCGCACTCCCATGGGCGCACCATGCGCCTCCTCAGCCTCCTGTTCCTCCCCACGCTCGCCCTCGCCGCGCCGAAGCCTCTCTTCCGCTCGCCGGTCATCGACACGAAAACGCCGAACCACAGCGTGGACATCGACGTGTCGCTCGACGGCGCGAAGGAGCTCTTTCTCGTCGTCACTGATGCCGGAAACGGCTTCACCGCCGATTGGGCGGATTGGGCGGAGCCGCGGCTCGTGCTCGCGGATGGCAGTGAGAAAAAACTCACCGAGATCGAGTGGAAATCCGCGCAGTCCGGCTGGGGCGGCGTCCGCGTTAATGCCAACGCCGAGGGCAAAGAGCTGCGCAGCGCCGGAAAGGGCATCGAATACGGCCTCGGCACGCACGCGAACAGCGTCATCGCCTTCAACCTGCCTGCGGGCACGAAGCGCTTCAAAGCCCGCGGCGCACTCGATGAAGGCGGCACGAAGCAGGGAAACAGCAGCAGCGTCACCTTTAGCGTCTTCACCGAAAATCCCGGCCCCATCGCCGCCAGCGACAATAACACCGCCGCGCACGAGCCGGAAAACGCCACGCAGCAGCTCGACGTGCATCCCGAGTGCATCGTGCAGCTTTTCGCCAGCGAGCCCATGATGCTCTCGCCCGCCAGCATCGACATCGACCACCGCGGCCGCGTCTGGGTCTGCGAGGTCGTGAACTACCGCAAGCACAACGGCGAACGCGCCGAGGGCGACCGCATCCTCATCCTCGAAGACACCGATGGCGACGCGAAGGCCGACAAATCCACCGTCTTCCATCAGGGCGCGGACGTGAACAGCGCCCACGGCATCTGCGTGCTCGGCAACAAAGCGCTCATCTCCTGCGGCGACGACGTCTTCTGGCTCATCGACGACAACGGCGACGACAAAGCCGACCGCAAAGAGCTCATGTTCACGAAGATCGGCGGCGCTCAGCACGACCACGGCATCCACGCCTTCCACTTCGGCCCCGATGGCCGCCTCTACTTCAATTTCGGCAACGCCGGCAAACAGCTCTGCGACAAGGACGGCAACCTCATCACCGACATCCACGGCGTGAAGTGCACCAATCAAAACAACCGCCCCTACCAGCAAGGCATGGTCTTCCGCTGCGAACTCGACGGCAGCAACGTCGAGCTGCTCGCCTGGAACTTCCGCAACAACTGGGAAGTCGCCGTCGATAGCTTCGGCACCCTGTGGCAGAGCGACAACGATGACGACGGCAACAAAGGCGTGCGCATCAACTACGTCATGGAGTTCGGCAACTACGGCTACTCCGACGAAATGACCGGCGAAGGCTGGCAGGTCCCGCGCATCGGCTGGGAAAGCGAGATCCCGCAGCGTCACTGGCATCAAAACGACCCCGGCGTCGTCCCGAACATGCTTCTCACCGGCGCAGGCAGCCCCACCGGCATGCAAGTCTATGAAGGCGATTTGCTCCCCAGCATCTTCCACGGCCAGCCCATCCACTGCGATGCCGGCCCCAACGTCGTCCGCGGCTACATCACCCAGCCCGACGGCGCCGGCTACAAAGCCGAGATCGTGAACCTTCTCGACGGCAGCCAAAACCGCTGGTTCCGCCCCAGCGATGTCGCCGTCGCCCCCGATGGCTCTTTAATTGTCGCCGACTGGTATGACCCCGGCGTCGGCGGCCATGGAATGGGCGATGTCACGCGTGGAAGGTTGTTCCGCGTGACGACGAAGGCCGGTTTGAAGTTTCAGGTTCCAAGTTTCAAGTTGGAGACGGCTGAAGGTGCCGTGGAGGCTTTGAAGTCTCCGAATGAGTCCGCGCGGTATCTTGCGTGGCAGGCTTTGAAGAAGCTGGGTGGCCGCGAAGCTCTCACCAAGCTCTTCGAGGACGTCAAAGCTCTTCCTCATCACCGGGCGCGTGCGCTGTGGGCTTTGCAAAGTAATTCAGGGCTTCAGCCCGCTAACCCGTCCAAAGGCCAAAACGCCAACGAATCGGCCTCATCACCCGCCGACGAGCTAAAGCTCCAAAGTACATTGGCTGCCGCCCTCACCGACAACGATCCCAACCTCCGCATCACCGCCCTCCGCGCCGCCCGCCAGCTCTGGCAGCAAAAACAGCCTGAGAAGCTCCGCGAAGTCATCCTGAGAGCCCTGTTCAAAGACGAAGGTGATTCAGTAGTAGCACCAGCATCTCTGGCTCGTGAGACAGCTATCGCTCTTCGTTTTGATCCAAGTGAAGATGCCAGCGGCATCTGGGTTACACTCTGGCGGAGAGCAAAAGTGGAAGACATATTTATGTACGAAGCACTGGCGATCGGAGCAGCCCTTAGCTGGAAGCAAAGGATTGATTTGCTAGGAATTCCTCACATGACAGGAAAGGGTGATGAGAAGCAGCTACATGCCATCTTAGCGCGATCCAGACTGCCTGAATCTGCTGAATTCATTTCAAGCATGCTGGATGGTTCGAACGACCAAGAAATAACAGCGCTTGTCGGAACATGGGTTTCAGCCAACAAACTGCACCTCCTCCGCGCCCTCCAACTCCTCCAATACCACCACCGCGAAGAAGTCTCCAAAGCCGCGCTGACCATCTTCCTCAAAGCAGACCCCGAACCGGCTCTCGCGGCCACCGCTTTGCTCGACCGCAATGCCATCGCTTCGAATCCAGAGGCCAAGACGCGGTTGGAGGCGCTTTTGAAGCCGGTGATCGGCAAGGCGGACTTTGTGGCCTTGGTCGAAAGGCTCAACCTGACGGGGTTTGAGAAGGAACTGCTCGATTTCATCAGCGCGAACCCGAACGCGCCGGAGTCGGTGAACGCGGCGCGGCTCATCGCGGCGAATCGCGATGGTGCGCTGCGCTTTTTGAAGGATGCGGACGCGAAATCGGCCAAGGCGCTCATCGCGGCGCTGGGTCGCGTGAGCGATCGCGCGGCGGTGGCGGTCATGAACCAGCATTTCTGGCCGGAGAAGCGCGAGGACGTGCGCCGCGTGCTCATCGACGCCCTCGCGCTCAGCGGCGAAGGTGGTCGCGCCATCCTGAAATGGCAGTCGGAAGGCAAATTGCCGCCGCAGTTCAAAGATCAGGCCGCTCTCGCGCTCAGTCGCAGCACCGATGCCGGTTTGCGCGATCAAGCCGCCCGCGAGCTTCCGCTGCCCGCGGCGCAAGGTCTGGCCAATTTCCCCAAACTGCCCGAACTCCTGAAGCTGAAGGGCGATGCCGCCAAAGGCCAGGCCATGTTCATGCAGGCCGGTTGCGTGGCCTGCCATCGCGTCAAAGGCCAGTTCATCGACTTCGGCCCCGATCTCACCCAAATCGGCGCGAAACTCAGCCAGGACGGCCTCTTCACCGCCATCCTCTACCCCAGCGCCGCCATCGAGCACAGCTTCGTCGGCCAAAACGTGACGACGAAGGAAGGTCAAGCCGTCATGGGCTACGTCGTGAGTGAAACGGATGCCGAACTCACGCTCCGCATGGCCGGTGGAGCGTCCACCACCGTCAAAAAGGTCAATATCGTCAAGAAGGAGGAGCTGAAGGACTCTTTGATGCCACCCGGCCTCGCGGGGGCGATTGGTCCGCAGGGTTTGGCCGATCTCGTGGCGTGGTTGCAGCAATTAAAGTAGCCTTGTTGCTGTGCAACAAGGCCGCGCCTGTTCCACAGGAACAGGGCAACTTTGATAGCGCAACATCTCCCCTTCCCCCATCGTTTCACCACGCACCATGCGCCTCATCCTTCCGCTGCTCTTCGCCCTCTCACTTCCCGCCGTCGCTCAAAGGGCCGGGAAAACGAAAACCCCGATCAAACTGACCGACGCCGAGGTCGCGACGAAGGAAGTCGTTTACAAGACCACGCCGCAGGGTGAGCTGAAGCTGCACGTCTTCTCACCCAAAGGCGAAGTCCAGATCGCTGCGCTGCGTCCGTGCGTCGTGTTTTTCTTCGGTGGCGGATGGAAGAGCGGTTCCTACCTGCAATTCGTGCCGCAGGCCGAATACCTCGCCAGCCGTGGCATCATCGCCATCAGTGCCGACTACCGCATCGCGAACATTCACAAGACCACGCCGGACAAGGCGGTGGAGGATGCAAAGAGCGCCATCCGCTGGGTGCGCGGCCATGCGACCGAGCTTGGCATCGATCCTGACAAGGTCATCGCGGGTGGCGGCTCCGCAGGTGGACATCTCGCCGCCTGCACGGCGCTGGTGAAAGCCTACGACGCCGAGTCCGATGACAAGTCCATCTCCGCAAAGCCGAACGCGATGGTGCTCTTCAACCCCGCCATGAACATCGCCACGCTTTTCAAGCAACGCGACACCGGCGACAGCCCGATCACGCTCGACATGGCCGAGGCCATCACGCCGAACAATTTCGTCAGCAAGGACACGCCACCGGCCATCCTGTTCTTCGGCACCGCCGACAAACTGAAGGCTGGCGGCGACGAATACATCAAAAAAGCCCGCGAACTCGGCCTGCGCGCCGAGATGTGGGCAGCCGCCGACATGCCGCACGGCTTCTTCAACCGCGCGCCTTGGATCCAAGTAACCGCGAAGAAGATGGACGAGTTCCTCATCTCCCTGGGCTATCTCGGCGGAGATCCGACGATCAAACTGCCGGAGAACGCGCCGGAGTTGAAAGCCGAGTAGCGCTGGGTGCTTATGGAGTGGCGACGATGCGTCGCCTTTCCCGCCTTGCTTTGGCGACGATTCGTCGCCATTCCATAGCCCATGCTCACCGACACCTCCCGCGCCGCCGATTTCCCCAGCCTGAAAGGCATCCATTACCTCAACACCGCCGCGGAGAGCATCCCGCCGCTGTGCGTGAACGAGGCGGTGACCGAATACATGCACCACAAGTCGCTCGGCATGCGCGGGCGCGACTTCCACTTTCCCCGTGTCGAGGAGTGCCGCGAGATCACCGCGAAGCATCTCGGACTGACCACGGACGAGGTTTCCTTCTGCTCCTGCAGCTCCGAGGCTTACAATCTGCTCGCGTCCGCGCTCGATTTGAAACCTGCAGACGAGGTGGTCGTCACGGATCTCGACTTCCCCGCCGGCGCCACGCCCTGGCTCACCGCACCGGAGCATTCGCGCCCTGTCTCGCGTCTGTGGCAGAACCGCGATGGTGCGCTGAACCTCGTCGATCTCGCCTCGCTGCTGAATGAGCGCACGAAACTCGTGCAGGTCAGCCTTGTGAGCTTCTACAACGGCCACCGCATCGGCTACGCGAAGCTGCGTGACCTGGTGCGCCTGCACGCACCGAACGCCGTGCTCGCCGTCGATGTCACGCAGGCGCTCGGGCGAGTCGTGCTGGATTGCCAGGACGCCGACATCCTCATCTCCAGCACGCACAAATGGACGCTCGGCATCCACGGCGGCGGTGTCATCGGCATTCCAAAGAAATCCGCCGCCCGTCTCACCACGAAGGCTGGCGGATGGTATCACCTGAGCAACGCTTTCGATGCTGATCGCTTCGAAAACGCCCGTGTGAAGCCAGGTGCGCTCAGTTTTTCTGTCGGAATGCCCAGCTTTGCCGCGCTCTACGCGCTGAATGCCTCGCTGCGTTACCTCGATCAAATCGGTGTGGCAAAGATCGCCGCACATGCCGATCCGCTCGTCGCACGAGTGCATGCGGGCTTGAAGGAACTAGGCATCGCGCCGCTGTGCTCGGCACAGCCCGACAACCCGAGCGGCATCGTCGCCTTCCGTCACGAAAACACGACGAAGATCAATGAGGCGCTGCTGGCGCAAAACATCCACGTCATGCACCAGGTCGGGCGCATCCGCATCGCCCTCCACGGCTACAACTCTGCGGAGGATGTCGAGAAGCTGCTGGCGGCGTTGCGAAGCGAGCTCTAAAAGTGATTCAGGGCATTCCTGCCCTGAATCGCAAACCTGACCTTGGACTGGGAATCACCAAAACTCCTTCTGCTCATCCTGCCGGCGCTAGCGCTGCTGCTGTGGATCGAGTCGCGTTCGTCCCATCCGCTGTCGGGTCTGCGGAAGCGGCTCTTGCTGGTGGCACGCGCCATCGCTGTGATGCTGGCCATCGCCGCCCTGGCGGGTCCCGCACGTGTGACACAGACGGGACGCAAGGCGCTGGGCATCATCATTGATGCCAGCCAGAGCATGGGCGCTGAAGGTCTTGCCAAAGTGAACGACGAAGCCATGCGCGTGCGTCGGGCTCTAGGCAGTGACATCGACTCCTTTGTGGTGCAGCTCGGCGTGCAGCCGGAGTTGATGCCTGAAGCAAGCACTCCGGCGATGCGGGCGGATTGGCAGAAAAAAAACGGTGGAGACAGCCACTACGCTGCCGCCATCGAGTATGCGGAGGCGATGTTTCCGCCTGGCGTGAGCCGGAACATCCTCATCATTGGAGACGGCCATGAGACACGCGGCAGTTTGCTCACCGCCGCACGCGAAGCGGCCGTTTCCGGCATCAAACTGCATGCGCTGCCCGTTTCCGGTCCGCGCAGGCCGGATGCGCGCATGATCGCGCTGACGCCGAACCGCACACGCTTGTTTGAAGGCGCCAGCTTGAGCCTGAAGGCCGTGTTTGAGAGCACCGTCGCAAGCAGCGGCACGCTGAAGCTCTACGAGAACGGCATCGAGGTCGAAAAGCGGCCCGTCACGCTGAATCCGGGCGCTTCGCAGGAGATCAGCTTCACGCGCACGCCTTCCACACGGAACACGTTTCAATATCGCGCTGTGCTCGAAGGCATCCAGGGCGACACGCTGCCTGGAAACGACAGCGCGCTGGCGATTGTCGATGTGCGCGGACGTTTGCGGCTGCTTTACATCGAATCCGACGCCGGTGAGGCCCGTTACCTCATGCAGGCGATGGAAAAGGAGGGCATCGAGCTCGATCTGCGCCAGCCGGGCAATCTCGCCATCACCTTTGATCAGCTCAGTGGTTACGATGGCGTGATTCTCTCCGACGTTCCCGCGCATCAACTGGGCGATCCGCTCATGAATGCGCTGCGTGATTACGTCGATAAACTCGGCGGCGGACTCGTGATGCTTGGTGGGCCGGGTTCGTTCGGCGTGGGCGGCTATTATCGCACGCCCATCGAGGAAGTGCTGCCTGTGCGGCTCAAAGCACCGGATGAAGAAGAAAAGCAAAGCGCTGCTGTCGCCCTCGTGATCGACCGCTCCGGCTCGATGGCTGGCGAAAAGCTCGAAATGGCCAAGAGCGCGGCGATTGCGACGGCGGAGGTGCTGGGCCATAACGATTCGCTCGGCGTGTGGGCCTTTGACTCCGATGCGCATGTCGTCGCACCGATGACGCGACTGACTTCAACGAACGCGGTGTCAGGTCAGATCGCCGCCGTGGCCTCGGGGGGCGGCACGAACTTGCAGCCCGCGTTTCAACTCGCGCGCGAGGCGCTGCTGCGCACGAAGGCACGTGTGAAGCACATGATCATCCTCACGGATGGTCAGACTGCGGGTGCAGGCTACGAGCAGCTCGCCGCTCAATGCCGCGGCGAAGGCATGACGATTTCCACAGTGGCGATCGGCGAAGGCTCGCACGTGGCGCTGCTGCAGGCCATCGCCTCCAGCGGCGGCGGACAGGGCTACACGACGCTCGATGCGAGCGGCATCACGCGCATCTTCACGCAGGACACGCTGATGCACACCGGGCGCATGATCCGCGAGGAGCCGTTCACGCCGGAGTTGAAGGAAAAACAGCCGATTCTCGCCGGATTCGAGAAGTGGGACTCACCGGCCTTGCTCGGCTACGTGAAGACGACGCGCAGGACCTCCGCACAGGTGCCTCTCGTCACCGAAACGGGCGATCCGCTGCTCGCGCACTGGCGATTCGGCCTCGGCAAGGCCACTGCATTTACTTCCGATGCAAAAAGCCGCTGGGCATCGCTCTGGATCGCACGCTGGAAAGATTACGGCCGCTTCTGGTCGCAGGTGCTGCGTGAAACCGCCCGTGCGCCGCAGGGACGACTCATGGATTTGTCCACACGCATGGATGGCGATGACGCGCGCATCAGCGTCGATCTTCTCGCCGATGCAGGGACACGCGCCAACAACGCCGTCGTCGAGGCGGAGGTGTTTCACGTGGCTGCGGACGCCCTCGGTGCGGCGATGAAGCCGGTGCAGAAGCTCACGCTTCGCCAAACTGCGCCTGGAACGTATGAAAGCAGCTTCCAGCCAACGCAGACCGGCATTTACCTCATCCGCGCCCAATCAGGCGCCGAAATGGTGACCACCGGGCTCGTTCACAATCCATCATCGGAAGCCAGCCTTGGCACCGTGAATGAATCGCTGCTTCAAGAGTCCGTGAAGATCACCGGCGGGGATTACCTGAGTGATCCCAAGCGATTGCCGAACCTCGAAACGACCAAAGCCATCCAGCACGAGGAACTGTGGCCTTCTCTGCTCATGTTGATGCTGCTCATTTTCCTCATCGACACCGGCATCCGCCGCTGGGAGCACGTCGTCGGCCTGTGGCAGTTGATCCCGCTGAAGAGAGCCTGATTCACGCCAGCAGCGGCTCCACGCTGGCCTGGATCAGCTCGATGAGCGCCGGGTCCATGAACTCATAGTCATCCGGGATGTCCAGCACCTCGACGCGAAGGTCGTGAAACACCTCCGGGAAGTCCTCCCGCAGCTTCCGTTTATGGGCGGCCTCCATGACGAGCACCAGATCCGCCCAGCGCAGCAGCTTCTCCGACACCCGCCGCCTTGCCGAGGCACTCACGCCCGCACTGCGCACCTCCACCCGCGGATCATTTTGATACACCGCCTCCGCCGTCGGGCTGCGCCAGTGGTTGCGGGAGCAGAGGAAGAGGAGACGCATGGTTTAATCGGGCTCAGCTTCAAACGGCTGCCATTGGAATTCGATATCGTCTGCCTCGATTAACCATCGTGCACCGGAGGTCCATTCGATCTCATGCAGCAGGTTTCCATTCGTAGAGAGTCGGAACTCGTCATAGCGCCAGTCTCCCAAGCCTCCATTCAACTCCGACGCATGGATGTTAAAGCTTATCAAACGAGGGTAACGCAGCAAAAGCTGTCCATCGTGGTAAGCGCCCAACAGCGTAAGCACAGCGGAGTTGTCACGCTTCGGGCCAGATGCGGTCGCCCCCTCGGTGATTTTGAATTCTTGAAGCCAGGCGTCGTGCGGACAGTGATGACAACGGAAGTCATACCACTCGGCCGACAACGCGAGCTTCATCGCGCCCGGTGGCATCCGGTCGCGAACAGATTCGATGTACTCCTCATATCGCCTCCAATATCCTTGGAAGTCCTTGTCTCGTTGCTCGGAGAGAAGAAAGGACATGGAGACGACGCGAGGTGGCTGCTTACTTCCTGACCAACAAGCTCTTCCCCGTCATCTCCGCGGGCTGCTTCACGCCGAGCATGTCGAGCAGCGTGGGCGCGATGTCGGCGAGGATGCCGTTGTGGACGGTGTAGTTCGCGGCGTCGGCGGCGACGTAGATGCCGTGGACGAGGTTCGTGGTGTGGGCGGTGTGCGGGGAGCCGTCGGCGTTGCGCATCTGCTCGCAGTTGCCGTGGTCGGCGGTGATGAAGAGCTTGCCGCCGAGTTCGAGCACTTTTTCCACGATGAGCTTCACGCCGAAGTCGATGGTCTCGCAGGCATGCACGCCGGCCTCGACGACGCCGGTGTGGCCGACCATGTCGGGGTTGGCGTAGTTCATGATGACGGCGTCGTATTTCTCTAACTGGCGCAGCACTTCAAAGGTGAGGTCCGGAGCGCTCATCTGCGGCTTCTTGTCGTAGGTGGGCACTTCTTTGGGCGAAATGGCCAGGTAGCGATCCTCGCCAGGATTCGGCTCCTCGACGCCGCTGTTGAAGAAGAAGGTGACGTGCGGGTATTTTTCCGTCTCGGCCGCACGAAGCTGCGTGAGCCCTGCGGCGGCGATGGTTTGCCCGAGGTTGTTGCTGAGGCTTTCGGTGCCAAAAATCACACGAGCGCCGAGATCGACGTAAGTCGCGTCATACTCGGTGAGCGTGTAGTAACCGGTCTTCGGCGTCACTTCGCGGTCAAAGCCGACGAAATCGGCCTTCAGGAAGGCCTCGCTGAGCTGGCGGGCGCGGTCGGCGCGGAAATTGAACCACAGGATGACATCGCCATCGCGGATGCGCTGCTCGTTGGCATTGGAAAAAATCATCGGCTGCATGAATTCATCGCCGCGCGGGTCTTTCGGATACGCAGCCTGCACGGCGGCGCTCGGCAGATCCGTGCGCACTTCACCGCGACCGAGCACGATGGCATCCCAGGCGAGCTTGTTGCGCTCCCAGCGCTTGTCGCGGTCCATCGCGTAGTAGCGACCGATCACCGTGGCGATCTTCGCGCCGCTCGGCTTCAAATCGGCTTCCAGCTTCGCCATGTAGGCCGCACCGCCGGTCGGCGAGGTGTCGCGACCATCGGTGATGGCATGCACCATCAAATCGGTGACGCCCGCAGCCTTCGCGGCATTGCACAAAGCGGCGAGGTGATCCTGATGCGAATGCACGCCGCCATCGCTGATGAGGCCGAGGAAGTGCAGGCGCTTGCCTTTCGCTTTCTCGAAGGCTTCCACGAGCACGGGCATCTTTGCCAGCTCGCTATCGCGGATGCTCTTATTGATCCGGGTGAGGTCCTGATAGACGATGCGGCCCGCGCCGAGGTTCAGGTGACCGACTTCGCTGTTGCCCATCTGGCCTTCCGGCAGGCCCACGTCTTCGCCGCTGGCGCTGACGGTGCCGCGAGGATACGTGGCATAAAGATGATCATGAAACGGCGTCTTCGCGAGCAGCGTGGCATCGCCATTGGCTTGAGCTAGAGCTTTGCCGCCGGGATTGATACCCCAGCCGTCGCGGATGATGAGAACAACAGGTTTTTTGGCCATAAGAAACGGGATGTGTCTGCGCTCCATCCCCTAAATCCCCCGGAGAATCAAGGTCAACAGCGCGAAAGACAAGGCCGCTCAGAACGTTTGCGCCGGGGCCCGACCCGGACTATAAAAATGGCAGTCATTCCCCCGACCTTCGTCGCCCATTCGTCATGATCATCGGACCGCATTCCAAAATTCCCCGGGCTGCCATCGCCATCCTTGTGGCCGCCTTGGGCACCGCGTCGGCTGACATCACCCATGCCGAGGACGGCAAGCCGGGCTTCTTCAAGAAGCTTTTCGGCGGCGGCAAGGAGGAAACTCCTCCTGCGGCAGAGACGAAACCGGCCCCGAAGCCTGCTCCTGCCACGAAGCCGAAGTCTGAACCGGCCAAGACCACCTCCACGAGCGGCAAACCACCACGAGTGATCATCACCACCACCGGCGGCGGCGCGAAGAAGAAGGTGGAGCTGAACAAGCCGGCGACTTCAACTTCATCCAAAGCCACCGCCAAGACCCAGCCGCAACCGCAGCCGAAAACCGAGCCGGTCAAAGACGTGACGTCCACGGCACGCCGTGGCGAAGGCGAGTTCAATTCCGATGCTGGAGACCGGTCCTCCTCCAGGTCCGAGGCAGTGACGGTGCTTCCTGCCAACGGCGGCTGGCAGATCGTGAAGATCGGCGGACGCGACTACGTGACCGCCGAAAGCATCCGGAATTTCTACAATCCGGTCTATGGCTTCAACACTTTCCGGCTGCAGGGCACCCACTTCTGGCTGGGGTCCTCCAAGCTGATCCTGAAGGCCACTGTCGGTTCCCAGGAGATGCTGATCAACAACATCAAGTTCATCCTGAGCTTTCCCGTCCAGGAGCACAACGGCCAGGTGCTCTTCTCCCGGCTCGACCTGTGCAAGCTGATCGACCCCGTGCTGTATCCCAGCCACATCCAGAACGCTGAATACTTCGACACGGTGGTCATCGATGCCGGCCACGGCGGTCACGATGCTGGCGCGCGTGGCGTCTATGGCTACGAGAAGGACTTCGCCCTCAAAATGGCATCCGCCGTGGGCGCCGCCTGCAAGGCCCGCGGCTTCAAGGTGGTTTACACCCGCAGCACGGACACCTTCATCACGCTCGGCGGCCGTGTGGCGATCGCCAACCAGACGCCCAAGAGCATTTTCCTCAGCTTCCACTTCAATTCAGGTGGTTCCGCCGCCACGGGCATCGAAACCTGGGCGCTCACCCCGCAAAACGCCGCCGCCACGATCTCACGCGGCGGTGGCTTCAACGCCAACGGCGTCACTGGGAACAAGCAGGATTCGGCGAACATCGCGCTAGCCACCGCCGTGCATGCGAGCGTGATCAGCCGCTTCAAGTTCGTGGATCGCGGCATCAAACGTGCTCAGTGGAGCGTGCTGACCGGCTGCAAACGCCCGGGAATTCTCTTTGAGGGCGGTTTCGTCACCAACGGCCAGGAATGCCTCCTCGTCGCCTCGGATTCCTATCGCCAGCAGGTCTCCGCCGCGATCGGCGACGCCGTGGTGAACTATCGCAAAGCGCTCGAATCGGCCATGGCGAAGCGCTAAACCGCTGGAAGCCGCGCCTCCAGCAGCGCTGCGAGTTGCGATGTGTCTTCGAGGGTGACGTCGGCGGCCACTTTCGGCTCGTGGTGGCTCAAGATGCGGACTGTGCGAGGCACGCCGGCGTTGACCGCCATCTGGACGTCGCGGTCGTGATCGCCGATGAGCCAGCTTCGGCTCAAATCAAGGCCGTGGTCCGTTTCGGCACGCACAATCATCTCCGGGCTCGGTTTGCGGCAGGTGCAGGTGCCGGAGAGGTGGGTGCAGGCATAGATGCCATCGAAAGCAGCCTGATGTGCCGCCAGTTCCGCCTGCATGCGGGCATGAATGTCGTCCAGGGCAGCCTGCGTCATGAGCCCCTTCCCCACGCCTTGCTGACTGGTGACGACAATCGTTGCGTAGCCCCTGGCTTTGCACAAAGCGAGCGCCTCGACGATTCCCGGTGCGAGATGAAAATCCTCCCAGCGCAGCACGTAGCCCGCGCCGGGCGACACATTCACGACGCCATCACGGTCAAAGAAAACGGCGGGGCGTCCATTCATGAAGAGGATGAGGTTTCGCCCGGCCAAAGCGGAAAGCCATGCACGAGCACGTTGTCCCCCATCGGCCGGACGGTGACGTTTTGGAGCTCGACGGAATGTGGAAGCTGGGGACCGGCCAAGGATGGACGACCGCCACCGCACAGCAGCGGCGCGATGTACCAAAACACCTCGTCCACCAGGCTTTCCCGAAAGGCCTGCCCGAGCACGATGCCGCCGCCTTCGATCAAAACAGCCATCACACCGCGTTTGCCGAGGTCCTGGAGCACTTCAGGCAGATCGACGCCATGCATGACCAGCGTGCGGTCTTTGAACTCATCGGTCAGCAGGTGCGAGTGCGGCGGAATGTCGCCACTGCGGGTCAACACCACGCGCCAGGGCTGCACCTTCCCGCTTCCAGAGCTGCCATCACGCAGATTGAGCTGCGGATTGTCCTTCCGCACGGTTTCGGCACCCACGATGATCGCATCCACGCGCAGCCGGAGCCTGCGGCCATGCGCACGGGCGGCGTCGCTGGTGATCCACTGGCCTTCACCGGCCGGCCGGGTCAGCCGGCCGTCGAGGCTCTGGCCTGCCTTGGCAATGACATAAGGAATCCCGGTGGTGATCCACTTGGTGAACGGCCGGATCAAGGCCTTGCACTCGGTCTCCAGCACTCCGGCGACGACTTCGATGCCTGCGAGCAGGAAAATGTCCCGGCAGCGGCCTGCATGCCTGGGATTGGGGTCATGCGCTCCATAGACAACACGTTTGATCCCGGCGGCTTTGATCGCCTCTGTGCAGGGCGGCGTGCGTCCATGCGTGCAGCAGGGTTCGAGCGTGATGTAAATCGTCGAACCCGGCAGCAGCTTCGCGTTCACCTGCCGGGCGTCTCGGATCGCCTCCACCTCGGCATGAGGATTGCCTGCTTTGCGATGAAATCCCTGCCCGATCACCTTCCCCTGCGCCACAATGACCGCGCCCACAGGCGGATTCGGGCTCGTGAGACCGACACCACGCTGCGCCTGGTCGAGAGCGAGATGCATCCAGCGCTGGTCTGGCGTCTCGTTTTTGTCAGAGGGCGGCGGCATGTGGGAGGCAGGCACCATAGGCACGGCTTCGCGGTGGAGAAGCAAGAAGTTTGTGCTCGCCCTCCTGAGAGCGGCGGCGTTAGTTTCACGCGCAGCATGAAACTTTCGGAAAAAGCCCTGCTCTACCGCGAACTGGCCAAGCTGGTGGGCTCGGATTTCCACCTCGACCGCTCGATCAACCTGCTGCTCAAACAGAAGCCATCTCACGCGCGGCAAACCTGGCTGCTCGGACTCCAACGCGGGCTCAGCGAAGGCAAGAGCGTGACCGAATCGCTCACCAGCGAATGTGGCAGCTCCACTGGTGCCCTGGAACTCGCCCTCATCGACGCCGGGGAGCGCAGCGGACGTCTTGCGGATGGCTTCAGGCATCTCGCTCGTTATTTCGAAGCTTGGGACGTGGCGGTGCGCCAGGCGCTGGGTGCAACGCTTTACCCGCTGGTGCTCGCTCACCTCGGCATCGTGCTGCCGGAGTTGCCCGCCATCGTCACCGCCTCGCTGCAAGGCGAGCCGTGGTCGCTGCGGGCGGTTTTCATGCCGCTGGCCGTGCTATGGCTGATCTTGTTGAGCTCCTTCCTGCTCTGGCGCTGGCTGTCACGTCTGGGAGCCACATCGGCTGCGGTCGATGCCTGGCTGGGTCGCATCCCGCTGATCGGCAGCGTGCGCAGGCATTGGGCGCTGGCCCGCTTTGCCCAGGTGTTTCACGCCTGCCTGCTCGCCTCCATGCGCATGACGGAATGCATGACTCTCTCCGGTGCCGCCTCGCACAGCGGCGTCCTGCGCCGAGCGTCGCAGGATGCGGCGCAACGGATCGCAGCCGGTGCCACCATCGCCGGGGCGATGGCAGATGTGCATGGTTTCCCGCTCCTGTTCGTGCATGGCATGGCCACGGCAGAGGAAACCGGCACGCTGGACCACGAAATGAACCGCTGGGCCGCCGCCGAGACCATCGAGGCCGGAGATTCCATCCAGCGCGCGGCCTTGTGGCTGCCAAAGATCGCCTACGGCATCGTGGTGCTGTATGTGGCTTATCGGATCATCGACATGGTGGCTGGCTACTACGGCGGCATGCTGAAACAGATCGACGCAATCTGATCTCCGGCGAAAAAGCCGCAGCGGAGGGCAAATAAATCGCGTCCGACCGTGAAAATGCTTTACCCTGCTGCCGAATTGCGCTTTCTGTTCGCCCGAACAGCTTTCATTCACCACCCAACACCACTCCCACCATGGCCAGAGCCCCCAAAGAATCCGCCGCAGAGCCGAACACGAACAAAATCGCCGAGGCCCGCGCCCGGAACCTCGATCTGGCCATCCAGCAAATCCAAAAGGACTACGGCGAAGGCGCCATCCTCCGCATGGGCGAGGAGCAGAAGACCGACATCGCGGTCATCCCCACCGGAAACCTGCTCATCGACCAGGCACTTGGCATTGGCGGCTTCGCCCGCGGCCGTATCATTGAAATCTACGGGCCGGAATCGTCTGGTAAAACCACGCTGACTCTCACCTGCATCGCCCAGGCGCAGAAAGCCGGCGGTCTGGCCGCCTTCATCGACGTGGAGCATGCCCTCGATCCCAATTACGCACGCCGCCTTGGGGTGAAAATGGACGAACTGCTCGTCTCCCAGCCCAGCAGCGGTGAGGAAGCCCTGCGCATTTGCGAGACGCTGGTGCGCTCCAATGCACTCGATGTGGTCGTCATCGACTCCGTGGCCGCCCTGGTCACCCGCCAGGAACTCGAAGGTGAAATTGGCGACAGCACCGTGGGTGCGCAAGCCCGCCTGATGAGCGCCGCCCTGAGAAAGCTGACCGCCATCATTTCCAAAGCCCGCACCTGTGTCATCTTCACCAACCAGATCCGTGAGAAGATCGGCGTCATGTTCGGAAACCCCGAAACGACCCCGGGCGGCAAGGCGCTCAAATTCTACGCCAGCGTGCGCGTGGACATCCGCCGCATCGGAGCGATCAAGACCACCGACGGCACCGTCACCGGCAACCGGACGAAGGTCAAAGTGGTGAAAAACAAGCTCGCACCGCCTTACACCGAGGCTGAGTTCGACATCATGTACAATGAGGGCATCAGCAATGTCGGTTCCCTCCTCGATCTGGCGATGGATTTTGACATCCTGCAGAAACGCGGCTCGTGGATCAGCTACAAGGGCACCCAGCTCGCCCAGGGCCGTGACGCCGCGAAGGAAGTCCTGCGCAACGACGCCACCGTGTATGGCGAGATCGAGGCCGCCGTGAAGGAGAAACTGGCCGAAAAGAAGGGCGACCTTCCTGCGAAGAACGGCGCTTCCGGCTCGGATGAGTGACCCGGCCGCCGCCAGCCTCCTCGTTTGACTTTCGCTGCGCCGTGCGCCTCCTTCCGCGGTCACTCTCCGCGATTCGTATGGCTAAGCACGGCCAGCAAAAGCAGGAATCCTCCGCGAACGATGCCCAGTCGAAGAGCGGTGGCAGGCAGGCTGTCGTCGAGCTCTGCGAGGTTTCGACCCGTGGCTTGGTATTCTGGACGCGGCATCGATTTGACATCGGAGCCGAGGTCCAGGTCCGGATTCATCGTTCCACGCTGCCTGCGGCACTGCAAAACGACGCTGGCAAAACGGAGGAATGGGTCACACTGAAAGGCCTGGTGGTCGAATGCCCGGGCCGGCGGCGTGAGGATGGATCATCCGGCTTCCAGGTGTCGCTGCTCATCGAGGACATGGCCGCCGCCTGTGCCGGGAAACCCACCGTCCGCTCCACCATGCGCTGGATCGAGACGCCGCTGCCCTGGATGAGCCGGTTTGGCCTGAACTGAGGCCTCAAACGAACTCGACGCTGAAAAAGTCGAGCATCACCTGCCGGTAAACGCTCCGCTTAAATTTGGGCACCCAGTCCAACTGAAACTCGGACGGCTTGATCCATTTGAAGCTCGCGAATTCGCGATGCGTGGCATCCAGGTCGAAATCCTCGTCAGCGCCGGCAAAACGACAGAGAAAGTAGGTCTGCTCCTGGCCGCCGTAGATGCCGTATTTCAGCCGTCCTTTGGCAAAGGCGTAACGGTAGCCATCACGGCGCTGCACAATCTCCAGCAAGCCACGTTTCACGCCGATTTCCTCCTCCAGTTCGCGAAACAGGGCTGTCTCGGCATCCTCGCCTTCGTCAATGCCGCCCTGCGGGAACTGCCACGCGCCTTTGATGTTGATGCGCTCCGCCACAAAGATGTCTCCATTCGCCCGCTGGAGGATGGCGGCGACGTTCGGTCGATAGACGATGGCTTCGGCGGGAATCATGACGTTTTCAGCAAATCACAGGCCAGACGGATGACGCATCGTGTAACCCTTGGTCGGTCGCGAGCGGCTGCTCCAGCGCGGGCCGTCACTCGTCCGGTCATTGTATCCCGTGTCCAGCCGCAGGCCGGCGATGGTGATGAAGACATGGCCCTTGCGGGCATACACGGTGATCCACTTGCCTTCTCCACTGCGGCCAAAGCCGCGGAACGCGCCTGAGACGGTCGGTTCATCCAGCTTTCCGGCCGCGTGCAGCACATACGACACAGTACCGGAGCAGTCATAGGCGCTGTCTTCAAAGCGGCCGTGACCGCCGCCACGGCGGTAAGGCTTGGTGCAGATGCGGTTCCCGGCGGAGATCGCACGCAGGACATCCGCGGGGGCGTTCGCAGGCGGCACAGCCCTGCCGCCGATGATGATCGCCGTCTTCCCCGGCGCATACTTGTACTCCCACCGGCTGCCCGCTTTGGAACCGCACTGGCACAGCAGCACACACAGCACTGGCAGCAGAAGAAAAACGGGAGGTCGGGACATGGGCCGGCCATCGTACGCACGGCGTTGGAAATGACAAGGCGCGCAACACCGTCTTGCCTTGTTTTCAAAGTACCGCCAGAATCTCCGTCCCATGTTCCGCCGTCTCGCCGCCCCACTGCTCCTGGCTGCCGCCGTTTGCGCAGCCGCCTTCTCCGCCCCGTCCGCCAAGCGCAAGATCCTCTTTTTCACGAAATCCAGCGGCTACGAGCACAGCGTCATCTCGTGGAAAAACGGCCAGCCAAGCCACGCCGAAAAGGTGCTGCTGGAACTCGGAGCAAAGAACGGCTGGGACTTCGAGTTCTCGAAGGACGGCTCCAAGTTCAGCAAGGACTACCTCGCCCAGTTCGACGCCGTGTTCTTCTACACCACCGGTGATCTTTGCAGTGAAGGCACCGACAAAAACCCGCCCATGTCCCCTGAGGGCAAGCAGGCGCTGTTCGACTACGTGAAGGCCGGCAAGGGTTTTGTCGGCACGCATTCCGCCAGCGACACCTTCCACACCAACAACGAGTCGCAGAAAGGCCCCGACCGTTATGTGAACCATGGCGACAAGGCCGATGCGTATGTCCGCTTCCTCGGTGGCGAGTTCATCAAGCACGGCAAGCAGCAGGACGCGAAGAACACCGTGACCAACGCGAAATTCCCCGGCTTCGAGAAAGTCGGCGCGACCTACGGCTTCATGGAGGAGTGGTACTCGCTGAAGGACTTCACGCCGGACATCCACGTCCTCAGCGTGATCGATGCCCCGGCCATGGAGGGCAAGGAATACGAACGCCCCGCTTACCCCAGCACCTGGGCACGCAAGGAAGGAAACGGCCGCGTCTGGTACACCGCCATGGGGCACCGCGAGGACGTCTGGACCAACCCGATCTTCCAGGACATCCTCATTGGCGGTATCAAGTGGGCTCTTGGCGATGTCGAGGCTGACGTTTATCCGAACCTCAAGGAAACCGCGCCCGGCGCGATGACCAACCCGCCTTACGTCGCCCCGCCGCCGCCGAAGCCTGAAAAAAAGTAGTCCAGTTGCGCCGCAACTGGTCCTTCTAAATCACATCAAACCTCCAGTTGCAGCCCAACTGGACTACTCTTCAAGCTCATGCCCAAACCACTGCAAATTCTCATCTGGATCGCCATTTCCGCCCTCGGAGCCGGCGCTGTCGCCTTTTCCGCGCTTCACAAAGGCGAAACCATCAATGCGCTCTGGCTCGTGGTGGCTGGTTTGTGCTCGTTTGCCGTGGCGTATCGCTTTTACAGCAAGTGGCTCATGACAAAGGTGCTCGTGCTCGACTCGCATCGTGCCCCGCCCGCCGTGACGCACAAAGACGGCAAGGATTTCGTACCGACGAACAAGTGGGTTGTCTTCGGTCATCATTTCGCCGCCATCGCGGGACCGGGACCGTTGGTCGGGCCGGTGCTTGCGGCGCAGTTTGGTTATCTTCCGGGCATGCTGTGGATCTTGATCGGTGCCACGCTCGGCGGTGGCGTGCATGACGCCATCGTGATGTTTGCCAGCATCCGCCGCGGCGGCAAGTCCGTGGGCCAGATGCTGCGTGAAGAGGTGAATCCGGTCGTTGGCATTGTCGCGATGGTCTCCATCCTCGCCATCATGACCATCCTGCTCGCCGTTTTGGGCCTCGTGGTCGTCAAAGCGATGGCGGAGAGCCCCTGGAGCCTCTTCACCATCGCCATGACCATCCCCCTGGCTCTCATCATGGGCGTGGCCCACACCATGTTCAAAGTCAGCGTCCGCAATGTGACCATCTTCGGCATTGTTGGACTTCTCGTCAGCGTGTGGGCCGGCAGCCGGCTCCATGAATGGGGCATCGAAGGCTGGTTCGACCACAAAGGCGAGTGGCAGGCCAAGGCGATCATGATTTATGGCTTCGCGGCCTCCGTGCTTCCGGTGTGGATGCTCCTCGCGCCGCGAGACTACCTCAGCACTTTCATGAAGATCGGTACGGTGGCCGTTCTGGCAGTGGCGGTCATCTGGGTGGCTCCGGAACTGCACATGCCGAAGCTCACCAAGTTCATCGACGGCACCGGCCTCGTCTTCGCGGGCACGGTGTTCCCGTTTGTGTTCATCACCATCGCCTGCGGTGCCATCTCCGGCTTCCATGCGCTCATTTCCTCCGGCACCACGCCGAAGCTGCTCGATAACGAGTCGAACATCCGCAGCGTCGCCTACGGCGCGATGGTCACCGAGATGCTCGTGGCCCTCATGGCGCTCGTCGCGGCCTGTGCGCTTCAACCCGGCGAATACTTCGCCATCAATGCCGGCATCAACAAGACCATGGCTCCCGAGCAGGTCGTCAGCACGGTCACTGCGGCAGGATTCCCCGTCACCGTCGCCGGCATGGACAAGCTGGCCGCTGACATTGGAGAAAAGACCATGTTTGGCCGCGCCGGCGGTGCGCCGACCTTCGCCGTCGGCATGGCGCAGATGTTCGCCCGCGCCTTTGGCGAGAGCTGGATGAGCTTCTGGTATCACTTCGCCATCATGTTTGAGGCCCTCTTCATCCTCACCACCATCGATGCCGGCACCCGTGTGGGCCGTTTCATCCTCCAGGACTTCCTCGGCGGCATCTGGAAGCCGCTTGGCAACACCCGAAGCCTGCCCGCCAACGTCTTCGCCAGCGCGTTGCTCGTCGCGAGCTGGGGCTACTTCCTTTATCAAGGCGTGGTCGATCCGCTCGGCGGCATCAACACGCTCTGGCCGCTGTTTGGCATCGCCAACCAGCTCCTGGCCGTGATCGCTTTCTGCCTCGGCACCACCATCCTCATCAAGATGGGCAAGGCACGCTACCTCGCCGTCACCGCCATCCCGCTCGTGTTTCTCATGAGCGCCACCTTCAGCGCCGGCTACATCAAGATCTTCGACAAAGACCCGAAGATGGGCTTCATCGCCGCCGCCAAGTTCTTCGGGGACAAGGTCGCCGCCGGCGGCACCCCGCAGCAGATCAAGGAATGGGCCGCGCAGCAGTTCAACTTCACTGTCGATACGGTTGTCACCGCCTTCTTCCTCGCCGCCGTGGCCATCATCTTCCTCGGCTGCCTCATGGAGTGGATCAAACTCCTCAGCGGCTCGAAGAAGGCCGTGCTGCATGAGGAAGCCTACGTGGCGCTGCCGGAAGGAACGTGAATGTCGCGTCAGCGTCCTGGAGTGCTCCAGCCCTCTGGAGCTTTCCGTGAACCTGGAGACTTTCGAAAGCGCCGGAGGGCCGGCGCACTCCAAAACGCTGACGCGTTCTTTGCAAACGCCCCGCTTCTCGCCGCGTTCTTTGCGCGCCATGCGCACCACTCTCGCCCTTCTCCTCTCCACTTCCCTTCTCTCTGCTGCTGACTGGACCGAATTTCGCGGCCCGGGTGCCCAGGGGCATTCCGATGCGACAAACCTCCCTCTGACCTGGAGTCCCACATCAAACATCGTGTGGAAGACACCCGTGGCCGGGGTGGGCTGGTCATCGCCGGTGGTGGTCGGCACGCGCATCTTTTTGACCTCGGCCGTGTCCCTCAGTGGCAAGGAGGAGGCCACGGCGGACCGTTCGCTGCGCGTGATCTCGCTCGACGCGACGAATGGCAAGTCCTTGTGGGATGTGGAGCTGTTCCAGGCCAAGTCACCGCGGGCACATCGCAAAAACAGCCACGCCAGCCCAACCGCTGTCTTTGAGGACGGACTGCTCTACGTCCACTTCGGCCATCTCGGCACCGCCTGCCTCGACGCGGCCACGGGCGAGACCATGTGGGCCACGCAGGAGTTCGCCTATTCGCCCGTGCACGGTAATGGCAGCAGCCCGGTGCTCTGTGAAGACCTGCTCATCTTCTCCGCCGACGCGGAAAAGGAACCGAAGGTCATCGCCCTCGACAAAAAGACCGGCAAACAGCGCTGGGCCTTCGCCCGTCAATCGGACGCGAAGAAGAAATTCTCCTTCTGCACGCCGCTCCTCATCGACGTGAACGGCCAGAAGCAGCTCATCACCCCCGGCAGCGGCGTGGTGAACTCGCTCAATCCAAAGACCGGCGAGGAAATCTGGCGCTGCTATTATGGCGAGGGCTATTCCGTCGTGCCGCGCCCGGTTTACGCGCACGGCATGGTGTTCGTCTCCAGCAGCTACGACAAACCCGTGCTCAAGGCCATCAAGGTGGACGGCAAAGGAGACGTGACCGAGACGCACGTCGCCTGGACCATCGACAAGGCGGTGCCGCACAATCCCAGCATGGCCGTCATCGGCGATGAGCTCTACTTCGTGGCCGACAACGGCATCCTGACCTGTGCCGACGCCAAAACGGGCGCCATTCACTACTCCGAGCGCTGCACCGGCCCGATCTCCGCCTCGCTCCTCGCCGCCGATGGCAAACTCTACCTGCAGGACGAAAAGGGTCTTGGAGTCGTCGTGAAACCCGGCAAGACCTTCCAAATCCTCGCCCAAAACGACCTCGGCGAGCGCTCCCTGGCCTCCTACGCCGTGATCGATTCCGATCTCCTCATCCGCACCGAGGGGAATCTGTATCGGATCAAGAAGTGAGTTCGTGGGGGACCGTTTGACCGTCGGGGGTCGTTTCAAGAGCGCCGCGGCGATGATAGGGGTAGGAACGGCGCGTTGACCGCGCCGCCCCTCCCTCCAAACCGGACAGGCGGTTCTACCGCATCCGGCTTTCCAGTCGGAGATTGACTGCCTCAAGGATTGCTCCTCTCGATGGCAGACAGTTCATGACGCCAGAGGACGCATGAGGCAATCCATCCGCCAGCAAGCCTTTGTTTTGACTCTGTTCTGCACTCGCGACTTTGCTTCCAAAGCAGGTTGTTGACCTTGCGCCGATCAGCCCAGAGGGCACTAACGCAATGTTTGTGGCTTCGTCTCCACGCCTTTGAGTTCTCCTCCCTGCACTCCTTCGCTCCACGGTCGTTACCCGCTTCATCGCTACTATGGGTGCTCTGACTCCCGCACGGCTGCTTGGCGCAGTCCTCCCCCACGGGTCTCCTGTGTTTACGGCACGTTCCTTCCCTGGCATACGACCACCAACCACCCAAGTCTGCCCCGCCACAGGTTCCGTATCTCCCGTCGCGGACTGGTGCGCGGACGCACCAGGGCTTCGCCATTTGCTAGCAGGCTCGCCGTTTTGTAACTGAGGCCGAATCGTGTTCACTTTTGTTGTCGTCTGTCAGGTTCGTTCCTTTCGTTGCTCTCCACCCCGCCTCACGGCGACGCAGTTACTTCAAGTTCTCACCCAGAACACGGTTCCAGATGGCCGAGGTCTTCCACCCCGGAGGATCGTGACGCTCCACAGCGCACTAGCGCGGAATTCCGATTCCGCGAAGGCACCGACTC
>NZ_JACSRD010000049.1 GCF_014879935.1 Prosthecobacter sp.
CCGAAGATGGATTCGATCTCCCCGAAGGTAGATTCAATCTCCCCGAAGATGGATTCAATCTCCCCGAAGATGGATTCGATCCGCCCGGGGGCCGGCTCAAAGGTGCCGCTGGCTGCCCAACCTCGGAGCCGGGGTCAGGCAACTGGCTGACAAATCTCTTTCCTCTCTCGTGGCAGCAGAGCCTGGATCGAGCCCCGAAAGCCCCCTCCAGCCGTTTCCTGGGCGTCCCGGCGCCTCCTCGGACGCGAGGCCCGACGATGATCCCAAATCCGGGAATGGAGGGCCTACGGAAGACGCGGAACAGACGGAAAAAGTCAGTGAAAGGGGTTTCACTCCAAAGGTGAGTGGAGCCTGAGGCGACTTGGCTTGAGTTTCCGTGCCTTCCGCGTCAGCCGTAGGCCGTCATCTGCGTTTAGGATGATCAACCGCGGCCCGCCCGTTGTCCTGAAACCCCTGACTATTGGCAGGAGAATGAAGGCAGGAGAATGTTTCCATTCAGAGCCATTCTTCTGCCTTCATTCTACTGCCCAGTCAATCACATCGAGTGCCGCTACCGATGAGTTGACCGCCCCAATCTCTGCCGAAAGCGAGACCATCCAAGGCATCGGGTAGAAACATTTTCCCAAGCTCCTTTTCCAGGACCCAGAGCTGCTGAATCTTCCTACCCTAAATTTTTCTACCCGAAAATCGTGGGACGCACCTTGAGGGTGGAAAAAACATGGGCGGCAAAATATTTTCAAGCCTCTGATTCCGCCATTTTTAGCCGACCATCTTTAGCCTCAACTCTGGGGCAGACGTTTTGAACCGCTAACATGACGCTAATCAGACGCTAATTCCCAAACTCAGACATCAGCGTCATTTCAGCGTCCCATCAGCGGTTAGAATCCGTCTTCGCAAGTGGAACCAAGGCAGTTGGTAGCAAGATTGCGGGTAGAAAAATTTTCCCAAGCCATTGTCTGGATTCAGAGCTGCTGGAATCTTCCCACCCCCAACTTTCTACCCGAAAATCGACCGAAGCTCCTTGAGGTTGGCAGCAAGACGGATGGCAAAAGATGTCCCGAACCCACGTCCTGACTGAACCCCTGAGCCAGCCATTCTTCTCCCATCATTCTCCTGCCACCATCTCCCGGCGAACAGACGTTGTTCCGGTGGTCGATCGATTCAACTCGCCCTCCCACAGCAGCCCGGCCCCGCACGACGCCAAAAATTTCCCGGAACCCGTTCCCCTGCCTCTTTCCTGCCGCTCAGGCGAGCCTTTCTCCCGCGCAGGCACGCGGAAACCCCGTTCAGGCATGCCCTATTCCAGCTCTGGCACGCCTTTGTCCCGCGCAGGCAAGCCTGAAGCCAGACTCAATCTGGAGGACGACAAACTCGTTTTGCAGAACGGCGGGACCATCCCGGAGGAGGGACAAACGGGTTCGACCGGGGATGGGAGCCTCGCATCGCATGGCAATCTGCCCGGGTTCCGCTTGGGACGAGGCCGGAACCACGCAAGCCGGAGGTGTCCGAAAGTAGGTGACCCATCCGCCTGCTTCTCCTCGTGCAGAGGGCGGGGAGGAGGATTGGGGGGCGCGCGCTTCGGCCCGGTTCATCGCGTTGTCATGGGCGCGGGAAATGGGGTCAGGCAAAATTCTGACCAACGCTTCACCTCGCTCGCCCCTGCTTCCGTGAGGCTGCGGAGCCTGAATCGAGCCCCGAAAGCCCCCTCCAGCCGTTCCTGGGCGTCCCGGCGGCTCCTGGGACGCGAGGCCAGACGATGATCAACCGCGGATGAGGCGCTCATGAAACGCTCATCTCCAGCCTCTCACATCAGTGTCCAATCAGCGTCCCATCAGCGGTTTGAATCCGTCTTCGAAAGCAGACCAAGGCAGTTGGTGGAAAGATGGCGGGTAGAAAAGTTTCCCCCCGGCTTTGGAGACCTGCGTGGTGGTCCTGCCCTTGGCGCACCAGCACCACCCGGCAGGCTCGCGTGTCGCTCTGCGACACCGGATGCCTTGGGCCGTGCCGCTGTTTCCTGTTCCCGGCCTTGAAAGGCCGGGCTACGGCACGTTCGTCGCTCCGCGACTTCCACACAGGTTTTCAAGCACGGCCCAGGGACCTGCTGCGTCGGTTCCCTGTTATCTGAGGAGGGCGGAGGCGGTGGGTGATGCGAAGCCTTGGATGACCTCGAACACCCCAGATGCTCCTGCACCACCTTCCGTCCACGAACCAATGGGACTCGACGCAGCGCGTCCCTACCAACGGATGGCACCTTCCTTGAGGGGGGCTTCGAGATGATGCGGTCCTCAGGGCGGGATATTTTGCTTCCAAAGCAAAATTTGAACCGTTACCATCGCCGGAATCTCCAACGGCCATGCAATCGCCTAGACACGCCTTCCTCACGGTCGCTCTTTTGAGCACAGCCATCGTCCCGCAGCTCAGCGCCATTGACACCGTCAGCGTGATGAACGCCGAGAAGCCCAAGGTGGCCATTTTAGCCGAGGACGTGACCGTCGATGGCACGCGGCGGCCGGATCTGGGCCGGGCGCTGGCCGACAGCCTGAGCACGACTCTTCTGCGTCGGGGCCAGATGCGCGTGTTCAACCTTTCCACCGAGGAAACCAAGACCGGCACACAGACGCTGGCTGTGAGCCATCAAGAGGCCGCCAAGGCTCCGACGCTGGACAAGGACATCGACTACCTTTTGTCCTTCAATCTTTTCTCCAACGCCAACGAACACCGGCTGACGGTCAAAAAGACCCAGGCGACGAATTCGGAGCTCATCGATTCCCACCAGTTCTTCACGTATGGCCGCGTGAGTGATGTGTTCTCTCTCGTCGCGAAGGTCGCGGACCGTGTCGATCCGCTTCCGGTGCGCCATGCGTTCCCGGCCACGCAGTCCCCGGCGGAAATCCGGGCGCAGCAGCCCGATCCCACACCTTACCAGTCGTTCTGGGCCGGTGATTACGCGAATCCGGCCAGCCCGGCCTACGATCCGTGGAAGTCGAACCTCGTGGCCCAATACGACCTCAAGAATGTGCCGAAGGCGCTGATCTATCGCGAGCTGGGCTCCATCCAGCACATCGACAACACCTGGAAGTTCACCATCGTGCGTCCGGTCAAAGGCGTCGAATTGCGCACGAACGATCCGCTGCATGTGCTCTACGATGAGGGCGACGTGTATGCGAACCTCCGCGTCGGCACGGTCGAGAAGGAAGGTGCGGTGGCCGATTTCGGCGGCAGGACGCCGGAGCATCATCCGCTGTTCAATGGCGACAAGGTTTTCGGCTGGCACACGCCGCCGCCTGACCAGCCTGCGACGGCGAAGAAGTGAGGTTGTAATGCGGTCTTCGCAGGCTAAGCACTGCGGCCCGCATGCTCCAGCTCTCCCAGATTCTCCTGCCCGTCGATCATTCCGAAGCTGATCTGCGCAACGCGGTGCTGAAACTGCTGCGCATCCGCGAGGAAGACGTCATCAGCCTCAAGGTGAAGCAGCGTGCCATCGATGCACGACGCGGCCATGTGGAGTTCAGCTTCACGCTGCTCGTGGAGGTGAAGGAGGAGGCCAAGGTGGTGCGCCGGATGGGCAGGAACCCGCATGTCCAGCCCGCTGCCGACGAGACGTATCGCCAGATCACCGAAAACGTCGTCCGCACGCAGCCGCTGCGGCCGGTGATCGTCGGCACGGGACCGTGCGGACTGTTTTGCGGCCTGCTGCTGGCCCGTGCGGGGCTCAAACCACTGCTGCTGGAGCGTGGCAAGGCGGCAGGGGATCGTGCGCGGGATGTGACCGGCTTCTGGCGACGCGGCTGGGATTTCAACGCGGAATCGAACGTGCAGTTCGGCGAGGGCGGCGCGGGAACTTTCTCCGACGGCAAGCTCTACACGCAGATCCGCGACCGCGAGCACCGCATCCCGTGGTTGCTGCGGGAAATGGTGGCCGCAGGCGCGCCGGAGGACATTTTGATCAAGAGCCGTCCGCACATCGGCACAGATCGCCTGATCAAGGTCGTTCGCCATGTGCGTGAGGAAATCATCGCGCTTGGCGGCGAGGTGCGGTTTGGCGCGCGTGTGAGCGATGTGGTCATTGAGGACGGTGCGATGCGTGCCGTGGTGCTGGCGGATGGCGAGACGATCGAGGCACCGCGGATCGTTTTCGGCATCGGCCACAGCTCGCGTGACACGTTTGAGATGCTGCACCGTCACGGCGTGCCGTTTGAGGCGAAGCCGTTTTCCATCGGTGTGCGCATCGAGCATCCGCAGAAGCTGATCGACAAGGCGCTGTTCGGAAAGTGGGCCGGTCATGAGCGTCTGGGCTCCGCGCCGTACAAATTCGTCGCGCACTGCGGCACGGGCCGCGCGGCCTACAGTTTCTGCATGTGTCCGGGTGGTCTGGTCGTCGCGGCCACTTCGGAGCCGGGCATGGTGGTGACGAACGGCATGAGCAGCTACGCACGGGCCGAGGCGAACGCGAACAGCGGCTTCATGGTCGATGTGCGGCCCCAGGACATGCCAGCGGGCAATGAACTGGCCGGAATCGAGTTTCAGCGCCAGATCGAGCGGCGCGCGTTTGAGCTCGGTGGTGGTGATTATCGGGCTCCTGCGCAGTTGTTGGGCGATTTGCTCGCCGGGCGTGCTTCAACTGGTCCTGGCAAGGTTTTGCCATCCTACGAGCCTGGCGTGGTGTGGACGGATCTGCGTGAATGCCTGCCGGAATACGTGATCGAGACGATCCAGGAGGCGATTCCGCGCATTGACCGCAGTGTGCCGGGCTTCGATCTCGAGGACGCGGTGCTCACCGGCGTGGAAACGCGCAGTTCGGCCCCGGTCCGCATTCCACGCGATGCGCAGACGCTGGAATGCGTGAGTGTGAAGCATTTCTACCCGGCCGGCGAAGGTGCGGGTTATGCCGGTGGCATCATTTCAGCCGCTGCGGATGGCATGCGCGTGGCGGAGGCGATCTTGCGAGAGTGATGCTGGCATTCCTGCCCGCACAGAAGGGGTTGATTGCGGGCAGGAGCGCCCGCATCACTTGAAACTACAGCCCGCGTTGTTCGCAGATGTGTTGCAGCACGCCGCGGCAACCGTCTTCGAGGAGATCAAGGACGTGCTCGAAGCCCTGCTCGCCACCGTAGTAGGGATCCGGCACCTCCTGGGCGTCATGACCGGTGCAGAATTCGCAGAACAGGCGGATCTTTGCCGCGGAGCCGCCTTCCGTGCGGTCAAACGGGCGGATCTCACGGTGGTTGTCGCGGTCCATGACCAGGATGAGATCGTGGTCACGCAAATCCTCGGCGGTGACCTGGCGGGCGCGGCTTTGCAGGTTGTAGCCTCGTTTTTGCGCCGCGTTGCGCATGCGTTGGTCAGGCAGCTTGCCCGCATGCCAGCCGCCGGTTCCGGCGGAGCGGATGGCGATGTGGCCGCCGAATCCGGACGACTCCACCAACGCACGCATCACACCTTCCGCCGCGGGCGAGCGGCAGATGTTGCCCATGCAGACAAACAGAAGGCGGTAGGGCGCGTCCATGCGCGCCGCTAGGCCATGACGTTTGTCATCACAAGCAAAAGTGTTGTGGCGGAATTGTCCACATCCGGCACTCCCGTTCCCAAGGGATGAGAGACATCCCCCAAGATTTCTTTTTTTGCGAACCAGTCTTTGGTTGAGCCGTAGTTTGAGCACGCTATCTGCTTTTGAAACAGTCAACCCCCACGCCCCACACCGCCATGTCAGTCGTCTCCAAAGGTCTTGAAGGAATCGTCGCCGCAGAAACCCGTCTCGGGGAAGTGAAGGGAGCCGAAGGCGTCCTGTTCTATTGCGGCTACGACATCAACGAGCTGGTCAAGGTCACCTATGAGGAGGTTGTTTACCTGCTTTACTACAACAAGCTGCCGAACCGCGTCGAACTGGACAAGCTGACCACCGCGCTGCGTGCCGAACGCGAACTGCCGCAGGGCGTGATCGACTTCCTCAAGACCGCGCCGAAGAATGCGAAGCCCATCGACATCATGCGCACGGCCGTCTCGATGCTCGGCTGCTACGACCTGAAGCGTCACGACATCGAAGTGGGTGAGAACCTCGCCAACGCCATCCGCCTGACCTCGCAGATCGGCGTCATCGCCGCTTACTTCCACCGCGCCCGCCAGGGCCTGGACCTCCCGCCGGTGCGCAAGGACCTCAGCGAGGCCGCCCACTTCCTCTACCTCATGACGGGCGAGGTGCCGTCGAAGGAAGCCGAACGCACGCTCGACATCGCCTACATCCTGCATGCGGAGCACGGCTTCAACGCCTCCACCTTCACCGCACGTGTCGTCGCCTCGACGCTGAGCGACATGTTCTCCGCCATCTCCGCCGCCATCGGCGCTCTCAAAGGCCCGCTGCACGGTGGTGCGAATGAAGGCGTGATCCATATGCTGCAGGAGATCGGCAGCCTCGACAAAGTGGACGCCTGGGTCGCCGACGCGCTGGCGCAGAAGAAGAAGATCATGGGCATCGGCCACCGCGTTTACAAGGTGCTCGACCCGCGTGCGCCGCACCTCCGCGAGATGGCGATCAAGCTCACCGAGCAGCTCGGCGAGGCGAAGTGGATCCAGATGTCCGAACGCATCGCCACCATCATGCGCGAGCAGAAGAACCTGAACGCCAACGTCGATTTCTACAGCGCCACGGTTTACTACAGCCTCGACATCCCGACGGATCTCTTCACGCCGATCTTCGCCATCGCCCGCATGAGCGGCTGGACGGCGCACGTGCTGGAGCAGTGGAGCGAAAACCGCCTCTTCCGCCCGCTGAGCGAATACGTCGGCAAGCCCTACGGCCAGAAGGTCGTCCCCATCGACGAGCGCTGATTTGCTGAGCGTTTGTTTATTCGTTTCTGAGGGTGGCGAACGACCGCCGCCGCCCGTAATGTAGCTGTTTGATGCGTCTCCTTCCAACCATGGGAGCTGCCCTGATGCTTTGCGGCCAGGCGGCAGGACAGCCGGCGGCACGACTCGTGTGGCAGCCGGTGCAGGAGTATTTCATCCGTCGCGATGAGACCCAGCAGGTGCAGGCCGGCACGAAGCGGCTGAACTCCTTCACCGCCTACACCCACATCGGCTCCGACTTCGGTTTCCACGGCCCGGCGGAGCACGAGATCGAATGGCTCACCGACGAGATCGTCGTCCACCTGGGCCAGCAGCCGGAGGCCTGGGCCGGCATGTGGCACAGCCTGGCCGGACAGGCGCGCAATGCCTCGCGCGTGATGGATTTCACCAAGGCCTATCCGCCGCAGATCACGCCCAAGCACCAGCCTCGCGTCAATGCGGTGATGATCGGGGCCTCCGGCCGCGGCAAGATCAAGCTGGAGATCAAATCACCCGCCGACGAGCTGCGCTGGACCCAGACCGTGGAGGTGAACGAGGTGAACGACCGCATGTTCGTCCTCCCCGTTCCCGCGGAAACCCTGCGCGATGCCAAGGTGCTCGTCTGGACCGCCGAATCCGGCTCCGAGGTGAAGGTCTCCACCCTGCGCCTCGGCATCGAGATCCCGCCGATGCCCTGGGACACCTACGCCTTCCTCGCCTCCTACGCCAAGATCGCCCGCTGCTACTCCATCGACACCGGCTTCGTCCGCGACCGTGCCCACATTGAGGAAGGTGCCTTTGAATCCGTCTCCGCCACCGGCATGTACGTGCTCGCCTCCGCCGCCGCAGCGCAGGAGACGCTCGGCATCGTCACGCCGGACTACGCACGCTGGGTGCTCGCCCGCACGCATGAGGCGGTGAAAAAGCTCAAGACCGGCCACGGCCTGCTGCCGCACTTCGTGCATCGCCGGGACAACGCCTACTGCATCCATCCCGGCACCGAATACAGCACCGTGGACACAGCCATTTACGCCCAGGCCATGCTCCTGGCCGCCACCATGCTGGGGGAGCACCGCATCGCCGCCGAACTCGTCCAGCAGATGCAGGCCATCCAGTACGACCTACTCCGCTTGCCGGACGGCCACCTGTCTCACGGCCTCGCGGACGATGGCATCAGCCTCCTGCCGCACGGCTGGCAGGATTGGGGCGGCGAGACGGCGCTGGTCATGCTCATGGAAGGCATCGCCGATCCGCAGCATCGCCCGCCGCCCATGCGCACCCCCGGAAAGCCCTGGCAGGGCACCGGCTTCATCCCGGAGATCCAAAGCCTCTTCCATCCCGACTTCGACAGCGACCAGCCCGACGCCCACGATGGCGTCCGGTGGCTCAGCGTCCGCAAGACCATGCTCGGCGCCCAGCAGGCCTACCTCCCGAAGCGCTGGCCGCAGTCATCCGCCGCCCGCGATGGCATCTACAGCCTCTCCGCCGGTGAAAATCGCGCCGGGAACGGCTACCACGTCGGCGGCGTCGATCTGCCCGACCAGAAGCTCCTTCACCCGCACTACCTCCTGATGTCCGCCCCGCTGCACGACAAGCCCGCGGAAGTCTATGCGCTGCTCGAACGCATGGAAAAGGCCGGCTACTTCCCGCCTTGGGGCATGGTGGAGAATCTCGATGTCGATGGCCGCGGCTACCTGCCCATGGAAGGCGCCCTCAATGCCGGCTTCGAGGCCCTCGGCACCTACCACCTCTTCACACGCCATCGCGGCATCGCCGACGCCATTTACGACGCCAGCCTGAAATCCGCGCCTGTCCGCGACGCCATGCGGCTCTTCTACCCGCAGGCCGCCGGCACCGCCGAAGTCGGCGGCGCCACCGGTCCGTGAGTCTGCGGTGAAGCTCGACCTTGCTCCCTGCCCCATCCCCGGCTAACTCGACCGCCATGTTTGTTGATCAGATCAAAGTCCACGCCCGTGCCGGAAAAGGCGGCGATGGCAGCGCCCACTTCCACCGGGGTAAATTTCGTCCCAAAGGCGGCCCCGACGGCGGCGATGGCGGCCACGGCGGCAACGTCGTCCTCCTCGCCGACCCCAGCACCGACAGCCTGCGCAACTACGTCTTCAACAACCGCCTCTTCGCCGAGGACGGCGCGAAGGGCGGTGCGAACCAGTGCACCGGCCGCAGCGGCCGCGATGTCACCTTCAAAGTCCCCCCAGGCACCCTCGTCAGCCGCGTCACCGAGCAGCTCGACGAGGAAACCGGCGAGATCGTCCTCAAATACGAGCCCGTCGCCGACCTCACCGAGACCAACGGCACCCACATCCTCTGCAAAGGCGGCAAAGGCGGCAAGGGCAACGTCCACTTCAAGACCTCCACCCACCAGGCCCCGCGCGAGTTCACCCCCGGCACCCCCGGTGAGGAGGGCGACTTCCACTTCGAGCTCCGCAGCATTGCCGATGCCGGCTTCGTCGGCGCACCCAACGCCGGCAAGTCCACGCTCCTCTCCAAGCTCAGCGCCGCCAAGCCGAAGATCGCCAACTACCCCTTCACCACCCTCCAGCCCATGGTCGGCGTCGTCGAGTTCGGCGACAACCGCCGTGGCACCCTCGCCGACATCCCCGGCCTGATCGAAGGCGCGCATGAAGGGGCGGGACTCGG
>NZ_JACSRD010000265.1 GCF_014879935.1 Prosthecobacter sp.
TCGGGAGTCCATGGGGGTTGGAATGGCTGTCTGAGAGACTCCGCTACCCACCCAAAACAGCGAAGCGCCGAATAATACCGTTTCGATGGGACCGTGAACAATTCGCTCCCCCTTGCCGCCACGTGCCTTTTCATCGAGTTCCTCCCGCCCCAGCTTATCAAGAAGAGCCTTGTCGTTGAGTGCCAATTTAGCCCGCTCCATTAAGAATGTCTTACCTCGCCCCCAGTGTCCAAATATGGCGAGCGAGAACTCCCCGGGATCATTCAAACGAAAAAGGCGGGCCAACACCTCAGCGTAGGCAGCTACATTCAAGCATGATTCGTCATCGTCTGCGCCACGTCTCAGATTTAAATCCGCACCACGCCAGAAAAATTGTTCTCCAGAATCCTCGCGAGTTCGGCGCGCTGCTCCGCCTGCCAAAGTTTCTTGCCGCGAATGAAGAATCGAGACCAATTCAATACGAACCTCAGTCAGCGTGCCTTCATGTTCGGCCGTCCGATTGGGCATCACGCGATTCAATCCATTGGATCGGACCTCAAAAGATGACTCCGATTGTCTGATTGCCTTCACCAAAGACTCGATGCCTTCCTCATGCGTCATCTCGCGAAAATCCAAGTAGCGTCGCGAGCGGAATATGCCTCCCGCATCGTCAAGAGCTGAGTCCGGAGGAGTTCCCAACAAAACTGGCAACAGCCGTTTTTGAAGGGACTGCGCTTCTAGCGCAATGCGCAGATGATTTGGTCCCCACCCCGCTGCCCCTAGGAAGACCAAAACCACACGCGAATCGCGCAGCTTTTGTGATTCCACGTCTTGCCACGGCTCCCCAACAGCGATGTCGCGGCGCCAAAAGTAGGTCGTAATCCCCCTTAATTCCAAGTCTGCCGTTATCACCTCTACATTCTTTTCCTTCTCATGGTACAGGATGAAAGCGTCGAGACCTCTGTTGCCTTGAATGGCCACCCCGGAATCGGTGGGGTTGCTAGATGCATTGGGTGCCATGCGAATTACTTCCTATCCAAGCGAAGAAGCGTTCGGATAGCAAGAACAGCTTTGCTGGATGCCGGATCCTTGGTGGTCAGTGCGAGATAGCGGATGCGAAACCATGTCTCGAACGCCACACAGTATTTCCCTACCCCGATTCGGGGCGGATCAGCGAATCCCCACCTTCGCCAACCACGCCAGCGTGTGTTCAGGCCAGGCTTTGGCGTCGCGGTCGCAGTGGAGGCCGTAGCCGTGGCCGCCGGTGGGGTAGAGCAGGAATTCGTGCGCGATTTTGGCCTCCAGCAGCGCGGCGTGGTAGATCTGGCTGCCGACGACGTGGCTCTTGTCGTCGTGGCTGTGGACGATGAGGGTGGCGGGATGGCGGCCTTGTCATCGAGGTCGGCGGAGGGCGAAGGGCGGAGGGCGGAGGGAGCGCGGACGCCCTCGTCCGCTGGACCCGTCCTTCGGAGCTTCAGCGAAGAAGGATGGATGGACCTGTCCTTCGAAGCTCTCCGAGCGAAGAAGGATTGATGGAGGAATGGATGGGGGGGAGGTGAAGCTGGTGGGAGGAAAACGCTCGGAGAACGGTGATCTTGGCTGAATGGAGGGAGCCAAGGGGGGCCTTCGCCGCCTGCGGCGAGGCCCTGGACCGTCCTGACGGCCTTTCCCGGCCGCCCGTCGCGAACTCCGGACGGCGGTCCGCGAATTCCCGGTGTCGTATCGCGAATTCCTGACGGCGCGTCACGAGTTCCTGACGGCGCGTCACGAACTCCTGATGGCGCGTCGCGAACTCCTGACGGCGCGTCGCGAACTCCTGACGGCGCGTCGTGAATTCCTGACGGCGCGTCGCGAACTCCTGACGGCGTATCGCGAACTCCTGACGGCGCGTCGCGAACTCCTGACGGCGCGTCGCGAACTCCTGACGGCGCGTCGCGAACTCCTGACGGCGCGGCGCGAACTCCTGATGGCGCGTCACGAACTCCTGACGGCGCGCCACGAACTCCTGACGGCGCGTCACGAACTCCTGATGGCGCGTCGCGAACTCATGACGGCGCGCCGCGAACTCGTGACGGCGCGCCGCGAACTCGTGACGGCGCGTCGCGAACTCCTGACGGCGCGCCGCGAACTCGTGACGGCGCAACAGGGAACGCTGACGCGGCAACAGCGTACGGTGATGCCGCAACAGGGAACGATGACGCCGCAACAGGGAACGATGACGCCGCAACAGCGTACGGTGACGCGGCAACAGCGTACGGTGACGCGGCAACAGCGTACGGTGACGGCGCAACAGGGAACGATGATGCGGCAACAGCGTACGGTGACGCGACAACAGTGTACGGTGACGCGGCAACAGCGAACGGAGACGCGGCAACAGCTTACGGTGACGCCGCAACAGCGAACGGTGACGGGGCGTCCCACCGACGGAAAGGCTCCTGTCTTTGCTCACCCGGACCATTATCGGGCTCATCCGGAGAACCCCCAAACCGACCCTGTTTTCCTAGGTTGACCGTCCAGGCGTGGAACAGGCCCCTCCGTCTCCCTCAGGTGCCGCAGGCGTCGGCCGTTGAGGGTGATGTGAGGGAATCCGCCCGGCTGTCTGGCTCTGGCGAGCCAGCCTACGCCGCCCCAGACTCGGCTCAGCGAGCCGTGCTGCAGGCGAACACGCCCCCGTCCCAGAGTCGGCTCAGCGAGCCGAGCTACAGCCGGAGCCCACGGCTCAACGAGCCGAGCTACAGGCGAGTCCTCGGCTCAGCGAGCCGAGCTACAGCCACCGCCGGTCTCAAAGTCTCATCGTCTCCCAGTCTCAAAGTCTCAAAGTCTCATGGTCTTCCGCCCCCGGCTCTGGCGAGCCAGCCTACGACACCTCCGAACCCTCGGCTCAACGAGCCGAGCTACAGCCGCCGCCGGGTCTCACAGTCTCCTCTTCTCCCAGTCTCAAAGTCTCATTGTCATCCGACTCCCCGGCTCTGGCGAGCCAGCCTACGGCACCGCCAGGCCCTCGGCTCAACGAGCCGGGCTACAGCCGCTGCCGCCGGGTCTCACAGTCTCCTCTTCTCCCAGTCTCAAAGTCTCATTATCATCCGACTCCCCCGGCTCTGGCGAGCCAGCCTACGGCACCTCCGAACCCTCGGCTCAGCGAGCCGAGCTACAGCCGCCGCCCTCCGCCCTTGGCCCTTCGTCATTCGTCATTCGCCCTGATGACCGGTCGTCTGAATGACGGCGTGGCGATCCTGCTGCCGTGCGGCCGTTTGGGGGCAGGAGGAGAAAGCCGGGATTCCCCTGACGGCCAGAACGGGCGCAGCGCACGATCCCCGATGCCGCCCGATGGTGGCAAGAAAACCACATCAACAATCCCCAACCTGAATCCGGCATGAATGCTACCGAAGCCAAAGGCAACTGGAACATCCTCAAGGGCAAGCTCAAACAAAAGTGGGCGGACCTGACTGACGACGACCTCGCGAACCTGGAAGGCAAGTCCGACGAACTCGTCGGCCGCATCCAGAAGCGCACGGGCGAATCACAGGAGAACATCGAGCGCTACCTGAAGGAGCAATGCGACTCCGAAGGGTGCAACTGCGCCTGATCGCGCCCTCCCTGCCTCCAGCCGGCATGTGTCGCCAGACGCGTGCCGGCTTTTTCATGCCTGCGCGGCAGGTTTTTGCGAACGCAGGCAAACAAAGAGTCCTGACCGGGGCCGTGAGTCTCGATCAGGACTGGTGGCACTTCCGGCAGGATTCATTCCATCGCTGGTCCGAGCCTGCTTTCGATGCCCGTTGATGGATTCGCACGCGCCGGGGATCTGGATGTCTGTTTTCGAAATCGTTGTGGCAGCCACATCGGCACGGCTCGCTTTGACGGCGGGGGCGATAATCCAGGAAGGACCGTGTCATCATGAAACAAGCCTCCGCCTGGGAACTGCCCCATCCCCCATCGTTTCCGCCCGTGTCGAAAGACATGTATGCCGACGTGCTGATCATCGGCGGTGGCATCACCGGGGTGACAGCGGCCTATCTGGTGGCGAAAACGGGGCGCTCGGTGGTTTTGCTGGAGAAAAACCGGCTGTGCAGCGGCGAGACGGGCCACACCACGGCCCACATCAGCTATCCCACGGACCTGCGTTTGAGCGACCTGGTGAAAAGCTTCGGCCGCAATCATGCGGAGGCGGTGTGGGATGCCTGCTTCGCGGCGGCGGAGGAGATCCGGCACCACGTGTGCGCGGAAAAGATCGATTGCGGGCTGCGTCACGTGCCGGGCTACCTGTATGCCGCCGCCGATGCGGGCGAGGCCGAGCTGGAGCGTCTGCAACGCGACGTGGCGCTGGCGAACGAGATGGGATTCGATGCCTCCTACGTCGTGGGCTGTCCGGTCACCGGGCGGCCTGCGGCACGCTTCGCCAATCTGATGAAATTTCACCCGACGAGGTATGTCACCCAGCTCGCCGCGGCGGCGGTGGCGCACGGCTGCCACATTCACGAGGACAGCGAGGCGGCGGAGTTCAACGGCGATGAACGCAGCGTGCAGTGCAACGGCCGCCGCATCTCCTACCATCGTGTGCTGATCGCCACGCATGTGCCGTTGCAAGGCGGCGCCGGCACGGTCAGCGCGGCGCTGCTGCAGACGAAGCGGGCCGGCTACTCCACCTACGCGCTCCAGGCTGACATCGAGGGGCGTGTGCCGGAGGCGCTGTGGTGGGACACGAGTGATCCGTATCTTTATCTTCGGAGCGATGCCACCGACGACGGGGTGAAGGTCATCATCGGCGGTGAGGATCACAAAACGGGCCAGAGCACCGACACGGAGGCCTGCTACACGGCATTGAGCGCGCGTCTTCATGCGCTGTTCCCCGCCGCGCGTGTGACGCATCGCTGGTCCGGCCAGGTGATTGAGACGGTGGACGGCCTGCCTTACATCGGCGAGCACGCGGGGCAGTTCATCGCCACCGGATTCTCCGGCACGGGCATCACCTACGGCACGCTGGCGGCGATGATGTTCCTCGATCACGTGCAGGGCATCACCAATCCGTGGACGGAGCTCTTCCGTGTCGAGCGCAAGGAGCTGTCCGGAAGCTGGAGCTATGTGAAGGAGAACAAGGACTACCCCTACTATCTGGCGAAGAGCGTGTTCATGGGCGAAAGCCGCGATCCTGCCAGCCTCGCGGCCGATGAGGGCGCGGTGCTGCGGCTGCACGGACAGAAAGTCGCCGCGTCGAAGGATGCGGAGGGCCAACTGACGCTGCTGAGCGCGGTCTGCCCGCACATGGGCTGCGTGGTCACGTGGAACGCGGCGGACCGCACGTGGGACTGCCCCTGCCATGGATCACGCTTCGCCGCGTCGGGCGCGGTCATCGCCGGACCGGCGGAATCGCCGCTGGAACTGATCGCAAATGCGAAGTGACGGCCAGACTGACCTCACGAGCCGTGCGGAGTGTCGTGGTCGTGTCCAAGATGCTGTTTCAGCACCTTTTCGACGAAGGGCGTGACCACGAGCGGGACGAGCGCACGACCGATCTGCCCGGCGATCATGCCACCGATGGCGCTTTTCAGCGTCTGAGCCGGTGCTGGCTCCGGTTTCGGGTGGTGCGGGTGCTGTTTCTCACGCTGGCGGCGCATCAGCAGCAGGGTTGGGATCAGGCCGATGGCAAACGCCCCTGCGAGCAACACCCAGGGATGATGCGCCACGATGTGTTGGAGCGCCGCCTTCGGTGTGGCGTGCGCGCGCAGCCAGCCGGCCTCCGCGCTGATCTCCATGCGGCTGCGTTCCAGCAGTTCCAAGGCGGCCTCCCGGCTGCTCAGTGCTTCTTGTGGCCGTGTAGCCATGCGCGGTCCTTTCTGAATTCGTTGAGGGTGTCGCCAAACCAGCGTGCCACGGCGATGCGCCGCCACAGCCACAGCGCCACGAGCAGCGCGAGGAGCACATGCAGGCCGCCGGTGATCACGGAGGCCTTCACCCAGGCCCAGCCGGTGTAATGCGCCAGCCAGCCGACCAGCGCGTTCGCCAGCAGCAGCCAGCCGGCCAACAATACGGTGCACGCGACCACCAGCAGCACGACCATGCCGATGATCTGCCGGAAGGCCTCCTTCGCCTCGAGGGTGAGCAGGACGCCGCGTCCTTCGAAATAGCGCAGCAGCGGCGCCATCAGCGGAGAGGACGTGTCGCGCTGCGTGCCGGCGGACGTTTCCTCCTGCGGCGGCGGCTGTGCCTTGCCGGTGTGGCCGTGTTGATCCAGGCCCTCGTTGAGGCGCTCGTCCGCGCCCACCCATTGCGCATTGCCCGCAGGGCCGATGATGCGCCCGCGTGCCCGCGCATAGACCTGCGTGAATTCTGCGCCGAACAGCAGGATGCACGAGGCATAATAGACCCACAGCAGCAGCAGAACGATGGAGCCTGCCGCGCCGTAGGCGTTCACCGTGCTCTCGCGGCCGAGATACCAGCTCAGCGCCGTCTTGCCGATCTCAAAGAGCAGCGCCGTGATCACCGCGCCGATCCAGACATCACGCCAGTCCGTGTGCACATCCGGCAGCACCTTGAAGATCCAGGCGAAGAGCGTGGTGGCCACCGCCATCGACACGATGAAGGTCGCCACCGTCCAGACCAGCGGCGGCAGCTCGATCACATTTTCCAGCCGGTGGTTCAGCGTGGCGACGGCGGTGCTCAGCAGCAGCGACACCAGCAGCAGGAAGCCAATGACCAGCACCATGCCGAATTTCAGGATCTTCCCGCGTGCGAAGGCACGCAGATCGAAGTCCTCCCGCGGTTTCACCTCCCAGATCGTGTTCAGCGCGTCCTTCAGCGCCCCGAACACACCGGACGCGCCCAGCAGCAGCACGGCAAAGCCGGTGATCGTGGCCGTCACGCCCTCCCCCGGCCGCGCGGCGCTTTGCACCATCGACTGCACCGCCGCGGCGGCCGGCGCCCCGATGTAGGTGCGCAGTTCCGACTGCAACTGGCCGGTGACCGCCTTTTCTCCGAACACGAGCCCCGCCACGGCGATGGCGATGACCAGCAGGGGGGCGATGGAAAAGACAGCGTAGTAGGCCAGCGCGGCACTGAGGCGCAGCGCCTTGTCCGAGATCCAGGCATCCGCGGTGCGCTTCAGCAATCCGGCCCAGGTGATGGTGATGGCAGCGGCATTCATCCGATGAGTGCGTGCCGCGGTCTAGTGACGGGCACGTTGTGAAGACATCGAAATGGCCCGCCGCTTCAGATGGGTCTGTTTGCAGCGGATTCCCGCATGGGGCAGCGCCTGAGACCTTGATCCATGCGATTCGATCCTGGCCTTCTCCCCTCAAGACCGGTCCGCCAGATCGCTGGAGAGGCGGAGAATGACCTGCTTCAAGGTGCTGAACTCGACGGGTTTCGTCAGATGCTCGCAGAATCCGGCCTCGCGGCTGCGTTGCACGTCCTCATCCGTGCCGTAGCCGCTCATGGCGATGCCCGGCACGTTGCGGCGGGCACGCACGCGGCGCATCACCTCGCGTCCATCGCCGTCCGGCAGGCCGAGATCACTCAGCACCATGTCAAAGGACTCGCGGGCGGCCAGTTCCACCGCACTCGCCACGCTGCCGGCCGTCAGCACGGTGCAGCCCATGCTTGTGAGCAGCCGGGTGAGCGTGCGCAGGGTGTCCGCGTGATCCTCCACCACCAGGAGGCGGAGCTTCGGCATGCGCTGCCCGGCCGGTGGTGCCGTGAGGCGGATGCGGGCGGTGGAGGTCAGCACTTTGCCGGGCAGTTCGATGATGAAGGTGGCCCCCTGCCCTTTCCCGCCGCTTTCCGCGCGGATCGTGCCGTGATGCAGTTCGACCAACGCCTTGCTGATGGCGAGTCCGAGCCCCAATCCGCCGAATTTTCGCGTCACCTTCGATCCGCCCTGCTCGAAGGCATTGAAGATGTGCGGCAGCCGCTCCGGTGGAATGCCCACGCCGTTGTCCTGCACACGCACCTCGGCATGCGTGCCATCCACCTGCCGTGTGGTGATGCGGATCAGTCCGGGCTGCGAACTGAACTTGATCGCGTTTTTGAGCACGTTCCACAGCACCTGCTGCAGTCGTGCTGGATCACCGGACACGACGCCTGCGGACGGATCCAGCTCCGCCTCCAGCCGCACCCCGCATTCATGGAGCTGGGGCCGGCAGATCTCGCAGGCATGCCGCACGACCTCGTTCAGATCGACGGGCTCGATCTCCAGCTTCAACTTGCCGCTGGTGATGCGGCTGATGTCGAGCAGGTCGTCGATGAGCTTCGTTTCCAGCTCGATGTTGCGCTTCATCATCGCCAGATCCTCGCGCACCCCCTCGCTGATCCCCTGATCGTGCTCCAGGGCGCCCAGGGCCATGAGCACCGGCGTCAGCGGCGTCCGCAGTTCATGGCTGAGCACGGCGAGGAAGCGATCCTTCGCCCGGGAGGCCTGCTCCGCCTCGTCACGGGCCAGCAGCAGGCGCTCCTCGTTCTCGCGCAACTGCTTCTCGGCATCCTTCAAGGCGGAGATGTTCACGCAATACATGCGCACATGCTGCGTGCCCGGCAGGTGGCACAGCGACTGGATGAACCAGCTTCCATCGGCGAACACCTCCCGGCCCATCGCCTCCACCCGGCCTTCCAGCAGCGGCCGCGCGGCTTCTTCGATGCCCTGGAGGAAAGGATGGTCCAGCCCCAGCGATTCGAGATCTGGAAAACGGCGCACACAGTAGCGGTTCGCGTAAAAGACACGGCGTTCGGCCAGGTCCACCTCGATCACCGGATTGGGATTCTGTCCCGGGAAATCGGCGAGCCACTTCACATGCTCGTCCGCCTGCCGTTTGCGGGTGATGTCTGACACCGTGGCCAGCCACGCCCGTCGGCCGTTGAAGGTGAGCTCCAGCACACGCGGCTCCACAAACAACACGGTGCCGTCCTTGCGCCGGTGGCGGTGCGCCTCAGGCAGGCCACGCTGCTTCCGCAGTGCCACCACATCACCGCTGGCCGGCATGCTGGCGATGAGGTCCCGCGCTTCCGCCACATCCTCCGCCGGACGGATGTCCAGCAGCGTGAGTTTCGCGAATTCCTCCCAGGAGTAGCCGTAAAGCTCCAGCACGGCGTCATTGGCGGCCAGGAAGCGCAGCGATTCCGCGTCCACCACGAAGGTGGGCAGCGGACTGCGGTCAAACAGCAGGCGATGGCGCTCCTCGCTCTCCCGCAGCGCCTCCTCGGCCCGTTTGCGTGCGGAAATATCGCGCTGGGTGCCCCACACCCGCCGCAGCCGGCCGTCCTCCACCACGCCGGTCATGCTGTTGGAGAAATGCACCACGTTTCCCGCCGCATCACGCTCCGCGGACTCGGCATCCACGACGCGATAACCGGCGCGGATGATGGAGGCGATGAACTCGCGTGCCTGCGGATCCTCCGGCGGCAGCATGAAGTCGAGTTTTTTGCCAATCATCTCACCGGCGTCCTTCAGGCCGTACATCCGGGCCATCACGTCATTGCATTCCGCCAGGCGGCCGTCGCGATAGGCCAGC